>FSSI02000010.1:0-125197 GCA_900149785.2 Phormidium lacuna HE10JO | reverse complement strand
ATGAACAATCGCATTACAACTAAAACACAAGATTATAAATTATTGAAGCCAAAATGCTTTTAGAAAGATAAATAATTTGTTATGGAAATTTTATATGTCAGTAATGGGAAATATCGTGAAGTGGTCTTGTATAGAAAGCCAGAAAACCCTGATTGGATAGTTTTAGGGGAAATTGCCCAATCCGAATACGAAAATGTTTTTGGTACAGGAAGTATGTTCGGTAGAGATATCTGCTGGGTGGCTTTAAACCCCCAACGTGGTGAATTTTTTCAGCCATATCTACTGTCAGATACATTGTTTAATACTAAGGACGAAGCGACAATGTTTCTGTTAGATTTATTAGACTAAAGTCAACCAACCAAGTTGATGGTGATACTATTTTACAAAATACTTGCTATACGTTAATACTGGGGAGGGCGAACAGCACCTCGACTATCGCTCGCTGAATACCGTTCGCCCTTATAGGCATTGATATCACGACGTCTGAAAATTGGTATGTTCTTGATAAACACGGAGCGAAGGCAACAAAAATTGTTCCACTTCTGCACAAAGGCACATCCCTGGGGAACCAACCAACACCCAATTTAATATTACTCGCCAATTCTTTGACCACGAGTTTGAGTAACCGCAGGTTCCTGAGGCAAATTCGCCCGAGTTAGATGTAACTCATAGCCAAGCCAAGCCAACATTCCGCCCATCACCGCAACCGTAATTAAGAGGGTGCTAGTCAGTAATTGTACCTGCCCTGATAAGCGCTCAACCTCCTGATTTCCCCGTTCAACAACGACCAAGTTTTTCTGACGTTGTTCATCGGGTTGCAATGAACTCGGTGAAACAGTGGCAACTTCAGTCTTTTGAGACTGCTTTTCCTTTTCAAACTCCACCAATGAACGGAGCCAATCAGCAATTAAAAACGGACAATTTGCCTTAAACCAACGCAGTCCAAAAAATAAAAAAATAGGCTTAGAAACGTTTGTAACCGGTCGAAATGCACCCCGAAGTATGCGGCTGCGAAGTTGGCGATAGTAGATGTTTTCGACTCCCATATCATAGAGCGCCGCCAAGACAATTTTCGCCGTGGCCTCTTCCCGCTCAAACAAATGTTCTAGGGTCAAAAGCATCTCATCCATACTTTTGTTTTCTACCGCTTCTCGCGGTGTGTTGGGTTGATTTGACTGGGTATCCATAGCTTCGGGAGAATCACTACTCCTATTAAAGCGTTAATTTTAAGACCCCCCGGCTGAGGTCAACCTTCGTTAACAATTGCTAGCTGAGCTTGCCAAGGAAGTCAAATGAGGTAGGGCGAGTGAATGGCCTCGAGGTCCCATAATCCCGCATCGAGTAGCGCCTGATAGAGAATCACCGCCACTTCACCGCGAGTCGCATCTCGATTGGGGTTGAGGCGATCGCCGTCGGGATAATTCACCAGCAAACCGCGCTGGAGAGCCATAGCCACCGCTGGTTTCGCCGCCGTGGCAATCTCGTGATCATCACGAAATTGCTCCAACTTCGTCACATCCGCGTCCCCCAAATTTTGGCCATTCACCAACGCCAACCAAATCGAGACTCGCTGCACATTCAACTGAGGCGCAAAGCGATCGCCCCCCACCCCCGACATAAAGCCGCCACGAGCCACCTGTTGAATAGCCTCAGCCGCCCAAAACCCCGGTGAAACATCCCGAAAGGCGATCGCCTCGCGCACGGGCGGCGGATTAAACGCCGTCGCCAACAAGGTTGCAAACGCCGCCCGGGATAGAGGCGCATCGGGGCGAAAGCTACCATCAGGATAGCCATTCACCAATCCCTTAGCTGTCAAGACCGACACAAACGGGGCCGTCCAATGATCATCTAAATCCGTAAACGGCGGCGCCGCCAGGGTATCCGCCGTAATCACATAGGGGGACTCGATCGGTGGAACCTTACCCAACTGCACCAACGCCTGATACACCGTCACGGCGACTTCCGCCCGTGTCATGGAGGCTTGAGGCTGTAAACGGCGACGATTGGGGTAATTGGCCACCAATTGGGCCACCGTAGCTTGAGCGATCGCCGTTTGAGCATAATTCGGAATCTGCTTGCGATCGCTATAAAACGACAACACCTCCATTTCAGCCTGGGGGGCTAACCCCAAGCCATTCACAATTGCCACCCAGGCCTGAGTCCGTGTCACCGGGTCATCAGGGCGAAAACTGCCATTGGGAAMCCCCGCCATAAATCCCATCTGGTTCGCCTTACGAATAGCTGAGTAGCCCCAAAACCCCGCCGACACATCTAAAAACACCTGCGGCTCACGCACTGAGGGAACCTCAAAGGCCTTGGCTAAAATAGCCGCAAAACTGGCCCGCGTCAGAGGCGCATCGGGCAAAAAGCGGCGATTTCCCACCCCGGAAATAATCTCCCGTTCAAACAAATCCTCAATAAATACCTCTGCCCAATGGCCGGCAATATCCTGTAACTCCCCTGGAGGAGACGGTTCCACCTCCGCCGGGGCTAATGCCGTTTCAAACTCCTTAAGATACTGGGCGGCCTCGGTTTGACGAATCCCATAGACTTTCGAGAGTTGACCCCGTTGGGCTAATACCTGACGCACCTCAGAGTTGGCAATTTCCGAGAGTTGTCGCCCCTGATGTAACGCCACCGCCGCCGCAATTCCCAACCCCTGCGCCACTCCGGCATTATATTCAACAATCCGACCAGCGGAGGACGCATAACCGGGAAAATCAGAGGCGGGACTGACCACCGCCAAATTGGGAACTGATTTGACTTGAGCATGATCAATCCCGATGTTAAACACCGGTTTAGCATGAATACTAACACTCTCATAGCCCTTGGCCCGGGCTTTCTGGCCTAAGCCCTCAATGCCGCCGCGTACATCGAAGTGATAGCCAAAGGTTCCCAAGGCCTGAGCGTCATCCACTCCACCGTTGAGCATTTTCGCGCCACTGAGGGGACTGACGGCCCCGCTGATATTCCCGGCATGACGAATATAGAGTTCTTCGGCAGGACGCACGTCTGAGGCGCCAAAACTCTCCATAAACCAACGTCGCACTTGCTCAAATTCTCCTAACATCGCCTCCGTTGGACGGGCGTTGTTGCGGGCCAGGGCCTCGGCTTCGGAACCGGTAACAAACCACAAGAGGGAGTTCCAAGAGAGGCGGTTCCCCGGCAGAATCGCCACATTGCCATTGTCGAGGAGGAAGCCACTGTTTTTGAGCGAAAAGGCTTTGTTGCGGCGAGCATGGTAGCCGATACTGAGGGCGCGCGATCGCACATCGATAAAATCGCGATCGCTATAGAGTTTCAACGGTCGTCCTTGAGCGTCTGTCAGGGAGTTCTCTAAAAACGTCGCAATCCCGGGATCTCCCCCAGAGGCCAGTTTTAATAATTGTCGTCCCATCGAACTCTGGGGATCGAGCAGATGACGTAAATAGTAATCTTCCACCTCCCGGACTTTGGCGACACTCACCCCCTCGGTTTCAAAGCACAGGGTGACTGGAAGTTCAGCCTCAGGAAGTCCGAAGGTGGCAAACCCTTGTAATTTCTTAACTCCGGCCGCTTGGGCCAGTTCAGCATTCACCGTAGCGTCAATGAACTGTCCGGCTAAAAAGGTTTCGCCCCGTGTCAAGCGCAAACCACTGAGGCGCGATCGCGTTTTCAACACCTCGGCGATCTCAGCCTGTCCGGTCATGAGGGCGCCTACCTCCCCTAGCATGGCTCGTAGGGCGGCATTGGCCCGCAACGGATCGAGGGCAATAAACTGGACTTGGGCGCGGTTGAGAAATTCTTGATAAATGGCCGCTGGATCACCAAATGTACCTAATCCATGACGGCGACGGACATCGGCAGGAATCCCACTGCGATCGAGATAGGAGAGACCCCCGCGCACTAAATGTCCGCCAATGAGTCCCGTGGCCGGTCCTTTCAACATCAGGAGCGATCGCGGCCAGTTCCCGGTCCGCTGACGGAACTCACGAGCGGCGGTCACTAACGCCAACACGCCAGGAACTTCATCACCGAAAACAATCAGATCAAAGGTGCGAACCATAACCAGATCACCGTACAGGGGAGAGACCTCTAGTGTATAGCAATCCCCGGCCAGCCACGACGGGGTTCGGCGGCTGACGCTCCTGGCTGATTCAGTTCATCAACGGGACTGGCGGGATTCGAACCCGCGACCTAGCGCTTAGGAGGCGCTTGCTCTATCCATCTGAGCCACAGCCCCAAAACCTTGGACATGATAACAAGTCGTTGAGTGCGATCGAAAAGTTCCCGTCAACAGGTTCCCATCCCCCCATCCCGAGATTAATGGAGGGACATTCCCCCCAATCGCTTTTTCAGTCAGGGTGATACACTACGGAAAATCCCACTCCTAACTGGTTGGCAAGGGTGACCATGAGGTCGGACCGATCTCAAACCTACTCCTGGGACGATTGATGGCTGTTCCCGATACGTTAAGCCAGACCTTTGAGACTACCCTGATTCGGTTGCAGACTTTTGTGTCTCAAACAACATTCAAACCTGTCTGTCCCGTTCTAACCTAGGAGTGAGACTGTCGCTCGGGAATTGAACACAGATAGGATGGGTACTGGATTGGATGGGCGCCGTATGACAGCCGAGGATGCTAACCGAGATCGTTTTGGGCTGACCACGGCGAAAGTGGCTGTCATTATGATTCCCATTGTTTTAGGAATTTGGCGAGGACAAGAACTTTGGCAAGGCTATCTATCTGACTCACAGGGATTGGCCGCATCTCAATGGAGTCAACGTGAGTTTGGTCAACTTGACTTAGAATCTTGGCTAACTCTGACGCTGACGGCATTCATGGGTGTACTGACGACAATTGTGCTGACGAATGTTTTACTGTTTCTACGCCGCCTGTATCGACGGCTTCGTTACCCACGCGGCGATCGCACCGCTGTCGAATTTGCCCTTAGTCGCGAACGCCTGTTTAATCACACACTGATTGAAGCGAATCCGGCGTTTGTTGTGGCGATTTCTCCGTCCGGGGAGGTGCTGCGCATGAATGAAGCGATGCTGACGGCCCTAGGGTATTCCCGCCACGAAGTCCTCGGACGAGATTATCTGTCGATGTTTATTCCCCCTCCGGAGCGGCCACGGGTGCGAGAGCTGTTTGAGAGTCTGATTTATCGGCAAGATATGACTCATAGCGAAAGTTCTCTCATGACACGGGATGGACGAATCTTGTGGGTGGCTTGGCATGGTCGCTCAGTCCGTCAATGGCCCCAGGGTTGCTGTGAATTTATAATTGGCATTGGCAATGATATTACCGATCGCCAACAGACCATCCAAGCCCTGGCCACGGCTGAAGCCAAGTATCGCAGCATTTTTGAAAACGCCATTGAGGGGATTTTTCAAATCTCTCCAGAGGGCTATTACCTCAGTGCGAATCCGGCCTTGGCAACGATTTTGGGCTATGATTCCCCGGAGCATTTAATTGGTACGCTCGATAACATTGATCGCCAACTCTATGTTGATTCGAGTCGTCGCGCGAAACTGCTACGACTGTTACAAACACAAAAAGTTGTTTCAGGTTTTGAGGCGGAAGTCTATCGCCGCGATGGTTCAGTGGTCTGGATTTCCGAGGATGTCCGTGCGGTGCGCAATGCTCATGGGGTGCTGCTTTACTATGAGGGGTCTGTGGTGGATATCACAGAACGCAAACGCACTGAACAACGACTGCGCTACAACGCCTCTCATGATGAATTGACGGGATTATGGAACCGAGGCTGGTTTCTCTCCCAACTAGAACGCAGTTTGCGGCGATCGCGCCGTCATCAGGAGTATCGTTTCGCGCTGTTATTTCTGGACTTAGATAATTTTAAAGGGGTTAATGATAGTCTCGGTCATATGGTGGGCGATCGCCTACTGTTGGAAATTGCTCAACGACTTGAACTCTGTTTACGTCCGGGTGATGCTTTAGCCCGACTCGGTGGCGATGAATTTACGATCTTAATGGAAAATATCCGCGATCTCGATGAGGCGATTGAACTGGCTCAACGGTTGCAACAGTCTCTGCAAGATCCGCTTCAGGTGGCCAATCATCGTATCTTTACCCAAGTCAGTATCGGGATCGCCCCCGGAGATCCGAGTCATCGTCAACCTCAAGATTTATTACAGGATGCCGATATCGCTCTCTATCGGGCGAAAAAGCAGAAACCCAGCCAAGGCTATATCCTGTTTGATCGCACCATGCGCAGTGAAACAGTACGACGACTACAACTCGAAACGGATCTACGGGGGGCAATTAATGGCAATGAACTCAATGTGGTGTATCAACCCATTGTTTGTTTGGAGAGCTTAACCGTGACTGGATTTGAAGCCCTCGTCCGCTGGCGACATCCTCAGTATGGTAATATCTCTCCTTCTGAGTTTATCCCCATTTCTGAGGAAAGTGGCTCAATTCAAGCCCTGGGAGCCTGGGTGTTACGCACCGCTGGCTATCAACTGCGACATTGGCAACAAACGGTTCTCGGCTGCGATCGCCTCTCGATGAGCATCAATCTCTCAGGAAAACAACTCTCCGAGGCCTTTATTGAGCAACTCGATGCCCTTTTAGCCGAAACCCATCTCGATGGACAAACCCTAAAACTCGAAATCACTGAAACCGCCTTGATGGAAGATGTTGATACGGCGATCGGCCTACTCGAACAAATCCAACAGCGTCAAGTCGTCCTTTGTCTCGACGATTTTGGCACGGGCTATTGTTCTCTCAACTATCTGCATCGGTTCCCGATTCAAATTCTGAAATTAGATCGCTCCTTTATCGAACGGTTGTTTAATGGCGATAGCCAGCCTCCCATTGTGCAGGCGATCGTCAATTTGGCTCAACACTTACAGATTAAAACCATCGCTGAGGGCATTGAAAATCGACAACAACTGCAATACCTACAGGATCTCGGGTGTCATTACGGACAAGGGTATTGGTTCTCCCGTCCCCTTGAATCTCAAGCCGCTGAAGGGATCTTACGAAAGCAGTTTGATCCCCAAGCCTTAGTGGGTTAAAACCGGCTGTATCCCTGTCTCCTTGGGTGATGCCCGGTCATTTCCTCTGAGGTTGCGAGTTTGTTTCGCGTCACATCTTCGTGTCACATCTTCGCGTCATATCAATGTCAAGCGGCGGTCATAGGATTGACAAACCCAATGATATCGTGTAACGCTAATGCCTAAATTTAGGCGTTGATCCCTTGGCGATCGCGCCTAAGGGTGCATCGTTCCTGGCCTGGAGCGCAATTATAAAGGTTCTTGACCGGATTCAAGCTGTTGAGACCTTATGTTCTAGGTTTTGGATAAAATCAAAACCAACCTTTCATCTCTATTGAGCTGAGACTGTCGTTCTGGAGGACAGACCCATTAATCGTTCTTTTGACTCTAAGGAACTCCGTTCCCCCTATCCCAACACCAATCACCCTGATACTGCACATCCCCCTATGCCAACCAACACGCTAGAACTGACCCCCGCTACGGAAGTGACCGAGTCCGTTCTGCATATTTGGGGACGGCAGTCTCTCGCTGGAGACGTCACCATCAGCGGCGCGAAAAACGCTGCCCTGGCCCTAATTGCAGGCGCTTTGCTCTGCCCCGAAACCTGTCGTCTACGCAATGTCCCTGGACTGGTTGACATTGCTCGAATGGCGCAAATTGTTAGCGCCTTAGGGGTTAAGCTGCGCCGTGATGGGGATCTGATGGAAATCGATGCAACCCATATCGGTCAATCCCAAGCTCCCTACGAACTCGTGAGTCAACTCAGGGCCAGTTTCTTCGTGATTGGCCCCCTGCTCGCCCGTCTTGGGGTGGCGAATGTTCCCCTTCCGGGTGGCTGCGCCATCGGCGCTCGTCCCGTTGATCTCCATGTTCGTGGCTTACAGGCTCTCGGGGCTGATGTTCAAATTCAACATGGCGTTGTCCGGGCCTGCATCACCGGTGGCCGACGTCGCTTGCAAGGAGCCAAAATTTATCTCGACTATCCCAGTGTCGGTGCGACGGAAACGTTGATGATGGCCGCAACCCTCGCGGACGGGGAAACTATCCTCGATAATGCGGCTCAGGAACCTGAAGTTATTGATTTAGCGAACTTCTGTTGCGCAATGGGGGCGAATATCCAAGGCGCTGGTACGAAAACGATTCGGATTCAGGGAGTCCCCAAGCTCCATACTGCCGACTACAGCATTGTCCCCGATCGCATTGAAGCCGGCACGTTTCTAGTCGCTGGCGCTATTACCCAGTCCGAGATTAGCCTCTCACCGGTCATTCCTGACCATCTAACCGCTGCGATTGCCAAGTTACGTAGCGCCGGGACTCAGGTGGTTATGGATGCTCCTGACCGCCTGCGAGTCATCCCTGGGGCGATCGAAGCTGTCGATATCGAAACTCAACCCTTTCCCGGCTTTCCCACGGATATGCAGGCCCAATTTATGGCGCTGCTGACTCTCAGTAATGGTAGTAGTGTGATTACGGAAACGGTCTTTGAAAATCGCCTACGTCATGTGGCGGAGTTGCAGCGGATGGGTGCGGATATTCGAGTCAAGGGCAATATTGCTGTGGTTCGTGGGGTTCCCATACTCTCGGGCGCTCCTGTGGTCGCGACGGATTTACGAGCTTCGGCGGCCCTGGTGTTAGCTGGATTAGCGGCTGAAGGCAAAACGATTGTCCAGGAGTTACGACATCTCGATCGCGGCTACGAAAATCTAGCCGGCAAACTCCAACAACTTGGCGCCCGAGTCGAACGCGTTACTGTAACTAACGATAGCACCCCCTAACCTTCATCCGAGAGATCTTAAAAATAGACAGTTGAGAATGGACAGTTTATAGGTGTCAAATACTTACTTGACAAGGGTTGCTGTTGTTCTCATTGTCTTTTTTTATCTGACTACTGATACCAAACAACCTGCCCAAACAGTGAGTCCATCCCACGATGGCTCACTGTTTGCCTTTAATGGACTGTTTGCCTCTTGCCATCCCCTCTTGGGAGGGGTTTGGGGTGGGTTATGCCTCTTGCCTCTTGCCTCTTGCCTCCTCCAAACTAGGTACACTTAGAAAAGATTCGTTTTTCTTCTGGTCATCGTCATGTCTTTTCCCAAAACCCTTTTGCTGGGGCTAAAGTCGGAACAGTTCCGTCATCCCCTGGACTTACAGGCCACCACCGCCTTAAAACAGATTCCTGGCGTCGATTTACTGGTGCGGAATTTGTTGGGGGCTTTGGGAGAACAGTATTTTTATCTGGAAAATATCGCCTCAGGGGTGCGTGTCAGCGAACAGCAACTCCCGGAACTGCATCAGTTGCTGGTTGAGGCCGCTGAGGTGTTGGATGTCGAAGCACCGCAGTTGTATGTCCGCCAACATCCAGTCCCCAACGCCTACACCTTTGCCATGCGGGGACGACAAGCCTTTGTGGTGCTGCATACCTCGTTGATTGAACTGTTAACCCCCGAGGAAACTCAGGCTGTTATTGCCCATGAGTTAGGACATCTCAAATGCGAACATGGGGTCTATTTGACCTTAGCCAACCTCATTACCCTAGCCGTAGGGCAAGTTCCTAATTGGGGAACCCTCGTGGCCCAGAGTTTACAAGCGCAAATGTTGGAATGGCTGCGCTGTGCCGAGTTTAGCTGCGATCGCGCCGCCTTGTTAGCCACCCAAAACCCTCGCACGGTTATGTCCGTGTTGATGAAACTGGCCGGTGGCTCCCCGACTCTATCCCCACAGTTGAACTTAGATGCTTTCCTAGAGCAAGCCCGCTCCTATGATGACATCAGCGACGATGCTCTCGGCGATGCCCTCAAACAACTGCAAACGGAACAATTAAGCCATCCAGTTCCGGTTCTACGAGCGCGGGAGATTGATCGCTGGGCCAGCAGCCAAAATTATTATGACTTGTTAAACCAGAGCAAAAGGTGCTATAGTGGCAAAACCAACGCAACGGGCGGATGGCGAAATTGGTAGACGCACCACACTCAAAATGTGGCGGCTTCGGCCGTGAGAGTTCGAGTCTCTCTCTGCCCATCAAAGAAATGCAAGGCTAGAGGCAACAGTACCTCTAGCCTTTTTGCATGAAATTTTGCATGAAACGCCTGTGCAGGACACATCTGTGCAGGAAAATCGCGATTTTACCCGGCCAGGGTATCCAAAGCAGACGGCGGGAACCCTGCTATAACAGAGGGGGGCGATCGCCCTTGCGGACTGCCTAGGACCCTCAATTGCTATGACTGTCGATAAATCTCTCTCAACGGCTAACCCCTCAGGAGCCAGATCCGGCTCATCCTGGTTTGCCAAAGTGGCGATCGCCCTATTCGTGATCTTGCTCCTCCTCGGTGCAATTCCCAAATATCTGCAAGGGAAGCCTCCCATTGACGCCATTCCCGAGGCTCCCATTTCCTCGCTACAACAACTGAGCGAAGAGGGATTAAGCCTCGATAATTGGATCAGCGTGGATCGTCAGAACGTACGGCTCGGTCCTAACGAATGGGTCATGCAGACCCTCACCTGGGATACAGATCTCTCAACAGAAGCCCCGAGCGATTGTGGGACGCGTACCCGGTGCGATCGCGCCACCATCCTCATGAGTCCCCAGCGCGTCCAAACCGGGACCGCCGCCCAACCCCAGATGGAATGGCTCGACGTGCGGGGACTCGGACGCGCCCAGGGCCAAACCTGGACCGAAGACCAACATCAACAGATTGAATTTAGCCCGAGCCATCCCCCAGGACAAGACACAACCGTTCAAGTCCGCTACTTCCGAGGCCGAACCGAACAGCGTAGCTTTGCTATTGCCCAGTGGTATGCTTGGGAAACCGGCGGTAATCCGAGCCTAGTCCGTTGGTTTTGGCGCGATCGCATGGCTCGCTTACAAGGTCGTCGCGTTCCCTGGGTTGCCGTATCTCTGATTGTTCCCATCGAACATCTCAGTTCCGTCGAAGCCGCCAGTCCCTTTGTCAAAACCTTTGCCCGACAGGTTCATGAAGCTCTCATCGAACAGGGCTTCACCTCCGAGGCCAGCCCTCAATAACGCTGTCAAGGACTATTTCAGGGTATCCGCATCTGCTGCCCCGCCATGCCCTCTCGAAGCCCGAGATTTGCCATGACCCAGTTTCACTTCCTCTCCCGACCCTCCTGGCGTTGTCGTACCGCCGTGGTCTCAGGTGCAGTTCTCCTCGCCATTCAAGTGCTGCCCATGGCCAAGGCGATCGCCCAAAACCAGACGCTTCCCGCCCTCGAGGACTCCCCCGAAAACCAGACCACTCCCGAACCCGAAGCCAATCCACGTCTCCTAGATCCGACCTTTCCTCAACCGCAGTTCTCACCGCAATGGCAACAATTGGAGACCCAGGGAGAAGTGCAACATCGCCAAACCATGGACTATTTAGAGACTTGGTTACGCGATCGCCTCGACCAATTCCCCGCCTCCGAACAACTCCCCCCAGCCATTCTTCAAGATCCCCGGCGACCCCAACCCGAGGACATCCCCATTGATAGCGTGAACTGGGACGAATACCGCCTCGACATCGGCGACGGAATTTCCATCGTCGTCCAACCCCCCTTTCAAGACCTCAGTACCACCGCTCAACTCTCCTTCCAAGGAACCATCTTCGTTCCCCTCCTCGGAACAATTAACCTACAAGGCCTCACCGTTGACGAAGCCGCTAACTTTCTCCAAGATTCCCTCAACCAATTCGTGGTCAATCCGGAAGTTCAAGTTGTTCTGGCCCAGCCACGACAATCTCAGATCACCGTCACCGGTGAAGTAGCACGTCCGGGATTCTTTCCCATTACCCCGAACTCGCCTCTGGTTCAAGCCCTCCTGACGGCCGGTGGCGTGACCCTGGATGCGGACTTGCGACAAGTTACCGTAGAGCGACAATTTCCCAACGGAGAACAAATCGTCCAAACCTTTGACCTGCATACTCCCCTCATTCTCGGCCAAGCCATTCCTGACGTGCGGTTACGGGATGGAGATGTGATTCGGGTTCCCACTCGACCGCGAGAATTTGACTCGAACTACGATCGCGACATCCTGCAACGAACCGCTCTCGTCTCCACCGCCGCCCAACCCATCGCCATTACCATCACCGGCGAAGTTGTGCGTCCCGGCTTCTACGACTTTTCCTCCCGTCCCGCCCCCGAGGTTGACGGTGCCCTCGTCGCCGCCCAAGGAACCAAAACCACCGCTGATCTCCGACGTATCCTCGTCCGTCGTCGCCTTCCTGACGGGACGGCGATCGAACGAGAACTGGATCTGTTTACCCCCCTCCTTGAAGGACGGCCCTTACCCCAACTGGGTCTCGAAGACGGCGACGTGATTATTGTCCCGGAAATTCGCCCCGAAGATCGAGAGAGTTATGACATTGAACTGATGACCCGCACCAGTCTCTCTCAACAACGAATTGTCGTGCGTTTAATCAGTCGCCCCGGGAACTCCGCCGGACGACAAGATCTACCCGCCGGAAGTCGCTTAGCCGATGCGGTGGCCGGAGTTCCCCTCAATACCGCTCGCTTAGGTCGAGTCGCGTTAATTCGCTTTGATGAAGAAGCTGGCGAACCGGTAACGCGACATTACGATGTGCGAGAAGCCATTATGGGTAATATGGAAGAAAATCCTCTGCTGCAAGATCGAGATGTGATCGTTGTCGGACGGAACCTAGTTGCCCAACTCGGGAACTTTCTCAATACCTTCACTCAACCGTTTCGAGATGTCTTAGGATTCCTTTTATTCTTTGATCAACTCTCCAATAGTGCCGATAATCTATTTGGTCCGGCCGGTGATACCAATAATCAAAACTAAGCCTGTCTCCAACCCTTGACTCACGTGTAACGGTCTGTAGCCTCTAAACTAGAAACAGGACTCAACTAGGTAAATCAACTGTGGCCCCTTCAATCGTCAAACGGTACATCATTGCCTTCGGCAAGTATAAATTTGCTGGATTTGCCGTCTTTGCCCTTGCGGTCGGCGTATCTGGACTCTTGGGTTTAGAAGAACCACCTCCCCCGAGTTACAACGCCTCAGGTGTGATGACGCTCAATCAGGAACCGGTGACCGTCTCAGAAACTGGACCCACTATTCAAGAGCAAGGCTTACAAGCTCTGAATAAGGAATTTCTGATTGATGACCAGGTGGCTGAGCAGATCTCACAACAGGTGGGGGTTCCACCCCGAAAGATCAAATCTGCCCAACTCAAAACGCCGGGGGGGAATGGGCCACAGTTATACACATTCTCCTATACGGATTCGACACCAGAGCGTGCTGAAGAGGTGGTGCAGTTGCTGATGGAGTCAGCCGTTGAGAAAAGCCTGATGCTCAACACCTCACGACTTGATGTCCTGATTGCAGCTCTCAACGAGCGCATTCCCGAAGTTGAGGCCGATTTACGAGAGGCTGAAGATCGTCTCCTCCAATTTGATCGTATTGAGGGAGCAGCACTGATTTTGGGTCGTGATGGCGTTTTAGTGAACAACATTCGCAGTGCGCAAAATCAACAAGAACAACTCGAACGGCAAATCGAGGAAGTGACCACCCAAATGCAGAGTCTCGAAGCACGTTTGGGGTTAACTGTTGATGAAGCCTATACCTCTTCGGCTCTGAGTCGGGATCCGATTGTGAATAATTTGCGGGGGCAAATTCACCAAATTGAAAGTCAGCAAGCACTTTTAAGTCAAACTCTACGGCCCGATCACCCGCAAGTGGTTGAGTTGCAGCGTCAGCTCTCTGGACTCGAACGCTTGCTCGAAAACCGCGCTCGGGAAGTCATTGGTGGTGATGGAATTGGGACTCCGTTTTATGACAGCCGACGGGTGCGAACCCAAAGCAGCCTCGACCCAGTTCGTCAGGATATGGCGAATCAGCTCGTAGGGTTACAAACTCAGCGCGAGACGTTGGTGCAGAACTTGGCCCGGTCTCAACGGCTTGAGAATGAGTTACGGATTGAGTACCAAAATCTCCCCAATTTAGAGTTGGAACGGGAACGACTCAGTCAAGTAGTGGCGATTCATAAGTCTCGGTTTAATCAGTTGCAGGCCCGCTTGATTGATGCGGAATCGGCTCGGGCCGAAACGGTGAGTAATCTCAGTATTGCTCAAGCGCCTCAGGTGCAAGAACAACGGGAGGAGGCGGCGAATATCTTTATGTTGGTGCTGATTGGCGGTAGCGCTGGCTTGGCGGCTGGGGCCGTGTTGATTTTTGGTCTATCGGCTCTCGAAGGACGTTTCTATACGATGGAGGAGGTTCAAGGTGCTTTAGAAGGACGGGATTTGACGGTCTTGGGTACGATTCCTCACATCGAGTCTTTAGATCCGTTTGAGGAGAATCCCTTCCCACTGCTGCGATCGCCGTATTCTCCCTATTTAGAGTATTACGAACGAGTCCGCAGCAATTTACAACGACTCGAAGGAACGCCGCCGCGTATTGTCTTGGTAACCAGTTTTGCGGCGGCCGAGGGTAAGTCTTTGACGGCTTATAATTTGGCGATCGCAGCGGCTCGTTCCGGGAAACGGACGTTGTTGGTTGAAGCGGATGTGCGATCGCCGTCTCAGGCCAACGTCTTGAAACTTGCCCTCGATCCACAACGGTTAACGGAACCCCTGCGCCACTACGACAGCCTGAACCAAAATGCTCATCTGGTGCCAGATGTTCCCAATTTCTATGTGGTGCCGAGTCCCGGCCCTCAACGCAATGTACCGGCAATTATCGAATCGAGTGAGCTACGACAACTGTTGATGCAGGCCCGGGCGCGCTTTGACCTGGTGGTGGTCGATTCCCCCGCCTTAAGTCGCTGTGATGATACCTTAGCCCTCGAACCCTTTACAGATGGGTTATTACTGGTCGCTCGTCCTGGTGTGACTCAAGGAGGTTTGCTCAATGAATATGCCGAAATGCTTGAAGAAGCCGAAGACCGGGTTCGGGTTCTCGGAGCGGTGGTGAATGGGGCCGAAATCACGGTCGAGATTCCCTATGAGGAACCTGAGGAGCCTTCAACCTCTTCTGACTTAGAGTATGGGGCGGCCCTCTACGATTCCTATGTCAATGATCCCTACGTCAAACATCCCGAAGCGGCGGCTGAACGTCCGACTCCACCTCGAACTCGGTCGTAATGCCGGTTTCGTCACACTGAGATCTCGATTGAGTTGGGGGTTAACGGTTAGAGGGAACGCTTCCCCAACCTGGGACTTTCTCGGCGGCGCTGAGGGTAAAGGCGGCGAGTTCTGCGAGTTCGGGGCGAGCCAGCCAACTCTCGGGGACTTCGCGGCACCAGTAACTCGGTTCGGAGCCGTCGTAGGTCATGGGTTCGCGTAGATAGGTGATGAAACTGTTGATGTTGTCCCGAGGTGGGGTGGCGCCGGCGAGATCGGCTAGAGTTAGGGAGACTTGCGGCAGGGGGAGTGTTAAGCCGTTGGCATGACAGTAGGCGCAGTTTTCCATGAAGATATCCCGTCCTCGGGTTAGGGCTTCACCGCTATAACGGGCGTGGTTGCCTTGAGCGTCGAGTTTGACTTCGGCGGGGCCATCAGGGGTGAGATAACGTTTCACGTCGGCGTTAATGCCATCGGCTAGGGCGGGGGGAGTCTGGAGTAGTACGAGGGCGATCGCCGCCATCGCGGCCAGGGTGCGTTTGAGCCAAGTTCCCGCAGCAGCTCTGGGATAAAAAGCCATGATTGTTCTCTATCTAAAAACGGCAAAAAAGGGCAAAATCGAAAAAAACCGGCGATCGCACTAGCCGATCGCCCGGTTCTCTCAAACCTGCAAGGGTGCAAATCGGGGCTTAGTTGTAAACTTTACCACCGCCCCATTGGGTTCCACGTAGTTTGGGCTGAATCAGAATATGCCCGGCAATGTTAAACAAATCGTCGTCTGTTAAATTTCTCATCTCAGGGAAAATGTCTGCACTCGAGGTGGCCGGGTGCAGTTCAGAAATGTCAAACTCACCATCAAAGGTGGTGGGGTTTTTCATATAATCCACCAGGGCCTCAACATTATCCCGGCGGGGGGTGGCTAGGGCTAAACTCTCGGAACTTAGGTTGACGTTGGGGTTGGTCTTCGTCAAGCCAACGGGGTGGCACTGGGCGCAAATATCCCCAAATAAGCGCTTTCCTCGGGTGGCTTGTTCGAGGGACAAGGTGACGGTTTCCCCTTGTTCGTTCAAGGTCACGGTGCGGGTTTCGGCATCTAGTTCCAACGCCATAGCGCTGTTATTGCCGAGGTTCCAAACTAAGACGACCGTAGCGATCGCAAGCCAAAAGAATCTTTTTAGCATTGTTTTCCTCTAAACGTTATTGATGTTCAGCAAAGCTTGAATGTGGGACAAGCTGTGAAATTTCTTGTCAGTACACATATCATGCCAGAGTCTGGGGACGTTAGAGCAGGTGGTTTAAGGATTTGTCATCTTCAGAGCGTTAAGGTGACTCATTTGCCCCGGAAACGTCCAGGGCGATGACATCACTCGTCAGAGGACGAGCAACTCGATGATGCTCCCGCTCGGGGGACCGATGATGCAAACGAATCAATTGGGCCAAGAGTCCTTTGAGTTGGGGCCGTGGCACAATGGCATCTACAAATCCATGTTTGAGCAAATCTTCGGCTGATTGAAAGTCGTCGGGGAGTTTCTGGCGCAAGGTTTGCTCAATCACCCGCCGTCCCGCAAAACCGATGGTTGCTTTTGGTTCGGCCAGGATAATATCACCTAACATGGCAAAACTGGCCGTTACGCCGCCGGTGGTCGGATGCGTCAAGATGGGGATATACAGCAATTGGGCTTGACGATGACGCTGCAAGGCCCCGGAAATTTTGGCCATCTGCATGAGGCTCAACATCCCTTCTTGCATCCGCGCTCCCCCGGAGGCGCAGACGATAATCACGGGACGGCCGGCCGCGGTTCCGGCTTCGATTAACCGGGTGAGGGTTTCCCCGACCACCGATCCCATGCTTCCTCCCATGAAGCGAAAGTCCATGACACCGAGAGCCACGGGTAAGCCATCGAGGTCTCCAAACCCGGTCTGGATGGCATCATTGAGTTGGGTTTTGTGTTGGTAATCGCTGAGGCGATCGCGGTAGGCTTTGCGATCGCAAAATCCTAGGGGGTCAGTCGGACGTAAGTGGCTATTGAGGCGTTGCCACGTTTCCCGATCGATGAGGTGTTGGATGCGATCGTCGCTAAAAATGCGACGATGATGGCCGCATTCAGGACAAACCATGTGGTTTGCGGCTAAGTCTTTGCTATAGGTCAAGACGCCACAGGACTCACATTTTGTCCAAAGCCCCTCGGCGATTTCTCGTTCTTGCTGCTTCTGACCGATGGAATTTAACTTGCGTCGGTCGGCAAACCAATCAAATAGAGACATGAAGTTCTGGGATTTTTAAAAGCAATCTCGTGGCTGAGGTCAGATGACAGACGTCAGCCGGTCACGGTTAAGTCAGGGATCTCTGTCATGGATCGCATCCTATCAAATTCCGGGACTCAAACGCGATTTCTTGTGGCAGATTGGGATCTGGAATTGTTGCAGGGTGTCCGCTCTTTCCCCAGGATACTCTGATCTGTAAGCGATTTAACCCTAAATTTGTTGAGGAAATTTTCCATGAAACCGGCCTTACCGCTTATCCTGCTAACCCTCCTCACGGCTCCCTCGGTCAACCTTGAGCCAGCTCAGGCTCAAGCTCAGATGCCAATGACTGATCCGGCTTTAGAGGCGTTATCTCTGTCACCCTTGGATTTAAACCGCGCTAAGAACCAGGCCCGTCAATTTGCAGAACGACTCAATGGAGGATTACAGGTCTACCGGGCTGAACCCTCCATGCACGGTCCCTCGGCTGAGTCTCCCTATCGGGTGACAGAAGCGGGCCAGCTTGAATTTAACTTTTTCGGACGAGCGCCTGGGGCGTCAAACTATACGACAGAAACGGTGATCGTTGTTGATCCCGACACTTGGGAGTTAGATCTGATCTATAACGGCGCGATTCGTCCTCGGGACGACAGTGAGGGTTAAAGCCGTAATACTTAAAGCAGTCCAGCGGGGAAAAAGATCTCTAAATAGAGGTTGAGCAACGTCTCTCCCCAAATGGCGGCAATGGCTCCCCCCAGAGCAAGAAAGGGACCAAAGGGCATGGGCTGCGATCGCCTCAACAGTCCCAGGGCGATCGCTCCTGTGCCAATGACAGCGCCGAGTAATGCCCCTAAAAAGCCGGTAATTACCATCAAGCCGGGGCCGAGCCACGCTCCAACGGCGGCCAACAATTTGCCATCTCCCGCGCCCATCGTCTCTTTACCCCAGGCCAAAGACCCCAGAAAACGCACCGCATCTACCAGCCAAATGCCCAGGACAGCCCCGAAAATCCCTTGAATGAGTCCCCCCATGGCTGAGTCCCCTTGCCAGCCTTGTAGGCTCTGATAGAGCAAGCCTGAGATGACTCCTAAGCGCGTGAGGGGATTCGGCAGGATCATCGTATCCCAGTCAATGAGAGCCAAAATCAATAAGCCGGTTAAAAACAGCCAATAGCCGACGGTGGTTAGGGACACCTGATAGCGCAGAAACACCCCTAAAAAGAGCAATCCTGTCACCGCTTCGACAATGGGATAGCGAGGGGAGATGGGGGCGTGACAATGAGCGCAGCGCCCTTTGAGGCGCAACCAGCCCAGAACGGGGATGTTCTCGCCTTTCCCTAGGCCATGGCCGCAATGGGGACAGCGGGAAGGGGGATAGAGTAGGGACAGTCCGGCGGGGAGGCGATAAATCACCACATTGGCGAAACTCCCGATAGACGCGCCTAAGGCAAATACAATAGCAAGCATAGGTAATGCCCACAGGTGATCGATCACGGTGACGATTGCCCTTCAATGGTTACCTGTTCAGTTTAAAACGGAAATTGCTTTATGTATTTAGTTACTGGTGCAACCGGAAGTATCGGAAAACGTATTGTACGGCGATTGCGCGATCGCGATCTCCCCGTGCGAGCCTTTGTACGACTGTCTTCGAGTTATGCTGAACTTGAACAACGAGGTGCCGAAATTTTTATCGGTGATTTAGCCCAGGAACGAGATATCCGCAAGGCCTGTCGTGATGTTCGCTATATTATCAGCGCTCATGGCTCGGATGGGGGTCAAGCTCAAGCCATTGATTACCGCGCCAACATTGATTTAATGGATTTTGGTCAGGAAAATCGGGCTGAACAGTTTGTTTATGTTTCTGTGTTGGGAACTGAGCGCGGCTATCAAGATTCACCGGTGTTTAAGGCTAAACGTGAGGTGGAAAATGCTTTACAAAAGAGTGAGTTGACCTATACGATTTTACGTCCTTCGGGGTTTGCGTCTAATCTCTTACCCTTGGCGGAGCGATTTCGTGATACGGGACTCTATTTTGCAATTGGCGACCTCAAAAACCGCTCGTCAATTCTCAGCCCTGATGATTTAGCTGAAATTGCCATTCAAGCCACCCAGCGAGAGGCGGCGCGAAATCAAGTCTTTGCGGTGGGTGGCCCGGAAATTCTCAACCGTGATGATATCCCCAAAATCTTTGGTCGCGTGTTTCAGAAAGATCCTTTTGTGGTTAATCTTCCTTTAAGTGTTTTGGATGGGGTTCGCTCAGCGGTTGGTTTTATCAATCCTGAATTACAGCGATCGCTCGGAACCTTGCGGATTCTATTGGCGAATGAGTTTTTCTGTACCTCTGAAGAGATTCACCGTTTAGAATCGGTGTTTGACATTCAAATGGAATCTTTGGAAAGTTTCTTACGGCGCTATTTAGTGAATAGCTAAAGAGATCAGGTCAAAGAGATCAGGTCAGCGTAACCTAATTACAACTGGGGCGAAACTATATTCGCCCCACTGATTTTATCGCCCAAGTCACAGATTACTGCCAGACTAACTCTGCATACTCGTTGCGGCACGTGTCCAGGACTCGATTGGCGACCTCATCAGGATGCTGAAGGTGATAAAAGCCCTCAAATTCAGGAGTGATGGGGAGTGTGTTGGGGCTGGCGATCGCCGTATCGGAGCGTTGAACGGCATAGGGATAATTGGCCGGATCATAGGTAGGAATTACCGTAACCTGTAACGAGTGATTTGTCATTTGACCGTAAAAACAATCAAAGGAAGAATGATATCGATAAAAGCCACCCACAACCTGATTGTCTCGTGATTCTAAAACAAAATAGGTGACGCCTAAAACCTCTGGTTGAGGAGATTCACCATAAACATAAATCCCATCAGCAGAACTCCCTAAAGGATCGGGCTGTTCCTGGGCGATCGCCTGAGAACTGGGCCTAATCGTCGAGGGCAGAACATCGGCGATCGCCAAAGCCAGAACAGGAATAGACAAGAGAAACCAACCGTAATTCCGTTTAACCCATTCCCTGTTCACCCGTTGCGATAATTCTAAAAACTGAAGCACCCCATTTACCTCTACTGCATCACCACTTTAAATTATAAAAGATGAAGTGGCGTCAGAGTATAAAGAACAATGAAGTTTTCTTGATTGTCAACAAGACACGAAAGAGCCGTGATCAGCCCCCTAACACTTCTCAATTTGCTGACTTCGTTCATAACTCGATGGAGCCATCTCTTGACTCGGCATCGTTTCCCCATCCAGGCTGTCATGGTCTTGCTGTGTTTGCTCTTCGGGGCAATTCCGTTATTAGCCATGCGTCCTGTGATCTATACGCCAAGACTTTTGCCGTTGCAAGCTGCCCCGGTTGAAGAGAATGTCAAACAACACACTGCGATTTCTGTCGCACGATTAGAACGCCTGAAAACTGATACCAAACTGCAAATTGAACAGAATCGCATTCCCCCGGATATCGAGCAATTTGTCCCTGAAGCGTATCAGGGGCAAATTGTGCGATCGCTCCCCCTAGCACTCGGCGATCGCGCCATCGCCTTAACCTTTGACGATGGTCCGTCGCCCGATACCGTGCAAATCCTGGATATCCTACAACACTACGATATCCTCGCCACGTTCTTCGTACTCGGCCAAGTCATTTCGAGCTATCCCGAGGTGTTACAACGAATCGTCGCCGACGGACATGTCCTGGGGAACCATACTTGGTCTCATCCCTACATCGTCAACAGCGAAGTAGAGGCCGACCGAGAAATTGAACGTACCGCTGAACTGATCTACGAGTATACGCGAGTGCGAACCCAACTATTTCGTCCCCCCGGCGGCTACCTAAACAACGCCCTCACCCCTTACAGCATCCGGCAGAACCAGACCATTACCATGTGGTCCGTCGATAGTTCCGATTATTTTCTCTCACAGTCGGAGATTCTCGATCAGGTTCTCGCCCAGATTCACCCAGGGGCGATCGTTCTCTTGCACGATGGCGGCGGACCCCGTCATCATACCGTTGCTGCCCTGCCGCTGCTGATTGAAACCTTGCAACAGCAAGGTTATGAGTTCGTGACGGTGACGGAGTTGATGAAACGCGCTCAGGCGGCGATCGCTCAAACTCCATCCTGAGAGCCATCTGAGCAATCCGAAACGGCCAAGAAATCCAGGTTTGTAAGAATTTCGAGATATCCTTCGTCCGAGAACTGGTTTAAAATGAACACTCAGGCTTTAACCTCAGGGCCACCGCTCCCAACCTAGACTGCCCATCACGCTGCCCACTATGCCGCAAACCATGCCGCAAACCATGCCGCAACAACTCTTCAACACCCATATTGCCAACGCCAAGGTTCTGCAACCGCCGGTTGAGATGAAGGCCCAGGTTCCCCTGAGCGATCGCGCCGAACAGACGATTGTGGAATCTCGTCAGCAACTTGAGGCCATTCTCGATCGCCGTGATTCCCGTAGCTTTGTGGTGGTTGGCCCCTGTTCGATTCATGATGTCAACGCGGCGAAAGAGTACGCCCAACGGCTGCGGGAGTTGAGCGATCGCGTCCAAGATAAACTCCTGCTGGTGATGCGCGTCTATTTCGAGAAACCTCGCACCACCGTCGGCTGGAAAGGGTTAATCAATGACCCCGATATGGATGACTCCTTCCACATCCAGAAAGGCTTAGTCTTGGCCCGCCAACTCCTCGTTGACATTGCCGATCTCGGACTACCTACCGCTACCGAAGCCCTCGATCCCATCGTGCCGCAATATATTAGCGATGTCCTGAGTTGGTCGGCGATCGGCGCTCGCACCATTGAATCGCAAACCCACCGCGAAATGGCCAGTGGACTCTCGATGCCCGTGGGCTTGAAAAATGGCACCAACGGCAGCATCGAAGTTGCCCTCAACGCCATGAAAGCGGCCCGAGAACCCCATAGTTTTTTGGGAATTGACGAAAATGGTTCCGTTAGTGTTTTCACCACCAGCGGCAACGATTATGCCCATATCATCCTCCGGGGTGGCGGCGGCACGGTCAATTATGATGCCGACTCCATCGCCAAGGTGGAAGGACAATTAAAAGCAGCGGGACTTCCCCCGCGCCTCGTCGTCGATTGCAGTCATGGCAACTCCCAGAAAGACCATCGCCGTCAGTCTGGGGTGTTTCAAAATGTCATTCAACAGATCCAGTCCGGCAACTCTTCTATTGTGGGCATGATGTTGGAGTCGAATCTCTTTGAAGGGAACCAAAAAATCCCCGACAACCTCAAGGATCTCCGGTATGGTGTCTCCGTGACCGACAAATGCCTGAGTTGGCAAGAAACCGAGTCCACAATTTTAGAGGCCTACCAGACCTTAGGGGGCAAGGGATAGACCCTAGGTTAACCGTGGTCTGAGACTGATTTGAGAGTGATTTGAGTAGATAAATTGGGATGTGGCCATGAGTAAGGGGCAAACGGCGCGACTTGTTGAAGTCTTTTCCGCCATTCAGGGAGAAGGCGCAAATATCGGCACTCGGCAAATTTTTATCCGCTTTGCCCTCTGTGATTTACGCTGTCTTTACTGTGATAGCGCCCATACCTGGCAGGCTCGGACTCATTGTCGGGTTGAACGGACACCGGGATTACGGGATTTTGACGAGTATGATAATCCGATTACGGTGGAGGTATTGGCCGCTTGGGTTGAACGCCAAAATCGACCGGGACTTCATGACAGTCTCAGTTTGACGGGAGGAGAACCCCTTTTACACGCCCCGTTTCTGGCGGAGTTTTTGCCGGAAATCCGCCGGCGAACCCAACTGCCGGTTTACTTAGAGACTGGGGGACATCGTCCTGATAAGTTAGGGCCAATTCTCCCCTATTTGGATTTGGTGGGGATGGATATTAAGTTACCCAGTACCAGTGGGGAAACTTGGTGGGAAGAACATGAGTTGTTTTTGAGACAATGTCATGAGGCTGGGGTGTCGGTGTTTGTGAAAACCATTGTCTGCGATCGCACCCCGGCCCAGGAACTCGAACGAGTGGCCCATTTGGTGGCCCGAGTTAGCCCTGATACCCCCATTTATCTGCAACCTGTGACACCCCTGAATGGGGTCCTACGGGCGACGAATGAAGCTCTACGCCGGGATTCGTTTCGCGATGCTGTTGTGCCTGATCCTGAGCAGGTTTTGGCTTGGCAAACCATGATGAAACGCACCGTCGGGCAGGTTCGAGTGGTTCCCCAAACCCATAAAATGATTGGGCAGTTGTAGGGGAGTCGGGTAGGGTGCGTTCGGGCTTCATCACGTCTTTGGCCTCAACCAACCCGGCCAAAACGGTCCGAACGCACCATTTTGAGGCAAGAGGGGGAGGATGTGGGGCCTTGCGATTGTGGACGGTTAATTGCCGTTAAGACTGCGCTGGGCCTGTTGTAAATCCCGATTGGCGGCTGTCATGTGGGTTCGGGCCAACTCTCCAGCGAGGGTTTGTGAGGGAATTAGGTGTAGGCGATCGATGGCTGCTTGCCAGGTGTCTAGGGCATTTTGAGCACCTTGGTAAGTTGCGGCCTCTCGGTATTGCGATCGCGCGGCCTGGAGTTCTCCTAAGACCTCCTCTAACTCATCATGAGCATTCTTTTCTTGGAATAGCACCACATCCATCCGTCCGATCGCCTTGCGGGCCGTCTCAAACTCATCGTAGGTAAAGTTCCAAGAACAGCCAAAAAATGTACAATACCGTTGCGGGTAATAGCCAAGAAACCAGACGGGAAGTTGATCAAGATGATGTTGGGCCTGCGTCACCTTCTCTTGCCCCAACTCCAAATCCGCCGCACTGGTGGCTTGGTTAACTAACTGATCGGATTGTTCCACAAGGGCGATCGCCTCTCGGTAATTCTTATCCATACTCAGAAAGCTGGGCAACAAGAGAATCGGAGCATGTTCAGCAATGGGGCGACGAATCATCGGATAGGGGAGATTAGCCAGGGCGACAAACCCGACGATTCCTGCACCCCCAACCACCGTAGCTGCCAGGGCAAGGCGCGACCATTTAAACGCTTCATCGTTAAATCCCGAACTGAGCTAGTTAGTCTTCATACTATCAAATTTTAGAGTCCCACAAGACCCATAGAACCCGTCAATTTATCCCGACCGGCCGACTCAGGAGTGTAAAGACAAAAGAATCCCCTATTCTCAGAGAAATTAAACTAGAATAGGAGACTGTCCTCCAGATTTTCAAGATACCCCTAAATGGATATTATTCTGACTCTGGTTATCTTGGTGTTGGCATTGATTGGTTTTGTCAGTGAACTCCTACCGCCAGATATTATTGCTTTGTCTGTCACCGTCTTACTGATGCTATGCGGCCTAGTCAGTCCCGAAGAAGGAATGTCTGGATTTAGTAACTCAGCCACGATGACTGTCATGGCCATGTTTATTCTCAGTGCGGGAATTGCTAAAACTGGAGTGATTCAAATTATTCGTGACTTCCTAATACGTTGGGGAGGACAAACGTCAAATCGTCAAATTTTTACATTAGGGATTCTCGTTGGACCCATTTCTGGGTTTATTAACAACACAGCAGTCATTGCCATTTTCTTGCCAATTGTTGAAGATTGGTGCCGAAAACAAAAGCGTTCTCCTTCTAAATTGTTGATTCCACTCTCCTACATTTCGATTTTAGGGGGAATGACAACCTTGGTCGGAACCTCAACGAATATTTTAGCCAGTGGACTGTCGGAACAGTTGGGGTATCGAACCTTTACGATTTTCGAGTTTTCCAAGGCGGGTATTTTTATCTTCTTATTTGGACTCCTCTACTTAACCCTATTCGCGTCTATTCTATTGCCCGATCGCAAAACTGACAATGAATCGTTTACTCAAGGTTATGGCTTACGAGATTATGTCAGTGAATTAGTGATTACCCCTCAATCGAGTCTCGTGGGTGAAACCCTAAATAACAGTGAGATTCAACGAAAATTCGACTTGGATGTCCTAGAGTTGCTACGAGATAAGGTTCGCTTCGCACAACCGTTAGCCGACAAAATCTTACAGGCGGGCGATATTTTAGTGGTTCGTAGTAGCCGAGAAGACTTACTCAAAATTCGTGAAGAACGGGGATTAGAACTCTTTGCTGATGTGAAATTTACACAAAACTCCTTAGAATCAGTCTTGAGTTCTGAAGAAGAAAAAATTGGCGAAGTTTTAATTCTATCCAACTCTCGCCTCATCGGGACAACCCTCAAAGAAATCCGGTTTCGCCAACGTTATAACGCAACGGTATTAGCCGTGCGTCGGGGGTCAGAACTCGTCAAAGGTCCCTTAGGGCGAGTTCCCCTACGCTTTGGCGATTTGTTACTCCTCCAAGGACCGAAGCAAAGCTTTGTCGGCTTACAAACAACTCGCGAACTCTTGGTTCTAGAACAGCGCAATGTTGAAATGTTACGCCAAGATAAAGCCTGGATTTCGATACTGATTGGCTTAACAGTGATTGGCTTATCTGCTTTCAATATTATGCCAATTTTAGTGAGTGCTTGGGCGGGTGTAATTGCTTTGATTTTGACAAAGTGTTTGCGTCCCGGCGAAATTTATGGAGCAATTCGTTGGGATATTATTTTCTTGTTGGCGGGCTTAATTCCCTTAGGGATTGCCATGAGAAACTCCGGCACAACTGCTTGGATTGCTGGACATTTAGTTGAAATTGGCGGACATCTCCCTGGGTACTGGGTCTTGGTTTTCTTCTTTGTGATAACCTCTGCGTTTACCGAAGTTATTTCTAATAATGCTGCGGTTGTCCTGATGCTACCGATCGCCGTTGAAGTCGCCCAAACTCTAGGCTTGAATCCCTTTGCAGCCATGTTTGCGGTGACGTTTGCCGCCTCAAATAGTTATCTCAGTCCCATTGGCTATCAAACTAATACGATGGTTTATGGGCCAGGGGGCTACAAATTCACGGATTTTGCTCGGGTTGGTGCGCCTTTAACCCTAAGTTTAATGTTTCTCGTTCCTTGGCTAATTATAAGCTTCTATGGCTTGTAGAACTCAGGCGCAGTCCTTGGCAAACTCTCCGGGCCGGTCTTCCCTAAACATGGTATTTTGAATTGGCTTCAATGCCTCTACCCTGGTCTTGTGGCTGGGGTAGGATACCTAAGATAACAGTAGCAGAGACAACCTAGAATGATTCAACAACGTGGTGTTACGGTTTGGTTCACCGGCTTGAGTGGAGCCGGAAAAACAACGATTAGTCAGGCCGTCGCGGAACAGCTGCGATCGCTCGATTGTAAGTTAGAAATCCTCGATGGCGACATTGTTCGACAAAATCTCACCAAAGGCTTGGGATTCAGTAAAGAAGATCGCGATGAAAACATCCGTCGCATCGGCTTTGTCTCTCATTTGTTGACTCGCAACGGTGTTATTGTTCTCGTGTCAGCCATTTCCCCCTATCGAGCGGTGCGCGAAGAAGTCAAAGCTCGCATTGGCGATTTCGTGGAAGTCTTTGTCAATGCACCCTTAGCCGTTTGCGAAGATCGTGACGTCAAAGGCCTCTACAAAAAGGCCCGTAGTGGTGAAATTGCTAACTTCACCGGTGTTAGCGATCCCTATGAACCCCCCACCGATCCCACCATTGAATGTCGGACGGATTTAGAATCCCACGAGGAGAGTGTGAATAAGGTTCTCAATACCCTCAAGGAGATGGGATATCTCGGCTAATGCAGCCATGACAGCGATAGGGATAGTCCCTATCGCTCGGTGTCGGGGTTGGCTGAAAGGCTGTCGGGTTCCTCATCTAAAAGGGGATCGGTTTCGGCTAATCCCAAGTCAGATTCTAGGGTGTCGGCGTCTTGGGTGTCCTCGACTGAGGACTCGTCTGAGGAAGATGTATGGACGAGATCGTTTGCAAAATCGAGATCCTCAGCCGGTAACGACTCCGAGGACAAACTCTCCGGGAGTTGGGTATCGAGAGGAACCGAGGTCTCTCGTCGTTGAATCTGAATTTGGTGCAAGCGTGGGCCATCGGTGGCCACAACTTGCAAGGTTAGACTGTGGAGATTGAAGCAATCCCCAATATCGGGAATCTTCTGCATCTGGTAGATGAGGAAACCGCCAAGGGTTTGATAGTCGTCGATGAGGGGAAGGTTTAAATCTAGGAGTTCGTTGACTTCTTCGAGATCGAGTTGAGCTTGAACAATGAAGGTGCGATCGTCAATCATTTGTACGGCTAAGTCTTCTTTGCGTTCCGTCTCGATACTTTCGCCGACGATTTCGGCAATGATGTCCTGCATGGTAATTAACCCGGCGGTTCCGCCAAAGTCATCGACGACCATCACCATGGGTTGAGCCGAGCGTTGTAGCAGTGGGAGTAGTTCTCCGAGGAGGGTACATTCGGGGACAAAGCGCGCTGGACGTACCCAAGGTTGAATGGGGGTATCGAGGGACATTTGTCCGCGAGCGAGGGGTTCGGCGAGTTCTTTGAGATGGACGATTCCTCGGATATCGTCGAGGGATTCGCCAATGATGGGATAGCGGGAATGACCGGAATGGGCCACTTCTTCGAGGAAGCTGCTAAAGGTTGCATCGCTCGGAAGTGCGGCGATTTGGGTGCGGGGAACCATGACTTCTTCGGCGGCGACATCGCCAAATTCAAAGACATTGCTCAGTAGTTCCCGTTCTTCGGCTTCGAGGCCGGTGGATTCTCCTTCGAGGGCGATGATGCGTTGCAGTTCTTCGGGGGTGACGCGGTTATAGAAGCGGCGGTCGACGTCGCGAATCCCCACCAGTCGCAAGAGGAGACGGGTGGATTGGTTGAGAATCCAGAGGAAAGGGTTAAAGAAGCGGGCGATCGCCAAACTGGGAGGCCCAAGGAGTTGGGCTAATTGTTCGGCGTAGAGGAGGGCCAAGGATTTGGGACAGAGTTCCCCGAGGACGATTTGTAGGTACGCCACGAGCAGGAAGGCCAGGGGAATCGACAGGCTATGGGTGACGATGCTGGCGACGGGAGGGGCCAGGGGAAGGGTTGTGAGCAGTAGGGCCACGAGAGAGGCCATGGTCCGCTCGCCGATCCAACCGAGGGCTAGACTCGATAGGGTAATTCCCAGTTGGGTGGTCGACAGGAGGCGATCGATATCCTGTTGCAGAATCTGCACGCTACGGGCCGGGAGATCTCCGGCATCGACGAGCTGGTTGATGCGCGATCGCCGCACGGACACCATGGAAAACTCGGCGGTGACGAAGAAGGCGTTGATGGCAATCAAACCCAAGACTGACAGTAAGCTCAAGAGGATATCTTGCCAGGTCTGAGCTTCGAGGCCGAGGGTTAGGGCGAGTAGGGGGGGATGAATCAGGAGAACCACTGTTAGGGCCAACAGGCCGATACCTCCCAGGCGCAAGAGTCGGGTAATGGGGTTGGGTTTTTGAATCAAGGGTTTGTGGCGATTGCGGGTCTCGCACGCCTTGCGAACGCTCACGAGTTTCAAGATTTGTCCTGGACTGATACCTCTTAGGTTTGACAATTTAGGTTTGACAATGTCTTGTTCTAGGCTGAGTCAGCGCTGGCCTCGGACTGATAACTTTGGATTTGAGCTTCAACATCCTGCAAGATATCTTCTTCGTCAAGAAATCGCGGGTTGTTGCTGTTGGGTTGATTGTCCGGTTGGTTGCTGAGGTTGCTTCCGGGTCTAAATTCTGGCTGAGTGACTCCTTTGAGGGCCTCTCGTCCTAGGGAAAATCCCCAGATCGCGCTGAGACCCCCCGCTGCCATCATGAGTAGTAGTAAGGTGATGGTTAAGAAGACAGTCCAGTTAAATTTCATGGTGGTGAGTTTCGCTAACGTCTTGTTAGTCAGGTTCAGGCGAAGGTGTTTCGCTACATTGACGCTACAGGAGGCAGAACTGTGGGTCAGGCTAAGTCCGCACTATTCTATCTTAAGTGTTGTGCGATCGGGTCACCGGGATCATCCTTGAGGAATTTTGGTCACCCCCTAGCTGAAATTTGGCCGATCGCGCTAGAATCGAATCCGGGTTGTCTCTAGGAGACTGGAGACTCCCCTGGGTTTTGGGCGGTTGGCCGAGCGGTTTAGGCAGCGAACTCATAATTCGCCTTAGGCGGGTTCAACTCCTGCACCGCCCACTATACGCTTTGAGGCCGGATAGTAAGATGGCAAAACGGCGATCGTCTTGGCTGGCGATCGCCGTTAGTTTGAGGATCTCTTTGTTCAATCGCTAGTCTAGGAAAAATTCACTGCCACGAATGGGGGTACTTCCACCGGTTCGATTCATGGTATCGATGGAGGTATTATAAGGGTTTGGTAGATCCGGAGTTCGCATAAAGGGATCGTTGGTGAGTTGCTGTAACATGACATCACGATGCAGGACATTGAGGAGTTGACCGTCCTCAGCGATGTCATTTTCGGGGAACGCGAAGAAGAGCGAGTCGATCTGACTGGTGATGCTACGATTGCTGAAAAAGTCACGACTATGTTCGAGGAAGGCTCGTTCAAAGGCATCAGGAAGGGTCAGGGTTCGCAGGCGTCGTGTCTCTAGTCCAGGAACCGTTACTTCTGACTCAAGAACTTGGGCTGTGGCGGCGGAGGTCATAGACATCATGGTTGCGATCGCAGCCCCGAGAACGCTTGCTAGATGGAGTGAATGGTTCATCGACTTTTCCTCAACGCTGATTCTTTGCTGATTCTTTAGTGTAACCGATCTTTGGACTGATTTGGGGGGTTAGATTGCCCACGGACGACGGGGCGATCGCCTCAATTGTTCCTCAATTTTTCGCGATCCTTGACATCCGTAGGAACACCCAAATTTCGGCCAGAGCTTCTCAACTCGATTCGGTATAACCTGGGGATTCTTCCTCAAACTATTGCGATTTATTGCAGTTTCAGGCATTTTCCAGGTATCAGAAAGCACCTTTTTTGTAAAAAGGTTATGATAAGGTTAAGATGTGACAGTAGACCTATCAAGATAAACCCCATACCCAGAGTAACCTCTGTGCCACACCCAGGTTGTTCTGGGTTTGATGAGTGATTTCTATTACCGTCAGGAATGAAGACTGCATCTTAACAGAGAACATTTTAAAGCAAAAATCTAGTCGAATTAAGGAAGGTTATCATGACACAGTCAAACTTTTTAACGATTAAACACCCCTATCACGGTCCGCTCGATCCGAATCATCCCGAAGCGTTATTGTTTGATGCTAATCTTCAGGAATTTGCTCAAAAAGTTGGCTATATTAGTTGCTTAGAAACCAGCGGCAAACTCCCTCCTGATATTGCCTTTCAAGAAGTTGAAGAACTCTGGAAAAAACTCAAGGATGCAACGGAATCTCTTGGCTTAGAATCTTCTGACCATCACCATTAGGTCATGATGAGTCACTCTTGTAGCAATCCGGGATCACAGAGGCAAACCATAGGGCGATCCGGCTGGGTTGCCCTATGGTTGTAGAGAGTATCTGTGAAGAAAATATAAAGAGAAGCCAGGAGGAGGAGTCCAAGGAGGCATAAAAGAAAAGAAGAGAAGCCAAACCAACATTAACGTGATACGGAAGGGTGTTAAACTGCTGCAAGATTATCAAAATTCTACTTCTTACACCCGTTGCTGTAGGGGCAAAAAATTTTTCGCTACAATTTTGTATACTCTGCAACAAATCTCACCGTAGATCCAGAACACCCAAGAAGTGTATAACAAGAGGACAACCCGATCGCCTGTTTCCCAAGATTGATTTGCCAAAATTCAGCTCATGCTTGCAACCGTTGACAGCAGTTTTGTCTTAGACTGGTTGGCCGTCTTTGGCTACCAAACATTACTCATCATCGCCGTCTTTGGCGCTCTCTTTGCTGGCTCGAAGCGCTGAGACGAGACGTTGCACCTGTCGCTGCTCGACTTTACCGCGACTGTTGCGGGGAATCCGCTCGATCGCCAACCAACATTTCGGATGTTTATAGGATGCTAATTGTTGCGAGAGGCGCGATCGCCCCTCCGTGATAATCTCATCAGAGGACTTGGACCCGGCCGGGACATACAGCGCCACCACCACCTCACCCCAATCCTCATCCGCCACACCCAGCACACAGACATCCTCAATCCCCGGACTCTCTCGTAACACGGCTTCAACTTCAGCGGGAAACACCTTTTCCCCGCCACTAATCATCATCTGGCTTCCCCGGCCCACAAGATGGAGATAACCCGCCTCATCAAAATAGCCATAATCATCACTGACGAGTTCCCCAAGACTCGGTTGATTCCACTCAAATTCGCCGTAATAGCCACGCATTAAGGATTTAGCCCGAATCGTTAGTCGTCCGATTTCTCCAGGCTTAACGGGGCGACCAGAGGCATTAGCGATGATAATTTCACTGTGGGGGAGAACCCGACCGCTGCTGCTGTTGCCCTCTAGGAACTCCCAAGGCTGTAGGGTTGCCACCTGAGAAGCGGTCTCCGTCATACCATAGGTTAAGGCTAAGGGCAGACGGTGCGATCGCCCCTGAGCCAACAACCCCGGCCAAGCTGGCCCACCCCCGAGCAAAATCCCCTCAAACCGTTGCAACCAAGCCGTCACCGTCGGATCAGCCAACAGTCGCTGTAACTGAGTCGGAACCAAGGAGATCCAGAACCGTTGCGGGTCAAATGCGGGCAATGCTCCCCCCTGTAACGCCTTGTAAGAGCCAAACACGAGTTGTCCTCCCGTCACGAGCGATCGCACCACCTGCATCAAGCCACTGACATGAAACAGGGGCAAGGTACAGTAACAGTTAATCTCTTGTCGCTTCTGTTGGCCCTGAATATGGTCGCGAAACCCCAACGCCGAAGCCGTCAGCCGCTCCCAGGTGTGAACCGCAAAGCGAATCCTCCCCGACGTTCCCCCAGTGGGAATCAGAATCGTCCCGGCTGGGGGCTGAGTCTTGGCGTTAGACCTCATGTTTAGGGGAACTTGGCCCCAGGCCAGATTCCAGTTCAATAGATCTTGTACCTGTTGCCATTCTCGGCGACGCCATTGGGGATTTGCGAGAACGAGGGGAACTCCCCGGATCTGAGTCGCCAAGACCCCAGCCAAAAACGCGATCGCATCCCTCTCGGCTAACAACACCACTGGCGACTGGGGATGATGATCTAACCCGTGCAGTTTCTGCTCCAGTTGCGTCTCTAACGCTGAGAACATCCCAGCCTCAGACCCAGCCTCAGGCCCATCAAACAGTCGAGAATAGTCCAGCAATCGATGCACGTCCCCGGCTATCCTTGCTCATCACGACTGCGCATCCGATTCACCCAAGCCAACTGCGAGAGGAAATACTGGGTAACCAGGGTGGGTTGTTCAGCCTCCATCAAGGCCCGCACCACAGCAACCCGAGTCGCGCCGCCGTCAAAGACTTGCGGGAGTCGGGTCATATCAATACCGCCAATGGCAAACCAGGGAACGGGACAGCGTTCAGCGGCATAGCGGACATATTCTAAGCCAGCGGCGGCTTTCCCCGCTTTCGTTGGCGTAGAATAGACGGGGCCAACCCCCACATAGTCGGCTCCTTCGGCTAAGGCCCGGCGCATTTCTTCGGGATTGGTGGTCGAACGACCGATAATCCGTTGGGAGCCGAGGAGTTGACGCGCGAAGGAGATGGGGACATCTTGCTGTCCTAAATGAACGCCATCGGCTTCAATGGCTAGGGCTAAATCCACGCGATCGTTGAGGATGAATAAGGCGCCATAGTCGTGACAGAGATGTTTGAGTTTTTGGGCGGTGTTGAGGCGCGTGACATCATCGGCATCCTTATCGCGATATTGCACCAGGGTCAGTCCCCCTTGTAGAGCCGCCTCGACAATCTCAAACAAGCGATCGCTCGGAGAGGTCACCAGATACAGGCAAGCTTGTTTTAAGGTTTGCTGCCGTTGGTAGGCCAGAAAGTGACTTTCTAGGGTATAAACTTGATATCGCATCTGTTTACAAGCATTGCCCATATCGACGTGGTAGAGCTTGCCGTATTCTTCTAAGACACGTAAGGCTTCTTCGACGCGACAGAGGTTGGCTTGTAAGACCTGTTCAACGCTCTCTCGCCGTTCTTCGCGAGGATGCGTGAGGTCAACGCCAGGGTCATCAGGGGTATTTCGGGCGGATCTGAGTTTGGCACTATGCCAACGGCCGAGTTCCTGGCGCATCTGCTTGCAGGTATCGGTTAATTCAGCGTTGTTTAATCCGAAACGACACCATTCTTCAACGATGCGTATGCCTTCGCGGGCGCGATCGAGGTTCGCGTCGAGGATGCGACAGACGGAGGGCGGGGTTAGGCTGGCGTCGGGGTGGGCTTGTCCTTCGATAGACATTGTTCCCTCAATGACAGTAGGTTCGTTCGTTTCCCGAGGGTTCATCGGCGGTGTTTTTGGTTGAGATAGGGTGTGGTTGAGGACATCAACCCGTTGTCTGTTATTCACTGGTTTGGTTGTTGCGTTGTCTTGCACCTAGGATTTTCGTATATGGGGTTATCACGTTTCCAATGGGGCGCGTTGGGGGCTGTCACTCTCACACTGGCGAATGGTATCACTATTGAGCCGGCGATCGCCCAATCGAGACCCAGGTTACTGGGGCAACTCTCGTCGCGCTCAGATGTGCCGGGGCGATCGTCTCAGGCCACGTTAGTCTTTGTCAATCCCACTGAGGGACGAGATCAGCCCGGCGGTGGCACGGAGGCGCAACCGTTGCGAACGTTAACCTATGCTCTACGTCGCGCTCAAGCCAATACGGTGATTTTTCTCAGTCCGGGAACCTACAGCCGCGCTAATGGTGAAATTTTCCCGCTACGGCTCCCCTCGGGGGTCACGCTCTATGGCAATCCGCCGCAACAGGGCCAGGGGGTCATTATTTCGGGTGGTGCTGAGCTGGACAGTGCCTATGGCCGTCAGCATACGGCGATCGCAGCGGCGGATCGCTCTGGCCTGAATGGGGTGACGGTGAGCAATCCCCAGGGCCATGGAATTTGGTTGGAGTCTGGCCGTCTCTGGATTGTTAATAGTACGTTTGAGGGCAATGGCAATCAAGGGGTGGCGATCGCCCCGACGGCTGAGGCCTCTTCCCAAGATAATCGTTTTGTCAATAATCGCGGCAATATCGGTCGTCTAGCAACTCGTTCGCGTCTGGGATCGTCGGCTTCAACTCCTGCCCCAACCCCCGCCGAAACAGAGTCTACTGGAACCGAGTCTACTGAAGGAGTTGAGGTTCTCTCCTGGGGGAATGCCAGTGCTTTATCTATGCAGCAGCGATCGCCGTCGGTGTCCTTTGATAAACCTCCACTGGCCTACCGGCCGCCGCAATCGTCCTATCAAGCGCCAATTTCGACTCGGGGGGAACTTCCGCCGCTTCGGGTTCCTGATGGTAATGTCCCCATCGGCGATCGCGGCCATTTGCCCGTACCGCCCACCACCGTCCTCTCGAACCGTCCCGGCGCACCTCCACCACCGCCAAGTTATGCCAGTGTTAATGTGCCACCGACGCGCCTACAATTCCGGATTACGGTCACTCCTCGCACCAATACCGATTTAGAACTGGTTCAACTGTTGATGCCTGATGCCCTCACCCTACGCCGCCGTGATGGACGCATTACCCAGTCGGCTGCCTTCCGTCACCGCGATCGGGCTGAAGCGGTGTTGAACGAACTCCAGCGCAATGGTATTCAGGCTTCGTTGCAATCTTTGGGGGATTAACCCCTGGGGGATTAACAATGGCCAATCATGGGTTGCATGGGCCAGAACATTGTAGGGGCGAAAAATTTTTCGCCCCTACGATATTTTTTACCCCTACAAGAAGGGTTTAATCAGCCATATATCCCTCAAAACTCCATTTTTTGGACAAGTTACGATTAATGTTCTGCCGCTTGTTCGACGGCCCAGGTAAAGGTTTGCAAAATCTGCTCTAGCATCAAATCATCCTGCAACGCCGAGAGTCGCAGATAGGGAAAACGGGTTTCCGTGGGATTGGTGGGGAGGGCGATGCCGACGGAACTAAACTTCGATCGCAGTTCTTGCCAGGGTTCCGTCTGATTAAAGGGTGGCTGAGAACCGTAGTTTTGTGAGGATAGTTCTAAACCGCCCCAAATGCCGATATTAAATAACTCACTGCCAATTTTGCCGCGATTGTCTTTGAAGTAGACACCAAACCCGCCATAGTTATCGCCTTTGCCCCATTGCACTTCAACATGGGGGACTTTTTCTTGCGCCCAGGCATAGATTTTTCGTGCCACTGTTGCCTCTTCTTCGCCCCGGCGACTGGCAAATTCCGGGAAAAATGATGTTTCGTCCCAACGACGGCGTTCACGGGTCGCGCTGGACTTTTTAAGGCGAGCTTCGGCGGTTTGTCCGAGGACCCGAGGGACTAATAGACGTAGGGCTTCGGGGGAGTGATCGGCATATTGTTTGACTTCGAGGGCTAAGACTTCAGCGGGATCGACTTGTTCGTTGAGAAACTCTACCACTCGTCGCAGTTCCGGCGCGATGCGATCGGCGACAAAGACGAGGCGAATTTTGCCGGCTTGTAGATGGGTTTTGACTTTTTGCCAGAACCGTTCTTCACTGGCTTCTTCTCCCAAAAATTCCTCAAAGACTTCTTCGGGATCGCGGCCCTGTTCGCGGCAGTTGGTCTCAAACTGGGAAACAATGGTATCGATGGGCCAATAAATGCTGGCGTTGGCGGCGTAGTCTAACATCTGGCCAATCACTTCTTGGCGGATGCGACTGTTATCAATACGTTTGACTTCAACTAGGGTGGGAATCGCGTTTTGATCGATAAAGAGGCGATCGACGGACCAACGGCCGGCCCCGTCTTCCTCCGTAGGAATTGGGGTTTCTCGGCGAATCAGGAGCCAGTAGCGGGGGAGTGCTGTGTCAATCTGATCGCCAGCGAGGAGATTGGGATAGGTTTCTAGGAGTTCTTGGAGTTGTTCTTCGGACTCGTACGCTTGCTCGCTCATTTCGACTAATTGCTCGTCGTCCTGAATTAGATAAATGCCTCCACCCATGAGTTAACCTCTATACCTTAGTTAAATTCGTTTGACAGTTAAATTAGTTTGACGTGACCTATACCGTTGACGCTGTACCGTTGACGCTGTGTTTGGCTTGCGTATGAGGGGCTTGCTTGGGAGGGACTTGATATCGCTGGGTTGGATGCTCGGAGATATCTTGATACCATCACCCCTGTGCAAGTCTTCGCCTGATTCCTGATTTACGTCTGATTTACGTATGATTACAGGTGCTGATTACAGGTGCAATGTGCCTGAAAAGACAAAGGTGGCTGGCCCCGTCATGTACACCGATCCCTGACTCGACCACTCAATTTCCAAGTTGCCACCGGGGAGTTCAACCGTGGTTGATCTGTCACAGTGTCCGGTTAGGACACCGGCGACGACCGAGGCACAGGCGCCTGTGCCACAGGCCAGCGTAGCACCTGCCCCGCGTTCCCACACCCGCATTTTTACGTAATTTCCCTGAGTCACCTCAATAAATTCTGTGTTAATTCGTTGGGGAAACTGCGGATGATGCTCAAATTGAGGGCCAATCTCAGCTAGAGGAATCGCCGCTACGTTGTCGACAAAGACCACACAATGGGGATTGCCCATACTGACCGTGGTGACGTTCCAGGTGCGATCGCCGACGGTTAGGGGAACATCGACCACTTTCTCCGACTCAGGTTTGAGGGTTGTGGGGATTTGTCCAGCTAATAGACGCGGCTCTCCCATATCCACTGTAACGCGTCCATCGGCTTGGCGTTGGGGGGTCATGACCCCAGCTAAGGTCTGAATGCGGTAGGTGGCGTCCTCTTGACCGTTGAGTTGGGCTGCAAATTGCGCGAGACAACGGATTCCATTGCCGCACATTTCCGGTTCCGAGCCATCGGAGTTAAAAATCCGCATGGTGTAATCGGTACCGTCTTGGCCGGGAAGTAAGAAAATCACGCCATCGGCGCCAATGCCAAAATTGCGATCGCAGATCTGTTGAGCCTGAGCCGCACTCAGCACGGGATCACGGCTGTGGCGGTTGTCGAGCAAGATAAAATCATTGCCTAAACCGTGATATTTCTGAAACTCCAGGGTCGTCATTGTGGGTGAGTCCTTTGTCCGTCATTAGGGGGCGTTCGTGCCCTTCCGCTCAAGGTGGTATGGTAGCCAATAATAGCAAACACCGGGCGATCGCAGCGATGCCCGCCACAGGCCGTTTTAGTATCGGCGAGGAGACGGACTTATGGCGATTGAAATGGATACGAGTTTACCGAGCATTCGTTTCCTTCAACAGTACGTCAAGGAACATACCCCCCTTGAACTGCAAACGACGACCGGCGATCGCCTGATGGGACGGATTGCTTGGCAAGATCCAATTTATTTCTGTGTACTCGATGATGAGGGCCATCAGTACTTAGTCAACCGTCAATTGGTGGTTTATGTGAAACCGGTCACCGCTCCGGGTGAGGGCTAAAATGAGCAGTACCCGGATTTTGACTGGGCCGGCCCGTTTTTAAGTGTTAAGTCTTAGGCGTAAATGACGATGATCCCCAACCCCTTCAGCTCCTTCCTAGCTCAGCCTCTCTCGGCAATTGTCGGGACTTGGGTGGTGATGAGCGCTCCGGCCCTGGCCCTAGAGATGCGAGTGTCACCCGAACAACCCCAGTTGGGGGAAACCCTCTCGGTGCTGATTGAAAGCGACGCTCCCCAGGCTCCCACCGTGACGGCTCGCGGACGCAGTTATCAAACCTTCTCCGTTGGAGAGAATCGCTATCGGGCCTTTATCCCAACCACTCCCCTTGACTCTCCCGGGCCATTCCCCATCCGTGCTAGTTCTGGGAACCAACGTCAAAGCCAAACTGTTTCTCTGGGCGATCGCCGTTTCACCATTCAAGAAATTTGGCTCTCGCCCTCCGTTAACGCTATTCAAGGCACGGATTACGAATTTGACCGCATGGATGCCTTCAAAGCGATTGTCACTCCTGAGCGGCTTTGGACTGGCTCTTTCCGTCATCCGAGTGATGGCCCCATCAGCACTCCCTACGGGGTTCGTCGCTACTATAACGGCGAGTGGGCCGAGAATTATTACCATCGTGGTTTCGATTACGCCGCTCCCATGGGAGCGCCGGTTGTCGCCACGGCTCGCGGTCGAGTGTCCCTCGTCGGGACTGTCTCCCAAGGCTTTGAACTTCATGGCAATAGTGTCGGTCTTGACCATGGCCAAGGTGTCACCAGTATTTATATTCACCTCAGTGAGATCAATGTCCGCGAAGGCCAGATGGTCGAAGCCGGAGAGATCATTGGCCGTATTGGTAGCACCGGTATCTCAACCGGCCCCCATTTGCATTGGGGACTCTATGTGAATGGGGAATCCGTTGACCCGGCTCCCTGGTTGAACTTGGGATTAAAATAATTGCCTGTAACGGTTTACTCACCTAGATGTTTGGCCTTGATGTTCGAGGTGAGTGGGAGGGAAATCACCGGAATCTCAGACTTGACCTGAGAAAAAACAGTATAATCTCAGGGTTTCAGTTAAATTTTCCTGTTTCAGATCTCTGACGGACGGTGTGGTGATCCATTGCATCGATGTAGCAAGACGAACCGATAGCCGCTATGAGCATTGTCAAAATTGTCGAACAGGCCCTCTCGGACGGGTACTTAACCCCCGTCATGGAAGCCGAAGTGGGACGTATTTGTAATACGGCCTCAGAACTGTCTATTGAAGAATATATGTCCCTCGATCGCCTAATGGGGGCGCTTCTTACGGGTGACGTTGTGGTTTTACCCCGTAAGCAGTTTATCAATGTTATGGAGGAGTTAGTCTTGTCGGAGGCAATTACGAAAGTTGCCGAAATTGAAGCCAGTACCGATCGCACCCTGGATGTGGGCGATATTGCGGCCTATGCTCTCAATCGCCTCCCTCCCCTCTATGCCACCACGGAGGAAGGAGCCAACTTCCAGCGATCGCGGGCGCGAGAACAACTCTCAGACCTGATTAGTAAACAGGTCACTGATGCGATTGAGCAAAGTTTGGCCCATCCTGAGTTTTTCCCGGAACGTCAACTATTGGGGAAAACCAATCCGAAAGAGGTGTTATCTCAGGTGAGTATGCTGTTAGAGGCCTATGCTGAAAATTTTGAGGCTGAAGAACAACAAGCTAAGGACTTCTAAGGGCCAGGACTTCTAGGGGCCAGAATCAGGGCGATTTCCCTGAGGTGGCGATCGCTCAGGGACGGACAATCACTGGGGTTCCTGGCTCAACTTGCTCGTAAAGCTCACGAATATCCGAGTTAGACAGACGCAAGCAACCATGAGACACGGCGGCTCCAAGGTTCGACTCATCAGCGGTTCCGTGGAAGCCGATATACACCTGTCCATCGGTCCAAAAGCCAATCCAGCGATCGCCCAAGGGATTGGTTGGCCCTGGGGGAATCACCTCCCCGGTCAAAGGATGCTCCCAGGCCGGATTTTTTCGAGTTTCGATGACCTCGAAGACTCCGGTGGGGGTCTCCCAACCCTCTCGACCGACAGCCAGGGGATAGTGATGTTGTGGTTGTTGATCGTGGTACACCGATAGGGTTCGCTGACTCAGAGAGACTTCTAAATACAGGTCTTCGGGGACTTGTTCTTCGTTCGTTGGCTCGGTTGAGACTGTCGTTGAGGATATTCGTGATGATGACTCGGAGATGAAGCGATCAAGGTTTTGCAGGTTGTTCGCCAACGAGACGCTAAACTCGGGAAAGCTTAGGTTAGAGCGGGTGGCGATCGCCGAGGAAATGGACTCAACCGGCCCCTCAGCCGGCTCGTCAGGATTCCCGGCTGACTCATTAGCTGACTCATTAGCTGACTCATTAGCTGCGAGATCCTCAAACGAAGGATTTGATGTTTGAGTCTCGGGACCCACAAACTCCAATACCAGCAAGATTGCAGCACCGACAAAACAGAGTAGGGAAAAGGCCTGAGCGATGGAAGGGGGCTGTCGCATGGGGTGACGGGCGTTCCATTGAGAACTGACAAGACCCGCAATTTTTGGGGTTTAGTGAAGCGGTCTCGGAGCTTGAGGGCTAGGATTAACGATAACTGAGTCGAGCGCAAACGGCGACTCGAATGATTGAGTCCAATGGCCCAGTCCAAGGAGACGTCAGGAAGCAGCGGAGGTCAGGCGAATGCGCATTATCAAAACCTACATCAAAACCCACATCAAAACCCACATCAAAACCTACCATCAGACACGATTCGAGTTTCAGGACCCGCGAGAGGCGATCGCCCCCGAAACTCAGGTCATTTGCGCTCATTCGTCCCTGGCCACCGCCCTCGATGTTCCCTACTGTTCCCTAGAGACGTTAGCCCGTCAACACTGTCAACAACAGGGTTGGCAGATTCTCTCACCCCTGATGGCTCATCAACGGCGTTTAGCCGTCGTCCGCGAGCAAGTCCAGGACCAACGGCGAAACCCAACCTGGCCCCAACTCCAGCACAACGGGAGCTACGAAGGAGACCTCAGCGCCCTAGAACGCCGCTTCCTGCCAGGGTTAAGCAGCCTTTTGCGGTCTGACTTGGACTTAGCAGCTTTGGCGGCAATAACGCCCCATTCTTCGCCGCTAACGCTATTGTTGCGCGTGACCCAAGCCTACTGCGATCGCCTCGAACGTGAGAAAAGCGTCGATCCAGCTCAAATTTATCCGCGAGCAGCCCGCCTGCAACCGACGCCCCGGCCGCTCTGGGTTTACGGCTATCCTGAATGGATCGATCGCCCAGGCCGGTTACAGTTTTTGAATGCGATCGCCGCCCCAGGGAGTCTCTTGTTTCTGCCGAGTTCCCCGGAGTTGGATTTACCCGGACAAGAGCAGGCGATCGCGGATTTGCAAGCCCTGGGTTGGACCCTAGAGACGAGTGAGGATGAGCCGTCCGCTTCAGCTCCCTCTACGGCTTCAGCCTCTCCCGTTTCAGCCTCTACTGTTTTAACCTCTACCCGGTCGTTGCCGGTTCATCATCGGCCGGCGGAGTCCTATTTAAATCAAGAGGAGGAAGTCCGAGGGGTCTTGCGTCAGGTGAAACGGCTCTTGCATCAGGGCGTGGCTCCCCAGGAGATGGCTCTGGTCACTTGGGATGTTGAAGGCTATGACCCCATGCTGCAAGATATCGCCTGGGAGTATGAGTTACCCATCGCCTGCGATCGCCCCCGTCCGTTGCTCAAAACCCCCCTGGGCGCTTGGCTGCAAGGGCTGGTCGCGGCGCTGCGATCGCGCTTTGACTTCGAGTCCACGGCGGCTCTGTTCCGACATCCTCTAACGCCCACGGCCCCCGAGATCATTGGCTCGATTGACTGGGGGCGAGTCCGCCGTCAGCATCCCCACACGGGCCAGAGTTGGCGGAACTGCGGGGCGCAGTTGACGGCCCTAGAGGGATGGACGCGCGGCGATCGCTCCACCTGGATCGCTCGCCTGCAAGAACTTCTGGAGTCTTGGCAGCTCGAACCACGCTGTCAGAGTCATCCGAGCGATCGCTTGGCCTGGTCGTCTCTACAACAAGGCTTACAGCATCTGGCTCAAGCTAACCCTCAACGTCTGACCCTAGAACAGTTCACTCAGGAACTACTTGACACTCTATCTTGGCTGCGGGTGGCGCCTGAGCCGTCTGAGGGGGCGATCGCGGTCCAGTCTCCTGAGGCGGTGTTGGGGGCGAGATATGGTTATCTTTGGGTCTTAGGGGTCGCTGATGGGATGATTCCGTCTCCTCTCGGGTCTGATCCGCTCTTAGATCTATACCGCCGCAAACAGCTTCGGAAACAGGGGTTTGGGATTGAAACGGCGTTTACTCTAACGCAACGACAATTATTCGTGTTTCGCGACCTTTTCCGGGGGGCCGAGGAACTTTATCTCTCGTATCCTCGGCAAATTAAGGCGACTCCTCGGCAGCCGAGTCCTTATCTGGCTCGCTTTAACATTGCGGTACAAGCCGCTGATGATCCTGGGGCGATCGCCAGTTGGCAGGAATTACGTCAACAGGGGTTACGTCAACAGGGGTTACGTCAACAGGGGTTACGTCAACGGGGGCTACAAGAAGACCCGGTGTTGTCTCATGCGGCTCGTAGTTGGGCTATTGAACACCGTCGTCACCAGGGTCGTCATCAGGGCCGTCGCCAGGGTCGTCACCAGGGTCAGGGGGGCGATCGCTTTCAGGGTCTGACGGAGATTCCCCTCGATCTGCAATCTCACTGTTTTAGTGCCTCTCAATTGACCCATTTGGGCCAATGTGGGTTTAAATGGTTGGCTGGGGATTTGCTCAAGATTCGGGAATTGGCTGAAGCGGAGACGGAGTTGTCGGGGCGGGTTCGCGGGAAGCTTTACCATAAAACCTTGGAATTGGCAACCCAAATGGCCTTAGAGACGCGATCGCCAGATTTGCGTGAGGCTCTGTTGCAGCATTTAGAGGCCGCCTTTGAGGAAGCCGAAGCCTTGGAACAGTTACCGGAGTTAGCCGCCTGGGGAGCGCGACGGAAGGAGCATTTGCAACGATTGCACCGCACCGTTTCTCAAGCGTCTTTTCTCAGCGACGACAGCCAAATTGTGGCGACGGAACGGTCGTTTGAGGGAGAGTGGTATGGGTTTCGGGTGCGGGGACAGATCGATCGCCTCGATCACACCCCCAAGGGCCATGTTGTCATCGAGTATAAGAGCCGCTCAAGTCGGCCCACCCGCGCCAAGAGTGACCAGGGAAAGGCGGATTTAGATGTCCAGCTTCCTCTCTATCAGGATCTCGTCGCACAACAACTTCAGGGGGAGAATCCCACTGAGTCAGCGTCGGTTCAGGCCTATTACTATTCCCTAACCAAAGGTAAACCCCTGGGGAAAGGTAATAAGGTCGATCGCGCGGCTCTCGAACGGTTCAGCGATCGTCTCAAAACTCATCTCAAGCAAGGCGACTATCCTGTTGAACCGGATCATCAGCAGTCTGTGTGTCAGTATTGTCCTCACGATGTCATCTGTCGCAAGAGTTGAACTGAGGATTGCACTGATGATTGTACTGATGATTACACTCACGCTTGCTAGGTCAGTGGTTATATTTTTGTCGATATCTTGTCTTCTCGACCGGCTGCTATATAATTGAGGCAATCGAGACTATCACTGTTGACTACTCTTGTCAACTTTTTGCACCTATGGGTAAAAAAAAGAAAAAAGATAAGGCGCATGGAAGCCCTATCAATACTGTTGAAGCGAAAACAGCAGAGGCCCAGACCGATGCTAATTTTCATGATTCTATGACTTGCGAACCCTCAAAACCGACTAAAAAACTTCCTAAAAAAGTTTATAAATCCGAACTAAAGCGACTTCAAATTGAACTGGTTAAGTTACAAACTTGGATTAAAGAAAAAGGCTTAAAAGTTGCCATCATTTTTGAAGGTCGTGACGCGGCTGGTAAGGGGGGGACTATCAAGCGTATTACTGAATCCCTGAACCCCCGTATTTGCCGCGTGGTGGCGTTGGGAACTCCGACGGAGCGAGAAAAGACCCAATGGTATTTTCAGCGCTATGTCCCCCATTTACCCGCCGCTGGTGAGATGGTGTTGTTCGATCGCAGTTGGTATAACCGGGCTGGGGTTGAACGGGTGATGGGTTTTTGTAGTGAAGAGGAGTATTGGGAGTTTCTACGCTCTTGTCCCGAGTTTGAATGTATGCTGGTGCGATCGGGAATTATCTTGATTAAATACTGGTTTTCGGTCAGTGATGATGAGCAAGAGAAGCGATTTCAAGCTCGCATTGATGATCCGACGAAACGCTGGAAACTGAGTCCGATGGACTTAAAAGCTCGGGAAAAATGGGTCGAATACTCCATCGCTAAAGATGAAATGTTTGCGCATACCGATATTAAGCGATCGCCCTGGTATGTTGTGGATGCTGATAACAAGAAACGCGCCCGTCTCAACTGTATCCATCACATCTTGACGATGATTCCCTATGATGATCTGACCCCAGATCCCATTGAACTCCCCGAACGTCAAGAAGATATTGGCTATTTACGGCCGCCCAAGAGTAAGCAAACCTTTGTTCCGAATTATTATTAACAGGCGATTAACAAGCGATTAAGAGGCGATTAACGTTAATTCATTCTCCCAGTTCAGTCCCTGAATCTGGGTGCGCCCGCGTTGACTTCTGTCGACTCCTCTGTCTTGACAGGGGAGGTTGACTTGGGTTAACGTTCGTGTTGCTCTTGGACTGTGTGAAAGCTGGCAAACATATCAAAGAGGACGGCGACAAAGCTGAAGGAGAAGCCAAGCCAGAGCAATCCCTGTAGGGGATGGCCCGTACCAAAAACCGCCAGAAACTCAAGCAGCCAATGTAACCCCACATGACCGAGTTGGTTACAGAGTGGGATATAACTCATGACGAACAGGGCTAAAGCTCCTGCTGCAAAAACCAAACCCGGTAACATAAAGCTGAAGACCGTGGTTAGACACAAAGAGCGGAGTCGGGAGAGGTGAGTTGGGAGACAAAGGTTAGATAACATGGGATGTAACTGCACAACTAGGAAAATTGTCAAGGGCTATCGATCTCGAATGTTCTTACCTTAATCGCGATCGCCGCCGAGATCCCAAAACTGTATAAATCTTAAATAAACCTAAAGAAACTTGGTATTTCGTGTAACGTTACCTTGCAGTGTGTTCGTTGTTGTTATCGTTTTGGCGCAGAACCCTTGTATAAGAAACTCATCCCAAGCAGCCTAGCCAAATGGGGCCAGCGTCTACTCGCCGCTATCCTCCTCGGTGGACAAGTGGTCATCCATCTCGCCATGGGGCTAGTCAGCGGTAAAATCCACCGCCGTAACACCATCGAACAGATGGCCTTCGTCGGCCCTCAATCCTTACTCATCAATACCATCACCGCTGGGTTCGTGGGGATGGTGTTTACGATTCAGGTGGCGCGGGAATTTCTCAACTTTGGGGCGGGTTCTGCTGTGGGAGGGGTTCTAGCGGTGGCCCTAGCCCGAGAGTTATCCCCCGTGTTGACGGCGGTGATTGTGGCCGGGCGAGTGGGTTCAGCGTTTGCGGCGGAAATCGGGACCATGCAAGTGACTGAACAGATTGACGCTCTCTATATCTTACGAACAGACCCCATCGACTATCTCGTTATTCCTCGGGTCATCGCTTGCTGTATCATGGTGCCAATTTTGACCCTATTTTCCCTAATTATTGGCATGGCCGGCGGGTTACTCATTGCGACGAGTCAATATAGCATCGCTCAGTCGGTATTCCTCGAATCAGCCCGCAACTTTATGGGGGTGACCGACCTTCTCAATGCCACGATTAAAGGAGGGGTCTTTGGAGGGTTGGTGGCTATTATCGGCTGTAGTTGGGGTCTAACCACTTCTGGAGGGGCGAAAGGGGTCGGGGAATCTACGACAACTGCTGTGGTGACGGCCCTGATGGCAATCTTTATTACGAACTTCTTTCTCTCCTGGGTCATGTTCCAAGGGATGGGAACTGCCTCGCTGACCTTATAGTAATGGATAATTGATGGTGGATCATTAAGACTAAAAATGTTTGTTTGGGGGCTTGACATTTTCGTATATTTATGAATGACACGAAATCGAGTTTTGAAGGCTACCCCTCTACCCCTCGTGTCATGGCTGAAGCCGTGACACGCACTCTGGGAGGCTCTGCCGCCTGTCCTCGGGAGGCAGAGCCTCCCCAAAGCCATGACTTGGCAGAGCCAAGTCACGAGGAAAACGAGGAAACGAAGTCACGAGGAACAATGGTTTGATTAGGGTCTAACCGGATTTCATCTCATTCAAATTATTCATCGCAAATTGTTAATTATTAATTGTTGATTTACACTGATGTCTGTTTCTAAAAAACATCCATTCCAACGCCTGCTTCAATATGCTAATTCCTATCAAAAAGATATTTGGAAAGCTGCAACTTGTTCCGTACTCAATAAAATTTTCGATCTAGCTCCTCCGGCTTTGATTGGCTTGGCTGTAGATATTGTGGTTCAGCAAGAAGACTCCTTTTTAGCGAGTTTGGGACTTGAATCAGTTTTGGCACAACTGGTGCTTTTGTCTCTGTTGAGTTTTGTGATTTGGGGGTTTGAGTCTCTATTTGAATATGCCTATCAGCGGCTGTGGCGCAATTTAGCCCAGGCGATTCAACATGATTTCCGTCTCGATGGCTATCGTCATTTACAACAGATGGAACTGTCGTTTTTTGAAGAACGCAGTACCGGCGCGTTGATGGCGGTTCTGAATGATGATATTAACCAGTTAGAGCGGTTTTTAGATCGCGGTGCGAATGAAGTATTACAAGTTCTAACGACTGTGATTGTGATTGGGGGGGCATTTGTGATTTTAACTCCGAATGTTGCTCTGTTAGCATTGCTACCCATTCCTTTTATTCTGTGGGGGTCGATTAGTTTCCAGAAACGTCTTGCACCGCGTTACTCGGCTGTTCGTGAAACGGTGAGCGATCTTAATTCCCAGTTATCCAATAATTTGACGGGAATTACGACGATTAAAAGTTTTACAGCGGAAGAGTATGAAGCGGAGCGAATTAACCAACTCAGTCATGAGTATTCTCGCACGAATCAGCGGGCGATCGCCCTCAGTGCGGCGTTTGTTCCACTGATTCGGATTATCATTTTGGTGGGGTTCACGGCGATTTTGTTACTCGGTGGGTTAGACGCCGCAGCGGGAAATCTAGCGGTGGGAACCTACAGTACGATGGTGTTTCTCACTCAACGGTTATTGTGGCCTCTCACTCGTTTGGGGGAAACTTTAGACTTGTATCAGCGATCGCAGGCCTCAACCCGACGACTGTTCAAACTCCTCGATACTCCCATTACTCGACATCCTGGCTCAACTCCTTTACCCGTTGAACAAGTTAAGGGGGATATTTCTCTCGACTCAGTCACCTTTGGCTACCACGATCGCCAACCGGTCATTGAGAATTTCTCTCTCTCCGTTGCAGCGGGACAAACCATCGCAATTGTGGGCGCAACTGGATCAGGAAAAAGCACAATTGTCAAGCTATTATTGCGACTTTATGAAATTAAATCGGGGCGCATTACTCTCGATGGTTTAGATATCCAAGAAATCCGCTTAGCTGACTTACGCCGCGCTATTGGCTTAGTCAGTCAAGAGGTGTTTTTATTTCATGGAACTGTGGCTGAGAATATCCGTTATGGGAGTTTTGAGGCGACGGATGACGATGTGGTTGCGGCGGCGACGATCGCTGAAGCCCATCGTTTTATTTCCGAGTTACCCCAAGGATATCAAACCACCATTGGCGAGCGGGGTCAAAAACTCTCAGGAGGACAACGACAACGGTTGGCGATCGCCCGAGCGGTCCTTAAAAATCCTCCCATTTTGATTTTAGATGAAGCCACTTCAGCGGTGGACAATGAAACCGAAGCGGCGATTCAGCGCTCTCTTGAGCATATTACCGAGAATCGCACCACGATCGCGATCGCACACCGACTCAGTACCATCCGCAATGCAGACTGTATTTATGTCATGGATCGTGGCGAAATTGTGGAGCAAGGCTCCCACGAGCAACTGGTGCAACAATCGGGAATTTATGCCAGCTTATGGACGGTACAAATGGGAGAACTCATCCACCACTAACTCCTCCCCGTTCCCTAGTCCTTAGTCTCGGTTCTCTTTCGCTCCCCTGATACCCCCCTGATACCCCCCTGATACCCCCCTGATACCCCCCTGATACCATAGAGGTGACCCTTTAACCCTCCTATTATTATGAACGTTTTGAGTTTGTCGGCGACCTTTCCCTATCCGCCAAGTCGGGGCGGAACCCAAGTGCGAACCTTTAATTTATTGAAGTATTTAAATCAGTATCATCCCGTCACCGTCGTCACACAACGTCAGGAGGGAGTCAGCGATGACGAGATTGAGGCCTTGCGTGGCTATGTGAGCGAGTTGGTGGTGTTTGAGCGTCCACCGATTGTAGACAAGAGTCTGTTGCGGAAAGTGCGCCGCTTTAGTGGCTTTTTTTTGGGGGGAACACCGCCGAGTGTGTTGTCCTATTACTCGCGAGAGATGCAAACTTGGGTCGATGAGGCGGTGGCGTCAGGAAACTATGACGTGATCACTTGTGAACATAGCGTCAATGAAACCTTTGTGAGACCCCATTGGGGCGATCGCCTTAAAACGGTGGTTAATGTCCATAGTTCTATTTTTGGCACCTGTCGCCAACAACTCGAAACCGAAACCGCTGAACGTCCCCTACGCGATCGCCTCAATTTACCCCTTCTGTACCGTTATGAGAATCGCTATTGTCAGAAATTTAGTCATATCGTCGTCACAACCCCTGAAGATGGCGCTCAGATGAAACAGTTTAATCCCGATAGTTGCATTATGGTGATTCCCAATGGGGTAGATGTGGAGTTGTTTCCCATGCGATCGCACGATCCCGGCGGTCATCGCCTCATCTTTGTCGGCGCGATGGACAATATCGCGAACATCGACGCTGTCACCCTTCTCGTCAAGGAGATTTATCCTCAGGTGCGATCGCGTTATCCCGAGACTACCCTGACCCTGGTGGGATCGAATCCCGTTCCCGAAGTGCAACAACTCGCCACGGTTCCCGGTGTCACTGTAACCGGACGAGTTCCCTCGATGTCGGACTATCTCCATGAGGCGACGGTTTGTGTGGTGTCGATGCGGATTGGCTATGGGATTAAAAACAAAACCCTCGAAGCGATGGCGGCGGGAACACCAATTGTCGGCAGTGATGCAGCCTTAGAAGGCTTGCAGGTTGATGATGAGAATGGGTCTCGGCGGGCCTTGCGGGCCAATGACGTAGAGGAGTACGTGCAGGCGATCGCGCATCTGTTTGACAACGAATCCCTGCGTCAAGACCTCTCCCATAACGGCCGGGCCTACGTGCAAGAGCAATTTACCTGGGAACGGGCCGGACAGCTTTACGAACGGGCAATCGCCGCCGAGAGAGGGGTTTGCCCAGGAACCTGAGCCTCATGGTAGTCTAGGAGGCAGACAGAACTCTAAAATTCAACGATAACCACAATCATTGCCGGCATTGCCGGCAGGACACATCAATCGTCCCTGTAAACGGCTGAATACCCACTTTGATATCCCACTTTGATATCCCAACTTGATCACTCAGTTTGACGTTCCTAAGGCAGATCCCACCCACTCGGTTAGTTAGAGTATGGCTAATCAGGGGGGACCGTTGAGTGACCATTCCTCAGGACTGCCCAGAAACTGTATGATTTGGACAAAAACGTAATTTAATAAGGAGTGCTTATGCGAGCAGTGTTAATGGCTGGAGGATCAGGAACACGCCTACGTCCCCTGACTTGTGACCTTCCTAAGCCGATGGTGCCAATCCTAAATCGCCCCATCGCCGAGCATATCCTCAATCTTCTCACCCGTCACGATATTACAGAAGTTATTGCCACGGTTCATTATCTCCCCGATGTGATGCGGGATTATTTCCAGGATGGGAAAGATTTTGGCGTTCAGATGACCTATGCGGTTGAAGAAGAACAACCTCTGGGAACCGCCGGTTGTGTCAAGAACGTTGAAGACTTGCTCGATGATACCTTTGTCGTCATCAGCGGTGATGCGATTACTGACTTTGATCTCAAAGAGGCGATCGCCTTTCATCGGGAAAAAGGCTCCAAAGCCACCCTAGTCCTCAAACACGTTCCTAACCCCATCGAGTTTGGGGTTGTGATTACTGATGAACAGCAGCGGATTGTCCGCTTCCTGGAGAAACCCTCGGCTTCTGAGATTTTTTCGGATACCGTCAACACCGGGACTTACATCTTAGAACCCGAAGTTCTCCAGTATTTGCCCCAAAACCAAGAATGTGATTTCTCTAAAGACTTATTTCCGACGCTTTTAGATAAAGGAGAACCCCTGTATGGGTACATCGCCGAGGGCTACTGGTGTGATGTGGGTCATCTCGAAGCCTATCGTGAGGCTCAGTATGATGCTTTGAACCGTAAAGTTCAGATTACCTACCCGTATGAAGAACGCGAATCCGGGGTTTGGGTCGGACAAAACTCCTTCATCGATGACAGTGTCAAGATTAAGGCCCCGGTTCTGATTGGCGAAAATTGCCGCATTGGCCCCCGGACCAATATCGAACCGGGAACTGTCATTGGGGATAACGTCACCATTGGCGCTGACGCGGATCTCAAACGGCCGATCATTTGGAATGGTGCCATCATCGGCGATGAAGTGCATTTAAGGGCCTGTACGATTTGTCGGGGGACTCGCGTCGATCGCCGGGCGCATATCCTAGAAGGGGCCGTCATTGGACCGTTGTCGATGATTGGGGAAGAAGCTCAGATTAGCCCTGGCGTGCGGATTTGGCCGAGTAAGAAGGTCGAGTCAGGGGCAATTTTGAATATGAACCTGATTTGGGGACAAACGGCGCGACGGAATCTGTTTGGCCAGCGGGGGGTGAGTGGGTTAGCGAATATCGATATCACCCCGGAATTTGCGGTTAAGTTGGGGGCGGCCTATGGGTCGAGCCTCAAGCAAGGGGAACAGGTGGTGGTGTCACGGGATCAGCGCAGTATTTCGCGCATGGTGTCGCGATCGCTGATTGCGGGCATTATGTCGGTGGGGGTGAATGTGCAAAACTTACAGGCGACGGCGATTCCTCTGTCGCGATCGTTTGCTCGCGCCTCCCGCAATGGGATGACCTCTCGGCCAACCATCGCCGGTGGGATTCATGTTCGCATTCACCCGGATCGTTCGGATTCGATTCTGATTGAGTTTTTTGATGCCAATGGCATTAATATCACCAAGTCGAAAGAGAAGAAAATTGAAGGCGCTTATTTTAAGGAGGATCTCAGACGGGCGCAAATTGCTGAAATTGGTGATATGACCTATCCGAGTCAGGTGTTGGAGATGTACAGCACTGGCTTTGAGAAACTGCTCAATGTTGAGGCGATTCGCCACAGCAACAGTAAAATCGTCATTGATTACGCGTATGCGGTGTCAGGGGCGATTCTACCGATGTTGTTGGCGAAGTTTGGTAGTGATGCGGTGGTCCTCAATGCGAGTCTCAATCAGATGGCCCTGGCGAATGAAGAACGGGAAACTCTGTTGACGCAGTTGGGCCAGGTGGTGGAAGCCTTGCGGGCGAATTTTGGCGCTCAGGTGTCGGCGAATGGGGAGCAGTTTATTCTCGTGGATGAGTCGGGACTGCCGATTCGGGCTGAACAACTGACGGCGTTTATGGTCAATATGATCTTGACGGCTCATCCTCGGGGAACGGTGGTGGTTCCGGTGCATACCTCGAGTGCGGTTGAACAGATTGCTCGTCGTCATGATGGCCAGGTGATTCGTACTAAGGCGAATCCGACGGCGTTGATGGAGGCCTGTCATACGAATCCCAATGTGGTTTTGGGGGGAAGTGGGGAAATGGGCTTTATTTTCCCCCAGTTGCACCCCGGTTTTGATGCGATGTTCTCGATCGCGAAGTTGATTGAGATGGAAACCCTGCAAGGGCGATCGCTCGGACAGATTCGCGCGGAACTCCCCCGTGTGTATCACCGCTGTCAGACGATTCGTTGTCCTTGGACGGCGAAAGGGGCGCTAATGCGCCATATGGTGGAAACTCATTCAGCCGATCGCATTGAGTTAACGGATGGGGTGAAGGTGTGTGAACCTCAGTCGGATAACTGGGTGTTAGTGTTACCGGATGCGGGTGAGCCTGTGGTGCATATTTTTGCCAATGGGGACGATCGCGATTGGGTTGATCGGATGCTTCTGGATTATCGCGCTCGGATTCAGAAGTTTGTTGAACAGCAACAGGGAGGACAGAATTTACCTCTTGATGAGATCTAGTGAGGTCTGACTGTCGGCAAACTGAGGTAAGCTAGTAGGCTGAGGACAGCCACGACCTTTTGGGTCAGGGAGTCCTCGCCTCGCTGCCTTGGGTCGCTCTCGGGATGTCCGCAATTTTGAAGAGTTTAGTGTCATGAATACCTGTATTTTGATGGCGGAGATTGTCCAAGATCCGCAACTGCGATATACGAGTGATAATCAAACGGCGATTACGGAGTTGCTGGTGCAGATTGATCCTCTGCGAGATGGTGATCCTCCTGAAACGCTGAAGGTGGTGGCTTGGCGTAGGCTGGCTGAGGCGGTTCAAGAGAATTTCCATTGCGGCGATCGCGTGGTGATTGAGGGACGTTTGGGAATGATTCTGTTTGATCGCCCTGAGGGGTTCCGGGAGAAACGGGCCGAGGTGACGGCGCAACGGATTCATATTCTCGAACGCGCGGCGGCGGGTTCGTCTCCGATGGCCCCGGCTCCCACGGCGGCGGTTCCTGCGCCAACTCCGGTGACGCCGATGAATGCACCGGCGAATGCACCGGCGAATGCACCGGTGAATCCAGCGGCTCCAGTTCCCTCGCCTGATGAACCCTTGTCGGATGATATCCCGTTTTAGGTCTTAATGCTTGAGTTTAATCTCGTTGATGATGATACAACCTCCTCTCTGCCCGTTTCGGGGTGGGAGAGGGGGTTAGAGGGGGTTGTGACTCCCGAGATCATGGCCCAGTTTCAACGCTTTTATGAGGCGGTGGTGCAAGGAAATCGTCAGGTGAATCTCACCCGTATTCTGGAGCCGCTGGATTTTTGGGAGAAACATCTCTGGGATTCGTTGCGGGGAGTTGCGCCGTTTCTACGGGGTGAGTTCTCGTTACCGCCTCAGCCTCGGGTGGTGGATATTGGCTCTGGTGGCGGTTTTCCGGGGATTCCTTTGGCGATCGCCCGCCCCGATTGGTCGTTGACGCTCGTGGATTCGACTCAGAAGAAGGTACGCTTTCTTCAGGCGGCGATCGCCCATTTGGGTTTGTCTCAGACGGAGGCGATCGCGGGCCGCGCTGAGACGTTGGGGGCGTTACGTCCCTATCGGGGAAGTTATGATTTAGGACTGTTGCGAGCTGTCGCCTCTCCCTCGGTTTGTCTGCGCTATGTTCGGCCCTGGTTGAAACCCGGCGGCTGGGTGGTGCTGTATCGCGGCCAATGGCGCGATGAGGAACAGCAGGATTTACAGCAGGGATTATCAGGGTTTGAGTTGGTCACGATTGATGGGTTTGTGACTCCTGAAACCCAGGCGACTCGCCATGCTGTGATTTTACGACGCCGCGACCGTGATGGCTAATCGGCTATTGATGTTGACGATCAACGGTTGATTGACAGTTACTCATCAACATCAAAAAACGACAAAATGCTTGTCAGTCGGTCACTTTGTCAACCACCGTAGTCCTATCTGATGTGACTACAGGCTTGAGATTGCCGCAGGTTTGGGGCGGGTTGGACTCGGTTGAGCGTGATGGAGTCTTGCTGAACTTGGGCGATATCCTGTTTCATGTCTAACCAGGCTCGCAGACATTCTTGCTCCCAGAGGCGACAGGTTTCGCTGAGGTGCTTCTGGGAGTGAGGAGCGGTGCGGGTGACGGGGGGGGAGGTAACCATGGTAACGAGATTCTGTCCGAGAGGTGGCGATGATAGATCCGTAAATCTACTTATTTATATCTTCACTCAGGACTAGGCTAAATCCGGAGAGCTGACTCAGCTCGCCCCTAAATTTAGATAAATTTTGCGGATCAACCCGGTTAGAATTAGGGGTCGGTGGGACCCTTTTCGGGATTTTTTGCGCTCGGTGTCGCTTTTTTCGTGATTTGTAACGGATTGCAACATATAATGAGAATCGGGCAAATTGTTAAGTTACGGAGAGGTTAGTAACGTTAATGCGAGTTGCGATCGCCGGAGCCGGTTTAGCAGGACTATCCTGTGCCAAATATCTCGTTGATCGGGGTCATACCCCCATCGTCTTAGAGCGCCGCGATGTCCTCGGGGGCAAAATCGCCGCCTGGAAGGACGAAGATGGAGATTGGTATGAGACGGGGCTACATATTTTTTTCGGGGCCTACCCCAATATGTTGCAACTGTTTAAAGAACTTGAGATTGAAGATCGTCTTCAGTGGAAAGAACACACGATGATCTTCAATCAGCCGGAAACTCCGGGAACTTACTCACGCTTCGATTTTCCAGATCTCCCGGCTCCAGTGAATGGTCTGGTGGCCATTCTGCGTAACAATGATATGTTGACCTGGGCCGAGAAAATTCGCTTCGGGATTGGCTTACTGCCGGCGATCGTGCAAGGACAGCGCTATGTCGAGGAGATGGACCAGTATTCCTTCTCAGAATGGCTAAAGCGTCAAAACATTCCTGAACGGGTTGAGAAAGAAGTTTTTATCGCCATGTCCAAAGCGTTGAACTTCATCAATCCCGATGAAATTTCAGCAACCATTATTTTGACAGCATTGAATCGTTTTTTACAGGAGAAAAACGGTTCTAAAATGGCATTTCTCGATGGTTCTCCCACGGAACGGCTATGTGAGCCATTAGTTGAGTATATTGAAGCACGTGGGGGCCAGGTGCGGCTGAATGCGCCTCTGAAACAGATTCAACTCAAAGACGACGGAAGTGTCGAGAACTTCCTGATTCGGGGCTTAAATGGGGCCGCTGATGAGGTGCTAGACGCTGATATTTATGTCTCAGCGATGCCCGTTGACCCCTTGAAGCTACTACTTCCGGACCCCTGGCGAGGCTTGGATTACTTCAAGCAACTCGATGGACTTGAGGGGGTTCCGGTGATTAACCTACATCTGTGGTTTGATCGCAAACTCACCGACATTGATCATCTGTTGTTCTCCCGTTCGGACCTGTTAAGCGTGTATGCTGACATGAGCAATACTTGTCGGGAGTATGCCGATTCAGATCAATCCATGTTGGAGTTGGTGCTGGCCCCGGCTAAGGACTGGATTGGTAAATCCGACGAGGAGATTGTGGCCGCCACCTTAGCGGAGTTGGAACAACTGTTCCCTCAACATTTTGGGGGTGAGTCTCCGGCGATCCTGTTGAAGTCTCATGTGGTGAAGACGCCCCGCTCAGTGTATAAGGCGACCCCCGGTCGTCAGCAACATCGCCCCGTGCAACGGACTCCTGTTGAGAACTTTTATTTGGCTGGGGATTTCACCCTGCAAGAGTATCTCGGGAGTATGGAAGGTGCTGTGCTTTCTGGTAAGCTGACAGCGCAGGCGATCGATACCGATCTCCAAACCCACGGTTCCACTCCGGGAACTTCTGCCCAATCTTTGACTGTCGAGCCTGCGACGAATGCTGCAACTGCCTAAATCCCCGCCCAAGGTCACCATGCGCCTGTCACTTGAGGAGGCTTACGAGGAATGCCGTCAAATCACCGCCAAGTATTCCAAAACGTTCTATTTGGGAACGCGGTTGATGTCCGAAGCCAAACGCCGCGCCATCTGGGCAATTTATGTCTGGTGTCGCCGAACTGATGAGCTGGTTGATGGCCCCGACGCGAAGCAAACGACGCCAGAAACCCTCGATCAGTGGGAGGCCCGTTTAGAAGCCATTTTTGCGGGAAATCCGCAGGATGAGTTGGATTTGACATTAACGGATACCCTAGAACGGTTTCCTCTGGACATTCAGCCGTTCCGGGACATGATAGAGGGCCAGCGGATGGACCTCTATCGCAGTCGTTATGAGACCTTCGAGGAGCTGAAACTCTACTGTTACCGAGTGGCGGGAACGGTGGGCCTGATGTCAGAATCCGTGATGGGCATTAACCGCACCGCGTCAACAGCACCCTGGGCTGATGGCCCCTATCATCCGACTCAGGAGGCGATCGCCCTGGGAATTGCGAATCAGTTGACGAATATCCTGCGAGATGTGGGAGAAGATGCCCGACGGGGGCGGATTTATCTACCCTTAGAGGATTTGGCTCTGTTTGACTATACGGAACGAGATTTATTAGAAGGGGTCACGGATGAGCGTTGGCAAGCCCTGATGCAGTTCCAAATTCAACGGGCTCGTAAGTATTATCTGGAGGCGGAACAGGGGATTAGTGACCTGAGTCCCGATGCTCGTCTCCCAGTTTGGGCGGCGACGATTCTCTACAGCAATATTCTGACGGAGATTGAGCGCAATCACTATAACGTGTTTGAGCAGCGGGCTTATGTTCCAGGTTGGCGCAAGGCCCTCTGTTTGCCGGTGGCTTGGTTACGCGCCCAGGCCCTTTAGGGATTCGGGAATGGAGAGGACACGCCACTTAAGGATTACCTGTTCCCTATTCCCTGTTCCCTGTTCCCTGTTCCCTATTCCCTATTCCCTATTGCCCATAATACTCTTCCCAAAGCGCGTTAAAGGGAGGTGACGCAGGGAAGGGCTGGGGATTTTGCAGGTTGTTCCAGGTAAATGGAGCATTCTTGGCCGCCGATAGCCAGAGGAATCGTTTGGCGCGAGTCATGGCGACATAGAAGAGACGATAGTCTTCGGCTTTTTTAAGTTGTTCCGCGAGTTGCCAATACTCGTCGTAGCTTTGGCAGTTTTGTGAGGGTTCGTTGTCTGGTTCGTTGTCTGCGGCGTCTCGATTCCAGAGATGTTGACGGATTTGTCCTCGGGCGACTTCGTCGAGGGTGAAGTGGCCGAGAAACTGCATTTGGGGCTTGACGTAGAGTTCTCCGGGGATGTTGTTTTCTTGCAGGAAGGGGAGAAAGACGAAATCCCAGTCTAGGCCTTTAGCCTTGTGCATGGTCAAGATGGTGAGTTGTCCGGGTTGGGTGTATTTGGATTCGGAGACGTCTGTTTCGACGCGATCGAAGCGTTCGCTGTTGACGAGTAGGGTCAGGTTGTCGAGGATTTCTTCGAGGGAGAGGCGATCGCTGGTTTGTTGCAGGAGTCGTTCGTTGAGTTTGTCGGCGGTGGCGAGTTCACTGGCGTTGTAGTTGAGGGTTAGGGCCAGAAAGCCGATGAGATGGGTTTGGGGCAGTTCTAATCGCGCTTGGAGAAGACAACGGCACAGGTGACGGGCTTGGCGAACCTCTGGGGGTTGGGGGGCTTCGAGAATGGTGGGATAGAGGAATTGTTCGGGGATGCTGGCGAGGCGATCGAGGTCTTGGCGGGGGATGAGTTGATGGTCGACGAGGACTTCTAGGGCGGCTTTGACGGCTTCACGGGAATGGGGACGATGGAGGAATTGCAGGAGGTTCAACATCTCTAGGGGAATACCCGAGAGTCGTTCTTCGGCTTCGACGTTGTAGATGTTGAGGTGATTGTGATATTGGTCGAGTTCGCTGGCGACGAAATTGCCTTGATTCTTCTGACGGACGAGGACGGCGGCACTGGCTTGGGGATATTGCTCGAAAAGGTCGCTAATTTTTTGCCCGAGGCGATCGACGCTTTCGCTGATATCCTGGGGACGATGGAGTTCGAGTCCTCCGGCGATGGGGTCGGGGTTGGCGTTCGGTTGGGGGTCGTCGGCGGTGACGGGTTCAATCATCTGCTCTTGGAAGGGGGGTGGAGAGGTGATGGCTGGGGAGGGTGGTTGGGTTTGACGGTCTCGGGAGGAGGGGACAGAGGCGGGTTTGATCCACTGTTTGATCCACTGTTGGTTAATCCAGTTGAGGGTGAAGTTGGCGGCTTCGATGAGGATGGGGCTACTGCGTCCGGCCCGCTGTATGGTGGTGCGTTGGTGATGTTGGGCACAATGGTGGCAAAAGCGGCGGAAGTAGATGGGATCGGCGGGGGKGAAGGKGGAGTTGATGGCTTGGTTGGGGTCGCCGACTCGGATTAGGTTGGCGGTTCCGTCGGGATTTTGCGCGAGGGTGTCGAGGAGTTGTTGTTGTAGGGGGGAGGAGTCTTGGGCTTCGTCTTCAAAGACGGCAAAGGTTTCTCGTTGCCAGAGGTCTCGGATGTTGGGGTCTTGGAGAACTTTGAGGGCAGCGATGATGGCGTCGTCGTAGTCGATGAGTTGCTGCGATCGCATCTGCTCTTGATAGAGTCGATAGAGGCCGGCGGCGATGTTGAGGATGGCATAGGGGTCGCCCTGGAGTTGGCCGAGGCGATGCAAGTCGTCGGGGGAGAGTCCTGAGGATTTGGCTTCTTGGATGATGGTATGGGCCAGGTTGGGCAGAACGTCGGTTCTGAGTACGGATTGGCGACGCAGTCGTTCGGCGTCTTCTCCGTCAAATTCCAGGCCGGCAATGAGCTGTTGATAGGCTTGGGGATGGTTTGTAATCCACTGTTCGACGCAGATCCGGATGAGGCGGTGGGTTTGGTTGGTTTGTACGAGGCTTTGTTGGTCGAGATCGAGTTGAGCGAGATCCGGGTGGCGGCCGGCGATTTTGAAGGCTAAGCCATGGATGGTTTGGACGGAAAAGCCCCATTTGGGAAGTTTGAGGAGTTCCAGGTTTTGGCGAATTTTGGCTTTGATGTTGGCGGCGGCGGAGCGGGTGAAGGTGACGATGATGAGTTGATGACGCGGATGCAGTCGTTGTCGGGCGATAGTGAGGGCGGCGGCGATGGCCATTCCGGTGGATTTTCCGGAACCGGGAACGGCGGAGACGGCGAGAAGCCCCCCTTGCCAGTCTCCCATTTCTTGTTGTCCGGGACGCAGGCTGTTGCGCAGTTGTTGGATGAGTTGGGGGCGATCGATAGACAAAGGTTTAGATTCGGTTGGGGTCATAGCAATTGGCTCGAAATTGGGGGAAAATAGGCTATCAGCAGTTATTTGCAGTCTATCGTTTTCCCAATTAAACCCGTTCTTTAGAATTTATGCGCAATCTTTATCCCCCCATTCGCCCCTACACTACAGGGACATTACAGGTGTCTGACCTGCATAGTCTTTATTATGAGGAGTCCGGAAATCCTCAGGGGAAACCGGCGGTGTTCCTCCATGGGGGTCCCGGTGGCGGTTGTATTCCAATGTACCGCCAGTTTTTTAATCCCCAGGAGTGGCGTTTGATTTTGTTTGATCAACGTGGCTGTGGCCGCAGTACTCCTCATGCGGAGTTACGGGAGAATACGACTTGGGATTTGGTGGCAGATATTGAGCGGTTACGGACTCATCTCGGGATTGAGCGTTGGTTGGTGTTTGGGGGAAGTTGGGGCAGTACGCTGTCTCTGGCTTATGCTGAAACTCACCCAGAACGCTGTACGGGGTTAATTTTACGGGGGATTTTTATGTTGCGTCCTCTGGAGTTACGCTGGTTTTATCAGGAGGGAGCTAGTTATATTTTCCCGGAGGCTTGGCAGGAGTATCTTAAACCCATTCCTGAAGAAGAACGGGGGGATTTGATGGCGGCGTATTATCGCCGTTTAACCAGTGAGAATCGTCAGGTGCGGCTTGAGGCGGCTCGGGCCTGGGCGATTTGGGAGGGAAGTACGAGTAAGTTATTCCCTGATCCTGATGTGCGATCGAAGTTCGGCCGTGAGGGGTTCGCCGAGGCGTTTGCCCGGATTGAATGTCACTATTTTGTGAATGGGGGCTTTTTTGAGCGGGAGAATCAGTTACTTGAGGATGTGCGGCGGATTCGTCAGATTCCGACAGTGATTGTTCAGGGTCGTTATGATGTGGTCTGTCCGCTGCGATCGGCTTGGGAGTTACATCAGGCGTTTTCTGAGTCGGAGTTGATTGTGATTCCCGATGCGGGTCATTCGGTTAGTGAACCGGGGATTCGCTCGGCGTTGCTGGATGCGACGGATCGTTTTCTAGTTCTCCGTTGATGTGAAGCAATGGAGTGGTTGGGACTAGCCCTGAGAATTGATGTTTTCATCAACCCTCAGGGAAAAATAAAAGTGCGCAGCCTAGATGTTTGGCTTTGCGCCGGCCGCACCGGGCCGGCGAAGCCTCATCCTTCTACCCAGAAATTCGGTGCATCCTGGAACTAGAAGTTTCAGACTTGGTTGTTTGATGTTTCTAGTATAACCGTGTTTCAGGATGACTGTCAACCCTTGAAACAAAAAAATAAAGCTGTTCAGGGGATTCTGAAATGGGACTACGGGTAGTTTCGGCACTCCATCAAACCCAGCTGGGCAAATTGCCGGCATTTCTGGAGTTTTTCTTGGGAATTTACGATTCAATCATCTTCGGCATTCCCACTTCCCGAGGGGTCACAAACTTACCCTCAAAACTGACGGCGCGATTCTCGAAGGTACGAGCCTTAGCTAAGTCTAGCCGTAAATCAGCAATCTCTTGATTTTCTTGCATTCCTCCCAACAGATAGATGAATAGTTTCTTGGCGAGGTCTTTACCTGAGACGCGAATTCGACGTTTATTGGGGTCATACAAGACGCCGTACCACAAAGATTGAGGAAGTTCCATGAACTGAAATCCCCCTTCGTCATCAAATTTCTGGAGACGCTTTAAGGCTTCGACGACGGAGAGATGACGTTGAAAGATGACAATTCCCAAGGCTTGTGCTAAGGCGACTTGTCCGACGGGACGAAAGAGAAGATTTCCTTCGCCTCCACCGGATTCAAAGCTAAACCGTCTCAGATAAAGGGTTTCAACTCCGAGTTCCATACGTTTGTAACTCGGAAGTGTCGCCAAGCCATCCCAAAAACGCATTAATTCGGAGAGTCCTTCGGCTAAGTCGTCGGCGGTGGGACGTGGGGGAATGGTTCCGGGATATTCGGCTAACCAATGGGGGAAGCGAGGAGTTAAGTAGCCGACGGTCATGTCTCGCAAGGTCTGTAGGGTGGTGAGGACTTGGGATTTGGCGGAGACGCTGACTCCATCCCAGTTGATGCGGGGGGGATGGCTGTCGTCATCGCGGAGGAGGGGATGGGTGACGGCGATTTGGCGGCTGATAATGGCAAATCCGTCATCTTCGTCTAAGAGGGTGACTTGACCTTTGCTGAGTTTGACGGCCATGAGGTTGACATGGACGAAAATGGACCGGATACGCTGTCTGGCTTCTTCTCGGGTTTCTCCGGTTAAGACGGCGGGGATTAGTTCAATTCCCACGGTGTCATTGGCTAAGGTCTGCATGGCGTCTGGGGTGGTGTTGTTGGCGGCGGCGAGGCGGTCGAGGTTGAGGGGGGTTCCGCTTTTGTTGTTGCTGCGGCTTAGGGGTTGCAGGGTCCCGGTTTGCAGCAGGGTCATCAATCCTTGGATTCCCATGAGACGGTGTTGTCCGTCTAAGGCGAAGATGGAGATGGAGGGGGAGAGGTTGAGGAGGGCAAGTTGTGGGATATTATCTAGGGGGGTTAGGTCTGCGGCGGCTTGTTTGGCTCGTCCGTCGTCTCCCCATTGGCTAGCTTGGGGGTTGTCTACCCAGTCGGGACTGATGACGGCAAGGAGGGGTGGGAATTTGCGATCGCGCCGTCTGGCAAGATATTCTGTCAGAGGGGCCTGTCGTGACCAGTTGAGGGGACGTTGGTACAGGGTATCAATGGTTTCGGCGTTGATGGAGATGTTGGCGGTTTTGGGGTCTCGCTGCTGTTGGAACAGGGGGAGTTCGGCGGCGAAGCCAACTCGTTCGGCGACCCAGGCGAGGCTGACTGACCCGAGATAGGCTTCGGTGTTTCCCATCTGGGTTTTCTGCACAAGTAGGGTATCTGGGTTATTCTGGTGGGGGGATGAGTTTATGTTTTCGTTGGTTAAGCTTGCAGAAGGCATTTAGGTCTTGTAAATTAGCTGATTTTGGCTGGGTTCTATATTCCCTCCTCAATAGTACACCCTATAACTTAGGATAACTTAAGTTATAAAGGTATTTGCTTGTTGTAGATGTGGTAGTCTGTTGTACATTCTACTATTTGCGGATCGGCCATAAAACGTCATGAGTACTATGGATAGCCTAATTGAAAAAATAAACTTACTGGAGAAAGAAATACAAGAAATATATCTTTCATATAGCAGTCCCATTGTTGTGGGATGGAGTGGCGGCAAAGATAGTACTTGTATACTTCAGTTGATTTGGAGTGCCATCGGCAAACTGCCTGAATCTCAACGAATTCAGACTGTTCATGTTTTAACAAATGACACGTTGGTAGAAAATCCGATTGTGTCAGCATGGGTCACGAATTCCTTACGTGTAATGGCGAATGCAGCACGCTCGCAAAATATGCCCATAGAAACACACATTACTTATCCAGAAGTAAAGGATAGCTTCTGGGTTTGCCTGATAGGTAAAGGATACCCAACTCCTAGAAACAAGTTTCGGTGGTGTACAGATCGACTCAAAATCAAACCGGCTGATTCCTTCATTCGTAAGCTGATTCGTAAAAATGGAGAAATTATATTGGCATTAGGGACTCGTAAGGCAGAAAGTACTAAACGGGCAGCCAATATGGAGAAGCATAAAAAGTGGAGGGTTGGAGAGCGGTTGAATTCTAACCCAAATCGACCTAATTCCCTTATTTACGTTCCTATTGAAGATTGGGAAACAGATGAGGTTTGGTTGTACTTGATGCAATCTTCAAATCCTTGGGGTCAGGATAACAAAGACTTGTTTAAAATGTATCGCGGTGCAACGGCAGATAATGAATGTCCGTTGGTGGTAGATACATCAACTCCGAGTTGCGGAAGTTCTCGTTTTGGCTGCTGGGTCTGTACGATGGTCAGTAAAGACAAATCCATGGAGGCAATGATCCAAAACGATGAAGAAAAAGAATGGATGCAACCACTCCTCGATATCCGTAATGAACTCGACCTAAAAGATGACCGTCATCGCCGAGATTTCAGAAGAATTCATGGCAACGTACAACTATATGAGCGCAACAAAAACGGAGAAATGTCCGTCGAGCCCATCCCCGGTCCCTACACCAAAAAGTGGCGGGAACATTGGTTAAGACGAGTTCTCGAAGCACAGGAAACCGTCCGTCGAACCGCTCCCCCTGAAATGCGCGACATCACCCTCATCACCACCGAAGAACTCAGCGAAATCCGGCGGATTTGGCTCGAAGAAAAACATGAATTCGACGATCGCCTCCCCACAGTATACCGAGAAATCACCGGTAAACCCTTCCAAGACCCTCGGCCCGGTGCCGACCAATCCCTCCTCGGACTCGACGAGTGGAACATCCTCGAAGACCTCGCCGACGGAGACGCCATGGAACTCGAACTTATGGCCAAACTCCTCGACACCGAACGCCAGTACCACACCAAACTCAACCGCAAAGGAATCTACGACGCCTTAGAAAAATGCTTCGAGACCAGTTCCCGGTCCCCCGAAGAAGCCATCGCCAACGCACATCGTAAACGAGAACTTAAAGAAGCCGCCGCAGCGGGAGACGTGGCCAAAGTTAAACAACTGACCTGGTCTGATCTCAAATTCGGTGACTCCCCAGACTCCTAACGCGGGAACCAATGCAACAAGGGAGTTTGCTCCTGACGGCGTCGTAAATAACGGACTAAATGCTCACCACTCAACGGGGGTAACAGATAATGCTGTAACTCTAGCGGGTGTCCCATCCAGGGTAACCCATACCCGGCGCGATCGCTCAACCCCAAAATCGGCAACTTCGCAAAACGGGAATCCTCACGAAGCTGACTGGCCCAACAACGGCCCTGGGCCTCACTGAGATTCCCTTGAAGGGTAACCACATCAAGCGAAGTCCCCAACGATTGACTCAACGCCTCCTGAGGAGTTTCCACAAACTGCACCTCATAGCGGTTTTGTCGGAACAGCCGCTGAGTGTCCCGCAACTCGGTCGGCGTCTCACCCACCACCAATACCCGAGTTGTCCCATTGCTGCGTTCAGAATCGGCCCACTTCGTCGGACAGTCATCACATAACGTACATTCAGGACCCTCATAGACGCGACCATAACGACTGGGAATCGGGAGATGACAGCGTTGACATTCGAGAACCGTGTAACGTCCCTCCAAGAAATTCTCAAAACAGCGCATATCTCCCATCAAATACAGCTGACGGAAATCTGAGCGTTCTTGCAGTCGTCGCCAAAAATTCTCAAACTCAAAGCGATAGCCTTCATAGCCGTACACCGCACCCGGAAACCCGAGACTCCCCTGATGAGGACTCATAATCCCCTTACCGCGACTGAGGTAATAGGCCACATAGCTTTTGAGCAACTCCTCTGGGGAAACCGTTACGGCTGGGGAGGGAGATAGGGATGTATTCGATGTTTCCTCGGGTTCCGGGTCTGGCTTAGCTAGGGGACGCAATAGCTGCTCTTGATGAATAAATGCTGTCTCCCGTAAGGCCTCATGAGCTGCTTGTAACTCACAATAGCGGCGATCGCGCTCCAACGATCGCGCCAACTGTTGCGCCAACAAGAGCGTCGTATCAATCTCCCGCTGCGACCAACTGCGAGCGGTATAACATTGATGCACCGCCAACAATCCCCACAACGACAATCCCTGCATCTCTTCTAAACGCACCGGAACCACCAACTTGGCGGAAACCTCAAAAAAGCACTCTAAAATCTTCGTCGGACAGCGATCGAGATCCATTGAATTTAAATCCGCGATCGCCTGGAGTTTTCCCTCCTGAAACTGTAGAATCTCCTCAGCACTAAAAAAGCGACCTAAACGGCATTTAAGCATCGAAGATCGTCCCGGTGCATGAGACTCTGCGACCACCGTCGCCTCCCACTTGCGAGTCGTCCGACAGAGAATCACCCGGTCCGCACGTAAAATTTTTCGGACCCCATCCACCGTCTCATGTAACAGAGCCGGAAACTGATCAGAAAAGCGTTCAGAAATCGGCTTAGCCATCGCCATTGGCTTGGACTCAACCGGGGCCATGACCTGACGACTCGGCGAGACGGGTTCCTCACCCGACGGTTGAAGCTGATGATTTTCTAAAACAGTTGTCTGAGATAAATGCGTCGTTTCCACAGTTCCATAGGGCATTTCCTGATGACAGCGAGGACAAAACCAGCGCAACGTCCCTTGACGGACATAGCCTAATAAAGGATAAGAACAACAAGGACAGAGAAAATTTGACATCAGCTTCACCTCAATAGAATGCCTCATAAATTGCGATCGCACTCCATCCGCACCCTGAAACCCTCGTTTCGCCGCAATTTATCTTGATAGATTATCTTCTAAAATTTTAAATCACCGCCCCAACCCATCACCGCAATTTCCAGTATTTTGTATCAAGAATTAATATTTTATGAGGCACACCATCCCCAGACCCATTCCCCCAAAACTCCCTTGACAGAATATCCAAAACTCTTCTCACTAAAACAACACAACCATTGTTTAAACACCCCTTGCGTCCCCCAGGCTTGCCAATTTTCTAAACAAATGTAACGAAATGTTGCAGTTTTTCTATCAAATTGTTTCAGAACGCGGATTTGAGTGAAGTCCCCCTAACATTATTTGGTAAAAACACCTATATAGCTAAATTCCATAAGCCCATCCCAGACCAGGTTTAGTACAATCACGAATCGCGTAAGGAGTAACCCATTCATGTTCACCCACGTCAAGCCCACCGTTCGCCACATCCAGGCTCCCGACGACCTCAACGGTCGCACCCTAATCAAGGTGGTCTATGTCGTGCTCGAATCGCAATATCAGAGTGCCTTGTCCGCCGCCGCCCAAGCCATCAACGCCAACAACCCCAACCTGGCCATCGAACTGAGCGGCTACCTCATCGAAGAACTGCGCGACCCTGAAAACTGCGAAGACCTGAAACGGGATGTCGCCCAAGCCAACATCTTCATCGGCTCCCTCATCTTCATCGAAGACCTAGCCGAAAAAGTCATCGAAGCCGTCCAACCCGCCCGGGACAACCTCGACGCCGCCATCGTCTTCCCCTCCATGCCCGAAGTCATGCGCCTCAACAAATTGGGCAGCTTCTCGATGGCACAACTCGGACAATCCAAAAGTGCCATCGCCCAATTCATGAGAAAGCGCAAAGAGCAGTCCGGCGCCTCCTTCCAAGACGGAATGCTCAAACTGCTGCGCACCCTGCCCAAAGTCCTCAAATACATGCCCGTGGACAAAGCCCAGGACGCGCGTAACTTCATGCTGAGCTTCCAATACTGGCTCGGCGGGTCCCCCGACAACCTGGAAAACTTCATCTTGATGTTGGCAGACAAATACGTACTGCCCGAAGGGAAGCGAGACGTCACCTACAACGACCCCGTCGTCTACCCCGACATGGGTATCTGGCATCCCCTCGCCCCCCAGATGTTCGAAGACGTCAAAGAATACCTCAACTGGTATAACTCCCGCCGGGACATCAGCGACGACCACAAAGACCCCCTCGCCCCCACCGTCGGACTCGTCCTACAACGGACCCACCTCGTCACCGGAGACGACGCCCACTACGTGGCCATGGTGCAAGAATTTGAATCCCTTGGCGCCCGCGTCATCCCCATCTTCTCCGGCGGACTCGACTTCTCCCAACCCGTCAACAAATTCTTCTGGGAACAAGGCGAAACCGATAACCCCAACAACAAAGCCTTCGTCGATGTCGTCGTTTCCCTCACCGGCTTTGCCCTCGTCGGCGGTCCCGCCCGTCAAGACCACCCCAAAGCCATCGACTCCCTCAAGCGGCTCAACTGCCCCTACATGGTCGCCCTACCCCTCGTCTTCCAAACCACCGAAGAATGGGAAGACAGCGACCTAGGACTGCACCCGATTCAAGTCGCCCTACAAATCGCCATCCCCGAACTTGACGGGGCCATCGAACCCATCGTTCTCTCCGGGCGGGATGGGGCCACCGGCAAAGCCCACGCCATGCAAGACCGCATCGAAGCCGTGGCAACCCGGGCCATGAAATGGGCTAACCTGCGGCGTAAACCCAAACTCCATAAAAAAGTTGCCATCACCATTTTTAGCTTCCCCCCCGACAAAGGCAACGTCGGAACCGCCGCCTATCTCGACGTCTTCGGCAGCATTCACGAAGTCGCCACCGCCCTGCAACGCAACGGCTACCGCATCGAAGACCTGCCAGAGAATCCCCAGGAGTTGATGAATGCGGTCATCCATGATGCCGCTGCCCAGTACGCCAGCCCAGAACTCAACGTGGCCTATCGGATGCCCGTTGATGAATACGAAAACCTCACCCCCTACGCCAAACGCTTAGAAGAAAACTGGGGGTCTGCACCGGGAACCCTCAACAGCGACGGGCAAAACCTCTTGGTGTACGGAAAACAGTTCGGCAACCTGTTTATCGGGGTCCAACCCACCTTTGGCTACGAAGGCGACCCGATGCGGTTGTTGTTTAGCCGTTCCGCTAGCCCCCACCATGGCTTCGCCGCCTACTACACCTATCTCGAACAGATTTGGCAAGCCGACGCCGTTCTCCACTTTGGCACCCATGGTTCCCTGGAGTTCATGCCCGGAAAACAAATGGGAATGTCGGGAACCTGTTACCCCGATAGTTTGATTGGTAACATTCCCAACCTCTACTACTACGCCGCCAACAACCCCAGCGAGGCGACCATCGCCAAACGCCGCAGCTACGCTGAAACCATTTCCTACCTCACGCCACCAGCGGAAAATGCTGGCCTTTATAAAGGTCTCAAAGAACTCGGCGAACTGGTGGGGTCCTACCAAACCCTTAAAGATGGCGGACGGGGCATTCCTATCGTCAACACCATCGTTGAGAAAGCCCGTATGGTCAATCTCGACAAAGACATCGACTTCCCCGAAGCGGATGCCAAAGACCTGAGTCAAGATGAACGGGATACCATCGTCGGCTTGGTTTACAAACAACTGATGGAAATCGAGTCGCGGTTACTTCCCTGTGGCTTACACGTTATCGGCAAACCGCCCACCGCTGAGGAAGCGGTGGCCACTCTGGTTAGCATTGGCAGCATCGACCGGGAAGAAGAAGGTATTGTGGGCCTCCCCAGTCTCTTGGCCCAAAGTCTCGACCGCAACATCCAAGACATTTACAGCAACAACGATAAAGGGGTTCTCGCTGATGTGGAGTTGAACCAGAAAATCGTTGAAGCCACCCGCGAGTGCGTTGGGGCCATGGTGGCTGAGAAAACCGACAGCGATGGCCGGGTTCGTTTGGAGAATCTCGGTAACTGGCTGCAACGGATGATTAAGGATGAACCCTGGTATGAGGTTCTCAAGGCCGCTGGCTTCCATCGCGTGGATAAAGAGGCCTTAGACAAGCTGATTGAGTATCTCAACTTCTGTCTCAAGCAGGTTTGTGCGGACAATGAACTGGGGTCTCTGTTGCGGGCCTTGGAAGGGGAATATGTACTGCCGGGTCCCGGTGGTGACCCCATCCGCAACCCCGATGTCTTGCCCACGGGTAAAAATATCCATGCCCTCGACCCTCAAGCGATTCCCACCGCAGCAGCGGTTCAGGCGGCTAAGATGGTGGTTGACCGCTTGGTGGAACGGCAACGTCAGGAAAATGGCAACGAGTATCCTGAAACCATCGCCTGTGTGCTGTGGGGAACGGATAATATCAAGACCTATGGTGAATCCTTGGCCCAAATCATGTGGATGGTTGGGGTGAAGCCGGTTCCTGATGCGTTAGGACGGGTCAACAAGTTAGACTTGATTCCTTTAGAGGAGTTGGGCCGGCCTCGGATTGATGTGGTGGTCAACTGTTCTGGGGTCTTCCGCGACTTGTTTGTTAATCAGATGGCCTTGTTGGATAAGGCGATTAAGATGGCGGCCGAAGCGGATGAACCGTTGGAAATGAACTTTGTCCGTAAACACGCCCTAAAACAAGCCGAGGAGATGGGGGTGAACCTGCGTCAAGCGGCGACTCGGGTCTTCTCCAATGCGTCGGGGTCTTATGCGGCCAATATTAACTTGGCGGTGGAAAACAGCACCTGGGAGGAAGAGTCGGAATTGCAAGAAATGTATCTGACTCGTAAGTCCTTCGCCTTCAATGCGGATAATCCCGGCATGATGGAACAAGACCGCAAGGTGTTTGAGTCGGCCCTGTCGACGGCGGATGCGACGTTCCAAAACTTGGATTCTTCGGAAATCAGTTTGACGGATGTGTCCCACTATTTCGACTCTGACCCGACAAAGGTGGTCTCGAAGTTACGCAAGGATGGCAAGAAACCCAATTCGTATATTGCGGATACGACGACGGCCAATGCCCAGGTTCGCAGTCTCTCGGAAACGGTTCGTCTGGATTCCCGGACGAAGATGCTGAACCCGAAATGGTATGAGGGGATGTTGTCTCATGGTTATGAGGGGGTTCGGGAACTCTCGAAACGCTTGGTGAACACCATGGGTTGGTCGGCGACGGCGGACGCGGTGGATAACTGGGTGTATGAGGAGGCGAATGAGACCTTTATTAAGGATAAGGAGATGCAGGAACGCCTGATGAATCTCAATCCTCATTCCTTCCGTAAGATGGTGGGAACGTTGCTGGAGGTCCATGGCCGTGGCTATTGGGAAACCAGTGATGAGAACCTCGAACGTCTGATGGAGTTGTATCAACAGGTTGAGGACCGCATTGAAGGGGTTGAGTAGGCCGCGAGGTTAACGGGTTTTCTCTGAGTTTTCAGGAAATCGGGGAAAATTTGTTGCATTAGACACCAGATTGTAGGGGCGAAAAATTTTTCGCCCCTACGGCCATGGGTGTAATCTGCCATAAATTTTTCTTAAAGAATGGCCGAAAAAGGTGGGGAAAATAGAAAAGCAAAAAAGGTAGCAAGGGTATAACCCTGTCAAGTGTCAAAACTAACGGCACTGGTCGCCTAAGGGGTGATGGCATGAAACCTTCTCGTGGTCAGAATTGTATAGGCTGAAATATTGCGATTTTCATATCTACAAGGTACAGTAGAAATCAGGCAGGGCAATACTTTTGAGGGTTGCCGTTGTACCTCACTAAACTGAAAGTCGTTATAAATATCGAGATTCGTACTGTTTGGACGAAATTCTGGCTCGTACGATGACTGTTTCCTTAGTTGTAGGTTTGCTCATGGTTGTTGTATCAAGCAATCCTCAAAAAAATCAAGGCAGTTACGATAACTTAATTAATAGCATCTGTATTATGATTAGATGGTAATTTATGCAATGCTTCTTCTAGCTCTTCAACTGTTGGCGCACCATGAGAGAGCCAGTCATAGGAAAAAACGTCGAGCTGAGTTTTGGGAATATCTTGTGCGGCAATAAACCCAGACCCTGGTAGACCTTTATCTTGATTGACGACTAAGATGGTTAAGGGTGGGAGTTCGTGTAACAAACAGTACGACTGAATGGGTTCTAGGCATTTTCCCAAACCAGGCTTTGCCATTCCGGTTAACTGATGCAAGATTTTATATGTCAGAACTTGTCGGTTTTTAGCGGCTAAAGCCAAAATCGGCCAGATTTGAGCGGCACGTTCCGTAATGTTCATCGTTATTAAGACGCGGGTTTAATGGCAATTTAACGGATTAGCAGGTTCGACCTTTCTACGCCACATCTTTTTCAGGAGGATTGAGATGCTGTTGGATACGAAACAAACACCATTCGAAAGGAATATATTTTTAATCACTATCACTGCGCGTCCACCTTTCTTCAGAAACTTCATGAAATGCTGCAAGAACAGAGACGCCGTTTTCCCCGTTTGAATCAAAAAAATTTGCTCGATAGACTTCAAAAACAAAAGCCAGGACGTTTGTTCGGTGTCGTCGAGTTCAGTGGCGCACCCGGACTCTTTCCAGAGAACGTCATCGATATTTTTAAACGTTTGCTCGAACATTGATGAATCGATAAAGAAGAGTTGATGCGTGACCGTTTGGCTACCTGTCCTGCCGGCGATCGCAGACCTCAAGCGAACAGCATCTCCAGTCAGATTATAGTATGACCGTAGTAGAAAATCTGCCCCAGGACAAGGCATCGAGGCAATTTCTAGCGATATCCGTAATTTTGTATTTAATTAGACTGTCAGATCGGGTTAGGAGTTGTAGCGATACCGAAACTCTGGAGGTCAAACACCTCAAGAATGGTGCGTTAAAGATGTTTACCCCAACGAGGGAGAGCGATCGCCGTGGGACTCAATATGAATGGTAGTAGGGGAAACCCGAAGCCGCCGTCGCCGAATAGCCTCCCCTGGCCACCCCATCCCCGAGGAATGGTAGTCTAGCAATCAGTTCGCCGAAACCGGACAGTGTTACCGTAAATAGTCACCCAGGGCAAAACCGACTCAAGCCAACATCTGCCGGTGACCTGTTGCCCATTGCCCTTTGCCTCCCTTCTGCCATGACTCAGCCTCTCGAACGACATACCCTCAGACCCCATGGAGTCTATGCCCTTCACGGACTCAGTGTGCTTCCGGCGACCGCCAACCCAGAAACCGGTTCAACACAGCCTGAACTCATCGCCGTGGATGCCGTTCGCGGCTATATCATCGCCGTCAACCCAGAAACCGACGATACCCGCATCTTAAACCCCCATAACGCTGCTGACTTCATCGGCGTGGGGGGGATGACCATTTGGGACAACACCCTCTGGTTTACCCGAGGCGATAGTATCTACTTCTGCAACCTCGATGACTTCATCGCCCAACGCTTCATCACCCTCCCCTACGCCCTACAAGGGTTGGCTGTTCAAGGTGGGGCCATTTACGTCAGTTGCCAGAAAGAAGCCCTCATTTACGTCTTCTCCCGAGATAGTCAAAAAGAAATTACTAGCTTCTATGCCCCCGGCGTAGGGGTCGAAAACCTCGCTGTTCGTGGTGAAGAACTCTGGGTTACCGATACCGTCGAGCAAACCGTATACTGTATGGACCGCGGTACAGGGTCCATGCACTTTAGCGTTCTGACTCCCTTTCCCTCTCCCACCGCCCTGACGTTCTATCCCCATCCTGAACTCGACGAGGATCTGTTGTACGTCGCCTACGCCTACGAAGAACCCTATATCCGGGACGACCCCAACGCCGCGAACCCCTATCAACTGACCTTCCGCGATCGCACCTTCATCCATCCCCTTCACATCTATCACAACCCCGAAAACCATTACACTCTCTCCAACGGCTACCGCATCGAAATGACCTACACCGAGGAACTCTCCCCCCTCGATGCAGTAGAACTCAAAGACTTTGAATGGCACATCGCCCTTCCTGTGGATACCCCCCGTCAGAGGGTTCATGGCATTGAGTCAATCGGCATACCCTTTGAAACGCGGGTCATCCAAGAACAACCCATGGCCGTCTTCAAGTTTGACCATCTCAAACCCTTTGAAGCCCGGATTTTTGGCTGGAAAGCCATCCTCGATGTGCGGGGCATTAAATATAACCTCAAACCCGGCGATGTCAGCGAGTTACCCGAGTTACCCCCTGAGTATCCCGAACGCTATCTCGTCGATAATGACAACCTGGCTATGGACACCGACACCGTCCAGCGGGCCGCCCGTAACGCCGTCGGCAGTGAAACTAATCTCTTGCGGCAAGTGTTAAGTATCCGCGATTATGTTTACGATCGCCTCGAATATGGCATTAAACCCCATATTGATACCCCCGATGTGGCCCTGAAACGGGGGATGGGGTCTTGTGGGGAATATGTGGGGATTCTCTTGGCCTTGTTGCGTCTCAATGGCATTGCCTGTCGGACGGTGGGCCGCTATAAATGCCCGGCCCAAGCGGAACTCCGGGAAGTCCCTATGCAGCCGGACTTTAATCATGTCTGGCTTGAGTTCTTTGTCCCCGGCTATGGCTGGATTCCCATGGAGTCGAACCCCGATGGTATGGGCGATCGCGGTCCCCATCCCCTACGCTTCTTTATGGGCTTAGCCTGGTATCACTTAGAATTAGTCAAAGGGGCGAAATTTGAAAGTCTGATTAAAGACGGCAAGCGACTGCCCAAAACGGAAGTGTCGATGGGAGACTTAGCCATCAACCATGTACGGTTCCGGATTTTGGAAGAATTGCCACTCCCTCGCCCCACCTCCAAAACTGACCCTACGACTGACGTTTCTTAGTATGGCGAACCCTCTAGCTGACCTGCAAAATCAAATCAGCGATACCCTCAAACGCTATCAACATCGCGTTGATTATCTGGCGATTCGCCTAGAGGAATCTGAGGGAACCGATATTTTCCTTCGGGGGATTCAGACGCAAGCGAATGCTGACCATCACATTGAAACCCTCAGTGAAGATGTCAGCCTGGGGGGACAAGTACGGGCCTGTTATAAGGGAGGCTGGGGCTTTTCGAGTTTTAACCGACTCTCCCAATTGGGCGATCGCGTTGAGGAGGCCGTTACGGCGGCCCGTCTCGTCGGCTGTGAACAGACGGAACTGGCCCCGATTCCCATTCTCACCGATATCTGTCAATTGCCCCTGACGGGAACCCACCCCCGCGAGATTGACCTGAAACAGAAAAAAGACCTCTGCGATCGCTATATCGAGGAGCTCTTAAGCATCAGCCCTCGCATCGCCACCACCTCGGTCCGCTATAGCGACTGTGCCAAACGCCTCCTCATTGCCACCTCCGAAGGGTCATTCATCGACCAATCTTGGGTAGACCTGGAAATGCGTTTCGCCGCCACGGCCCGGGACGGGGAGACCGTGCAAACCGGCCGTGAAACCAGTGGCTCTCGTCGTGGCTATGAGGATATGACGGGTCTCGATAAACAAGTCAAAAGCGCCGCAAAACGAGCGGTAGAAGCCCTAGAACTGCCGCCGGTACGAGGGGGGACCTATCGCGTCGTCATTGACCCGATTCTCAGCGGTTTATTCGTCCATGAAGCCTTTGGCCATCTATCCGAGGCCGATATGGCCTATGAGAACCCCGACTTACTTGAAGTGATGACCCTGGGACGACAATTTGGCGGCGAGGACTTACAAATTTTTGACGGTGCAGCCCCCGAAGGTCATCGTGGCAGTTATTTTTACGATGATGAAGCCACCCCCGCCACGACGACCCAACTGATTGAAAATGGGGTATTAGTGGGGCGACTCCATTCTCGGGAAACCGCAGGACGCTTAGGAGAAGCCGCCACGGGAAATGCCCGTTGTTTGGACTATCAGCATTCCCCCATTGTCCGCATGACCAACACTTGGATTGGTCGAGGAACGACTCCCGTTGACCAACTCTGTGCTGGCATTAAGGAAGGGGTCTATGCTCGCAATTGGCTGGGGGGAATGACGAATGGGGAGATGTTTACCTTTAGTGCTGGGGAAGCCTGGATGATTCGTAATGGGGAATTAGGGGAGAAGGTGCGAGATGTCACCTTATCGGGCAATGTGTTTCAAACTCTGGCCGATATTGAAGCGATTGGTGATGATTTCTATTGGGATGAGTCTGGCGGCTGTGGGAAGGGGGGACAAAATGGCTTGCCGGTTGGCTGTGGTGGCCCGAGTTTGCGGATTAATAATGTCGTGGTTGGAGGGGAAGCTTAAGTGGAGGACTAGCCCACCACTTGAGAATTTCGGTTAAACTAAGGCTAATCGTTACTGAGAGAACTCTCATGAACACTGTCCCTCTCAATCAGTTTCGCGACAATCTCCCCGACTATCTCGCTCGTACCCAGTCTAGACAAACCCCGCTGAAGGTTTTGGGCGATAACGGCTCAGATTTTGTCGTGATGGCAGCGAAAGACTGGGAACAACTTCAAGAAACTCTTAATGTGCTGCAAAATAGTCACTTGATGCAACAGATTGCTCGTTCTTTGGCAACCCATCATCAAGGACAAGGCTATCAACCTTCGAACGAGGAAATGAATGAGATCCTTGGTTTTTGAAGGCGATACTTGGCTGATCTATGAAGAACTAAGACAAAATGATGCTAAACAGCATCGAGTTCTTTGTCGGCTTTTCAAGGAACTGTTGCGAGGTGAGCCAACTCAGGGGACAGGTAAACCTGAACGGCTTAAACATCAACTGTCTGGATTGTGGTCACGCCGAATTTCTAAGAAAGATCGCTTGATTTATAGCTTTGATGACAAATATATCTATATTTTTGCGATTGGTGGACATTATGAACGTTAACGGTTAATGAGAGCATTCAAAAATTATTTAAAGGGGAAACTGATAATATATCGTGCCGTTATCGCTGACTTCGAACGTTGCTTCAAATTGTTTAGCTTGCTGGTCTAAGTAGGTTTTCGCCGCTTCTCCTGATAGGCCAGCGGCGATCGCAAACTGCATCACGGTCACCGAACCCTGGTTGGCCTGCACTACCTCATAAAACAGGTTTTGCAAGCGTTCCGCTTCCGTCGGATCCTGCATTTTTAGGGATTTTTGACGTTTCCCAGCAAAGAAAGGGGGATGTTCCATCAGCAACTGTCCTGACTTAGCGAAGCTGGCAGTAAATACTAAGCAAAAGAGGGAGCCTAAAACATTATCGATGAAGGGTCCCTCGCTATCAAACAGCAGCGCGATCGCCACCACCAGAAACAACCCCGCACCACCGTAAGCACAAATCCCTAAAATCCCTCGAATCAGCTTCATGACGCCTTGTCTCCGCTCGGATCGCTTTCTTTTTATCTTAAACGAGAATTTGGCTGTTCGCGATGGCTGTTCCTGAGGTAAATGACGGTATCGCGAACAGCTTAATAGACGCAACTAACCCACGGGAACGGGGTGCTGCTGCGATCGCAGCCGGTCAACAATCTCCTCTAAACCATCGTGATTGAGGCGATAACTCAACGGATGGGCCACTAAGCGAGCTGTACTCTCAAACAAGACTTCAATCTCAATCAAGCCATTTTCCTTCAGGGTTCGTCCCGTCGAGACTAAATCCACAATCGCCTCGGACATTCCGGTAATCGGCCCAAGTTCCACCGAACCATAGAGAGGGACGATTTCGACGGGTAAATCTAAACTGCGGAAATAGTCCCGCGCACAGGTGACAAACTTCGAGGCGACACGGCCATGAATCGGTAAATCCAGAGGACTGCGATAGGGACTCGTCGCCTTCACCGCCACCGAGAGACGACAACCGCCAAAGCCTAAATCGGCGACCTGGGCGACATTGGGGTGTTTTTCGCGCAAGACATCATAGCCAACGATTCCCAGTTGCGCCTGGCCGTATTCAACATAAACCGGGACATCTAAGGCCCGCACCAGTAATCCTCGGGCCGTTCCACTCTCATCCAACATCTGAAGTTGGCGATTGGTCGAGTCCAGGAAACCACTAAAATCGAGGCCAACAGCCTTCAGGGAGCGAATGCTGTCTTTTAAAAGTGCGCCTTTCGGCAGTGCGATCGTCAACATAATTGAAACGGATAAAACAGAATAGAGAATAGGTCAAAATGACCAATCAGACCCCAAGCTTAGACCCCAATTAGACCCCAACGAGTCTGTTAAGCCGTTCCATCGCCAGACTCGGCCACGGATTCGGCCACAGGCTTGACCTCCACCTCCGTCGCAACGGCGGCCTCTTTACCCTTGTGATTGGCTTTGACGCGGGTAATGGGTTCGAGAAGTTTTGGGTCGAGTTCCTGATTGGAGAACAGGGGAAGAATCTCGGCGATAAAGGCTTCGGCGGCTTTGGAGCGATAGCGATTGGGATTGTAGATCACGTTGAGGGTGCGTTTAACCACGACCTCCTCAATTGTGGCCTGGTGTAACACGCCCATCTCTAACTCTTTCTCGATCGCCGAGACGGACACAAACGCCGCTCCTAAACCGGACTGCACGGCGTTTTTAATCGCCTCAATGGAGTTCAGTTCCATCTCTAGGGTTAAGCGGCGTGTATCGATATCACAGCGAGCCAAAACGCGATCGATGACCTTGCGAATGGTCGATTGAGAGTCGAGGGCAATAAATTGCAGGTTATACAACTCCTCTTTGTGAACCGAGGGTAACTGAGCCAGGGGATGAGACACCGGCAAAATTAAAGCCAGTTCGTCTTCGGCGTAGGGGATAACTTCCAAAGAATCTTGTAAATCCGTGGGGACTTCACCCCCGACAATCGCCAAATCGACCTGGCCATTGGCCACACTCCAAGAGGTGCGCCGAGTCGAATGGACATGAAGTTGCACCGCTACATCTGGGTAGCGTTGACGGAAAGCACCAATGGTCCGGGGAAGAAGATACGTCCCAGTGGTTTGGGAGGCGCCGACAATTAGGGTTCCTCCCTGTAAATTTTGTAGGTCTTCAATGGCGCGACAGGTTTCTTGACACAGGGTCAACACTTTCTCGCCATAACTGAGTAGTAAGTGGCCCGCCTCCGTCAATTGCGCTCGTCGTCCGCCGCGATCGAACAACGGCACATCCAGTTGTCGTTCTAAGTTTTGAACCTGGAGACTGACCGCTGGTTGGGAAACATACAGGCTATCGGCGGCCCGCTTAAAGCTTCCCTCAGAGGCGATCGCCTTGAGGATGCGTAGCTGATCCAGAGTAAAAGGAAGGTCAGACATAGATGAAAAGTCGGTGAGGGAAAAGCGCCATCTGGCAGCCCACCCATGTCACTAGCGTACCGGAGTGGGTGCGTTTTTTGACCCCCTCAAACAACGACAGTAGCATAAGAGCGAGTCAGGGCCTTCAAAGTTTTGTTGCTTAGATCGTTCCCACCCCATCACCGGCCGGGATCATCGACAAACCCAAGACAGGCGAAACCCAAGTCATCACCCAAGTCACAACCCAAGTTACAACCCAAGTCGACTTGTAGGGGCCATCTGCGTTTGCTAAGATCTATCCCACAAGTAGGACTAAATACTATCAATGATAAATAGAGGGTCTTGATCCCAGGCGATCGCATTGATTGTCTGTGGGCTTGTCTACTGTTGCGACTGTTGCGACAAGAGTCTCGAAACCTCTTGGTTGTTCTGATTTCGGATACCCATCGAGATCAATTGAGAACCTAGACTTGTGGTAGACTGCTTATCGAGTTGTCACACCAACTCGAAGCACGACGGCCAAGCATCTGTTGAAACATTGGACAACCCTGTGGAAGACTGGGTTACACCTATGGAGGCTGAGTTAGACCAAGAGAAACTTAGTTTCGGTCGGCTTCGGCAATGGAAGCAGGATGTCTCGGTTGTCATTTTCGCTCGAATCGTTGATGCGATCGCTGGCACTTAACCAACCTTTTACGTTGGCGCGGACATCCCGCGTTCTACCGAACCGGTGAGCGTTGGGAGACATCGCGCCTCGGTGTGGGACTAAAATGCCAAGGGATGTCAACTCGGGTAGACTTGTTAAACACAGTGGGGTTGGGCGAGGACACGATACCCAATCATGTCCGAGGGGTCGCCTCACTATAAAAATGCAAATCCCGTCCAGGGAAAAAAAGCCTGTGCTGCCATGCCTAAACGGTCAGCGCCGGGAATACGTCACATGTGTCGATAGAGGAAACTTATGAGCATGAAGCCAGATCGCGTGGTTCTTATTGGTGTCGCGGGAGACTCGGGTTGTGGGAAATCTACCTTTTTGCGCCGACTCTCCGATTTATTCGGTGAAGAAAAGTTGACCGTCATTTGTCTCGATGACTATCACAGCTTAGACCGCAAAGGACGTAAAGCCGCTGGAGTCACGGCACTCGACCCTCGCGCCAACAACTTTGATCTGATGTACGAGCAGATCAAGTCTTTGAAAGAAGGCAACCCCATTGACAAACCTATTTACAACCACGAAACCGGAGAACTCGATCCTCCTGAACGAATCAACCCCAATAAAATCATCGTCATCGAAGGGTTGCACCCGATGTATGACGAGCGAGTTCGTGGCTTGCTAGACTTTAGCATCTACCTCGACATCAGTGACGAGGTCAAAATTGCCTGGAAAATTCAACGAGACATGGCAGAGCGGGGTCACACCTATGAGGACGTTCTGGCCTCAATTGAATCTCGCCGGCCTGACTTCGAGCAATACATTGACCCGCAGAAGCAGCACGCGGACATTGTGATTCAGATTCTGCCGACGAATCTGATTAAGGATGACAAAGAGCGTAAGGTTCTCCGGGTGCGCCTAATTCAACGTAATGACGTTGACCACCTCGAACCGGCCTATCTATTTGATGAAGGGTCGACCATTAACTGGACTCCCTGCGGCCGCAAGTTAACCTGTTCCTATCCAGGTCTGCGTCTGTTCTATGGTCCCGATAGCTACTACGGACATGATGTGTCGGTGTTAGAAGTCGATGGACGCTTCGACAACCTCGAAGAGATGATTTACGTTGAGGGTCATCTGAGCAACACCTCTACGAAGTACTACGGTGAACTGGCTCACCTACTCCTCGAACATAAGGAGTACCCAGGTGCCAATGATGGAACGGGTCTGTTCCAGCTTCTGTCGGGTCTGAAGATGCGCGAAACCTACGATCGTCTCACCTCCAAAGATTCTAAGGTGGCTGTGGAAGTGTAGGTCTAAGCTTCAACTCAAGGTTTGCCACATACGGAGTCGAGAGTGTCACGCTCTGGCTCCGATTTTTTGTTACAGACACTTATACAGAGACACTTAAAAAAGCAGGAATGCTTTAATAGCGATATTGTCTTGCCCAACTTAGTCCTGACTGATGTAACGAGGATAGCGAGTCCTCTTGCCTCTTGCCTCTTGCCTCTTGCCTTTTGCCTCTTGCCTTCTCTTCCCCTCTTCTTCCCCCTTTCCCAGAAGTTATGTTACATTTAGTTAAGATTATGAAATGAAAACGCATCTAAAAATAATCGTTGCCGCAATCGGAGATAACTGATTATGAAATTTTCTTGGAGAGTCGCCCTGCTGTGGGCTATGCCATTATTGGTAATTGGCTTCTTTCTTTGGCAGGGGGCCTTCTCGTCCCCAGCCGTCACCAGTGGCGGCAATGCTGCCACAACGCGTATGAGCTATGGTCGTTTCCTCGACTACCTCGATTCAGGACGGGTGACCAGTGTTGACCTCTACGAAGGCGGACGGACTGCCATTGTTGAGGCTCAAGACCTTGACCTGGACAATCGTATCCAACGGCTGCGGGTTGACCTTCCTGCCAACGATCCGCAACTGATTACGCGACTGCGGGAAGCCAACGTGAGCCTTGATACTCATCCCCCTCGCAATGATGGAGCCATCTGGGGTGTATTGGGGAATCTCATTTTCCCGATTCTGCTGATTGCGGGTTTATTCTTCCTGTTCCGTCGTTCGAGTAACGCTCCCGGGGGTCCCGGACAAGCGATGAACTTCGGTAAATCCAAGGCCCGGTTCCAAATGGAAGCCAAAACTGGCATTCTCTTTGATGATGTGGCCGGTGTGGATGAAGCGAAAGAGGAACTCCAAGAAGTTGTGACCTTCCTCAAAAAACCCGAACGCTTCACTGCTGTGGGTGCGCGGATTCCTAAAGGTGTGCTGTTAGTTGGTCCTCCGGGAACGGGTAAAACTCTGATGGCCAAGGCGATCGCCGGTGAAGCGGGTGTTCCGTTCTTCAGTATCTCCGGTTCGGAATTTGTGGAGATGTTCGTCGGGGTGGGTGCATCTCGCGTCCGCGACCTGTTCAAGAAAGCCAAAGAAAATGCTCCTTGTATCATCTTCATTGATGAGATTGATGCCGTCGGTCGTCAACGGGGTGCTGGCATCGGTGGTGGTAATGATGAACGGGAACAAACCCTCAACCAACTCCTGACGGAGATGGATGGGTTCGAGGGCAATACGGGAATTATTATTATCGCGGCAACGAACCGCCCCGATGTGCTGGATTCGGCGCTGTTACGTCCCGGTCGCTTTGACCGCCAGGTGTCAGTCGATGCCCCGGATATTCGCGGTCGTCTCTCGATTCTCGATGTCCATGCTCGGAATAAGAAGTTGGATCCGTCGGTGTCGTTGGAGGCGATCGCCCGTCGTACCCCTGGTTTCACGGGAGCTGACTTAGCCAACCTCCTCAACGAAGCCGCCATCCTCACGGCCCGTCGTCGCAAGGAAGCCGTCACCATGGCTGAGATTGACGATGCCGTGGACCGTGTAGTGGCTGGGATGGAAGGAACGCCGCTAGTTGATAGTAAGAGCAAGCGCCTAATTGCCTATCACGAGGTGGGCCATGCCATGGTGGGAACCCTGGTTAAAGACCATGATCCGGTGCAGAAAGTTACCCTCGTTCCCCGTGGCCAGGCCCGAGGTCTGACCTGGTTTGTTCCCTCGGAAGACCAAACCCTGATTTCTCGCTCTCAGATTCGCGCTCGTATTGCCGGGGCCTTGGGCGGACGTGCCGCTGAGGATGTGATTTTCGGTGATGCGGAAGTGACCACTGGGGCAGGGAATGATTTGCAACAGGTGACGAACATGGCTCGTCAGATGGTGACCCGCTTCGGAATGTCGGATCTCGGTCCGATGTCTCTGGAGAGTCAATCGTCTGAGGTGTTCTTAGGTCGTGATTTGATGACACGCTCAGAGTATTCGGAGGATATCGCCTCTCGGATTGATGCTCAGGTGCGGGCGATCGTGGAACAGTGTTATGAGGAGGCGTGTAGCCTGATTCGTAACAACCGCGCGGTGATGGATCGTCTGGTAGACCTGTTGGTGGAGAAGGAAACCATCGACGGGGAAGAGTTCCGGCAGATTGTGGCGGAATACACCCATGTTCCTGAGAAAGAACAGTTTGTGCCGAGTCTGTAGATAGGCTTAGGTTAAACTTTAACCCCCCAGTTTCTTCATGAGACTGGGGGGTTTTTGCATGATGGTGAATTGGTACAACGGTGAATTGGTACGACGGTGAATTGGTACGACGTTGAATCGGTACGACGATGAATCGGTACAACGGTGAATCGGTACGACGTTGAATCGGTACGACGTTGAATCGGTAGGATGCGTTGCGGCATCAGTTGAGGTTGGCGGTGTCAGAAAAATCTCAAACTTGCCGCAACGCATCACCCCCGGCAAACCCCCCCCATCAATCCATCGGCGAGGCGGTGCGTTCCGGCAAGTTTCAAATCTTGGGTGAAGGTTTAAAATGGATTGATGCCGGGACGCACCCTACCGTTTGGTCTATTATTAACCTGGGAAAGAAAGCGGTGCGTTCCGGCAAGTTTCAAATCTTGGGTGAAGGTTTAAAATGGATTGATGCCGGGACGCACCCTACCGTTTGGTCTATCATTCCTAAAATGAGATGGCAAATTATCGGCGGAAACCTTGGAACGGGGCCACATATTTTATAACACAGGTGACCTGCGATCGCCAGCCTTGGTTGTGCCGTGATCTGGCTCGGTTGGCCCTGCGAGAGGCAATCACCAGAGTTCGCCTAAAACGTCCTTTTCAAATCGACGCATTTGTCTTATTACCTGACCATTTCCATGGTCTATGGACGTTACCAGAAAATGATGGTGATTTTTCAACACGAATACGGTTGCTGAAAAGCTACGTGACACGCTCAATTGCCGATAAATTAAATTTGGAGACAGGGCAAAATCTATCGCGAGAAGCCCGACGAGAACGCAATTTATGGCAGCGGCGGTTTTGGGAACACCGGGTGAGAAATGAAGAAGAATTTGCCGCGTATTGCGATTACATTCACATGAATCCGGTTAAACATCAATTATGCCAATCTCCTACAGATTGGCCTTGGTCAAGTGTTCATCGATTTATTCAACAAGGTCTTTATCCTCCTGATTGGGGCGTTTAATCGGCAGGTCAATCGGTAGGATGCGTTGCGGCATCAATTAAGGTTGGCTGTGTCAGAAAAATCTCAAACTTGCCGCAACGCATCACCCCCAAGCAAACACCCCCATCAATCCATCGGCGAGGCGGTGCGTTCCGGCAAGTTTTAAATCTTTGGTCAAAGTTTCAAATCAATTGATGCCGGGACGCACCCTACCGTTAATTGCCCTCGATAAGGGCCGGTGATCCGGCAATTTCGAGACTGAAGTTTTCTTGGTCAATTCCCAATTCAGCACATAATCGACAACATAGGGCAATAACGCTATTAGACGAGTGATTCCCCTCAACAAAATACAAATCTGTAAACTCAAGAGGAAATCGTAATTTATCTCTATTTTTCGCATTTGCAAAGTAACGAGAAAACTCGGGACTTGCCGCAACCAACTTAAACTCGGTTGGCGACTGTTCAAACAAAAATTGACATATTTTTGTTAAGACTCCTCTCCATGTCTTAACCTGATATTGATGTTCTCCCATGATTAGAGTTTTTGGTTTCATGCCGATAAAATCAACTTGCTCACTCAAATCATAAAACTCCGCCTCTTCACTATCTTTACTAAATGTTGACTCTGGATACTTCCAAATTTCAATAGCTTTATCTGCCAGTGAATTGGCACGATGTATAATCGCTTGTTCATTCCAAAACTCCACATCACTTAAAGCAAAGTTTAAAGACAACTTACTGTTTTTAAAATCAATGTCCTGCTTTGCTTTGAAATTTCGATTTGACAGGCTACTATTTCTAGCCGTCAAACTTAAATTGCCGAGAGTGTGCAGATATTTTCGATGAATCTCTGTATAGCCATTTCCCAAAGCTGCTTTCCACTCTTGGCTCAGCTTCTGCGGCATAATATGTTCAACCGTTAAGTCTCCGAGATCAACTTTATAAGGCGAATCATGATTCTCTAAATTTTCGAGTAAAAAATTTCTATTTTTCGCATTCAACTTATAGACTTCCTTATAGATAAGCGTTGTCCTAAATTCTTCATCTGATGGAAATTTTTGACCGGCTGATTTGTTCTTGAGAATAAAACTCATAATCTGGAAGTAATCTTTTTTCCAGCCCTTTTCTTTCTTGATTTCTTTTGAGAGGACAATAAATAACTTATTGAGTCCTTGAGTGCTGTTTGTGACCAATATTCGCCGAAAAGCATAGCTTTCTATTAACTGAATAATACGAATAACATCAGATTCTTGGAGTATATTTTGCTCGAACAAATCAAAAACATCTAACAGGAATGGATAGCAAACTGTAAATTCTAGTTTATGTAGCCGGTAAAGTGCTTGATTGATTGCTGAACTCGGATGCTGAGAATTGTTGATGAAATAGCTGTAGAACTCGGAATACTTTACTAAATACTGAAGTAGTTCCGAGCTATTGTTTGAGAAGTTGATTTCGGAGTATTCCTTAAATTCGTTGTAAACTGCTCGCTTACTTTTTGTAATATTTTTCTGTAACCGATACATCAGAAAAACACGAATAAAATTAGCAACGTCTGTCGAAAGGCTTTCCAGCTTGACCCAGTAGGTATTATAAAGCCTTTCTTGTTCATCTTTATTCAAGTTCATTAAGACATAATTTCGGATCAAGTCTCCATCAGTTAGATCAACTCCAGTCGAGTTTAAACTTTCAAAAATTAGCTGTGGATTATCAAGACTACTTTCAAGTTCAATATTGACAATCTCTAACTTCTTAAATAATTCAAAAATATCAGAAGCGCTAATTGTTGATTCTGATATTTTTTTATAGAAAAACAGGTAATTTTGGATGATATTAGAATCATTCTGTTTGATAGCCTCATCTCCGAATAAACTCTCGAAATAGAGCTTGTCATTCTTATTGGGTTTCAAGCGGATTCGTTGTGAGTCTTCCCTAGCCCGCTTGTTGATTAAGTAGTAATCTAAAATATCTTCTTGCAAATCTTCTTCGCTGGAGATTTTGTCTGGCTTAACCTTCAAATAATTGACCAATGCTAGCAATAGGAGTGAGATGGTTGTCAGTCGTTGCTGTCCATCAATTACCATCCATTCTTCTTGGTTGTTATAGATATTAACTAACGCGCCAAAGAAATGGCTGGGTTTTTCATGTTCTTGTAGATACAACACATCTTCCCATAACTTTTCGCAGTTGCTCTTTTTCCAGGCGTAGTCACGTTGATATACAGGAATAACAAAGCTTTTGTTACGCCCTTCTAGAAATTCGTAAATGGGAAGTTTTTTGACTTGCATAGTTTTCTACAACAATAAATTTAGATTCAAGTTTTCCAAAATCCCTGAATGAGTTGATGCCGCAACGCATCCCCCCCCCCTGCTTGAAAAGTTCTGTCGGGAACGGGGGCAGGATGAGCAAGGCCTCTAGGGGGTTTGTCCTGTACTGAGTTCCGGTGGAGAATCCGGCCGGACTTTCTGATAAGCTAACACCGCCTCGCTTCCGGCTTCAACCACGTCATTGGGCAAACTTGCAAGAGGATTGTTGTCCACATAGAGATATTTCAGCTTCGGCATTTGGGCTAAATCTGCCGGCAAGTGATTCAATTGTGTATTGCGAACATTGAGGATTTCCAATTCTTGCAATTGGGTAATGTCCGGCGGTAATGCGCCGATGGGGTTATCCCACAGTGCTAAGTTTTTGAGCTGTTTCAACTGCAAAATTCCTCGGGGAAATGTATTAAAATTATTGCCCCCCAACGCTAACTCTTGCAGTTGATGAAGTTGCGCGATCGCCGCCGGAAAATCACGAAAAGCATTGCTACTCACGGCTAAAGAGGTCAACTCCGAGAGTTCCGCTAAACAAGGCGGCAAATCTTGCAACTTATTACCACTGATCGACAAAATCTGCAAGTCTTTGAGCTGACAAATTGCATCTGGTAATGTTTCAACTTGGTTGTTGTACAGATACAACTCAGTCAACGCTGTGAGATGACCAATTTCAGCAGGCAAATCTCGAAGCTGATTGTCATTGAGATACAGTTGTTTTAACTGCTTTAAATGGTAAATTTCTGCCGGGAGTTGTTCAAGTTGATTGAAGCCCAATCCCAGTTGAGATAAGTATTTCAGGCGCGATATTTCAGAGGGGACTTCACCAATGGGATTGTGGCTGAGAGAGAGGCTGTGCAGATTTTCTAAATTGCAAATGGCTTGGGGAAATTCTGAAAGGCAATTTTGCCGCAGCGACAAATTACGTAAACGAGTAAGACGGTAAAAGTTGTCGGGAATTTGACTGAGCTGATTGTCTCGTAACGATAGCTCTCGTAAGCTAAATAGTGTACTCAGTCCCGAGGGCATCTCTCGGAGGCGATTGTTGTTGATATGGAGCTTTTCGAGATATTGAAGTTGATTGAGATCGACTGGAATTTCAGTTAAAAGATTACCACTAATATAGAGTTCTCGTAATTGACTGAGTTTTAAAATTTCCCGAGGAAATTCCTCAAACTCATTCCACTCTAAATCCAACAACTTCAGGTTTTGCAACCGTTCGAGTTGAGGTGGAAGGTGACGTAGGGCATTTCCACTGAGACTGAGAGCGACCAATTGGTCTAGTTCTCCAATCTCGGGGGGAAGTTCTGTTAAGCCACGATCGCAAAGATCGAGGGCTTTCGACTGCGATCGCAGGGTAGATTGCAGGATATCCAGGGTATTCTCGGACGTCATGGGTTCTCTTAGACAGAAGACAATGAATCGTTGGCACTGGCCCGTGGCACCCTGGCGGGGATAGTCACGGCTGATGGCCTCGTACCGATGGAGGGGAAGTTGAGATGGCGAACCCTATGGCAAGGCATAGTTTCATTTTAAGATACCGCCGTTAAGGATGCAGGGGCGCGATCGCCAGCCGAGAAGCCATAAGTTCCCCTCAGAAGCCCGTACAAGCCCCTTAGAAGCCCCTAGGCGTTCGACTCAGACAAACCGGTCTGGAATTGAGACCGTCTTGAGACAAACCCGGTTAATCCAGGCGTATCATAGAGAGCATACCTGTTGTACTTCACCCAGGTAGAGCCATCTGAGATGACCCTAGAACGGCTCTAACAGTACACCAGGACAATTTCGTCCTTCAAGAACCCAGACCCCATGGATATTAATGAACTTGGCAATTTAGAAAATTCCGTTAGTAGCCTCTTATCCTTGGCGAAAGCCGAGTTGGAAGAAAATCGTCTTCAGCAACAGCGCGACGTACAGATCGAAGAGAAAACGAAAGAAATCGAGGCCAAGCTGAAGCCACTCTTAAACCAGGTGCAAGCCATGTTGAGGCAATACGATGCCGAGAACATCTCCGAAAGCACCGGCCGGCAAAAACTCGAACAAAAAGCCAAAGAAATCCAGGAACAACTCGACAATGCCCCCCTGTTAGCCGCTCAAACCGTCGATCGCCAACTCATCTTATACGAAGAACGTCTCCTAGACGAACAGTTATCCGAACAAACCCACCAATGGCGAATTGCCCTCAAGCAAGACTTGCTTGAAACCATCTCCGATCAAAATGATTTCTTTAGTGCCACAGATGTCTCCGTCGCACTACGAGGCTACACCACCGACTTAAAAGCCATTGATGCCCTCGAAGAAGTCGTCGAAGCACTGATTGAGCGAATTAACCTTCTCAGTGAGGAAGGCCCCGTCGCACGATTGCGGGGAACCCACGAACAGACTCTCAATTTTATCTATCATAAGGCGATGGAAAATCGCTCCCGAGTTGAACGTCCCTCGGAAGTGCAACCACGAACTCGACATCGAACCTCGGAAAAACGCCCCAATCCCTACAGTCAACTCGCCGGAAAAGTCGTGGTGTTTGGCGGACACGATCGCCTGGCCACCGCCGTCAAGAACCGCCTGCGCGATTCCGATGTCGAGTTAGTCTGGTGCACGGCCCAGGAAGGGTTGCAAATGGCACAACAGGTCGAAAACCATATCTATAGTGCTGACCTACTGCTGATCATTACCGGGTATGCCAGCCATTCTCTGACCGAGAAAGCCATGCAGGTGGCACAGAAAGCGGGCAAAACTCCCGAAATGGTCAATACAACGGGGATGACCCGAGTCTTAGAGGCGATCGAACTGGGGCTAAAAACCCAACTTCTCGCCAGTCAGTTTTCTAAAACGGCGTAGAAGCAGGGAACACCCGAACAAGGAACAAAAAAGGCCTAACCTCCCCGAGTCTCTCCCACGGAGGGGAAGCCAAGAGGCAACCAGAAGGGAACACCAGACCCCAAAGGGTATAGGGGGAATCCCTTGTGGTTGCCTACCTCCGGCTGCTTCGTTGAGAAAGATTTGACGGAATTTTGGTAAAACCCACTATAATTCAGTTAACATTTTGTTAACGTCCCATCCCGTCATCTTTTTTCACTGTGTTTACGACCGCATCTTTCTCCCAACCCAGCCAATCCCAACTTCCTGACGATCTCTTCGCGGCGATCGCCACCCTCAAGCAGGATCTCAACGCCATCATCCTGGCCCATTACTACCAAGATCCCGATATCCAAGACGTCGCCGACTATATCGGTGACTCCCTCGGCCTCTCTCGCCAAGCCGCTAACACCGATGCTGAGGTGATTGTCTTCGCCGGAGTTCACTTTATGGCGGAAACCGCCAAAATCCTCAATCCTCAAAAACTGGTCCTTTTACCGGACTTAGAGGCCGGCTGTTCCCTAGCCGATAGCTGCCCTCCCGAGGCCTTCGCCGCCTTCAAAGCCGCTCATCCTGACCATTTGGTGGTGTCTTACATCAACTGTACCGCCGCCATCAAAGCCATGAGCGATATCATCTGTACCAGTTCCAACGCCGTTGATATCGTCAACCAAATTCCCTTAGAACAACCGATTATCTTCGCCCCCGATCGCAACCTCGGCCGTTACGTCATCGAACAAACCGGCCGCGAGTTACTCCTGTGGGATGGTAGCTGCATGGTGCATGAAAACTTCTCCGAGAAAAAACTGGTGCAATTACAGGTTCAACATCCAGAAGCCGAAATTATCGCTCACCCTGAATGTGAAACCCCAGTCTTGCGTCACGCTAACTATATCGGTTCAACCACTGCCCTGCTGAACTATGCTCAACAAAGTCAACGCAGTTCCTTTGTTGTGGCCACTGAACCGGGCATCATCCACCAAATGCAGAAAGCGATGCCCAGTAAAACCTTCATCGCGGCGCCTCCGACGGGAACTTGCGCCTGCAATGAATGTCCCCATATGCGCCTCAACACCCTGGAGAAACTCTATCTGGCCATGAAACAGCGTCAGCCTGAAATTACCCTCCCGGAAGATGTCCGCTTGGCTGCCCTCAAACCCATTGAACGGATGTTAGAAATGAGTCGCTAGGTTGAGCGATCGCGAATCGTTGCCAGTTTACAGGTAGCCATCCGACTGGCAACGATTTACCTCAGCACAACTAAGCGCCGACGGCCTCCTTAGCAGCATAGAGAACTTCCGCCGTAATCGAGTCAACACCTCGTTCACGAGCGAACTTCTCAGTATTGCGTTTCACCTTACCGCGCACAAAGCCGGGGATTTTGTTCAACTCCGCCAAACCATCTTTACTCCAGCCGAGATCCGAATCCGCCGACACTCCTTTGGTGATGGCTTCTTTCGTATCATGGCCGCCGAAGATTTCCAACAGATGATCTTCCATCCCTAGGGTGAAGGAGTTGTAAATCAGATCTACCGTCTGATTCGCGCCCTCATAGCCGAGATAGGGGGTATAGCCGACGGGGAAGTTCTGAATGTGAATCGGGGCAGAAATCACGCCACAGGGAATATCGAGGCGTTTCCCCACATGACGTTCCATCTGAGTGCCGAAAATGGCCGAGGGTTCTAAGCGAGCGATCGCATCGCCAATCTCGCCATTATCCTCACTAATCAACACCTCATCACAATACTCACTCACCTGTTCCCGGAACCAGTCTGCATCATACTTACAGTAGGTTCCCGCGAGAACCACATGAATCCCCATTTCTCGGGCTAAAATCTTCGTCATGGCGGCGGCGTGGGTATTATCTCCAAACACCACCGCTTTTTTGCCCGTCAAGTTCTGACAGTCAATCGAACGGGAGAACCAGGCCGCTTGAGAGACAAAGCGAGTTTGATTGTCAATGTACTCCTCAAAATTGACATCGGCCCCCTGTTCGCGCAATACCTTTTGAATTTGACGAATACAGCGGGCAGTTTCTACGATGCCCATCGGGGTAATATCGACAACGGGCATCTCAAATTCCTGCTGTAGATAGTGGGCCGCCCCTAAGCCTAATTCCCGGTAAGGAACGAGGTTAAACCAAGCCCGAGAGAGGTTTTTAAGTTCATGAACTGAGGATTTATAGGGAACAACCGCATTCACCTCAATTCCCAAGTCGGCCATGAGGCGCTTGAGTTCCGTGCAATCATGCTGGTTGTGGAAGCCGAGGGTGGACATTCCCAAGATATTTACCGAGGGTTTCTCGGTTTTGTCGTTGGGGAGTTGGTCGTATTTGCGGGCCTTGTTGGTGTAGTAGGTGACGATCTGGGTGAGGGTGCGATCGGCCGCCTGCAATTCGTTGAAGCGATAATGATTGACATCGGCCAAGAGAACATCCCCCTCAGAGTCCATCTGGGCGCGGGAGACGAAGTTCTCTAAGTCTTCTTGCAGAATGCTTGAGGTGCAAGTGGGGGTGAGGACAATTAAATCGGGATGTTCTTCTTTATCCTTGCGGGTGATGTTGTCGACCACTTTTTCCTGGGACCCTCGCGCCAAGACGTTGCGATCGACCACACTGGTGGTGACGGGGGTAAACTCTCGTTCGCGTTCTAACATCGATCGCATGACGTTGAAATAGTCATCCCCCAGAGGTGCGTGCATAATGGCATGGACGTTTTTGAAGGAACTGGCAATGCGAAGGGTGCCAATATGTGCCGGGCCGGCATACATCCAGTAAGCCAATTTCATAGGTTGCTCTCCGTAAATCTAATAAAGACGAAAACGTTGCTCTCAAGTCGCTGACGTTCCAGCCGCAACGGTTTGACCCGCCCTAACTAACAATTCAACTCCTCCTAGACTACGGTTAACCCTTTGGCTTTGGGTTTTCTCTCACATGATTCTTAATGGATTGCTACGATTCTTAATAGGATTTAGTGGATATGACTTGCATTTTGTCAAGTCTTTTTTGAGGTAAAAAGGATTAAGAAATTCTAAGTCGGCGGGGCGCTCAACCGGAGTTTCCCAAAACCGAGGGGATGCGGCCAAAACGCGGGTTCAGGATATGATCAAGATAGGATAAGAACTTGATTATTTTGCCGATCGCCCCCGAGTTGGCGATTCCCTAGAAGAAAGACCCCATGAGTAGTTTAAGCGATCGCCTCAAGCGCATCACCGGACAACAACGATTCGTCGTCGCCCGCCTAATGGTTCAACTAACGGGCGCACAAACGAACCCCCTCTTAGGAACCCTCAACCGCGTCTCAGGCCAAGCGATCGAGGCGGAGAACGCCCTAGAACAACTGAGCGAGGGACTCGTCGATATTTGTCAACATCTCTTGCAACTACAACCCTATTGGCAAGCCGCCGCCAATGAAGGAGATGTGGTTTGGGATGAAGGGGAAGCCTCCGACTATTTCAACGAACTCTTTACCGATTCGGCCCAACGCTATCTCTGCCAACCGCAACACGTGACTGACGAGGACAGTGATGATGACACCCTCTTTCTCACCCCCAGCGAGAATCTGGTGGTGATGATCACCCTCGTCGGCCAGGGAGACATCCCCGATCTCGAAACCGATTTAGCCGAGATTGACGCTCTAAACCGGGGACTGAAGGCCATCATTAGCCTCGCCTACCAAGATAAACTCGACGCCATCCAAGTTCACTTCTCTCCAGCCCGCTTTGGTGAAAGCCTCACCGCTGACCAAGTCCTGGAAAACTTCCCTGAACTCATCCCCCTCTAACCTCCCCAGGGACAGTTTCAGAGTCCGATCGCCTATCCTAGAATCAAAACCCCATCTATCGAATCGTTAACAAACCGTGAAACAACAATCTATGTGGCGTCGAGTTTTAGCCGGAGTTTTGTGTGTCAGCCTGATCTGGAGTCTGGTAGGAGAGATGACCCCTGGGCGATCGCCGTTTGCCCCAGTCCCAGCTTACGCGGCCACTCTACCCAGTGGCGAGTATCGAGTCCAGCAAGCGCAATATAACGATGAGAACGGTGAGTATCAACTCCTGTTACTCAATACGCCGGCTGGCCAACCGCCGTTGTTTAGCAACGCCGATGTACAGATGATGCCCTTAACGGAGGAGGAACAGGCCGCCGGACAACGCTCCTACCTCAGTTTGGACAAGGGACAGGCGGTGTTGCATTTAGCGCCAGATTTCCGCATTGACTACATTCATGCGGTGACGGACACCCAAACGAATCCCCAGACGGGACAACCCGAAACCGTGGTTGTTCGTCAACAGTCGAGCTTCTGGACTCCCTTTGCGGGGGCTTTAGCGGGCCAGGCGATCGGGAATATGCTCTTTTCCCCGAGTTACTATGTGCCGCCAATGTATCAACCCGGTAGTCCGCTCACCGGCTATGGTGGTTCTGGACGTAGCTATGAGCAAGCCGTCAAGCGTTATCAGACGACCCACAATGAACCGCCCGCTGCTGTGAAAAATCGTCAAATCCTGCGAACCACAGGCAGTTTACGCAACAACCGGGGCAGCCAGTTCGGTAATCGCAACCGTAATGGACGCAGCTCGGTTGAGCGCTCAGGACGCTCCACTGGCTCCGGGATTGGTGCGAGCCGTCTGCGGGGCAATTCTCAGCGATCGGGAACGGTGAAACGGCGCGGTGGTGGTTTTGGTAGTGGTCGTTCTCGGCCTCGCTCGGGGAGTTTTGGTCGCCGTCGTCGTTAGGGAGGTTGTTTGAGAGAGAGGTTGAAGGGAATGGGCTATCGTCTGCTGTTGCTGTGCTGGGTGTTGATGATGGGTTTGCTCGGCTGTGGGGGCGATCCGTCGTCCTCCCAAGGTCAAGCGCTAACACCTTCGCCGACTCCCCTTGAGACGATCGCCTCCCCATCTCCCTCGTCTCCTGAGCCAAGGGTGACTCCTATTGCTGAGGCGGCTCCTCGGGTTGACGGCGATCGCCTCTTTGAAACCGTCGAAGCCCTAGCTAGACCTCGCTTTGACCCCGGCGATCGCGATCGCGCCCGTCAGTACCTCAGACAGCAACTTGAAGCGGCTGGCTGGACGGTTGAAGCGCAAAACTTTGACGGAGGCGTCAACCTAATTGCACAACGGGAAGGTACAAATCCCGACGCTCCCATCCTCTTACTCGGCGCCCATTACGACACCGTCGCCAACTCTCCGGGGGCCGATGATAATGCCAGTGCTGTCGCCGCTGTCCTTGAAGTGGCTCATCTTCTCAAAGCGCCTACGCGACAAGGCTTACGACTGGTCTTGTTTGACCTCGAAGAACGGGGTCTACAAGGCAGTTTTGCCTATGTATCTGCCGAAGGCGTTGAAAACCTCGACGGCGTCATCATCTTGGAAATGATTGGCTACGCCTGCGAGGAAATCGGCTGTCAAACCTATCCTCGGGGACTCCCGGAGTCCCTCCCAGAGCGAGGCGACTTTCTGGGAGTCGTCGGCAATTGGCCTTATCATCAGCTCACCGATGCCTTTGAAGAGATGCCCCGGTCTGAGAGTCCTCAGCGAGTGACCCTGACGGTTCCGGTGGGCTTGTTTCTGAATTTACTTCGTAGCGATCATGCTCCTTTTTGGCTGGCCGGTGTCCCAGCGGTCATGGTCACCGATACCGCGAATTTCCGCAACCCCAACTATCACCGCCCCAGTGATACCCCGGATAGCTTGAATCGCCCTTTTTTAGAAGGAGCAACCCAAGCGGTGGTTGATGTTCTCTATCAGCTTCTGAATCGTCCCTAGGATGCGGCCAATGAGCCTCAAGCCAGTGGATCGCTATGGGGATCAAATTAACAAGCTCAGCAAATCTTCCCTGGATCGGTCACAATAGAACGAAGGATAGCCAATCTTAATTTTGCTCTGATCTCGTGACACCTGTTCCTCCCTCTAAGTCCATTTGGGATTTATTTGAACGTCTGTGTGAGTGCATTTGCCGCTTTTACCCAGATGGACGGATTATTATTGCGAATTCAGCCTTTGAACAGGCATTTCCTGCATCGGTTATGCCAGTTTGTCCCGAGGAGAATGGGACGAAGTCCGCCTCTGACTCGGTGACGGGGTTGGACTCTCAACAGCTTTTTGTCCGACTCCCTGAGGGCGATCGCGATCGCCTCCGAGCGGCTTGTCAGCGCATTTCCTCAACTCAGCCGCAAGTCGGCATAACACTATTGAGTGCTAAGACACGAGAGCGTTGGCATTGGGAAATTCGCGGTATTTTTAATTCCCTCGGAGAAGTTTTGGAGTACCAAGCCATGATCCAGCGGTTGAGCGCCCTAGAGGGAGTTGAGCAGGAGCTACTTGCGTTGAAGAGTTGCTCCCAGAGTCAGCATGAAGCGAGTCAATATCAACTGTTGGCAACCTATGCGCCGGTTGGGATTTTCCAGGCTGATGCGAATGGAGATCTGACATTTGTCAATCCTCGTTGGTGTGAAATTGCAGCGATGTCGTCAGATTTGGCGTTGAAAGAGGGCTGGAAACAGGCGATTCATCCTGAGGATGTTGACCGAGTTGTGACGGTTTGGAGTCGGATTCAAGAGGGACTCGTCTCTTGTGAGTTTCGCTTTGTGACACCAGAAGGACGTGAGGTTTGGGTGTTGGGTAGCAGCGCCCCGCTGTATGACACATCGGGTCACTTTTATGGAGCAGTGGGAACTGTTTTAGAGATAACAGAACGGAAACAGGCGGAGTTACAACAGTCTCAGTTAAAACAGCTATCACGAGCTTTGGAACAATGTGGTGATAATGTGATTATTACCGATCGCGAGGGTGAGATTGTTTATGTAAACTCAGGGTTTGAACGGTTGACCGGCTACAGTGAAGCAGAAGCGATCGGCGCAACGCCCTCAATTTTAAAGTCGGGAGTTCATAGTCGGGACTTTTATCAAAAGTTATGGACAACCGTCAAAAAGGGACGAGTTTTTTATGCTGTGTTTACCAATAAGAAAAAGTCCGGAGAACTTTTTGCGGAACAAAAAACAATCACTCCCTTGCGAGATGAAACGGGAAAGATAACACATTATATTTCCACGGGAAAAGATGTGACAGAGCGTCAGCGAGCTGAAGCTCGTTTGGAACAGGTTAATCGTTGTTTTTTAAATTTCAGCAGTGATCCGATGGAAAATATCGGGCGTTTAACGACATTATGCGGGATGTTGCTCAACGCGACTGGGGCGATTTATCAACGTCGGGTTAACGATAGTTTAGCCTCGGTCTGTACTTGGGGAACAATTGGATCGGGCGAGACACCGGGTGAGAAAACCCCCCAGGAGTCATTTGAGGCTTTGATGGAAGGGTCTTGGTCGAGTGCTGTATGTCCCCGCCTTGAAAGTCCTGGGGATACTTGGTATGAAGCGAATTCAAGGATTTGGCGGACGTTAGTCCGTACCGGCGATCGCGTGGTGGGATTATTGAGTCTGTACTATCAGATCCCCCCAGAACGAACCGCTGATGATGGACGTTTGTTGGGAATTATTGCGACGGCGATCGCCATTGAAGAAGAACAACACCGAGTTGGTGAAGCGTTGCGCCGTCAGATGGAACGGGAACGAGCATTGAGTAATTTAGCCCATCATATCCATCGCTCTTTGGAACTCTCGGATATTTTACCCGCTACGGCTAAGGCAGTCCGTGAATTTCTAACAAGTGATTCAGTCTTGATTTATGCGCTTAATGAGACCCGAACTCAGGCCCAGATGGTGGCTTGTGACACCATCCTAGAAATGGGAAATTCTAATTCACTCTTGTTTCAGGAGTTTTTGTTCAATACTAATTGCTTGCATGATTATCAAAATTTACCCACTCCAGACACTCTAAATCCAGACAATCTAAAAGTTCGAGTCTGTGATAACTCTTGCAAAATTCAGGGGTTTGAAACTAGTAAAACTCATATGATTGCCCCGATTTTACAAGGAAGTCATCTCTGGGGCGTCATTATTGCTCAAAATTCCCAAACCTATCGCCAGTGGACGGATAGTGAACAAGAGTTCCTTCGCCAAGTCTCAACCCAGTTGGGGATTGCCACTCAGCAGTCTAAACTCTATGAAGAGTTGAAAATTGCCAACTGTAGTTTACAAAATTTAGCGACAATTGATGGCTTAACTCAGGTAGCAAATCGACGACAGTTTGATACGTTTTTAGCTCAATCTTGGCAACAGTCCCTAGAAGAGCAACAGCCTCTGGGGATTATTTTGTGTGATATTGATTTCTTTAAACCTTATAACGATACGTATGGCCATCAGGCCGGTGATGATTGTTTGAAACAGGTGGCCAGCGTACTTTCTGAAACGGTAACGGATGAAGATAGTCTTGTCGCTCGCTACGGTGGGGAAGAGTTTGTGGTGGTTATTAATGGAGTGACGTATCAGAAGTTGGTGACCTTAGTTCAGGACATTCGGCGTGCTGTTGAGAGCTTACGAGTTCCACACCGTAGTTCCAATGCACATCCTTGGGTCACCTTGAGCGTGGGGGCTGCTCGTCTGATTCCTCGACGGGAATGGACATCAGATGATTTATTACGCCGAGCGGATCAGGCTCTCTATCGCGCGAAAGCCGATGGCCGCAACTGTGGCCGCATTGCTGATTGTTAATGAATCATGGTTGATTTTTATATAACTTATTATTTTGTTATAAAACGTAATAATAAGTTGAGGAAAGATTGCTAGTCGACCGTTTTGTATAATCAGTCACGTATCATAGAAGAGGTTTGGATTTAAAAATGTAACCGAGTTTACTGTCAGCACCCCGCACGCTCAGTGACGGGGCTTCATGCCTCTAGCTTTGGTTAGCTGACCAGCTATCGCCTTAACTGGCTACGTTTTTGAGGTCATGACACCTACAAATGCTTTCCAGTTTGTAGCTCTGTCGTTAACGGTTAAACAGTTGAAGCTGGGATGTAGACAGTGCCGTTAGCTCAACAAGCCTTGAAAACATTGGCGAGGAAACCATTACCCGTTCTACGGAGATTTCAATGTCCAACTTTGTGTTTGTTATAGACACTAATAAGCAAATGCTCAATCCGGTACATCCGGGAGAGGCTCGGTGTTTGCTAAGTCAGGGAAAGGCGGCGGTGTTCCGCCGATATCCTTTCACCATCATATTGCAAGAGGAGGCAGAATCTGAAATCAAACCTCTACAGTTAAAGATTGATCCAGGCTCGAAGACCACTGGGCTAGCCATTCTAAATGGTTCAAAGGTCATTTGGGCGGCAGAGCTTACCCACCGAGGGCAAGCCATCAAAAATGCTTTGCTAAGTCGTCGCCAACTGCGGAGGGGGAGGCGCAATCGCAAAACCCGCTATCGTGCGCCTCGGTTTCTCAACCGCACCCGTGCTGAAGGATGGTTAGCACCTTCTCTAATGCATCGGGTCAAAACTACCCTGACATGGGTTAATCGGCTATGCCGTTATGCTCCCGTTGCGGGTATCTCACAAGAGTTAGTCCGGTTTGATACTCAGGTCATTCAGAACCCTGAGATTAGCGGCACTGAATACCAGCAGGGTACTTTGGCAGGCTATGAGGTCAGGGAATACCTGCTAGAGAAGTGGGGACGCAAGTGCGCCTACTGCAAGGCTGAAAACACACCGTTGCAGATAGAGCATATTCAACCTCGCTCGAAAGGCGGTTCTGATCGGGTGTCTAACCTGACGCTAGCTTGCGAACCGTGCAACACGGCAAAGAGTAATCTGCCTGTCCAAGAGTTTTTATCAGGCAAGTCTGACCGACTGAAGCGCATTTTGGCACAGGCAAAAGCACCACTTAAGGACGCGGCTGCGGTCAACTCTACCCGATGGGCGTTATTCAATGCACTAAAAGAAACAGGTCTACCTGTTAGCACTGGCTCAGGGGGGCAAACCAAATACAACCGAACTCGGCTCAATCTGCCTAAAACTCATTGGCTCGATGCTGCCTGTGTGGGAAGGGTCAATCAGCTAGAAATTCTCACGACTCAGCCTTTGTTGATTAAAGCAACTGGGCATGGAACCCGTCAGATGTGCGGCACTGATAAATATGGTTTTCCCTCTCGCCATCGGTCACGAGTACAGATACACAAAGGCTTCCAGACTGGTGACATCATTGTTGCAAATGTCACGGCAGGTAAGAAGATTGGCTCCTACTTAGGACGAGTTCTTTGCCGTGCCTCTGGCAGCTTCGACATAGCAACCAAGAATGGTAAGGTGGCTGGGATCAGCCACAAATACTGTCAATCAATTCATAAGAGGGACGGTTATGCCTATGCATTCTGAAGGTTGCGGGCGGCTAAAGCCGCTTGAGTCGGTTTTCCTCCCCGCTCTGAAGAGACGGGGCTTCCAACCATCCCAGGAGCTTTTATCTCTCCTGTCAATGCCGATCGCGGCAGCCTCGTTGTCAATGGCTTCTCCTGTTCCATTTAGCACTCAAGACCTGACGAACTTAAACCCTGATGATTTGACTCAACTGGTTCACTGTTTTTTAAACTTTACCAGCAATCCCCTTGACAATATCCATCGCCTCGTTAACTTAGGTCGAGAGTTGACGGGAGGTCTTTGTGCTTGTTATCAAAGTCGTTTTCAAGCTGAATCTGTCGAAAAATCTCAGCAGGGGTCTTTGACCTGTGTCATGGATAATTCGAGTCAGTCAAGTTGTAGTCGTCGTCAGTTAAATCATCCGGGGGATACTACATCCCTAAACTTATTCCACTGTCCAACCTGTCAATGTCAACGAAACGGAGTGAGCCAAAATTGGGTCATAACTGACGACATTCATGGCAAACTTTCGATGCGTCATGACCCAAATCACCCTCTCAACTCAGAGCAACGACAACTTTTAAGTCTAATTACACAAGCAATCTCGATTGAAGAAGATCGACTTTATGAACAAGAGCGGCAACGAATCCAACAACAACGGGAACTTGTGATTGGTCAGATTGCTCAACAGATCCGCAAATCATTAGATTTACAAAATATTCTGCATAATACCGTGAAAAGCTTGCTCGATTTTTTAGAGGCAGATCGGGTGATTATTTGTCGAATCAATCAGGATGGAACAGGAGATATTGTAGAAGAAGCTCGCAATCCAGAAATTCCCTCAATGGCGGATTGGGTTCTTAGCGATCCTTGGCTTGTCGATCAAAAATGTCACCGAGATTATTTGTCGGGTCAAGTGTTAGTCATTGAAGATATGCAGCAGGCGAATCTTGAACTGGGTTTACAGCAGTTAATGGACTTTTTTCAAGTTCGCGCTCGCTTAGTGATGCCAATTATTTTGACTCCAGACGTGGAGGTGAATAGTCGTGATGATGCTCCCAGTTCAGGAGAAGCCTGGGGACTGTTAATGGTGCATCAATGTCATCATCCTCGACAATGGCAAACGGACGAAATTAATCTTTTACCCCAATTAGCCACTCAACTTGTGATCGCAATTCAACAAGCACAACTCTACGAACAAGTGCAAATTGCTAACCGTGAACTGAGTGAATTGGCGACGCAAGATGGCCTGACACAAATTTGCAACCGTCGCCGATTTGATGAGTATCTTGATCATGAATGGCGACGATTACTGCGATCGCAGGCTCCCTTATCTCTAATTTTGCTCGATATTGATTGGTTTAAACAGTATAACGATACCTATGGGCATCTAGCCGGTGATCAATGCTTACAACAAGTGGCTCAAAGCCTAAAACAATCGATGCAGCGATCAACTGATTTGGTGGCGCGCTATGGAGGGGAAGAGTTTGCGATTATCCTGCCAGATACCACCGAGACGGGGGCACAGTTTTTGGCCGAACAAGTGCGATCGCAGATTGCTCAGATGCCGATTTTAGATCTGAGCGGTCATGGTAACGGCTCCATGTCCTCTCAGGTGACGGTCAGTATTGGCGTAGCCAGTCATATTCCTTTTCCCGAAGCGAGTCCCAAACGCCTCGTTGCGGCTGCTGATTTAGCTCTGTATCGGGCGAAAGAGCAAGGCCGCAATCGGGTTTGTCTTGCCAGTGATGCCGACTTCAATCAAGCTGAGTGAGACCATTCAGAAAAAATTAAAACTGGTATAATACGGTGCGATCTACCTAGAGGCACTATGGCAAAGTTTACCCTGTTCTCTCGGTTTGAGAGACAAACGCCCCAGGCAAGTCATTCGAACAGCTCCCAGATGTCGCGATCGCGGAAATGGCCCTGGACTGAAGCCGCTGAAACCATATCCATCATTGCCTGTGGGGGAGGGGTAGCGGGTGCGATCGTGTTTCAGGAACTGGTGTTAGCCATTGTTCCGCCAGTGTTTGCTCTCTCGTTTAACATCATTAACCGTTCTCGTCGTCTCCAGGATCTGCGAGAGCGCAATCTTTTATCTCAAACCGACGCCCAGGAATTGCGATCGGAGCTTCACCATATTCAGGATTCCCTGCAAACCCTGCCTTTGGCCGATCGCATCCTAGAGATTGAAGCCTGTGTGCGTCGTCTGAGTGATGCCACGCTGGAGTTGCAAGGACAACAGGCGGGGATGGTTGAGGAAATGGGGGACGATCGCGAGAAAATCAAAGAGGCCTTTGGGATTCTGCGTCAGGGGGTCTATAACCTCAGTCACCACACCAACAGCTCCCTAGATCGTTTACGAGCCGAACTCGATACCCTACGGCGCGAGGTTGAACCGACCGCCAGCCGAGTGGCCCGGCAGATTAGCAATCAGGCGATCGCTCCCCTACAACAGCAACAAGACTTGCTTGAGCAACAACTCGGTCAAGTTCAACAGCAGCAGTCCCTCCTCTCGCCTCAAGTGCAGCAATTGACTGAAGCGGTGACTCATCTGCGAACTCATACGGCGCAACATTGGCTCTCGGAAATTGATCGCCGTCTGGAGTCGGTCTTGCCCTACCGCTATCGAGTGGTGAGTGAGGATGCCTCTGATTATCTGTTTGAGGCTCTCAATCAAGGTAAGGAACATATCGTGATTGTGACGCCTTGGTTGGAACTCGATCCCGTTCGTGCTGAGTCGTTTTTGCAAGCCTTAGATAACATTTTGTCGCAAAATGTCTTTGTGAGCTTTGGTTGGGGTCGTCGGGCTGATGTAGGACGCGCCCGCAACACCACTCGTCCCATTGCCCTCAAGGATGGGGGCTGGCGCTATCAGCCTGAACGAGATCCTCATGGCTACTATCGTCTGTTGCCGCAACTGTTGGAGTTGAAGAAACGCCATAAACGACTGACGCTGAAGTTGTTGGGGACGGCAGAGCGCATTGTGGTCTGCGATCGCGATTGGGCGCTTCTCGGTAGTCATCATCTCCTCTGCCATGTGGCCAGCAACACCCCAGAAGTGGGTCTATATACCAATGACCCCCATGTGGTTCTCGATCTCGGACAACGGTTTAATCTCGTCCCTCATTTGAAACGGCGGGCCATGCCAATGCCGGGGCGGTTGACGGTGAATCATTAGAGGGAACAGGGAACAGGGAACACCGGAACAGGGAACAGGGAACAGGGAACAGGGAACAGGGAATAGGGAATAGGGAACAGGGAATAGGGAACAGGGGGGAAGAAGGCAAAAGGCAAGAGGCAGCGGGTTTGTGGAGCTTGCTGTGTAATTGGTATCATCGCTGACATCGAAATCTTTAGATTTATTTCATAATCTCAAAGAGCAATACTCAATCAGGAATTGGTGATATGGATTACAAGCAAGAACTCATCACAACCATTCATGATTTTGGCTGTAACCTGGAGTTTCTTGAAAGCCGCGCCACACAACTGAGTGAACAGTTCCCGACGGCTGTTCTGATTCCGGCACTCTACGATGAACTTGAACGGCCGGCATTGGCTCATATTCGTAATCATCTGCGGGAATGCCATTTCGTTAAAACCGTTGTTTTATCTGTCTATGCCGATAGTTTGGATCAATATGCCAAAGCCGTTGAGTTTTTCCGGTCTCTGCCGCAAAAAACTCTGGTCATTTGGGAAAATGGTCCGCGAATCCAAGGGATTTTAGAACGCCTGCGCGATCGCGGCTTGGATATTGCCCGCTTTAAAGGGAAGGGGAAGGCGGTTTGGTTAGGACTGGGGGTTGCATCCTTAGAAGCTGATGCGATCGCCCTTCATGATGCCGACATTATTACCTACGATCGCTCCTATCCCCTCAAACTGCTCTTCCCACTCCTGGAAAAAGAATGTGGGATTGCCTTCAATAAAGCCTATTATGCTCGCCTCAGTAGCGATCGCCGTAGCCTCAATGGACGGGTAGCGCGGTTATTTGTGACCCCTCTCTTGACGGCCTTAATTGAAATCTTTGGTTATCAAAACTATCTCCGCTATCTCAGTTCCTATCGTTATCCCCTCTCGGGGGAATTTGCCCTCAGCGGCGATTTAGCCTTGACGACGCGGATTCCGGGCAACTGGGGTTTAGAAATTGGTATGTTGGCGGAAGTGTATCGTAACGTGGCTGAAAAACGGATTTCCCAGGTCGATTTAGGGATTTTCGATCATAAACATCAGTCTCTTGGCCAATCGAGTCAGGAAGGACTGCAAAAAATGTGTCGGGATATCTTGCAATCGGTATTACGAACCCTGACGGAAACGGAACGGGTGATTATTTCTATGGATCACATCCGAGCCTTGCGGGTTAAATTCCGACGGGAGGCTCAAGACTATACCCGGCAGTATTTTGTGGATGCTTTGTTTAATAATCTCCCCTACGATCGCCATGAAGAGGAGAACATTGTTGAAGTCTTCGACAAACTAATTCTCGAAGCTGGAGAGGAGTATTTCCTCAATCCGGCTGGGGCGCAAATTCCGGACTGGACGCGGGCGATCGCGGTTATGCCGGAACTGCGGGAAGAACTGCGGGCCGCCACCATCGCTGATAGTCAAGATGCCATGGCCTACACCCATCCCTCTGAGAGCATACTTGAACCGATGCTCCCAGTCCATCCCCTCGATCCGCTGCACAGTTCGGCTAACTCATAGGGTTTGGGTTGGTTTTGGGGATGAGTTAAGTGGCACTAGGGGTTGCGATCGACCTGATAGCTGCCAACAATCAGGCGGCTGTCCTCAAGATAAATATCATAAGCCTCGTTAATGCCATATAGATTCAGGACATAGATGCGATCGCCATGCTGTTCAATATAGCCAATGGCATCAAGGTCTTGTCCTGAGGCATTCTCTCCTCGCCAGTCGAGGCGCACACTACCATCGGGTTGCAGTTCAGAACGTTGCCAAGCAATCTCCCGAAAGGCCGTTTGAGTCCGTTGACGATACAACTCTTCCAAATCGTCGATGGTTAGAGTCTCTTGCGTCTCGAAATAGGTCACTTCGCCGCCAAATTCACCATTGGCGGACAAGAAGCTAACGCCATTGGCTTGGGGTTGGTGAGCGTAGTGCTTGGGAAAGGAAATCTCGAAGAGTCCCTCGGGATGACGATAGGTTTTTCCGTCTCCGGGAATGGACTCTTCTGTGTTATTTGTGTCGTTTGTTTCTTGAGAGGGTTCTTGAGAGGGTGTTTCTTGAGAGGGAACGTCTGAGGATGAGTTGTTCTCCGGCTGAGGGGGCGACTCACCGGGAATCTCAGAGGTTGCGGCGGGAGTCTCGTCATCACCAGACTCCGTCACTGGGCTACAGGCCGCTAAAATGGGTAAAGAGACCAGAATCCCCCAGATTATCCAGCGCCAAGGATGGATCATTCGCTTCGACTCCCGAGTAAATAATGCGGTTAAAAATGGTAGTGATTTGACCGTTTCTGACTTGGCTTATGGTATCACTTCTGTCCAAGTTTGAAATTAAATTGACATTTTAAATTGAACATCTAAAAATCTCGGAATAGCGTTATAGCAAGAATACTTGAAACTGTAATGGCTTGTTTGATGTGTCTGTTTTAATGGAGGATTTAGAGGTTGACGATAGTTCATCCATGAAAATAGTCATAAATCTCCGCTGCGAGTCGTTTGCCAATTCCGGGAACCTCGGCTAACTGGTCGGGGGAAGCCTGCATGAGATAATCCAGGGAATGAAAATGAGCCAGTAATTGCTGCTGACGCTGAAATCCGAGGCCGGGAATTTCATCGAGGCGCGATCGCCGCATCCGTTTACTTCGCTGCTGACGATGGAAGCTGATCGCAAAGCGGTGAGACTCATCCCGCAATCGCCGCAAGAGTTGTACGCCGGGTTGTTCGGGATGAGTATCTAAGGGGTGGGAGCGGACTGGGGTGAAAATCTCTTCCCGTTGTTTGGCTAAACTGATGACGCACAGAACTTGAGCGAGTCCCATTTCTTCTAAGATTGTCATGACGGCGGAGAGTTGACCTTTGCCACCGTCAATCACGACTAAGTCGGGATAATCTGGGGACTCGATGAGGGTTTTGGGGGATTCGTAGTCACGGAAGCGCCGCTGCAAGACTTCGGCTAAACTGGCGAAGTCGTCGGAATGGCCGCTACGAATTTCGGGGTTGCGGATTTTGTAATGGCGGTACTCTTGTTTGGCGGGATGTCCATCGAGAAAGACCACTCGCGAGGCGACCGCGTTGGAGCCTTGGCTATGGGAGATGTCGTAACATTCGAGGCGATGGGGTGGGGTGGTCTGTCCGAGGAGTGCGGCCAGGTCTTGTAGGGCTTCTTGGTTGCGGCGATCGCCCCGTTCGAGTCGGGCCAGTTCGTAGCCGGCGTTGCGTTCAACCATGGCAATGAGTTCGGCTTTTTGTTGCCGCTGGGGGACTTCTAGGGTGACTTTCCGGCCTCGGGTTTGGCTGAGCCAGGTTTCTAGGAGATCGGCGTCGGGGAGGGGATGTTGCAGGAGAATGGTACTGGGAATTTCGACGGGGTCAAGGCTGCGATAATGTTCTTCGAGAACGCGTTGCAGGATGGAACCGGGATCGTCGGCGTTGGCGATGAAGCCGAGGCGGCTGATGAGTTTTCCGGCCCGGATTTGGAATAGTTGAATGCAGGCGTGGCGTTCTCCGAGACGTAGGGCGATCGCATCTCGGGAAATGCGGTCATCGGGGAGGGCGACTTTTTGGTCAACGCCGAGGGATTGTAGGCCTTGGAGGCGATCGCGCACTTCGGCGGCTTTCTCAAATTCGAGTTGTGCGGCGGCGGTTTGCATCTGCTGGTTGAGGATACTTTCGAGTTCGCCGATGCGTCCTTGGAAGACCATGGCCACTTTCTCGACGATTTGATGATAGGCCTCGGGAGTAATCAGTTGTTGGCAGACTCCGGGACAGCGGCCAATGTCGTAGTTGAGACAGGGCCGGTCTTTGAAGAGGGGTTTGGGTCGTTGACGCAAGGGGAAGATGCGTTTGACGAGGTTGAGGGTACTGCGGAGTTGACGGGTATCGACGTAGGGGCCGTAGTAGCGGTCTTTGGGGTTGGCGATGCGTCGTTTGCGGGTGATGAAGATGCGGGGATAGTCTTCGGACCAGGTAATGCAGAGATAGGGATATTTTTTGTCGTCTTTGAGGAGGACGTTGAATTGGGGTTGATGTTGTTTGATGAGGTTGGCTTCGAGGGCTAGGGCTTCTGCTTCGCTGTCGGTGACGATAAACTCGATGTCACAGACTTGGTGAACCATGAGGGCGATGCGATCGCTCAGGGGCTGGGATTGGCGAAAGTAGGAGCGTACGCGGCTGCGGAGGCGTTTGGATTTGCCGATATAGAGGATGCGATCGCCGTCATCCCGCATCAGATACACTCCCGGTTCTGGGGGGATGTCTTTGAGACGTTGTTCGAGGCGATCGGGTTGGTCTAGGAGGGGAAGGGGTCGTGTTTTTATCATGTCTCAACGCGATCGTCAAGGAGTTGTCGGCAGTTTTAACCAGTTGAAGATTTCGGCTGCTGTCAGGTTCACGTCAAGGCCAGACAACAGGATCAAGGGATCATCTTCAATCCCGAGTCGGGGTTGTTCTCGGGGCTGAAACATCAGAACACTGCGATCGCCGGGATCGATTAACCAGGCCAGTTCAGTTCCCGACTCCAACCCATATAGGATTTTACCAATCACCTGATTTGGCTGTTGATTGGGGGAGAGAATTTCAATGATCCAATCGGGGGCGATGGAGAAATCATTGGCAAATTCTCCCTCTTCATCTAGGGGAATCCGATGCCAACGAAACACGGCGATATCTGGAACCAGGGAGCGATCGCCGACGGTCCAACGCAATTCTGGGAACCCATAGGCCAACTGAGTGGCTTCTCCGACTTGATTGATACGTTCTAGCAATTTAGCCTGCAAACGGCTATGTTTCCCCTTTGGCATCGGTTTTTGAAAAATTTGTCCCCGAATATACTCACGGGCGGGTGTGGTTTCAGGCTGTTGCAGAAACTCTGCCAGCGATCGGCATTGGGAAACGGTTGTCACCATAGAGACCTAAGAATTGATAATTTAATAGGGACGATTCAATACCCTAAAACCTTTTCTTGGTATTGATTTTAATATAGTTTTAGTCTTATACCATTTTTCGAAATGCTTGCTATACATCTGACACCGAGGAGGGCGAACAGCCATCCCCTCCTGGGAGGGGTTAGGGGTGGGTTCCCCTACAGACATCTATGGCACAACTTCTGGAAATTGGTATTACTTGATGTGACTAAAGTTACCCTTAAGCAAACAAAACCCCCTCTCGGGAAGAGAGGAGGTCTTGTCGATTATCCTACACGGAGGTGTTCAGATTAACCGAACTTACCAGCCGTTGAGGCAATCAGGAAGGCCGCGTAGGTGAAGATATACCCCACAGTAAAGTGAGCTAGACCCACAACCCGAGCCTGAACGATGGAGAGTGCAACGGGCTTGTCTTTCCAACGAACCAGGTTCGCCAGAGGAGTGCGCTCGTGTGCCCAAACCAAGGTTTCGATGAGTTCTTGCCAGTAACCCCGCCAAGAGATGAGGAACATGAAGCCTGTCGCCCAAACCAGGTGACCGAACAGGAACATCCAAGCCCAAACCGAGAGGTTATTGACACCGAAGGGATTGTAGCCGTTGATTAACTGGGACGAGTTCAACCACAGGTAATCGCGGAACCAACCCATCAGATAGGTGGACGACTCATTGAACTGGGCAACGTTACCTTGCCAAACGGTGAGGTGTTTCCAGTGCCAGTAGAAGGTCAACCAACCTAAGGTGTTCAGCATCCAGAACATGGCGAGATAGAAGGCATCCCAAGCAGAGATGTCGCACGTACCGCCACGACCAGGACCATCACAAGGGAAGCTGTAACCGAAGTCTTTTTTGTCCGGCATCAGCTTAGAACCACGGGCATCCAAAGCACCTTTAACGAGAATCAAGGTGGTGGTATGCAGACCGAGGGCGATCGCATGGTGGACTAGGAAGTCACCAGGACCAATGGTCAAGAAGAGGGAGTTGGAACCACTGTTGATGGCATCCAACCAACCGGGTAGCCACACGTTGGCATGGTTGGGCCAAGCGGTGGTGGCAATGCTGTCGGGGTTCGACAGAAGAACATCAAAGCCGTAGAGGGCTTTACCCGATGCGGCCTGAACCCATTGGGCGAAGACCGGCTCAATCAGGATTTGTTTTTCGGGGGTACCGAAAGCAACGACAACGTCGTTGTGAACATAGAGTCCCAAGGTATGGAAACCGAGGAACAGAGACACCCAGCTCAGGTGAGAAATGAGAGCCTCTTTATGATCCAGCATCCGAGCCAGAACATTGTTTTTGTTCATTTCGGGATCATAGTCACGGACAAAGAAGATTGCGCCGTGAGCAAATGCCCCAACCATCAGGAAGCCAGCAATGTACTGGTGATGGGTGTACAACGCTGCCATGGTGGTATAGTCCTTCGCCATGAAGGCGTAGGGAGGCAGAGCGTACATGTGCTGCGCGACCAGGGAGGTAATCACACCTAAGGAGGCGAGAGCCAGACCCAGTTGGAAGTGCAGCGAGTTGTTGATGGTGTCGTAGAGACCTTTGTGACCTTCACCCAACATTCCGCCGAAAGGAGTGCCTTTGGGGGGATTGTGAGCGCCGAGGATCTCTTTAATGCTGTGACCGATACCAAAGTTGGTGCGGTACATGTGACCTGCGACGATGAACAGGACGGCGATCGCCAGATGGTGATGCGCCATATCCGTCAGCCACAGGGACTCGGTTTGCGGGTGGAAGCCACCCAAGAAGGTCAAGATAGCGGTTCCTGCACCTTCGGACGTGCCGAAGACATGGCTTGCGGTGTCAGGACTCTGAGCATAGACGCCCCAGTTACCGGTGAAGAAAGGCTTCAGTCCGGCCGGGTGAGGCATGGTGCTGAGGAAGTTATCCCAACCCACATGCTGACCCCGAGATTCAGGGATGGCGACATGCACCAGGTGACCCGTCCAAGCCAGTGAGCTAACTCCGAACAGACCCGCGAGGTGGTGGTTCAGGCGAGACTCAGCATTTTTGAACCAAGACAGACTCGGACGATATTTCGGTTGCAGGTGTAGCCAGCCCGCGAAGAGCATGACAGCCGCCAGAACCAGAAGGAAGATCGACCCTTGGTAAAGGTCATTGTTGGTGCGCATTCCGATGGTGTACCACCAGTGGTACACGCCGGAGTACGCGATGTTGACCGGGTTCGATGCCCCGGCTTGGGTGAAGGCATCAACAGCGCCTTGACCGAATTGAGGATCCCAAATCGCGTGGGCGATGGGACGGATGTTGAGGGGATCTTTGATCCACTGCTCGAAGTTGCCTTGCCAAGCGACATGGAAGAGGTTGCCCGAGGTCCACAGAAAGATGATGGCGAGGTGTCCGAAGTGGGAGGCGAAAATCTTTTGGTAAAGATTTTCTTCCGTCATACCATCATGGCTTTCGAAATCGTGAGACGTAGCAATCCCATACCAGATCCGCCGTGTGGTTGGATCCTGTGCCAAGTCTTGGCTAAATTTTGGGAATTTCGTTGCCATAAGTCCTACAAGGAGATGCGTGCGAGTATCATCCTACTGAAATGATCCGTGCCAGGAAGAATGCCCAGGTTGTGGCAATCCCACCTAACAGATAGTGGGCGACACCAACGGCCCGACCTTGAATAATGCTCAGGGCGCGGGGTTGAATCGCGGGAGCGACTTTGAGCTTGTTATGAGCCCAAACAATCGACTCAATTAGCTCTTGCCAGTAGCCACGTCCACTAAAGAGGAACATGAGGCTGAATGCCCAAACGAAGTGAGCACCGAGGAACAGCAGTCCATAGGCGGACAAGGCTGAACCGTAGGAACCGATTACCTGAGAGGCTTGCGCCCACAGGAAGTCGCGCAACCACCCATTAATGGTAATGGCGCTTTGGGCAAAGTTGCCATAGGTGATGTGGGACACCGAACCGTCTGCACCAACTGTTCCCCAAACATCGGATTGCATTTTCCAACTGAAGTGGAAGATGACGATGGAGAGGCTGTTGTACATCCAGAACAGACCCAAGAACACATGGTCCCAACCAGAGACTTGGCAGGTACCGCCACGTCCCGGACCGTCGCAAGCAAAGCGGAAGCCTAGCTCGGCTTTATCGGGAATCAGGCGAGAGCTGCGAGCAAACAGTACGCCTTTGAGTAGAATCAGCACGGTCACGTGAATCGTGAACGCGTGAATGTGGTGAACCAGGAAGTCGGCTGTACCGAGTTCAATCGGCATCATGGCGACTTTTCCACCGACAGCGACGACATCGCCGCCAAAGGCAGGACTCACACTGGCCAGGGCATTGGGAGCTGTATTTCCCGGTGCCAAGGTGTGTAAGTGTTGAACCCACTGGGCAAAAATCGGTTGAAGCTGGATCCCCGTGTCGGAGAACATATCTTGAGGACGACCAAAGGCACGCATGGTGTCGTTATGGACGTAGAGTCCAAAGCTGTGGAAGCCCAAGAAGATACAAACCCAGTTCAGGTGAGAAATGATTGCATCTCGATGGCGGATGACCCGATCGAGCAGGTTATCCACGTTTTTGGCAGGGTCGTAGTCACGAACCATAAAGATGGCAGCGTGAGCGCCTGCACCGACAATCAGGAAGCCGCCAATCCACATATGGTGGGTGAACAGCGACAGTTGTGTCGGGTAATCCGTCGCGATGTACGGATAGGGAGGCATGGAGTACATGTGGTGAGCCACGATGATACTCAGGGAACCCAGCATCGCAAGGTTAATCGCGAGTTGAGCGTGCCAGGAGGTGGTTAGGATCTCATAGAGTCCTTTGTGACCTTCTCCGGTGAAGGGTCCTTTGTGAGCTTCCAGGATTTCCTTCATGCTGTGACCGATACCCCAGTTGGTTCGGTACATGTGACCGGCGATGATGAACAAGACGGCGATCGCCAAGTGATGGTGTGCCGTGTCGCTCAGCCAGAGACCACCGGTTTGGGGGTTCAAGCCACCTTTGAAGGTTAGGAAGTCTGCATATTCACCCCAATTTAAGGTAAAGAATGGGGTTAAACCTTTGGCAAAACTGGGATACAGTTCCGCCATTTTGCTTGTATCAAGGATAAACTCGTGCGGCAGGGGAATATCCTGCGGTGCAACACCAGCATCCAGAAGTTTATTAATGGGAAGCGAAACGTGGATTTGGTGACCGGCCCAACCTAAGGAGCCAAGTCCGAGTAAACCAGCCAGGTGGTGGTTCATCATCGATTCCACGTTTTGGAACCATTCCAGTTTCGGTGCACTGACGTGGTAATGGAACCAACCGGCGAACAGCATCAGAGCTGCCATGACTAGACCACCGATGGCGGTGCAGTATAGCTGGAACTCATTGGTAATGCCGCTGGCACGCCAGAGTTGGAATAAGCCAGAGGTAATTTGAATCCCGTGGAAGCCACCACCAACGTCGGCGTTGAGGATGTCTTGACCCACGATGGACCAGACTACTTGGGCGCTCGGTTTGATCCCGGTAGGATCGGTTAACCAAGCTTCATAGTTGGAAAAACGCGCGCCGTGGAAGTAGGCACCGCTTAACCAAATAAAAATGACTGCCAGTTGACCGAAGTGGGCGCTAAAGATTTTGCGCGATACTTCTTCTAAGTCGTTGGTTTGACTGTCGAAATCATGAGCGTCTGCATGGAGGTTCCAAATCCAAGTGGTGGTTTTTGGACCTCGTGCCAAAGTGCGATCGAAGTGACCGGGTTTGCCCCACTTCTCGAAAGAAGTTGGGACCGGGTTCTTGTCGACCTCGACTTTGACTTTTGCATCCCGCTCCTGGGGACTAATCGTCATCGAGTCTCTCCTCTCTCTAGACCATTGACATACTCACCAGCCTAAAGGCGTGGGGATGTTCTAGCCCTTACGGTACTAGATTCCTGAGTTAACTCAGTCACGAATTGAACGGGTTTCCCTTGATCCACTCGTGAATGTTCTCCCAGGCATTCTCCTCAACGTCTGAGTTTTTAATGCTCAGTGTTAAGGTCAGATCCCGGATGCCCTCCGGTACTACGTGAAACGCATTCTATCACAGATAAATCTGCTTAGAATGTCTCCCAAATGATAGGGAGGTTTTTAGACTCGTTTTCCTGAGTAACATTTCACCACAGAACATTCTAACCAACTTCCGCAGTCTTGGATGTGATAACTTGGGATTTTTAAATCCCATATTACGTTTTTTATCTTTTATGTCGCTTGCAGTCAGCTTCATATTAGGGAAGTTGATGTTTCTATGACTCGAAACCCGAGGGCCTAAGAGCTAGACTGAACGTTCTGCGGCTGTTACCGAGAATCTATGTTTGTGATTATAAGTCTTCTTTCGGAATAATTCAAACGATTTCTTTTTATTTTTTTTCGATGTGGGCTAGTAAAATTTGCTCGACAAGTCAAGTAACGTAACATTAACTTTACAAAAATTAAATTCTTTTAATAAATCGAACCGATTAGATCTATATATAGTACACATCATAGTACAGGATAGACGGCCGGGTCTCAAACGGGGCAAGCCCTGGCCAAGACTTGGATGAAGGTTGAGAAATTTTCAGATGGCCGACGGTAACGCAGTTTGGGCATTTTCCGCTATAGTGACTGGCAAGTCCAGTGATTTGTCATGGACGTTGTTATTTCGAGGGAGTGTTTCAGGCGTGCTGAATCGTGACGATCGCCCATCACTGTGGAAAACATGGCTATCCCGACAACTAGCCCTAGTCCTGCTTGTCGTCTTGGGACTCTGGGGATGTAGTCAACCGGATCTCAGCATCGAGTCAGGAACCCGGCCCAAACGGACAGCGGAGGCGATCGCTCCTCCCGTCGAACTCACCGAAGTTTCCCCCCCCGAGGCGATCGCCCAACTCAAAACAGCCCTCGATCGCTACCGTCCCCAAGTCCGCATCAAGCAACCCCGTCCCGACGAAGTCCTGCGGACGAACCAAGTCAACATCCAACTCGACGTCCAAGACCTACCCATCTTCAAAAACGAAACCCTCGGCCTCGGTCCCTACATCCAACTCATCCTCGACGATCGCCCCCTCGACCCCATCCACAACCTCGATCAGCCGATCATCCTCGACGACCTGAGCGCTGGAACCCACACTCTGCGGGCCTTCGCCGTGCGTCCCTGGCATGAAAGCTTCAAAAACGAAGGGGCCTACGCCCAAACTAGCTTCCATCTGTACACCAAAACCGGCAGCCATCAGCCGGACCCCGACCGTCCCCTCCTCACCTATCACCAGCCCCGAGGGACCTACAACGCCGAACCAATCCTGCTCGACTTTTACCTCACCAACGCTCCCCTACATCTCGTCGCCCAAGAATTTGACGCTGATGAGATTCCCGATTGGCGTGTCCGAGCGACCATCAACGGCTATAGCTTTGTCAGCGATCGCTGGCAACCCTTCTACCTCAAAGGCTTCCAACCCGGAACCAACTGGGTGAAGCTAGAATTTATCGATGAAAGCGGCGACCCCTTACCAAACACCTTTAACACCACCGCTGCCTTGATCACCTATGATCCCGACGGAAATAATCCCCTCTCCCAACTGGTGAAAGGTCAACTCAGTTCCCAAGAAGCCGAAAGCATCATCGATCCCAGCATTGTCCTTACCCCAGACACTAAGCCGGATCTTAGCCAACCCGAGATTGAACCCGAACCTGAACCCGAACCCGTCCTAACGCCTGAAGACACCCTTCCCGAAATTGTCGAACCCGAAACAACCCCAGACACCATTATTCCCGAGGCCGCCAAGGACACAACAGCGTCCCCAGCCGCCGAACCCACAACCGAGACTGACATCAGTGGCGACGACTCAGTTTCCATTCCCGCCGACACCCCCGCCGACACCCCCGCCGACACCCCCGCCGATACCCCGGCCGATACCCCGGCCACAGAGGAGATCTCTCCTATTTCCCCTTTACAAGAGGGAGACAGTCCCGAGATTCCCGAGGTCATTGACGAAGCTGCAACCGAAGCTGCAACCGAAGCTGCAACCGAAGCCGAAACAGCTACTCCAGCGGTTCAGCCTGGGGACTAAACTAAGTCTCGCGATCGCAACCCTCATAACAGTCCTCGTTGCGACTCGTAGCGTAGCCGAAGTGTCCTCAATTCCCCAACCCGTGAGAGATCCCCTCAACCTAGACCATCTCGATCGCTCTCCTGACCTTTTCGACGAACCTATTATCCGTCCCGATACCGTCTTCCAAGACCATCCGACTGAACCAAGTTTATGGTGGGCCGCCGAGCAGTTTGGTGGCTCACTCCTCAATACCTGGGTTGCCTATCCCGAGGAACAACGCATTGATTTGGTGATTAACCCGCAATTTTGGACCCCTCTCGACTATCTCGAACGCTATCAATTTGTCTATCAAATGGGTGTTGTGGCCCGTTCCTATCGCTATGACCTGCGAGTGTTCAGTCGTCAACAACCCCAACGGCTTCTCGCCGCCTATACCTGTCAGTTTCAAGGATCTCCAATCCGTTGTCGGGTCGATATCGAACGAGGCGGAACATCAGGATTGGGTCGTCTCCGTCCTGAAACCTTGACGCCACCAGAAGAGAATTAGTCAAATACGGTAGGACAATTATAAATACCAAAATTATTGCCAAATATGAATTTACTGGTTTTTGCTTGCTTATTTTGAAGTGTCTTTTTGAAATGTTTTTTTGAATTGTGAATCATGGTTAAAGTTCTCCATCTTTCAGACATCCACCTTGGTAGTGGTTTTTCCCACGGCAAAATCGACCCAGACACCGGACTGAACACCCGTCTGCTAGACTTCATCGGAACCCTTAGACGTTGTATCGATCGCGCCCTGGCCGAACCCGTCGATTTAGTGCTATTTGGGGGTGATGCCTTTCCCGATGCCACCCCAGCTCCCTATATCGCCGAAGCCTTCGCCCGAGAATTTCATCGGCTGGCCGAAGCCAACATCCCCACCGTTCTCCTAGTGGGAAATCACGATCGCTACTCCCTGGCCGACGGAAGTGCCAGTCTCGGCATTTATCGGACTCTGGCTGTTCCGAACTTCATTGTCGGCGATCGCCTCGATCTCCATCACATCTCCACCCGCAGCGGCCCCATCCAAGTCATCACCCTACCCTGGCTTACCAGTTCAACCCTCCTGACTCGTCCCGAAAGTCAAGGCCTCTCCATCGCCGAAATCAACGAGTTATTAGCCGAACGGCTGCGAATTGCCCTCGAAGGAGAAATCCGCAAACGCGATCGCGACTGTCCCACCATTCTCCTGGGCCATCTCATGAGTGACAAAGCCAAATTTGGGGCCGAACGCCTCCTGGCGGTGAGTAAAGGGTTTACGATTCCCCTATCTCTGCTGGTTCGTCAGGAATTTGACTATGTAGCCCTTGGTCATGTCCACAAACACCAAAATCTCAACCCCAGTAACGATCCCCCGGTCGTCTATCCAGGAAGTATTGAACGGGTTGATTTTAGTGAAGAGAAAGAAGAGAAAGGCTATGTCCTAGCCGATGTGACCGTTGGGGGCTGTAACTGGGAGTTTTGTCCCCTTCCCGTGCGTGCCTTCTTTACCCTGTCGATCGATGTTTCCGAAGCCGACGACCCCCAAGCCACGCTCCTGAAGGCCCTACATAAGAGCGATATCGGCGATCGCGTGGTGCGGCTACGCTACAAACTACGAGCCGATCAACTCGATCGCATCAACACCTCCGAGCTTCGCAAAGCCCTCAAAAGCGCCCATAGTGCCACAATTCAGCCCGAACTGATCAGTCAACTGAGTCGTCCCCGGATTCCCTCCTTGAGTGGCCGGGCCATCGATCCCCTCGACGCTCTGCACGCCTATCTCGACAACCGAGAAGACCTACGAGATATCCGCGACGATGTCGTCAAGGCCGCTGAACATCTCCTGCATGAAGAGCAACTTCCCCTATTTCGTGAGTCTCGTTAGGGGTTGGGGACATGGCTGAGAATCTTATGAACCACATCCTCAATGGTCAGATCATCAGTTTGGATTTCGATCGCATCCTCAGCCTTTTGTAAGGGAGACAACGCCCGAGTGCTATCTTGCTGATCCCGCGTGGCAATTTCGGCCTCTAACTGAGAGAGGTTGACCTCATAGCCCTGCTTTTCTAAATCCAACTTGCGCCGTCTCGCTCGTTCGGCGACGGAAGCGGTCAGGAAAATCTTGACATCGGCCTGGGGAAAGACCTGAGTTCCCATATCCCGTCCTTCGGCCACTAAGCCCCCAGCCGCGCCATAGTCTTGTTGTTGTTGCACTAAAAACCGACGCACAGCGGAGAACGCGGCAACGGTGGACACTTTAGCGGTCACTTCGGGGCTGCGAATGGCTTGGGTCACATCATGCTGATTCACCCAAACGCGACATTGGGGACTATCAGCTTGAGGTTCGAGGCGAATCTGGCAATTGTCTAAGGCCTGGGCGATATGAGCTTCATCCTCGATCGCAATACCCAATTCGAGAATATACCAGGTTACAGCCCGATACATGGCCCCAGTATCTAAGTACAGAAGGCCCAAGCGATCAGCGACTTGTCGGGTGACGGTGGATTTACCCGCCCCGGCGGGGCCATCAATGGCAACAATGGGTGAGCGAGCGGTTAATGACATGGTATCAATCAGGCGAGTGGAACCGAGGTGGGCAGCGATGAGAAGTCGCCCCTGTTGCGTAATGGTGTCTAAGGGCTGTAGCGTTTGGGGGTCAACCAGTGCGATGTATTCAGGGGTGATTTGGGGAACTTTGGCCAGTTCAGCGTTAACGGCGGCCAGTAGCGGTTGGGCCTGGCGTTGTCCGGCTTCAAATTGCTGTCGGGCCGACTCTAAGCCGCGAAATAGGGCGCTGGCTTGGTCTCGTTGGCGATCGCTGAGGTATTGGTTACGAGAACTATAGGCGAGTCCTGAGGCTTCCCGGACAATGGGACAGCCAATAATCTCTACAGGAACGTTAAGATCCGCCACGAGATGACGGATAATCACCAGTTGCTGAGCGTCTTTTTCGCCAAAGTAGGCGCGATGGGGCTGAATTAGGTTGAAGAGTTTGCTGACAATGGTAGCCACCCCTTGGAAATGTCCGGGACGCGATCGCCCACAAAGGACTGAGGTTAGGTGTTGCGGTGGCACTACGGTGGTTAGGGAGGACTCTCCCAAAGCGATTCCCAAGTCCTGGGGTTGGGGGCAAAAGACAGCATCAACCCCCAGTTCCCGGCAATGCTGTAGATCGGTGTCTAGGGTTTTGGGATAGCGATCGAGGTCTTCGTTGGGACCGAATTGGAGTGGGTTAACAAAGATGCTGACGATAACCTGGTCATTCTGCGATCGCCCTTGCTGAATGAGGCTGAAATGCCCCTGGTGGAGATTGCCCATGGTGGGGATCAACCCCAGGCGGGCCTGGGGGGGCAACTGTTGCCGATAGTGGCGTAATTCAGCAATGGTGGTCAGTTTTTCCATGACCCTGCAACGGTTAACCGTGAATCGTGTAACAGTGAATCGTGATGAACGGCTTGGGAGATCTCAAGGGTTAGGTTAAAGATGCACCCTTCCAAACCATCCACTGTTAATGATTCTGGGTTAACTGTCAAGGGTGAGTTGGCGAGAACTTAGTTGGCGAGAACTTCTAGAACCACGGGAGCGGTTCCGGTATGAATCATACCGAGTTCTTCGGCCGCTCCAGCGGAGAGGTCAATCACCCGTCCGCCGGTGTAGGGGCCGCGATCGTTGATACGGACGACCAGAGAACGACCATTGTCGAGGTTCGTCACTCGGACTTGAGTCCCAAAGGGTAATTCTAAATGAGCCGCCGTGATCTCTTGACTATTGAAAATTTCACCGTTGGCGGTTAAGTTCCCTTCAAACCCTGGTCCATACCAGGACGCGATTCCTTGTTGTTGGTGAACAACTGGCTCGGATTTGGGCGCCGCCGGAACGGGTTTTTCAGAGGTTCCCGCTTCGCGATAGGCTTGATGAGTTTCCGAGGCTACGGTTCCTAAAACTTCTGGTTGCGGGGGGGCTAAGGCCTCTAGTAAACTGGAGTTATCTAGAACCTGACTCGGTAAGAATGAGAGTTGTTCGATGTCTGAGTTAGCATTCTCGATTTGTTCTCGATTCGCAACAAGCCTCTCCTCAGCGGTTGGAGAGGACATCACGGTGCTTTCTGCTTCGTTTTCCCCTTGTGCCAGCTCCAAAACAGTTGCTTCAGCAGCAACGGGGAGGTAGCGTGCAGCTGCGCTCTCCTGAGCATTGACTAGGTGCGCTGAGCTTCCCAGTCCGGAAATCGCTAAGGCCACCGTGAAGTTTCTCCAAAGTTGATAACTCATAAATGGGAACGTCTCCTGAGTGAGTACAGTACACACCGCTGTCTATCTGTTTAGGTGTGTGTTGACGAGTATGAGGTTGGTTCGCTGCGATCGCCGCCGCTCGAAGGAGTCTGCCTAACTCCCCAGGAGGCGGACGGGTCGGAGTGGCAAGTTTTGCTCACTTAACCGTTAACTCATACTCATTTCGTGTTCAAGTTGTGGGTGGAACTGCAACAGAATAACACGAAGATTTTGAATCGGGGATCAGTAGTCGCTCGAAAAGCGGTTGAACTTTATCAAAAGTTTACAATTCGCTTTTCGGGCATTTTGTGCTGTAACGCTTTACTGGTAAAGTGTTCAGCGTTTTTCATCTCTCGACAAATCTTTAATAAAAAAACACATAAAAACGTCCCCAAATGTGGTATAAGAGCGTAAGGATTTCAAGAAAGGGGCAAGGTTAAGCTAGAATGCAGCTTGCAGTTGCGATCGCGCGATCGCAGCCCAGGATCAAGTCATTAAAGAAATCTGCCTCATGGACTATCAGGACGCTGGAGTGAACATCGAAGCCGGTCGCGCCTTCGTCAACCGCATCGAATCCCTTGTCAAAGACACCTATCGTCCTGGGGTTCTCGGAGGTCTAGGGGGGTTTGGCGGCTATTTTGAAATTCCCGAGGGTTATCGGAAACCGGTTCTCGTGTCTGGAACCGACGGCGTGGGGACAAAACTGAAACTGGCCCAATCCCTGAACCGCCACGACACCGTTGGGATCGATCTCGTGGCGATGTGTGCCAACGATGTCCTCACCAGTGGGGCCGAACCCCTCTATTTCCTGGATTACCTAGCCACCGGAAAACTCGACAGCGAACAACTGGCCCAGGTAGTGAGTGGGATTGCGATCGGCTGTCGTGAGGCTGGATGTGCCTTATTAGGCGGAGAAACCGCCGAAATGCCGGGGTTTTACCCAGATGGCGAATATGATATGGCCGGGTTTTGCGTCGGGATTGTCGAAAAAGAGCAACTTCTCGACGGATCTCAGGTGAACGTGGGGGACGTGGCGATCGCCCTTCCCAGTTCCGGAGTTCACAGCAACGGCTATAGTTTAGTGCGGAAAATCATCGCTGATGGGGGCTATTCCTGGAGTGATTGTCCTGAGGTGTTTCAGGGACAATCCTTGGGAGAGGTATTTCTCACGCCCACCCGACTCTATATCCAACCCATCTTAGAACTGCGTCGTCAGGCGATCGAGATTCATGGGATGGCCCACATCACTGGCGGCGGACTCGCGGAAAATCTGCCCCGTTGTTTGGGAGAGAAGCAGTCTGTCCGCATTAATTATGAGGGTTGGGAGAATCCCTGCGTCTTTGAATGGTTGGCAGAGGCGGGGAACGTCTCACCCGAGGCCATGTTCGACACCTTTAATATGGGAGTGGGATTTGTGGTTGTTGTTTCCCCAACAGATGTGGAGGCGACTCTGGCGAGTCTCAATAGCCAACAGCAACATAGCCAACAACAACATAGCCAACAGCAACCGGCCTGGGTGTTGGGGGAAGTCATCGACGGCGAGGGTGAAGTTCTCGGGTTACGCTGAACGACGGAAAAGACGGCGATACACCGGTTCTCCTTTGTTGTAGGTTGCGATTTCTCGTTCCGTCGCCACCGGGAGAGGGTTATCGGGTAGCCAGTCGTCGCTGGTGGCGGTGAAGGCGGGATGTTCTGAAACGCGATCGCACATCTCGATGGCCACCTCCTCCACATCCGATTGCAGGAAAATTTCCCCATCGGGGGCCAAGAAACGGGCCAAATCGGCCACTAACTCCGGTTGAACCACGCGACGCTTATGGTGGCGTTTTTTGAACCAGGGATCAGGAAATTGAATCGAGACTCGTTTGAGATATCCCTCGGGGAGAGATCCCAGTAACGCTTCACTCATGACATTGATATTGCAATAGACATAGTGAAGATTGGTTAGGTTATCGCGATCGCGCCATTGATTGGCTTCATCCACCAACGACTGACGAATCTCTAAACCGAGAAAATTCCAATCCGGCTGTTGTGGGGCCAGTTCGTAGAGAAACCGACCTCGCGCACAACCAATATCTAAATGTAGCGGTTGTTGAGGATTTTGGTAGATGTCAGACCAATCCGGGAGGGGAACCGGTTGTTGGTACTTACGACTGAGAGGATTAACATGTTGGCGAACTCGAACCGGAGACAAGACAAACACCTCCTAAAGACAATCTCATTATCCTATGACGGTTGGGGTAATCGTTTGCGTTTTCATTCCCCCCGCCAAATGGCCTCGATCGCCGCCGCCACCTGGCCCGCCTCTTCTACCTGATCGAGTAATACCGTAACATGACCTAATTTACGTCCGGGACGCGATTGGGTTTTACCATACCAATAGACATGGGCCTTGGGAAACCCACCGAGGCGATCGCGTCTTTGTTGGTAATCCGATTCTGCGGTCTCAAATCCCAACAAATTGACCATCACCGCCGCCGGAGAGGTCATGGCCGTTGAACCGAGGGGGAGATCACAAACCGCCCGTAAAATTTGGGCAAATTGGGACGTTTCACAAGCATCTAAAGAAAAATGTCCCGAATTATGGGTTCGCGGCGCAATTTCATTGACCAAGACTCGCCCATCTGGAGTTAAAAAGAGTTCAATCCCAAACAGTCCGATTACATCTAAATTAGTTAGGAGCGATCGCGCGATCGCCTGACAATCCTTGACCACATCCTCGGAAACCGCCGCCGGGGCAACAACGCGCCGACAAACTTGATTCTCTTGTTGGGTTTCCACAATTGGATAAATAGCAATTTCTCCCTGACAATTTCGAGCAGCAATGACGGCTAACTCACGCTCAAAGGGGATAAACTCTTCCATGAGGACGGACGGATAGCCCCAGCGTTTCCAAGTTTCCTCAAACTGGGTTCTATCGCGCAAAATCACCGTTCCTTGACCATCGTAGCCATGTCGCCGCGCTTTCATGACACAAGGAAAAGTGATTGAATTCGAGTTTTTTTCGGTTTTTTCCAACTTAGAGAAACGAGGAACAGGTAACGTTAAGTCATCCAAATAGCACCGCTGCTCATACTTGTCTAAAAGAGGATTTAACGCCGATAGACGAGGACGGAACAACACATTAGAATTGTTGATTTTTTCCAACTCAACTAAATCAACAAATTCATTTTCAAAGGTAATCACATCGCAGCGTTGCGCCAACTCCTGAGTTGCCGCCACATCCGCGACATCGGCGAAAATAACCTCATCCGCCAGTTCGACCGCTGGGTCATCTGAACTCGGGGTTTGAATGATGGTTTGAAGTTGTAATTTTTGGGCTTCTTGTGCCATCATCCAGGCAAGTTGTCCGCCCCCAATAATTCCAACAATTTGTTTAGCTTTACTCATCGTTTTGTCAACATTAAATATTCTTAAATTCTGGTTTTAAATAGTTCTTTGAATGTCAAGTTCACAGGGATAATTGGCAACAGATTAAATGCTTTTTTCGCTTATCTCCTGCCATCCCCTCCTGGGAGGGGTTAGGGGTGGGTTATGCCTCTTGCCTTCTCCTCCCTATTCCCTGTTCCCTGTTCCCTTCCTCATCGACAATACAACGAATCCCGAGTCGCCACACCCGTCTTAGGATTGATTCCCTCAGCCATCTGGCAAAGTTGGTTGACTTGAGATCCATCGAGAATGGCATCCGTGAAATCTGCCCCAGCAATCTGTACGTTCTCAAACTTAGAACGCAGAAAAATCACGTCAGTTAACACCGCATCCCGCAAATCTACCGTCTTAAACGTCACCTGATCGAGCATTGAGTTGCTTAAATCCGCTCCTCGGAAACTCACATCCGTCATCCAGGACACACTAAACGTCGTTCCCCGTAAATCGGCATCAGTGAAGTCTACCGATCGCAAGGTACAGCCAGCAAACTCCGCCTTAGCCAACGTTTGTCCCGAGAAATCCTCATTCACCAATGTGGACTCACTATAGGAGAGTTCCGGTTGATAGAGAACCGCTTGGGCGAGGGGTTGCCCAAACCAGAGACTGACGGAGAGTAACAGGGCCAAACTAGTATGTGCGATCGCCATCAACATAGCAATGAAGGACAAGAGTAACAAGGAGCGCTAAAGACATCCTTCACTCTACACCCAAGCTCACCCCCAGCAACAGTCAGTCATGCCTGGCGATTCCCTCAGACGAGCCTCTGGTCCACATTTCCCGCCAATGCCCGCCAATGATCGATACAATGGAAAACGTATTCCTGACCGTTATAGAGAACGTTAAAAGCAAATGCCACAATTTATCGTCACCTGGCTAATGACGGCACTGGCCCTAGTCGTCACAGCTTATATCGTCCCCGGAATTACCCTAACCGGCTTTAACGCCGCCCTGATTGCAGCCATCATCCTGGGCTTAGTCAACGCCGTTGTGCGTCCCCTGTTAATTCTATTGACGTTGCCCATTACCATTGTCACCCTAGGACTCTTCCTACTGGTCATTAACGCCCTGAGTATTCAACTGGTGGCGGCTCTAACCAGTGGCTTCAGCGTCGATGGGCTATTGTGGGCCATCATTGGTTCGCTGGTTCTCTCCTTTGTCTCTAGCATCTTGGATAGTTTAATTGGAAAGAACCCCGATCCAACCTAAGTATCTTGTCCCATGCCTGATTTGTCTCTTGAGGCCCTTGACAAACAACTGATTCACTTGCTGAGTCAGCGGATTGAAATTTTATCTGAGCGATCGCCGTCTTCCTCGGTATCCTCTACAACCGTAGACACCACCGTAGACACCACCGTAGAAACGGAACTCCAGAACTCTGGGGTTCCGTCTTTTGTCTGGAATAGCCTTGTCACCAGTTGTACGGCGGCCCTGGCCACTCGTCCCCTACGCCACCCCGATGAGCCAAAACGACGAATTACCCTAATTGGGGGACGGGGGATGATGGCTCAGTTTTTCCGCCAGCGGTTCCTCGCAGCGGGCCATGAGGTGCGTCTGCTGGGGCGACAGGATTGGCCTCAGGCCCCGGAGTTACTTCAAGATATTGACTTAGCCCTCGTCTGTGTCCCCATTGACCGCACCTTAGAGATTATTCGTCAAACGGCGGGCTATCTGTCTCCCAAGGCGACGTTAGCCGATATTACCAGCATCAAAAGTCCGATGCTAGAGACCATGTTGACGGCTCATTCTGGCCCAGTAGTGGGGTTACATCCCATGTTTGGCCCTGGGGTGGAGTCGTTTTTGTCTCAGAAAGTGGTGATTTGTCCCGGCCGCGATCGCCCCGCTTGGCAATGGCTGGTTGAGTTGATGGCCCGAGATGGCGGCGACTTGGTGGAATCTCCCCCCGATGAACATGATCAGATGATGGTGACGGTTCAGGCGATTCGTCACTTCGCCACCTTTGGACTGGGGGTGTTTCTGGCCCAAGATGGCATTGAAGTTGGCCGCAGTTTGGAGTTGTCGAGTCCTATTTATCGGCTGGGAATTGATATGGTGAGTCGTCTGTTTGGTCAGGATGCCGAACTCTATGCCGATATTATGCTGGCAAATGCGGACCGTCGTGAGGCGATCGCCCGTTTAGCCCAAACCTTCGAGGCCCTGGCGAGACAGGTACAAGCCAAAGACCGTCAAGGGCTGATTGATGCCATGAACGCCGCCAGTGAGACCTTTGGGAGTGAAACGGAACGAGCCGTCCGGGAGAGCGATCGCCTCATCGAAGCGATGAGTATCCTTCTGGCCGCTGATCGCGTGGCCGACTCAGCCAGTAGCGACTCGGCCAGCCGTGACTCAGCTACGCTCCCCAGTCAGCCCCCGGACATGAAATGATGAAACACGTACCCTGAGTGTTTCTGTCAACCTGGCAACAATTTTATGGACATGACCTGGCAAACTGCAAAAACTTACGAGGATATTCTCTACCACAAACAGGATGGGATCGCCAAAATCACCATCAACCGTCCCCACAAACGCAACGCCTTTCGCCCCCAAACTGTTGTTGAACTCTATGACGCTTTCGCGGATGCTCGGGAAGATACCCGCATTGGCGTTGTACTGCTAACGGGGGCTGGCCCCCATAGCGATGGTAAATACGCCTTCTGTTCTGGAGGCGATCAGAGTGTGCGAGGGAAAGCCGGTTATCTGGATGATGCGGGGGTTCCTCGTCTCAATGTTTTGGATTTACAGCGGCTGATTCGCTCAATGCCCAAAGTTGTAATTGCGTTGGTGGCCGGCTATGCGATCGGCGGCGGTCATGTTCTTCATGTTGTATGTGATCTCACTATTGCCGCTGACAACGCCATTTTTGGACAAACGGGTCCCAAAGTCGGTAGTTTCGATGGTGGCTTTGGGGCCAGCTATCTGGCTCGTAGCGTCGGGCAGAAAAAAGCCCGAGAAATCTGGTTCCTTTGTCGTCAGTATGATGCTCAACAGGCTCTTGAGATGGGATTAGTCAATACCGTTGTCCCTGTTGAGGAGTTAGAGGCTGAGGGCGTTCGTTGGGCTGAGGAAATTCTGCAAAAAAGCCCCATTGCGATCCGCTGTCTCAAAGCCGCGTTTAACGCCGATTGTGACGGACAGGCGGGCCTACAAGAACTCGCCGGCAATGCTACGCTCTTGTATTACATGACGGAAGAAGGGGTTGAGGGAAAACAGGCCTTTTTGGAAAAACGCCCTCCTGATTTTCGTCAGTATCCTTGGCTACCTTAATTGAGTATTCATCGTTGAACTGTTAACCGGGGTTCTTGTTGTCTAGGGTTCCTGATTGACAACAATGCCCGAGCCTGCCCCACCTTCCCCCTTAGGTGGGGATCTTTCTGTCAAGCTATAACGTCATTGAACGGGACTAGAAGCCTGTGACATCCTCCCGACGCTCACCCTAACGGGTAGAGCGCGGGCTTCCCTTCCTCGCGGTTGGGTTTTCCTGCTTCTAATCGCTAACGCGAACGCTTCGCGAACGGGGTTCCCAAGCAACCTTCCTCCACAGGCAGTATCACCGACTGTCCATCGGCTACAAGTACAAGACCTCGTTGCATGACCACTTGCGCGGCAGCAATATCTCGGTCAGTTGTATATCCACATTCATCGCAATGATGCACCCGTTCACTGAGTTCTTTTTTCCCAGTATGCGCCCCACACCGAGGGCAGGTCTGACTGGTTCGATTGGGGTCAACCTTGGCAAAGTAGACTCCACGTTTCCAGGCGACCCACTTGAGGATGTCCAGGAAACTTCCCCAAGCAGCATCCAGGCAATGCTTCGCCAACATCCCGCGACTGGTCATTTTGAGGTTCAAATCCTCAGCAAAAATCATCCCAGCATTGTCACAAAGTTTGTGAGCGGTCAGAAAGTGGAACTCGCGGCGAACATTGTAGATATGCTCATGCAGTTTGCGAATCTTGGTTTGAATCTTCCGGTAATTAGCAGAACCTTTTTTCTTGTTTCTCAATTTGCGTTGCAGCCATCGAAGCTTGCTTTGCAAATCCACGAAAAAGCGAGGGCGTTCTACCAGTTCTCCGGTCGATACAGACAAGAACTTCTCCAGTCCCAAGTCAAKGCCGATGGGTTCACCATGAGGCCTGACATCAGGGACGGAAAGATCGGCTTGCAGAATCAGTTGTGTGTACCATCCAGACGGCTTGAACACGACCCGAACTTGCTTAACCTCAAATCCCTCTGGAATCGGTCGATGCAGGTTGATGGACACAGATCCAACCTTCGGCAGCTTTATCTCAAACCCATTGACTGGATTCGACTTGAACTGCGGAAATACAAAAGAGCGGTACTGACCGAACTTTTTGAATCGTGGAAATCCAAACCCTCTCTCTTGCATGAACTTGAACGACTTATCCAATCGCTTCAGAGCATCTTGCAAGACTTGAGAATGAACCGTTTTGAGTTCCGGAATCCTCTTTTTCGCTTCGGTCAGCGCCTTCTGTTGTTTGTA
>FSSI02000005.1:38989-153689 GCA_900149785.2 Phormidium lacuna HE10JO | reverse complement strand
GAAAGAGGAAACCTCATCAGTAATGGTGGGAATCCCACGCTATATTCTTTGAATTAGCGTGGGAGGATGTCAAGTTAAAACTACGACCAACGGTTTCCCCGGTTGAAACCCTTGCCAGAACACTGAATCGGGGACGTTTGACCCTTGCGCCGATCTCGAAATTGACTCTACTTTGTAACGGAATGTTACAGTTATGACGTCAAACCAGCAATCTGTCTTGACAGTCCCGGAAAAAGTCTTTAGAGTGTTGAACATACCTGGGTCGAACAACCCGAAATCAAATGCAAGACAAACAGAAAGTAACGTTATATCTATCTTCAGAACTGCACCGCCGACTCAAAATCAGAGCAGCGGTTGACGGGGAACCCATGTCAGCCCTAGCTCAAAAGGCACTCGTATTTTTTCTCGAACATCCTGAAGTGGTTGATAGCTTAGACGCTGTATCGGGTCATGCCCATCAAGTCTATAGTTGTCCGAGCTGTGAAACACAGACGGTCGTCCGAGATGGAGAACTGGTTGCCGTTGGGCAAGGTTCTGAAATCCTCGAAGGTGATTTAGTAGAACAGGTCAACGCTGGCCTGGAGCAGTCCTCAGAATCTGAAGAAGATTTAGTGACCTGTTAAAATCACGCTAAACTCCCTGAGTTAGCATTTCACCTTGAGTCTGTTAATCCCTATTTGCTCCGTTCACATTGGTCGATGGTTATGAAAGAAGAGCTAAACATTCTCATCCAAGCTCAATACCCTTTAATATACCTCGTGACCTTTGAAGAGGAGCGGTCTGAACAGGCGATCGAGGTGATTGCACAGTCGGTTAAACCGCAGCGTCGGGTCTTTACCTGGACATCGACCAAAGGGTTGATTGATTACAGTCAATCGGGTGGGGCCAATCCTCACAACACCTTATCCCCAGAAGCGGCGTTAGACTGGGTGATTCGCCATAAAGAGCCGGGGATTTATATCTTTAAAGATTTGCATCCCTTTCTCGAAAATCCCAATGTGACTCGTGCCATTCGAGATGCGATCGCCTACTTCCGAGGCACAGATAAAACCATTATCCTCATGTCGCCACTTCAGACCGTACCGGTTGAGTTGGAAAAGGAAGTCGTCGTCTTAGACTTTCCCCTTCCCGATCTCAAAGAACTCAACCGAGTCCTATCTCGACAGTTGGCCGACTCTCGGAACAAGCGTATCAGCACCGAAGCTCGTGAAAAGCTGCTCAAAGCCGCCTTAGGACTCACGAAGGACGAGGCCGAAAAAGTCTATCGCAAAGCGCAAGTCACCGCCAACCGTCTCACGGAAAGCGAAGTAGATATTGTGCTGTCGGAGAAAAAACAACTGATTCGGCGCAATGGCATCCTAGAATACATCGACGAGGATGAAACCATTGACTCGGTGGGCGGACTCGAGGAACTCAAACGTTGGCTTCATCAACGCTCCGACGCCTTCACCGAAAAAGCTCGGGAATATGGCTTACCTCAGCCGAAAGGGATGCTCATCCTAGGGGTTCCCGGTTGTGGTAAATCCATGATTGCCAAAACCACCGCTCGTCTCTGGGGACTCCCCCTGCTACGATTGGACCTCGGTCGGGTGTATGACGGCTCCATGGTGGGGCGTTCCGAAGCGAACCTCCGCAATGCGCTGAAAACAGCCGAGTCCATCTCCCCAGCCATCCTCTTCATCGATGAATTGGATAAAGCCTTCGCCGGGGGAGCCGGTTCTGGGGACTCCGATGGTGGAACCTCAAGCCGTATCTTTGGCTCCTTCCTGACCTGGATGCAGGAGAAAACCTCCCCTGTGTTCGTGATGGCCACCGCCAACCGGGTTGAACGCCTCCCTGGAGAATTTCTCCGCAAAGGGCGTTTCGATGAAATCTTCTTCGTGGATTTACCCACCAAAGAAGAGCGACAAGAAATTTACCGCATCCACTTACTGAAGCGACGCACCGATATCAGTCGCTTCGATCTGGATCAACTGGCAAAAGTTTCCGAAGGATTTTCGGGGGCAGAAATCGAGCAAGCGACCATCGCCGCGATGTATGAGGCCTTTGCCCAAGATCGCGAGTTCACCCAGCTCGACATTATCGCCGCCGTCAAATCCACGCTCCCGCTGTCCAAAACCATGACCGAACAGGTCACCGCGCTACGAGATTGGGCAAGACAGCGAGCGCGTCCAGCTGCGTCCGCCATGGCTGATTATCAGCGCATGGAGTCGTAGTCAAAGGCTTTCCCCCCGAACTCACCTTTCGGGGGGGAGAGGCTAGCCCAACGGGTTAGCTGTTCAGACGACACGCAAGTGTCATTTATCTAAACCAACCACGTTGTTCTAAACCAAGTTCCACACGGAGGAAACTCTCATGTCTCACTTTAGCACCCTGCGCACCAAAATCACCGATGCAGAAGTTTTAAAATCTTCTCTGCGTGATCTCGGAATCAATGTTAAAACCGAAGCTGATGTGCGTGGTTACAACGGTCAACGTGTTCGCGCCGACCTAGTGGCGGTTCTCGAAGGCGAATACGATTTAGGCTGGTCTCGCAATGGCGACGGCTCCTTTGACCTCATTGCTGACCTCTGGGGTGTTGCTAAGAAACACAATCAGACGGAACTGATCAACTCCATCAATCAGAAGTACGCGGTTAACAAGACTCTGGCTGAAGTCCGCCGTCCGGGTCTGCAAAACGCGAACGTCAAACTGATGGTTCAAAAGTAAAATCGTTGCGCGTTCCCAATCTTGCGGGCTAACCTGAACTGAACGGGTTAGCCCGTTTTTTCTGTGCCATTTTTCAGGATGTTATTTCAGGATGTTGTTTGGGGGGAGTTGGAGCGAGGCCAAAGTTTGTTAAGATAAATTAAGAACAACCGGGTCGCCCTTAAGTGACCCTAAACTTGGGAGTCTCTGTAGAAATTCAGTGTGGAAATTCAGCAATTTTTCGGATTTTTCCTACTTCTGGCGGTTGCCATTGCCGGCATGGGCGTGATGGTCTGGGCTTATGCTGGCGGTGGGAGTCGGGCTGTATTATTTGTGACGCCGATTCCGGCTCAGGAGAAATTGGGGGAAGCGTTCGAGGCGGGTTGTCAGGCCTTTACGGCGGGGGAGTATGCTCAAGCGATCGCCGCCTTTGAGAGAGCATTACGATCGCACCCCAACCATGCCGAAGCCTATCACAACCGGGGATTGGCCTTCGCCAACCTCCGCCAAGACGACAAAGCCGTCGAGAATCTTCTCAAAGCCAGTCAATGCTACGCCGACGCCGATCGCCCCGAGGCCTTAGAGCAACTGCGATCGCAGTTACAGGCCCTCAAAGCCCGTAAACTCGCCAAAACCAGCTAAGCCTACATCGAAACCGTCGCAATCCCATGCCTAGAGCCTTAATTACCGGCGCATCCTCAGGAATCGGTGCCGAATTTGCCCGCCAACTTGCCCCTCAAGGCTATGACTTAGTCCTCACCGCGCGATCGCACGCGGCCCTAGCGAGTCTAGCCGCCCAACTGCGCCAAAGTTATAGCATTGAGGTGGAGGTGATGCCCCTAGATTTAACTGAACCGAACGCCCCGAGTCAGTTATATCAACACACCTGCGATCGCCAACTCCAGATTGATCTCCTCATCAACAATGCCGGCTTTGGTGACTACGGAGACTTTGCCGAAGGCGATCGCAGTAAACTCTTAGGCCTGATGCAACTCAACATCATCGCCCTGGCCGATTTAACCCATCAGTTCTTACAACCAATGCGATCGCGCCACTCAGGAACCATCCTCAACATCGGCTCCATTGCCGGGTTCCAACCCATCCCCTATCTCGCCCTCTACGCCGCCAGCAAAGCCTTCGTTCTCAGCTTCAGCGAGGCACTCTGGGCAGAAAACCAAGCCTTTGGAGTGCAGGTGATGGCCATTTGTCCTGGCCCCACCGAAACTCAGTTCAACCAAACTGCCGGATTTCCCCAATCCGACTCATCCAGTTCCGCCCCCGCCATGGCCAAAGTCACCTCAGTGGTTGCCGAATCCCTCCAGGCCATGAAACGCGATCATGGCAGTGCCGTCGTCGGAGGCTGGGCCAACCACATCATCACCAGCCTTCCCCGTCTCTTACCCCGAGATACCCTCGCCAAAGTCGTAGGTGAGCAGTTTCGCCCGCCCACGACAAGCGGCGAGTAAGCCCCTCTAAGCCTCTCCTAAGCCTCTCCTAAGCCTCTCTAAGCCTCACTTAACCCCCTCTTGGACTTGCGCCCCATGACGACGAGGATCATCCCCTTGAGCGCCTAAATTGGGCGCTGCCGTCACCTGAGACTGGCGACCCTCTTGGCGATTATAGGGAAGTGGCGTTCCGGCCAATAGAGCCTCGAGATTGGCCGCCACAATCGTACGTGGCTGTTCGCCAATGGTTTGCGCGATCGCCTCTCCCGTCTCATCTAAGAAGACAAAATGGGGGATACCATCTACTTCATATTGGCTCATTTCCGGCAGCCACTTGCTGTTGTCGACGTTGAGCATAACAAAATTGACGCGATCGCCATAGTCTTCCCGCAACGCCTCCATATCCCCCGCCATCGCCTGACAACTGGTACACCAATCGGCGTAAAATTCCACAAACGTCGGTTGCTCATTCCCCAAAGCCACCTCCAAGGGGACCGACCTGTCCGCTAAGCTAGACAGAGAGGCCGTTGTTCCCTGAGTCTGAAGTGCCAAAACAATCAAGACACTGAGAACAGCGGCCACCGTAACCACAATAAAATTGCGGATTCGCACCGCTAGAGTCGCCTCAGAAGCGTCGAGGTTTGTATCCAATGGTTTCTCACCCATGAGTTCGTTTAATCGCCTTACAACAACATTCTCTCTAGTCTAAAGCCCCAGCCGGGCGATCGCCCTTGAGACCCTAGTTCCCATGAAAAAGCGCGTCACCCTCACCTTTCCCCGCCAATCCGTGCAAATGCCCGTCACCTACCGACTGGCCAAGGATTTTAACATCGCCTCCAACATTATTCGCGCCCAAGTTGCCCCCAACCAAATTGGCAAACTGGTGCTAGAACTATTAGGAGACATTGACGAAATCCACGAAGCCATCGAATGGATGCGCGCCCAAGAGATCGCCGTATCCATCGCCAGTGGTGAAATCGAAATCGATGAAACCTCTTGCGTTGACTGTGGCCTCTGTACTGGGGTTTGTCCCACCCACGCCCTATCCCTCCATCCTGAAACCTTTGAACTACACTTTACGCGATCGCGCTGTATCGTCTGCGAACAGTGCATCCCCACCTGTCCCGTTCAAGCCATTTCTACAAACCTCTAATTGCCCCAATTTGCCAATTTTGCCAATTGTTTCAAGTCCGTCGTGTTGATGTTTTAAATCTTACCGGTTTAGTGCCACATGGGTCCTCTACACCTACTCTCAACCGTTAAAACCCGCTCTTGGCTCTCATTTAGTATCTTTCTGCTGGTTTATATTAACCTCGGTTGGATTCTCCTCGAAGACCAAGCCTCCTGGAGACTTTGGCTTTTAACCTTGATGATGACCATTGCCTTAGCCGAAGCCCTCGCCTCACCTTGGTCTGTTATTCGCAACATCTGTACTCGCTGGTTAAACTCTAACTTTCGGGGATTTTTAACCGCCATGACAGCGGCATTTCTAGCCGTTGTCTTTTTGACGGAAATTTCTCTTTTTTCTCACTTAGTCCTCTTGATTTCGGCAGGATTACTCTATCGATTAGATGCAACAATCATGGGACTAACCGCACTTCAATCCTTGCTCTTAATTTTTATCACTGCCATGCTGGGATTAGGGATTGGGAGCTTATCCTATTTTATTGTTTATGGATAGCCCCAATTCAAACACTATAAACAGAAAAAATATGACCCAATTCCCCCATAAATTAGTGCGCGATCGCATCCCCGAAATCATCAAAAAAGCCGGCAAAACCTGTAACATTGAATATCTCGATCGCGACCAATACCGGCAAGCCCTACGAGACAAACTCATCGAAGAAGCCCAAGAAGCCGCCCAAGCCAACGCCGAAGATCTCCTCAGCGAACTGGCCGATCTCAGCGACGTGATCGAAGCCCTCCTAAAGACCTATCAGATCAGCCCCGAAACCCTGAAACAGATTCAATCCCAACGCCAGCAACAACGAGGCGGCTTTGAGCAACAAATCCGCCTCTTGAGCGTCTCAAGGGACGGCGAATCAACCAACCGCGAGATCCCACGCTAGACTCTAACTAAGCTCATGAGACGAACCGCCGGACTGACGCCCACCGTCTAGTTAGCTGTCCATCATGAGCCAGCCGACCTCCTAGTATCCTCTATGTCCCTATGGCTATGGTTTATCATCCTGTTTCATCCCTAACCGTGAGCCTGGGGTTGCTGCTCGGTTTGCTCAGCAGTCCCCTCACCCCAGTGAACGCACAATTGTCAGCCCCGAGCCAAGACCCCCCCCTAAACTCCCCGAGACGAGTCGTTCAGTTCTCTCCTCCCGATCGCGGCGCCCCCGAATCAACCGAAGGGGGCGCCACCCGACGCTCTGATTGCATTCATGTTGTCCCCCTGATGCCCCTCGACGACACTCAGACTTACTTTGGCCTCACCTATCAAGAGCATCCAAGCCTATATTGGTATATCGGCAGTGCCAAAGCGGGCTTAGAAAGAGCCGAAATTATCATTGAACGAGATAACAACGCCAATGATATCGAACAAGTCCACCGTGTCACGGTAGCCTTACCGCCCAATCTCAACGAAGAAGAACATATTTTACGGTTTTCTCCCTCCCCTGATGAACCCGGTTTAGACATCGGAGAGACCTATCGTTGGTATCTCGAAGTTCAGTGCAACCCAAATAATATCCACGATCCAACCACCTTAGCAATTTATGATGGTTGGATTGAACGAGTCGAACCCGAAGCCGAACTAGCCAGCCAGCTAGACAACAGTAACGACCCTCAAGAGACGGCTGATCTTTATGGAAGCGCGGGGATTTGGTTTGACTATTTAGACATCATGGTTAACCGCCTCGATGCCTGGCCGCAGATCCTGAGAACCTTAGATCTGATTGCGGCCGACACCCAGATTGAGATTACCGTCTTAGACGATCCCCCCCAAGCCTCGATCGAGAGACCTCAAATTGAGTTGTTCTCCCTGAACCGCGATCGCTCATCTGATGATCGCTCATTCGATGAGCCTCCATCTGATGAGCGCTCATTCGATGAGCCTCCATCTGACCACGAGGGTCAGCCAGATCCCGACGATGCCGGAGAATTGCGGTTTTAATCGTGACGGCCGAGATTCAGACTCCCGAGCAAGAGATTAACATAACTCAACAACTGCAATTGTCTAAGTTGGCAACTGAGACAATTGCAACTTAGACAATTCGGCTGTTTTCTGGGTAGGGAACCCGCCATCTTGGGTGCATCCAATGGTCTTCCCAAACTAAACTCTCATGTGGGATAAACTGCGACAACAGATTTGGCGGTGGCGAGGTATTTGGGCGATCGCTCCCACGACCACGTTAGTCATCTTCCTGGTACGAGCCACAGGAATCCTTCAGGGGCCAGAACTCGCGGCCTTGGATGCCTTCTTTCGTCTGCGGCCCACCGAACCGATCGACGAACGCATCTTAGTTGTGGGCATTTCCGAAGCCGATCTACAGGAATACGGCCATCCCATTAACGACAAGCTCCTGGCCGAAGCCCTGCGACGCATCGCCGCCGGTGAACCTCGGGCCATTGGTTTAGACATTTATCGGGATTTACCCGTACCGCCCCCTTATCCTGAGATTGTCGAGAAATTTCGGCAGCAACCGCAATTGTTGCAGGAGAACCCGCCCCTCGAACCCGGCTATGCTGAGCTAACACAGCTCTACCGAGATATCGAAAATCTCATTGGTATCGCCAAAATCACTGGGGGAGCCGAACGGGTCGATCCTCCTCCAGTCTTAGCGGAATTGGGGCGCATTGCGGCCAATGATTTACCTCGGGATAAAGATGGCCGGCTGCGACGGGCCTTTCTCTATCTCACCGATCCGCAATCCCAAGAGGTTGTCCTCAGTATCGGCTTACATCTGGCCCTACTCCACCTCGAACCCGAGGGAATTACCCCCAGGGTGACCCAGGATGAGCGGCAATGGGTGCAACTCTCAGACACCCGATTTGTTCCTCTGTCGAGTGGTGATGGCGGCTATGGTACCTTTGACGATCGCGGCTACCAAATTTTTATCAACTATCGGAATAATGGCCAAACCTTTGAGACCATTGAACTACGGGATATCTTAGAAGGGCGCGTCTCTAGCGATATCTTTTTCGATCGCACCGTGATGATTGGCCATACCGCCGAGAGTCTAAAAGACTTTTTTGATACGCCGTTAAGCATTCAAGCCAAGGGGATTGAGAAAACCTCGGGAGTCGAAGTTCATGCCAATGTCGTCAGTCATATTCTCAGTAGCGTCCTCGATGGGCGATCGCAGATTCTCACCCTCCCCAACGTCCTAGAATGGACCTGGATTTTCTTGGCGGCCATCTCGGGGGCTGGCTTAGCTTGGATTTGGCGCTATAGCGATCGCGCCATGCGGCTGTTAGGGCAAATTCTCTCAGGAACCCTAATTATTGGCATCAGTTATCTGGCGTTTTTACAGGGATGGTGGATTCCTTTACTTCCCCCCCTCTTGGCTCAAGGAATCGCCGCGTTGTGTGTCGTCGCCTATGTGGCGCGATCGGCGATCGACATTCGCCATACCTTTAGTCGTTACCTCACCGACGAAGTTGTCGCCACCATCCTCGAAACCCCCGAAGGATTACAGTTAGGAGGAGAACGCCGTAAAATTACCATCCTCACCTCCGATTTACGGGGATTCACGAGCATTTCTGAGCGACTCCCTCCTGAGAAAGTCTTATCCATTTTAAACATCTATCTCGAAGCGATGGCTGATGCCATTACCGCCTATCAAGGAACGATTGATGAGTTTATGGGAGACGGGATTTTAGTCCTTTTTGGCGCACCCACTCAACGAGAGGATGATGCTGAACGGGCCATTGCTTGTGCGATCGCCATGCAGCGAGCGATGACTGAAGTGAATCAAAAAATGAGTCAATTAGACCTGCCAACCTTAGAAATGGGCATCGGCATCAATACTGGAGAGGTGGTTGTCGGTAACATTGGTTCCCTCAAACGCACGAAATATGGCGTCGTGGGGTCTCAGGTGAACTTAACCTATCGCATTGAGTCTTATACTGTTGGTGGACAAATTTTAGTTACAGAATCGACCTTAGATGAAGTTGATAACATTGTTGATTTTGACGGCGAAGAAAAAGTTTGTCCCAAGGGTGTGATTCAACCGATTTCAATTTATTCAGTGGTAGGAATTTCTGGGAAACATAACCTTAGTCTATCCCGTGACCAACTCCCCCTTCATGACCTCCACCCGGCTCTATCCGTCTCCTTGACTCCTTTACAGGGCAAACAACTCGGCGATCGCCATTATCAAGGCCATCTCATCAAACTCTCACCCCATGCAGCTCATATCACCTCAACCTATGCTGCGAAACCCTTGACAAATATCAAATTTATGATAGAAATTCCTCAAGCCGTTGGAGAGGAAACTGATGAGTTTTATGGAAAAGTCATCAAAGAGGATGACTTACCCTCAGGCTGTTTTGCGATTCGACTCACTGCGGTTTCTATGGAACTCAAAGCCTATTTTGAGCAACTTTATGACGCTAACTGTTCTCAACCTTCCTCGGTTAGTCAATCCTTACCCCCGAGCTGAAATTTGCCTTTTTTTCATGAATGACTAACCCTTAAAATCCGCAATTAACCGCGTCCAAACTGCACATAAATCCGGCGTTCCCGAAACTTGCACCTGCCGAGCCTCATCCTGATACAACAAATGCAACGTCAAATACGAGTCAGGTAACTCCCGTAAACGCTCAGCCCATTCAACCACCATCAACCCCGGCTCAACCTCCCAGCCTTCCCAGTACAACTGAGGCTGTAACCCCTGAACCTCCGACGAATCAAGGCGATATAAATCCAAATGATACAGAGGAATGCGACCCTCATCATACTCATTGATAAGCGTAAACGTGGGGCTAACAATGCGATCGCGAATCCCTAACCCCGCACCAATTCCTTGAACCAGAGTCGTTTTACCCGCCCCCAACTCCCCTTGCAGCAGTAACGTGGTCCCGGCGGGTAATCCCTGGCCGAGTCGTTCACCCAGGCGGTGGGTAGCGTCAGCATTCGCAAGAAACAGATCCAACGAGGTCATAGGGAATAGGGAATAGGGAACAGGGAATAGCAGCCGTAGGGGCGAAAAATCCCCTCCTGGGAGGGGCTAGGGGTGGGTTCCCCTACAATTTTGTATACCATGCAACAAATCCCACCGTAGATCCACAAGACCCAAGGTTGACACTCCCCAGCCTAAAGGCGTGGGGATTCTTCCTTCAACGATCCGACTTGCCCTGACAGGTTTGCACCAGCCAAAGTAGCGGTCAAATCTCCAGAAGCGTTTGGGTCTAAGACCCAAGTTCCCGTATGCCCTACGGTACTCAAGGCGATTTTTAGGATATTGACGGCAGCATTCCAGTCTCTATCTAAGGTGAAACCACACTGACAAGCATGGGTTCGAGTTGATAGGGATTTTTTGACGACTGCACCACAGTTAGAGCATTTTTGAGAGGTATAGGCAGGGTTCACCGCTACAGTTATCCTGCCGAATTTTACTCCAAAATACTCTAACCATTTCCTAAATTGATACCAACCCGCATCGTGAATCGACTTGGCGAGACAGTGGTTCTTGACTAGATTCCGTATCCTCAAATCTTCATAGGCGACCAGATCGTTAGATTGGATTACGCAACGCGCCAGTCTCTTGGCGTGTTCCTCACGTTGCCGACTTATTTTGAGGTATACTCGTCCGAGTCGATTGACGGCTTTTTTTCGGTTGGCAGAGCCTTTCTGTTTTTTGCCCACCCTTCGGTGAGCGCGTTTCAGCTTTTTCTCGGCGTTTCGGTAAAACCTCGGGTTCGGTTCGCACTCCCCGTTGGAATCGGTGTAGAACTCAAGGAGTCCGACATCCAACCCCACAGTATTTCCTGACGGTTTGAGTTCTTCTCGAACCTCTACTTTGACGCAGAACTGAGCGTAATAGCCATCGGCTCTGCGAACCAGTCGAACCCGCTTGATTTGTTCGATACCGTAAAACGCCAAATCCCAGGTTCCAACTAGCTTCAGTCGCCCGATGTTCTTCTTGTCGGTAAAGACAATGTGTTTGGGGTCGAGTAACTTCCAGCCGGAAGTTTTGTACTCGACCGAACGACTGTTTTTCTTGAACCTGGGATATCCTTTCTTGCCGGGAACCGACTGGCGACAGTTCTCGAAAAATCGAGCGATTGCCGACCAAGCGCGTTCGGCTGAAGCTTGACGAGCCGTGCTGTTGAGTTCCCGAGCAAAGTCATACTCTTGAGCGAGTACCCGACAGTACTTATTGAGGTCGTATTTGTTGACCCCAGGGGTATCCATCCAATAGCGCAGTGCCTTGTTGCGAACGAACTGTGCGGTTCGGATCGCTTCGTCAATCGCCGCGTATTGGTGGGGCTTCCCTTTGATTTTGAACTCAAGAACAAGCATCGCACCGTTGGCATCGGTTGTGCGGATAATTTTAGCACAAAAAAGCAGGATTATCAAAAGCCGTCCTAGAAGGACGGGGTTTTAGACCCAAAATTTTCGATAAAAAGCGATTGGGTGATGGGTGGGGCAACTCAGTTACACTGGAGAGCAGAATTTCTCGTCACTAGCATAGATTTGGCATGATGACCCGTCGCTCCTTCCTAATATCTCGTCTGTTGACCGTCGTTTTGCTGGGACTAACCGCGATGACTGGCCTCCTGGCCTCCCCCTCACCCGCGTGGGCTATGGGGGGAACCCTTCCTCCCCTCAACGACGTGGCGCCAGACTTCACCCTTCCCACCAATAGCGGTGATGGGAATGTATCCCTGTCCGACTATCGCGGTCAATGGGTGGTTGTTTACTTCTACCCCGCCGATTTTACCCCCGGTTGTACCCTCGAAGCGCGACGTTTCCAGCAGGATTTACCCAAATACCGCGATCGCAACACCCAAATTTTAGGCATTAGTGCCGATGATGTAGAGTCTCATGAGGAGTTCTGCGACTCGGAAGGGTTGCGGTTCCCCCTCCTCTCCGATGAAGGTGGAAGCGTCAGTCAAGCCTACGGGTCTTGGATTTACTCGCGGTCCGTGCGCCATAGCTTCATTATTGACCCCGAGGGGATTCTCCGCGATCGCTTCGTCAAAGTTAACCCGTCTATCCACAGTCAAGAGGTTCTCGCCCACCTCGACGAACTCCAAGCGGCCTCCTAATCGCCGTAATACCCCTCTGGAGTAATGAGATAGGTCGTCCAATCCGGTTCAGCCCCCCTCTGCGGCGGGCCATACTTCGCTAAACGCCAAGTTTTGCCCTCCTTTTGTCCCTGAAGATAGAGATCAAAGGGTTGCTTGGGCCGGGTTATCGTTCCTCTGGGGAGATCGATGCTTAAACGATAAGTTCCCTGAAGATGGTAGCCCGGTAAATCTTGAATCATCACCGGTGCGTTATCCGTCACTCGCACCCGCTCAACCCGCCAAGTCGGAGTTTGCGACAATCGTAACTGAGAACTTAACTGCGTTTGCGTCTGTTCCAATTGCAGGGAAATCGCATCGGCCACTAAGTCCGTATCAAAAAAAACCGGAACGGCCGAACAGGCCGCCAACATCACCACCAGCAGGCTCATCAGAAGCCAACGGGATACTAACCTCAAGTTTGCCACCAGAAACCTTAACGTGTGATATCTCCAGGCAAACCTACCATATCCCCATCGAGAATGGACAGTAACCTCCCCAATGAGTCAGGAAAATTCGACCCAGAAGGCTGAAAACCGCGTTAAAATCTCAACGATAGCGTTGCATTTGCGAGGTTGACCGTGAACGACAAAGACCCAGATTTTTTCCTAACTCGCCTGTCTTGGACACGACTCCCTCAGCGGTTCCTTCATTCGCTGTTCGTCTTCTGTGGCCTGCTGGTGTTGGTGGGAACCCTGTTTTCGAGCTTACCCACCCTCAGCGTGGCGCAAGCGGCCCCGATTCGACAACAAACAGAAGCTCCCGGACAAGTCGTTTACCAAACCCGCCATACCCTCAAGGATAGTTTGGGGAACACCTGGCAGGTCATCTTCTACAAACGAGTTGAAGATTCCCAGCAGAGGAATCTCAATCTACGATTGGCGGGATTTCCCGGAGCGGTTGAGTTTCAGCATCCCAAACCCCTACGGTTAACTAGCTCACGGGGGGACACCTTGGAAGCTGCCGATGATTTTGCAGAAGATCCTCCAGGTCCTAATATCGGTGAATATGATTTCCGTGACATCGCCAACCGTCTGCCCTCCCGCAGTTCTCTGGAATTAAGCTTGCCCCTGAAGGAGCGATCGGCTACTCTACAAATTCCGCTCCCAGTCGTCCTAGAATGGCAGGACGTTATCAAAAAATAGTACCGTAGCCAACCATCCCACCCGTCCCCTGTTCCGGTGTTCCCTGTTACCCGTTCCCTTCTCCCCCAACCATGCTTAACCCCAAACTCGATCGCCTGTACCACGAAATCAAAGGGGTTATCCTCGCTAAACAACATCCCGTGAGTGGATTACTCCCCGCCAGTACCGCCATCACCGAACATGGCGACTATACCGATGCTTGGGTGCGAGATAACGTCTATAGCATCTTGGCGGTTTGGGGGTTGGCCCTGGCGTATCGCAAAATTGATGCGGAACAGGGACGAGCCTACGAACTCGAACAGAGTGTCGTCAAACTGATGCGGGGGTTGTTACGTTCGATGATGAATCAAGCCCATAAAGTCGAACGCTTCAAACATACCCAAGATCCTCTCGATGCCCTTCATGCCAAATACGACACCAGTAGTGGTAATCCGGTTGTCGCAGATCATGAATGGGGACATCTACAGATTGACGCCACCTCCGTTTTTCTGGTGATGGTATCCCAAATGACTGCCTCGGGACTCCAGATTGTTTTTAGTCTCGATGAAGTCAACTTTGTGCAAAATTTGGTCTACTACATTGGCCGGACTTACCGCACCCCGGATTATGGAATTTGGGAACGGGGCAACAAAATCAATCATGGTAAGCCGGAACTGAACGCGAGTTCCGTGGGAATGGCAAAAGCAGCTTTAGAGGCCATGCAGGGTGTTAATTTATTCGGCAGTCGCGGTGATCAGGCCTCGGTGATTCATGTGGTCCCCGATGACATTGCCCGCGCCCGAATTACCCTAGAAGCCTTGCTGCCTCGGGAGTCCAACTCCAAGGAAGTCGATGCGGCGTTGTTGAGTGTGATTGGTTTCCCGGCCTTTGGGGTTGAGGATAGCCAGCTGCGCGATCGCACCCACCGTAAAATCGTCGATAAACTTCAAGGAACCTACGGCTGTAAACGCTTTCTTCGCGATGGCCACCAGACGGTCATCGAAGATAGTAATCGCCTCCATTATGAGCCGCAAGAACTGCAACAGTTTGAAAACATTGAATGTGAATGGCCGCTCTTTTTCTGCTATTTATATTTAAATCATCTGTTTATGGGCAATCGGGAAGCAGCCCGTGAATATGGACAGAAAATCCAAAACATCTTAGTCGATCAAGATGGCTGGAAACTACTTCCAGAATTGTATTACGTCCCCGAAGATGCCCTAGACGCTGAGCGAGAGAATCCCCATTCCCAAACCCGGTTACCTAATGAAAACATCCCCTTGGTTTGGGCGCAAAGTCTCTATTGGCTTGGAGAAATCATTGAAGAGGGCTTGATTGATATCGGAGATATTGACCCACTCGGGCGACATTTACACCGACGCAAGCCTTATCCTTCTGTGGTGCAAGTGGCGTTGTTGGCTGAAGATGAAGACTTACAAGATGAATTAGCCAGTTATGGAATCGCCACAGAAACCCTTGCCGAAATTGAACCAGTTAAACTCAGTGAAGCCCAAGAACTAGCCTGGATTTATCATCAAGTTGGACGCAATGATAAACTTAATCTTACGGGGCGACCGACTCGTTTGGTTCGCAGTTTGACCACCGCGCAAGTCTTTCGCATTCGGGGCGATCGCGTTATGTTTTTGCCCTCGTTTGTCAATCCACAGCAGTTTTATCTAACCCTCGACTATCACTTTCTCGTTGCCCAAATTGAAAGTGAAATCGCCTATGTTTCACGTCATTGGTACAACTTAGGTCGTCCCACCCTGGTCTTAATGTTGACCCGTAAATTAGTTGAAACGGGTCAAAAACCCTTATTACAACTGATGTTGCAACTACGGGATGGCGACTGCAAAGGAACCCCGGTTCGTTTAGGTTCCCTCAATCAGTTAATGTTGACCGCCGGAACCGAGCGAATCGATGATTTAGAGGACTTTGAATTTTCCCAACCCTCTAAAACCGAAGCCGAACTACGCAGTTCCTATCTTCTCTACAATCCGGCCAAAAGTCGTCCCCTCACTCCCACTCAGGAGTTTAGCTTGGAATGCGAACGGGATGGCCAAGTGTTGATTCACCGTTTACGAGAGTCGGAAAATATCTACGAACAAGTTGAAATTCTCCATGGCCTAGTCACCTTAGAAGGCTTAGACTTTGACACCGGGTTAGGGGAAGGAACCCCGGTGACGGTAGCCGATTTACTCGAAGAACTCTATAACAAAGCCAGTCATACTGATATAGGCGATGGGGCGGAGGTTCAATGGTCTGTTGTCCGTTATGCAGCCGGGTTACTCGGTAAAGCGAGTTTAGGCTTAACCGAAGCCGTCACTGATATTGTGGTGCGTCAAAAACAGTTAGCGATCGGTAAATCCTACAGTGAGGAGTCGATGATTACCAGTCCTCTCCCTCATAACGAACTGATGGAGAAAATCAATCGCTTCTGTCATGAAGATGTCCGCGATCGCGTCCTCACTCAAGAAATTGCCATCTACCTGGGTTTAATGATTCAAGCTGAACCCAACTTATTTGATGGCCTGTTAACCCTGCGCGTCGGCTATCTCATTTTGCTGCTCACGAGCGAAATTGTCAGTGAGTTTGCCATGACTCAGGATGAAGCCTACAGTCACCTGATGCAACTGAGTCCCTTTGAGATTCAAACTCGCCTGCGGGATGCGATCGCCGGTTACACAGGCTTTAACCGTCGCCTACAAGAGCAAGAATCCCTACATATCAAATCCTCCAAAACCAGCATTGACTGGCGGGTTCTCCCCCAAGACATGACCGAGGAAACTCCCCCCGACGACTGGTTACGTCAGCGTCAACGAGATGGGGCCGCCGGACGGGTTCCCAAACAGTTTTATCCCCGAGTCTGGCAAATCCTCCAGAATTGTAAGGGCCTCGTCATTGGCGATAAACTCGAAAGTCGCAACCGCATCGAGAGTGAATACATCCTAGCCGAGATGACACCAGGGGAGAAAAACTTTGCCCTACGGGTTGAACGGCTGTTAAACAAAATTCCCGCTCCCCAATATCGCCATCTCACCATTGAAGCCTTAATGGAGTTACAGGCAATTTTCGATCGCAACCCCGAGCTAGAAATCGACGACTATATTGTCTTAGACATCCTCATCGGTCACGCCGTGCGCCTGTCGTGGCAACAGCGTTATCCTGAACGGATTGACCGCTATGATGAAGACCGAGCTGCCGCCTGGAGTCACTTCTATGAAGCCTCCCCGCAAATTTGCGCCCAATTCATCGCCCAGGCCTTTGAATTCCTCAGCCAAGATCAGTCACCCCCAGTCGAGTCAGACCCCCCAGTGGTCAACCGCGAATCCTAGAGGGTGTTATCGGCGCTATCCTTGGCGCTGTCATCCTCGACAACGTCATCCTCGACAACGTTGGCGTCAATAATCTCTTCGAGATGGTGCAGCAATTGGTCGGTCTGTTCCAACATCGAGAGATGGCCGCAGCCGTCGAGTTCGATGACATTCGCGCCGCAACAGCGTTTGAACAGGGGGTGAAAACTGGCCAGATGATGGACATATTTCGGTTCCATAATCATATCCTTGGCCCCGGCAATGAAATAGACCGGTTGCTGAAGCTGCGAGACAATATGGGGCAAGCGATGCACCTCCTCCTCCGTGGTCGAGTCGAGAAGCGCTCCTAAGGCCGCATCAGCATCGGCCATCACCCAATCAATCACTCGTTGTTGTCCCCACGCAAAGGATAGAGGCTGAGCCACGGCAGCTCGGGTAAACAGCCAGCAAATGGCAGAAACTTGACTGAACCAGCGCCATCGCCATTGGACAATGCGCTGGCCGACGGCTCGGAAGCGTTCAAATTCTTCTTTGAGGTAAATTCCACCGCCGGCGTTGACACAAACCACTCCTTTCACTCGCTCGGGGAATAAATGAGCCGTCCACAAGGCCAAGGTGCCACCGAGGGAATGGCCCACGAGCCAGACTTCGTTGAGATTGAGTTGTGCGAGCAGGTGGTCTAGGTCTTTGGCATAGTCTGCGGGACTATACCCCATGGGAGACGGACAATCCGGGGACAGTTGGGAGTCGCCAAAGCCCCGTAAATCGTAACTTAAGCATTGGTGCGATCGCGATAGGCGATCGATGGCAGGCTGCCAATAGTGACGACTAAGCAGCCAACCGTGAATGAAGACCAACACAGAACCGTTAGGGACGGGATCAGTTAACTCGTAAACGTGTTTGACCCCAAGGATATCAATGGTTGCCATGACTCTATCATAACGCCAAGGGGGACCCTTTTTCCGCTGCGAGTCCTCCAGGGGTCAGAGGTGATTCACGAATTTCCTTGACGCATCTGTTCCATATAGGAGCGAGGGGTGAGGCGGCGGGCCAAATTCCAGAGTTTCCCCCGAACAGCGGCGGGAAGGTAGGAGAGGGTCAGGCCAAAGATGGCTTTACGATTGGATGTATCCTGTTGTCGATACTCTCGTAGAATCTCTCGGCCTTGATGGAGTTGATTGGCTTCGATGTAGCGTAGGCCGAGTAATAGGCGGGTGTCTTGGAGACGCTGTTGTCGGTTTTGTTCTAAGGAGGCGCGGTCGTGAAAGTCGAAATACTCTAGGTATTTGAGTTTATCTTCGAGATAGCGGATATCCCGCTGAAGATTTTGCTGTTCGGCGTGGACTCGATATTCCATGAGACAGTCATCGAGGTAATAGCCGACGTTTCCGGCTAGGGCCAGCCGCACTAAGAGGTCATTATCTTCGCAGTTTTGCAAGTCGGCCCGCATGAACCCCACCGCGTCTAAGGCGGGTTTGCGAAAGAGGGTGGTTCCGACTTGCAGACTTTGCTGAATAAACACCACTTCCAGCAAGTTCTCGATGATTCCAGTCGAGAGGGAGTCACGTCCCCAATAGCGAGAGTTTTCTTGTGTGGCGGCTGCATCGCGCTGGTTGGTTTCGTCAATCAGCCAATGGTCGCAACTGACAAAATCTACCTGGGGATGGTCATCTAAGATGGCCACCATCTGGGTGAGAAATTCCGGGGTGAGGCGATCGTCGTCGTCGAATTTGATAAAGTAGTCTCCCTCGGCGGCATCAAAGCCGGAGCGCATGTTGTTGCTTTTGCCGATATTCTGGGGATGGCGTAGGTAGCGAATGCGATCGTCTTGCTGTTCGTAGGCCTGCATCAAGGTGGGGGTTTCGTCGGTGGACCCATCATCACAGACAATCAGTTGCCAATCCTGAAATGATTGTTTGAGGACACTGTCTACGGCAAAGGGAAGCAGGGTTTGCCGGTTATAGGTGGGGATACAAACGCTAACTTTAGGCATTAACAACTTAGGTGGCAAACTTAGGTGGCAAACTTAGGTAGCTTTGGGGGCGATCGCCTCTAGTATAGTCTGGCCGGTCTGCGATCGCCGGTGCCGGCCGCGAAAAACCCGCGCCAAAGCAGATTGCTTCGTTGCGGGTTGCGTTTGCGTTTAAGCTGTTGGGATACAAGACGCTGACCGACTCACTCAGTCAGCGTCGCACCTTAAAAAACTTTTTCTAGTACAGCGCTTCTTCTTGGTGGGTTTCGATGGTGCAGTCGGAGGTGGGGTAAGCCACGCAAGTCAGCACGTAACCCGCTTCAATTTGGTCATCGTCGAGGAAGGATTGGTCAGACTGATCAATGCCTCCTTCGGTGAGTTTACCAGCGCAGGTCGAGCAAGCGCCAGCACGGCAGGAGTAAGGCAGATCTAAACCTTGCTCTTCGGCGACATCGAGGATGTACTCGTCATCGGGAACTTCGATCGTCGTGTTGAGACCTTGCTCTTCGTTAACGAGCGTGACCTTGTAAGTAGCCATGAAATGATCCTCTCTATATCTATAAGTTTTCCTAATCTTACAAATCGGCATCTTGGACACCGACCTGAGTTGTTTAGGTATCTTCTATCTCTGATATTACGGGAAAAGCTAACGGATGCAACCCCTAGATCGGGAATCGTTGTAACGAAATTTATTATAATAATTCCTAATTCAATGTGGATTTGCTTATGGATCGCATCCGGCCCATCTGAAAATACGTCAATCCAACTCTTGGAGTCTCAACACCTCAAGGCTTGGACAGAACTGGGTTAGAGTGATGATTAAACAGGCTGAGACTAGAAAAACAGAGAAATGCTCGAAGAACCGCCGATTCGCGTAGGTTTAGTGGGAACTGGGTTTGTGGCTCGCTGGCGATCGCAGGCCCTTGAACAGGATCCGCGCGCTCAGCTCGTGGCTGTGGCGGGCCGCACCTGGGAAAAGACCTGTGCGTTTGCGAACCCCTGGCAGGCGGCCCCCTGTCGAGATTGGCAACAACTCATCGACCGAGACGATATTGATCTCGTGGTCATCTCTAGCCTCAATCATCAACGAGCGGCGATCGTCCATGCCGCCCTCACTCAACACAAACACGTGCTAGCGGAATATCCCCTGGCTCTTAATCCTGCCCAAGCCCAAACACTCCTCGATCTGGCTCAACAGCAGCAGAAACTGCTCCATATCGCCCATATTGAACTCCTCGGAGGGCTGCACCGAGCCTTTCTCGACTATCTGCCCCATCTCGGCGGAGTCAGTGATGTACGCTATTGCACCATTAACCCCAAACATCCCGCTCCTCAGCGTTGGACTTATTCCCCAGAGCAATTTGGCTTTCCCCTCATGGGCGCACTGTCGCGCCTACATCGTCTGGTGTCTGTCTTTGGTCAAGTCGAGTCTGTCACCGCCCAGACTCGGATTTGGCCCGGAGCCGAGTCAGACTATTATCGAGCTTGTCTGTGCAAAGCCCAATTACGGTTTACCTCAGGAGTCTTTGCCGATGTGATCTATGGCAAGGGCGATCGCTTTACGGAGAAAGAACATCTGCTAGAAGCGCGAGGCGTTGGGGGCCTACTGCATCTGACCCCAGACGGAGGCCAACTGCGTCAGGGAGAGCAACACGAGGCGATCGCCGTCGGCTCTCGACGGGGCCTATTTGCCCAAGATATGCAGCGAGTCTTAGATTATCTCTGTCAGGGACAACCCCTCTATCTCGATCCTCGTCAAAGCCTCTATACCCTCACCGTGGCCGAAGCGGTCCGGCAGGCGGCGGCACAAGATCGGCCTGTACGCTTACCTATCAGCTTAGGGGATAGGAACCGTTTCGAGTAAGCGGGCAATAATCGCCTCTCCCTTGCGGCCACCCGCCGGAATCAGACGGTGAGTGAGAACGTGGGGGGCCATGAATTTCACGTCATCGGGAGTGGTATAAGTCCGCCCTTCTAGGAAACCATAGGCTTGGCTGGCCCGTTGTAGAGCCACCGCACCTCGGGGACTGACTCCGAGGGTCACGTCATCATCAACGCGGGTGCTACGGACTAAATTCACCATATATTGCTGCAAGGGCGCTTCAACGGCAATGGTGGCCACCTGTTGGCTAAGGTGGTGTAACTCCTCGAGACTCAAACAGGGTTGGAGTTGGTCCACGGGGATACGGCTGGCTAACCCCTGCAACATTTGTAGTTCTTCGGCTTCACTGGGGTAGCCGAGGGACAGCGAGAGCATGAAGCGATCCATTTGTGCTTCGGGAAGGGGGAAGGTTCCTTGATATTCAATGGGGTTTTGGGTGGCGATGGTGAAAAACGGTTGGGGAACTCGTCGTGATTGGCCATCGACGGTGACTTGTTTTTCTTCCATCACTTCGAGAAGGGCTGATTGGGTGCGGGGGGTGGCCCGGTTAATTTCGTCGGCCAGTAAGACGTTGGCGAAGACAGGACCCGGTAGAAATTCAAAGCTACCGCTTTGGGGGTTCCAGATGTTGGTGCCAGTAATATCTGTCGGCAGAAGGTCTGGGGTGCATTGGATGCGCTGAAATTTGCCGCCGATGGATTGGGCCAGGGACTTGGCCAGGAGAGTTTTACCGACACCGGGGACATCTTCGAGGAGAGCATGGCCCCCGGCAAGGAGAGCCACGATGACTAGCCGCACGGCCTCATCTTTGCCCACAAGGGTTTTGCTGAGGTTGTCACGGAGTCGTTGTAGGGGTTGTAGATGATCCATGGTGGCGGTGATGGGGTCAGAGACGGTGGGGGAAGGGAAGGGTCTCTAGGTGCGATCGCGCGGTTTGGCAATCTTGGCGAATTTGGGCCGTGAGGGCATCGAGACCGGGGAACTGCTGTTCGGGACGTAGAAAGGTCATCAGATGGAGGCTGAGGGGGCGATCGTAGAGGTCGCCGTCCCAATCAAGGAGATGCACTTCGACGCTCGGGCGATCGCCGGCGACGGTGGGGCGACAGCCGAGATTCATGACACCGGGGTGGTGGCTTCCATCGTCGAGTTGGACCCAGGTGCTGTAAACCCCCCAGTGTGGTAGAAATTTATCGTCGGGAAGCTTGAGGTTGGCCGTGGGGAAGCCGAGGCGGCGGCCGAGTTGTTGTCCGAGTTCTACGGTTCCGTTGAGGCGATAGGGACGACCGAGGAGGCGGTTGGCCGGTTGGATTTCTCCGGCGGCTAGGGCTTGGCGAATGGTGGAACTACTGATGCGATCGCCATCGAGTTCTTGCAGTCCGCTGATGCAGGTATCGATGTGGTACTGTTGGCTAATCTCTCGCAGCCGCTGACTGTTGCCGGAGCGATGACGGCCGAAGTGGAAGTTTTCACCGACGCTGACTCGTTGAGCGTTGAGGTAACGACAGAGAATTTCGTCGACGAAGGCTTCGGGGCTGAGCCGGGCTAGGGCCTTGGTGAAGGGAAGCAGGACCAGTTGTTCGACACCGAGCGATCGCAACTGCTCGACTTTTTCTTTAACTGGGGTCAGCAGTGGTCGCCGTTGGCCGCTAAAAAACTCTTGGGGATGGGGGGTAAAGGAGACGACGGTGGCGTAGCTGCGATCGCCACGTTCTGGCTTGAGGCGAGATCCCGCGTCAGGGTCATGGCGTTCACCGAGAACCTGAGAGACGGACAAATCCCGTTGAGGGGTCTGATGTAGAATTTTTGCAATCACCGCTTGATGGCCAAGATGCACACCATCAAAATTCCCTAAGGCAACATTAGCGGGACTCAGGGCGGTTGTTAGAGAGGACGTGACCCACACAGGCGTTGTACGGTAAACAAGAACGACGAAATATCCGGGATTGGCGCAACGGGTCTCCCAGTTGAATCAAACTTTAGCATGGGCCGGCATGAAGGCACCGGGAGTGGGCGCAATCACGACGGTCATTCCTTCTCGCGCCAGGAGACTACTACTAAAGGCGGCTTTCACCTGTTCCCCCATTTGATCGAGAAATTCATCGTTATGGAGTGGATCGTGATGGAAAATGACCAGCCGTTTCACATTGGCAGCTTTGGCCACTTTGACGGCTTCTTGCCAGGTTGAATGTCCCCAGCCTTTCTTGCTCGTTTTCGGGTGATGATATTCTTCATCGGTATAGGTGGCATCGTAAATCACCACATCAGCATCCTGAGCGAGTTTGAGGACGTTGGGATCGAGGCGATCGCCATAATGTTCGGTATCGGTGATGTAGGCGGCGGCGTAGTTTTTCCAATTGACACGGTAGCCAACGGCCTCTCCTGGATGATTCAGATGGGCCGTTTCGACACGAACCTCACCGAGTTGAATCGGCTCACCCACTGTAAGATCGTTGAAATCCAGTTGCGCCCCCATAATTTGTAACGGCACCGGAAAGTTTGGGTGCAGCATCTGATCATTGAGTCGTTGCTCAATGGTTGCCCCATTGGGGGCGATCGCACCGTAAATATGAAACGTATTCCCTTTGATGAAGGCGGGGATAAAAAAGGGAAAGCCTTGAATATGGTCCCAATGGGTATGCGTAAAGAAGAGACTGGCTTGGATGGGCATTTGTGACAGGAGATTCTGGCCTAGGACACGTAGGCCCGTTCCTCCGTCAAAAATAAGGCGCTCACTGCCAACGCGCATCTCAACACAAGGCGTATTTCCGCCGTATCGGACTGTTTCGGGTCCAGGACAGGCAATACTACCTCTAACGCCCCAGAAATGAACCGTGAATTGGTCGTTCATGCTAGACATGGGTGGTTTTCGCTTCGGTTGGCGAGAGCGCTTCAACTGTCAAGTCAAGGTCAAGGTTAACGTCAGTAAGCCTTACGAGTCAGCTCAGGGAGTCGGAGACAATCGCTCTATGATAACCCAGCCTACTCGGTGGTCATCTAGCTCAGCTTACCGGGTTGATGCCTAGATTGAGAGGGTCGCACCCGGCTAAGTCCAACTCAACCCTTAGCAGGTCAGTTCGCAGGTCAGTCAATGAATTTGTGTCTTCACTAGCCTAACCTCGATTGTTCCGGTTATAGCAAACAGATCGCCCCAGACCTGAGCTTAGCCGTGCTAGCTTGCCAACGTCCAGGGCCGTCTCAGGGCTTGTTTCAGGGGCCAAGACGGGACTGTATTGATGACCATTTTAGCTTTGTCTAGCTTAGCAGGAGACCTCAATAACTGTCTGCTCAATGTTGACAACACCTGACTCGGGGGTTGGGGACATCGGAACGCAAGAGAGTCAGGACGGTTTATGATGTTAGCTTAGCCCGATCGCCGTTACAGTTCTTCATCCTCAGCACCGACTTGTTTGAGATGAATGTGTTTGCGTCCCAAGGAAATTTCAAATTCATCCCCTGGGTTGAGTCCCATCTGTTTGGTGTAGGCGGCACCGATGAGCAAGTTGCCATTCGACTGCACACTAATACGATAACTCGCACTACGTCCACCGCGACCATTGGAGGGTTGCTTGCTGTCGAGTTCAATTCCCTCAGCATCAATGAGTGCATTGAGGAATTTCATCATGTTGACTCGTTCTACACCATTTTTCGTGACGGTGTAATAGCCACATTCTCGGGCTTTTTCCTCTTTGGGCAGACTTCCCAAGGCTCGCACTTTGTCAAGCAGTTCATTTCCGGTCAAGGCATTTGGATTGGTGTTACTCATTAATCTTCTCTCTAAGACGATAGACAACCGTTATTCGCTATTGTATCTTAACGGAAGTTTCTTTAGACTAAAAGTCTAACATTGATATCAATTTTCTCAACGTTCGTAGCTGTTTTCCGTCCCTGGACGGGTCTCAATCCTTGACCGTTCGACCGAGAGACAAGCTGGCGAATCTTGCTGCCGAAGATGAAACTAACGACCCAAGGTCACTACAGCGTCAAAGCATTGTTGGATCTCCGTTGTAACGGTTGCGATCGCCCCGTTTCTGTGCGTGAGATTGCCGAGCGGCAACACTTACCGGCACCCTATTTAGAAAAGTTATTGATTCGACTGCGACAGGCGGGGATCGTGCAATCTGTGCGAGGGGCGCAGGGAGGCTATCAATTGGCGCGATCGCCCGATCAAATTTGCCTCGGCGATATTTTAGAAGCGGTAGGTGAAGCCCTAGATCCCTTACCGCGTCACCATCCCGACGCTGAACTGGCCGAAGATTGGGTCACATTCGTCCTCTGGAATCAACTCCACCAAAAACTCAAACAAGCCCTTGATCGCATCTCCTTAGAGGATTTGTACCATGATGCCAGAAGTTGGCAAGCGGCCCAGGGAGACCAAACAAGTTTCGTGGTTTAGTCCAAGAAGAAGACCTCGCCGGCCGGTGTGAGGATGAGACGGTTACGCAAAATCTGCGCCTAAAATCCTCAGGCGCAACCCTTCGGCTTTCCCCAAGCTTTCGCCCCCGATGGCTGTTAATCTTATAACATCACCCTGTCCCCCTTGCTCCTCCATTGACATCTTGTCATGATGAAAGTTGTGGAAATTCTCTCGGCTGAAGAAATCCGCCGAACCCTGACCCGTCTAGCGTCACAAATTTTAGAAAAGTCCGGTCATCCCGATCGCTTAGTCTTACTTGGGATTCACTCCCGAGGAGTCCCCCTGGCCCATCTCTTGGCCGAACAGATCGAGGCGTTAGAAAACGTCCGAGTTCCCGTCGGTTCTCTCGACATCACCTTTTATCGAGACGACCTCGATCGCATTGCCGTTCGTACCCCAGAACGCACCGAGATTCCCTTCGATCTCAACGATAAGATTGCCCTACTCGTCGATGATGTTATCTATACTGGGCGAACCATTCGGGCCGCCTTGAATGCCGTGCAAGAATACGGTCGGCCTGAGGCAATTTGGTTAGCGGTTTTAGTCGATCGCGGCCATCGACAACTGCCGATTCATCCCGATTTTACCGGCAAAACCCTTCCCACCTCCAAAGACGAACAAGTAAAATTCTGGGTCGACGATTGGGATGGTCGTGATGCGGTCGAACTGCTCAAACCCATCGATCATGGGGACATCTCTTAACTGCACAGACAATCAATGCACAGACAACCGTTCAAGAATCTGGGATTTTGGCTCATTGCCCTGATTGGCGTTGCGCTCGACTATCTCAGCAAGCGGTGGGTGTTGGCTCACTTCAGCCTCGGCCAAACCCAACCCATCATCCCTAATGTCTTCCATTTCACCTACGTGACCAATACCGGCGCCGCCTTTAGTCTCTTTGAAGGCAGCGACTGGCTCAAATGGCTCTCTCTGGCGGTGAGTCTAGGATTGATGGCCGTTGCCCTATCGGGTCCCCACCTGAGTCTTTGGGAACAACTCGGCTATGGCTGTATCCTCAGTGGGGCCGTCGGCAACGGCATTGACCGTTTCCTCTGGGGAGAAGTGGTCGATTTCCTGCATTTGCCGATTATTCCCTTTATCAACTTCCCCATCTTTAACCTAGCCGATGTGGCCATCAACATCGGCATTATCTGTTTGCTGATCCTGGCCTGGCGACAGCCTGAACCCGAATCTTAGACCCAACTTAACTGTCAACCGCTAATTGTCAACTGCTAATTGTCAACCGCTAACTGAGATTGAGAGATCCGACGCTGGGCCACATAACCAAAGCCCCGAATCGTCAAAATCAATTCGGGGTTTCTGGGATCTTCCTCAATCTTCGAGCGTAACCGAGCCACATAGACATCAATCACCCGTAAATCCGCTTGGCGTGTGGGCGCATAGCCCCAGAGTGTCTCTAAGATATCAGCCCGCGAGACCGGTTCCCCCGCTTGTTCAAACAGGAGTTCAAGCAGTTTAAACTCCGTATAGGTCAGAGCAATGCGATGGGGTCCCTTGTACACCTGTTGGCGATTGGTATCGAGGCGAATCGCCCCAATTTCTAGGGTTCCCGGGGCCACAAAGCGGGCCGCGGCCGGATCTCGCAGTCGCCGTAGTATACTTTCGATGCGAGCTTCGAGTTCTCGGGGACTAAAGGGTTTAACAAGATAGTCATCGGCCCCGGCTTCGAGTCCGGCAATGCGATCTTTGATATCTCCAAGAGCCGAGAGCATCACCACTGGGATACCCGAGTCTCGGCGCAATTGCCGACAGACCTCAAAGCCGTTGACCTGAGGTAACATGACATCCAAGACCACTAAATCCGCTCCGTCTGCCTCGAAGAAATCCAGAGCATCCTGGCCATTGGCGACCGTTTCGACATCATAGCCGGCCATCGACAGGCGCAGATCCAACATTTGTCGAATTGCCGCGTCATCATCAACCACTAGGATTTTTGCTTTTGACTTTTTCAAAACTCGATCCCCTTTCCCTGATAAGGCTCGTCAACGTCCCATCAGACGCTCCGAGTCATAAAAGCCAGGATTAAATATCCACAAGAGAACTCACCCCGAGTTGGGTTCGGGATGATCACTGCGCTGTGGGATTCCCCCTGGCGCGTCGCATTTTTTATAACAAATGTTTTCAAAATGTTATCATTTGTGACGTAAATGGGTCAAGTTCTCAGAAACACAAAAATGGCTGAACTGTTGATTGGGCGGCTCATACAGGTGGAATCTGTTTGGATTTTGCCGCTCAAAGCCTTGATTCGGGCTGAACTTGCACCGGATTTATACACAAAATTTTACGAGATTAAGGGTTGACAAAATCACAGGTGTGTAGTTAAAAGATGCAATAACTTGTGTCATGCTAAATCCAAGTCAGGCTGCAACGGAGAAAGGTCGATGTCACAATAGAGCGAGAGAAGAGAGCCAGATGTTTATCTTTTGTTTGTCCTTTTTGTGAACCTGTCCTGATTCGCCTGTGACTTCACCAAAGCCTCCCCACGATCGCCAACCCTCAAGGCCAGAGACGGACCCGCCGCCGAGTCAACCCCAAACCTTTCTGGGGAACGTCACCCAAGTAGCCAAGCAGCTTCATGCCAAAGTCAACTTCGGACAACTGGCCCTGAAGCCCAAAGCCCGAGTCGCGGAACTTTGGGTGCAGCCGAGTCACGAGGAGACGGCCCACGTCTATCCCCTCGTGGGCGATCGCTATCTTCTGGGGCGATCGTCCCAATGTGACATGGTGGTTCCCACCCCCCTCGTCAGCAAAACCCACCTCTCCCTAACGCGAGATAGCCGCCAGGGTAAGCGTCACTTCACCCTACGTGACGAAGGCTCCACCAACGGCATTTACATTGGCAAACGCCGTTTACGCAAACTACAACTGCAACATGGCGATATCCTCACCCTGGGACCGCCGGATCTCGCCGATGCCGTGCGCGTGCAGTTTTACGATCCTCCCCCCTGGTACGTGCGAGGCTTTCGTTGGAGTCTCTACGGCGTCTCGGGAGTCTGTGGCCTCGCGACTCTATTAATACTGGCCGAATGGCAAAAATTTACCGTTCGCCCCCTCCCCCGCTCCATCACCGGCCCCACCATTGTCTATTCCCGTGACGCCGAGCGGCCCCTACGGGAACCCTACAGCACGACCCATATCGAACATCGGCAACTGTCCGACTTTGGCGAGTATCTCCCCGATGCCGTCATCGCCTCGGAAGATAGTCGTTTCTATTGGCACTTAGGGGTCGATCCCATCGGCATTTTGCGGGCCTTGGTGACGAACCTACGAGGTGGAGGCATCCGTGAGGGAGCCAGTACCGTCACTCAACAACTCTCCCGCAGTCTCTATCGGGATTATGTAGGAACCGACGATTCAGCCGCACGAAAAATCCGGGAGATGGTCGTTGCCCTCAAACTCGAAACCTTCTATAGCAAAGATGATCTGCTGCTGACGTATCTCAATCAGGTCTTCCTAGGCATTGATCTCTATGGCTTTGAAGATGCGGCCCGCTTCTATTTTGATAAATCGACTCAAGAGTTGAGTCTCTCAGAAGCCGCCACCCTAGCGGGGATTTTGCCCGCTCCCAATCGCTTTAATCCCATTCAGAACTACGAATTGGCGGTTCAATATCGTAATCGGGTCATTGAGCGGATGCGGGCCTTGGGCAAAATCTCTCAGGAAGAAGCCGATCGCGCCCGGCGATCGCGCATCGAAATCAACCCCGAAGCCAAAGAAATCCTCGAAAGCACCGTTGCGCCGTATTTCTACGATTATGTCTTCGTTGAACTTGAGCAGCTCCTTGGGGCCGAACTTGCCCGAGAAGGCAACTTCATCGTCGAAACTGGACTCGATCAGGAGCTCCAGCAGCAAGCCGAAAACAGCTTACAAACCTATGTTCGCAGCCTTGGCGGCCAGGTCGGCTTCTCCCAGGGGGCGATCGTCTCGTTGGACTATCGCAGTGGCGAAATCGTCGCCCTAACCGGAGGCGTTGACTATCGTAGCAGTCAATATAACCGGGCCACCCAAGCCCGACGACAACCCGGTTCAACCTTCAAAGTCTTTCCCTACGCCACCGCCCTCGATCAAGGTATCAGCCCCTCAACGGTGTTTTCCTGCCAACCCCTCACCTGGCAAGGTCAATCCTATCGCCCCTGTGAACGCAGTGGGGGCGATATCAATATGTATCAGGGAATGGCCCAATCCGAGAATGTGGTGGCCATCCGGGTGGCCCGAGAAGCCGGATTAACCAATGTTGTCAAGCTCGCCCAACGCTTGGGAATTCGCTCTGAGTTAGATCCAGTTCCTGGCCTAGCCTTAGGTCAAAGTGAAGTCAGCGTCTTAGAAATTACGGCCGCCTACGGCATTTTAGCCAATCAGGGCCGTTGGAACCGAGGTCATGCCATTCGCCGCATCCTCGATAGCAGCGATTGTGAGGATGCCAATGATTTCCAAACCTGTCGGGTGATTTATGACTATACCCAGCAAGAACCGATGAACCAACGGGTGTTGTCGCCAGAGGTGGCCGGGATCATGACTGACCTATTGCGCGGCGTCGTGCAGTCAGGAACGGGGACAGCCGCCGCTTTCGGGGCGGGAGAAGTGGGAAAAACAGGAACCACCGATTTCGCGGTAGATTTGTGGTTTATTGGCTATATCCCCGATGGCTCCTTAGTGACGGGGGTTTGGTTAGGCAATGATGATAATAGCCCCACCTACGGCAGTAGTAGCCATGCGGCAGAACTTTGGCGCCGTTATATGAGTGAAGCGGTTAATTGAATCTGGAGGGGTGTTGGGCGGCTAGTCCGATTCGGGGATAATCAGTTTTCGATAGGACTTGGTGAGGCTGCTTTTGGAGGGATGCGATCGCCCACTTTTTGACCCCGAGAGTTCTTTGACGTAGCGGCCAATCCAGTTGTTAACGGTGGCCTGAGAGCCTAACTCTTCGGTCAGGCGATGGTATTGGGCAGACCATTGGGGATTGGCTTCGATCGCCATACAGACGTGGTCGATCAAGTCTTCATCGGGGGGAGAGGTGAAACAATCCAGGATCTGTTGGACTAACTGGCGCACGCCTTCAGTTTTGCTCATAGTCTTGGCTTTCTAGCAAGTGAGACAATCTCTAAGTCTCGTTAGAATAGCCTTTTCTATGACTCTGGGCCAATTGCCAACAGTCGCGGGCGATCGCCCAATCCTCCTGAGCGTGAATCACCCACACCTGCACCGAGGAGTTAGGGCTAGACATTTGCCAATCCTGGCCCGAAGACTCATGACGCGCCGCATCTAACTCTAAGCCCAAAAACGTCAGCCCCGCACAAGTCGCCTCTCGCACCGCCGAGGAGTTCTCCCCCACCCCAGCCGTGAACGCCAACAGATCCAAGCCGCCTAACTGGGGAATCAAGGCGGCGATCGCCCCTTGAAGTCGTCCCACATACATCTCAAAGGCCAACGCCGCACGACGGTTCCCCGCCGCTCGGGCCTGTAAAATCTCCCGTAAATCCCCCGAGGGACCAAAAATCCCCTTCAACCCCGATTCCTTATTCAGCAATCGATCCACGCCCTGGGCATCTAACCCGGTTTCCTTCAGCAAATACAGAGGAATGGCCGGATCAATCGAACCACTGCGAGTTCCCATCATCAACCCCTCCAAGGGAGTAAATCCCATGCTGGTATTGATACTTTTGCCCTCGCGAATCGCCGCCAGAGACGCACCATTGCCCAGATGAGCCGTAATCATCCGCAACGACTCCAGAGGTTTCCCCGCCAGGGCCGCCGCTCGCTGCGCACAATAGCGGTGACTAATACCATGAAACCCATAGCGGCGAATCCCCTTGTCAAACCACTCATAGGGAATGGGATAGGTGGCCGCCGCCGCTGGAATCGAGGTATGGAAGGCCGTATCAAACACCGCCACCTGGGGAATGTCCCCTAACACGGCCTCGACGGCTAAGATTTCTTCTAAATGGGCCGGATTATGATTGGGGGCCAGGGGAATCAAGCGCTCAATCGTCTCCTTCACCGCTTCGGTGACGAAGGTGGCCTGGGAATAGCGATCGCCCCCATGAACCACCCGATGGCCCACGATCGCAATCTCAGACAAGCTGCCTAACACCTGAGTCTCCCCCTGCACCAGAGTTCCTAACACCTCCTCCAAGCCGCGACTGGGGGCGTCGGTGGGCAGATGTCTCTCTTGGTGAGTGCCGTTGGCTGCCACGCTTAAGCTGCCATAATCAGGAGTCGCCCCCCAATCCACCATCGCCTCCCAAATCGGTTCGGCAGGTGTTTCAGGAAAGGCCGCCTCGGGAACCTCATATAAACAGCTTTTCTGGGAACTCGATCCGGCATTCAAGACTAAAATTTTCATGCAACCCTCACACTTGACAACCTTGTACAACCTGGCACAACCCTAGAGTGGCGATTCGCTAATCCGGTGTAACTTCAAGAAATTCGTCCCTCGCGAATGTTTAGTGGGAATCCCACCCACAATCAAGATTTGATCGCCTAACTCAGCTAGATTACGCTTTTGTAAGCCACGGTTGGCGTGTTCAACCAGTTCTTCAAAGGTTTCTCCATCATCATCAATGAGAATCGGTTTCACCCCCCAGATGAGATTGAGACGGTGATAGACATCTCGATTGGTGGTAAAGGCCACCACTAAGGCCCGTGGCCGTTCCTTGGAGGCAATGCGGGCCGTATAGCCGGAACTGGTGAACGCGGCAATACAGCGTAAGTTTAGCAGGCGATCGATTGTATTTAAGGCTTCGGTGAGGGCGTGAGTTTCGTCAGTTTCTGAGGGCGGATAGTTGACAAACTCGGCTTCCGGTTCAATTTGACGGGCAATTTTAGCCATCATTTGTACCGCTTTCACCGGATATTTACCCACGGCTGATTCTCCCGACAACATCACCGCATCGGTTCCATCAATGATGGCGTTGGCGACATCACTGGCTTCAGCACGAGTGGGGCGGGGTTCACGAATCATACTATCAAGCATCTGAGTGGCCGTAATGGCTGGAATCCCTCTTTGATTGCAGGCGCGGATAATTTCTTTTTGCAACATTGGCACTTTCTCGGGACTCATTTCTACCCCCAAATCTCCCCGGGCCACCATGATCCCATCACATTCATCGACGATTTCTTGTAGGTGGGCGATCGCCTGGGGTTTCTCGATCTTCCCAATCACAGGAACTTTCGTGTCACTGTGTTCACTGATGAACGTCTTTAATTGACGAATATCATCTGCCGTTCGCACAAAACTCAGAGAGACCCAATCAATCCCTTGAGATAAACCAAAGATCAAATCTTGTTTGTCTTTGTCAGTCATGGAGGGAAGATGTAAATCCAACGTCGGGATATTAACCCCTTTGCGACTTTTGAGAAGTCCACCTTCAATGACGACACAATGCACGGCATGACCGGAAATTTTCGTGATTTCTAACTCCAGCAACCCATCATCGAGCAAAATTTGTGAGCCAACTTTCGCCTCTTCTGCTAAATCAGGATAATCAATTCCCACGGTTCGGGTTTGTTCGTGATACTCAGCATTGGGAATCAAAATAATTTCGTCCCCTTCCTCTAACGAGACTTCGCCTTGAGGTAAGTTGCAGACTCGAATTTTGGGTCCCTGTAAATCTTGAAGGATGGTGATGGGAGTATCGAGATCTTCGGCGATTTTACGCAGGTTCTGAATGGTGATTTTATGTTGGGCATAGTCTCCATGAGAGAAGTTTAAGCGAGCGACACTCATGCCGGCACAGACCATTTTTTTGATAACATCTGGACTGTTGCTAACAGGTCCTAGGGTGGCGACAATTTTGGTTCGGTTCATAATGATAACTCCTTGATGATTTTTTTCATGATTGTAGCAGATTGATGCAATTGCTTGGCTTCAGTTTCTGTTAATGAGAGCTGAAGCATTCGTTCTGCGCCTTGTCGATTCACAACCGTGGGTAAACTCAGGCAAACATCATGTAAATCTTGAATACCAGGAACTAATCGACTCACGGTCATGACTCGATTTTGATTACGGAGAATCGCTTGTACAATATCCGTCACCCCTAAACCGATCGCATAACTGGTATAGCCTTTACGTTTAATAATCTCATACGCCGCATCTCGGGTGTCCTGAAAAATGCGAGTTAGCCGAGGATCATCGGGGCGAGGACTGCCGGGCCAATCCCCGTCACACAGAGGCATTCCAGCCACATTAACGTGACTCCAGACCGGGACTTCACTATCTCCATGTTCGCCAATAATATAGGCGTGTAAACTACGAGCATCGAGACCGAGTTCTCGGGCTAACAGGGCACGAAAACGAGCCGTATCCAAGACGGTTCCTGACCCAAGAACTTGGGACGAGGAAAATCCTGACAGTTTCAAGGAAACATACGTCATAATATCGACAGGATTGGTCACAACCAATACAATTGCCTGCGGACAATATTGGACAATATCCGGAATTAAGTTACCGAAGATGGCAACATTTTTTTGCACTAAGTCAAGGCGGGTTTCCCCAGGCTTTTGAGCGGCACCGGCGGTTATAATCACAATATCGGCATTGCGTCCTTCCTCGGCGACGGTTCCCGCTGAAACGGCGGTTGGGGCAACAAACGGGAGGCCATGAACTAAGTCCATGACTTCTCCCTCAAGTTTTTCGGTGGCTAAGTCTTGTAAAACCAGTTCATCGAAGCAGTTTTGAATCAGTAGGGAGTAAGCACAAGCCATTCCCACTTGTCCCGCGCCAATAATGACGGCTTTACGGGGTTGAAGGGCGTTAAATTGTGGGTCACTGGGCTGGGTAAATAGGGTATCAAACATGAAGGGCGATCGCCAATGAGGGGACTGAGTTAAAGAATGAACTATCGAGTGGTTATCCGAAAAACTTGACGGCTAAAGGTTCGGGATTAACAGAATAGTGAGACCGTCACCCTTAACCGATTCGAGTATTCTATTAGATGCTCCTGTCTCCAGGCAGAGGTTTTTCCTGGCCGTGAGCTGATTTTATCGATACTCTCCTAGACAATGCAAGCAGCCGAACAGTCCTTGTGACGTTTAATGATTGTCAGTGCCGCAGCTGAAGCCGACCCAACTGCCATCCCTAGCTGCCATACCCAGTATAAGATCAACGTCTGCCCGAGATTGTTTAGCCCAAGATTAAGTTATTATTAAAAAATATCGCCTTTGACCGCCCTTGTCTGATCGCCCCGGGTAGACTTCCAGGATAGTGAACCCGAGGAATGGTTACAATAATAACCAGATAACAACGAGGGCGATCGCCATTTAGAGCCAGTCACCCCGATATGCACTATTGTTGTTTTTTAGATGTAACCGAGCTTACATTTGCTAATCTATGATATTTCACACAGATGTGAGTCATAGTTTCTGGATTTAACAAAATCTTTCTTGAATTTTAGGGTCATAAGCTGCTATCGATAATAAGTAGGGAAACTCATCAACGATAGAACGCATCGAAGACCGAGTATCTCACTTGTCCTCACGCTAGGAAGCGAATGCTATGACTATTGCGACATCCTCAGTGACCACGGAAATGCCCCTGTCGGCAGAAGAACTGCGGAAAATTCATGCCTACTGGCGGGCTGCCAACTACCTGGCGGTGGGCATGATTTACCTCAAAGATAACCCCCTTCTCAAAGAACCCATCAAACCCGAGCATGTCAAAAAACGGCTCCTCGGCCATTGGGGGTCCAGTCCGGGGTTAAGCTTTCTCTACATCCACCTCAACCGCCTCATCAACAAATATGACCTGAATGCCCTCTACGTCGCCGGCCCCGGCCATGGCGCTCCCGGCATCCTGGGGCCAGCCTATCTCGAAGGAACCTACTCGGAAGTCTATCCAGACAAAGGGCAAGACGAAGAAGGACTGCAAAAATTCTTCAAACAATTCTCCTTCCCCGGCCATATCGGCAGTCACGTCACCCCAGAAACCCCTGGCTCGATTCACGAAGGCGGGGAACTCGGCTACAGTCTCTCCCACGCCTTCGGGGCCGCCTATGATAACCCCGATTTGCTGGTGGCGGCCGTCGTCGGTGATGGAGAAGCCGAAACGGGACCTCTGGCAACCGCATGGCACTCGAACAAGTATCTCAACCCCATCCGGGATGGCGCCGTCTTGCCGATTCTGCATTTGAACGGCTACAAAATCGCCAACCCCACCCTTCTGTCACGGATTCCTCACGAAGAACTCGAAGCCCTGTTCCAAGGCTATGGCTATCGTCCCTATTTCGTCGAGGGAGATGACCCCGAAACCATGCACCAACGCATGGCGCAAACCCTCGAAACCTGTGTTCAGGAGATTCATCGCATCCAAGAGGAAGCGCGGCGGACTGGGGTCGCCCAACGCCCCCGTTGGCCCATGATTGTCTTCCGCTCTCCCAAGGGCTGGACGGGACCCGAATCGGTAAAAGGTCATAAGGTGGAAGGCTTCTGGCGGGCGCACCAAGTCCCCATGTCGGATGTGCATAAGAATCCGGAGAGCATGGCCATCTTGGAAGAGTGGCTGCGTAGCTACAAGCCCGAGGAACTCTTCGATGAGACGGGTAAACTGATTCGGGAACTCCAGGAACTGTCCCCGAAAGGGCCACGACGCATGAGCGCCAACCCCATCACCAATGGGGGCTTGGTGCGCAAAGAGCTGCGGCGGCCCGATTTCCGCAAGTATGCTGTCGATGTGCCGAACCCCGGTCATGTCGAAGCTCAGAACACCCGCATCATGAGTTTCTATTTGCGGGATGTGATGCGCAACAACATGAATAATTTCCGGGTGTTTGGTCCCGATGAGACGGCTTCAAACCGCCTACAGGCTCTCTATGAGGTCACCAAGAAGGCTTGGATGGCGCAAATGCTGCCCGAAGATGAGGATGGCGGCTTTCTCTCCCCCGATGGCCGGGTGATGGAGATGCTGAGTGAGCATACTCTCGAAGGCTGGCTCGAAGGCTATCTGCTGACGGGACGACATGGGTTGTTCCATACCTATGAGGCCTTCGCTCATGTGATTGACTCGATGTTTAACCAGCACGCTAAATGGCTGGATATTTGCAAAAATGAGGTTCCCTGGCGCGCGCCGGTGTCGTCGCTGAATATCCTGCTCTCGTCGGTGGTCTGGCGTCAGGATCATAATGGCTTTAGTCACCAAGATCCTGGATTTATTGATTTGGTCACCAACAAGAGTGCTGAGGTGACGCGGATTTATCTACCCCCCGATGCCAATTGTCTGCTGTCGGTGATGGACCATTGTTTGGAGAGCAAGAATTATGTCAACGTCATTGTGGCGGATAAACAGGACCACTTGCAGTATCTGACGATGGAGCAGGCGATCGCCCACTGTACTAAGGGCATTGGCATCTGGGAATGGGCCAGTAATGATGACTGCGGCAAAGATCCCGATGAACCCGATGTGATTATGGCCTCATGTGGGGACATCCTCACTCGGGAGGCTCTGGCCGCTACGGCGATTCTGCGCGAGGAGTTCCCGGATCTCAAGGTGCGCTTTATCAATGTGGTGGACTTGTTCCGTCTCCAGTCGGAAGTCGATCACCCTCATGGTTTATCCGATCGCGACTTTGACAGTCTCTTTACCACCGATAAACCGGTCATGTTCAACTTTCATGGCTATCCTTGGCTGATTCACAAGCTCACCTATCGCCGCAGCAACCAGGAACGCATCCATGTGCGTGGCTACAAGGAAAAAGGCAATATCAACACTCCCCTGGAGTTAGCGATTCGCAACCAAGTCGATCGCTTTAACTTGGTGATTGATGTCATTGATCGGGTTCCCAAGCTCGGTTCGGCGGCAGCCTATGTGAAGGAACGGATGAAAAATCAAATCATCGATCACATGCACTACGCCAAAGAACATGGAACCGACAAGCCGGAAATCACGAATTGGAAATGGCCCTATTAAATCAGTAAGCTAGGGGATAAAGGCGTTAGCTCCCGTCATGGCTTGCCTAACGCCTTTATTTGAAAACTTATACCTAGAAATCTATCTTATGGCTGATTTAATTGCCGTTTCCTACGATAGCCAATACAAGGCTGAGGAAGTCCGCTTGGAATTGCTGAAACTCCAAAAACAGCATCTGATTGAACTCGAAGATGCCGCCGTGGTGGTTAAAAACCAGGACGGTAAAGTTAAACTCAATCAGGCTATCAACCTCGCCGCCGCCGGGGCTGCCTCGGGCAGCTTCTGGGGGCTGTTGATTGGACTGCTGTTTCTGAGTCCGTTACTCGGGGTCGCTGTCGGCGCGGCTGGTGGGGCGATTGGTGGCGCTCTCAGTGATATTGGTGTGGATGATAACTTCATGCGGGAACTCGGCGAAACGATGCAGCCGGGAAGCTCAGCCTTGTTTATCCTCGTTCGCAAGGTGACCCCCGATAAAGTCCTCGATGAAGTGGCTCAGTTCGGCGGTAAAGTCCTACGCACCTCTTTGAGCAAGGATCAAGAGGCCCAGTTGCAAGAAACGCTGTCAAATCGGGGCATTGAACTCGATAAAGTTCATGCTGAAGCCACAGAGTCCTAAGTGTGGGACGGATAACGGGTATTGGGCGATCGCCAGCGGTTTGGGGGAAACCCCTTTCGGGGCGATCGCCCCTTTTTTTTCTCCCAGATTCTCAGGGCTGAATCTCCTCACTATCGTTAAAACGCGATCGAAATGAGATATAACAAATGGAGAGTTCCCGAGAATTTGCCAAGAGTACGGTCTTAAATCATGGTCAACGTCGCGACCCCTTCTATCCCCTCCATCCAACTTGAAGACGATGCTACCCAGGAATTGCTCGATTGGGCCACTGCGATCGAGCATTCTAACAGCACATATTTTGAAAAAAGTCAAGCCCTCACTGTCAAACTCGGGGCGCATTACCGTCAAGATGGCCTAACCGAATTTGGCTTCTGGACTCCGGAACTCACGGCCCAGGTGATGCGACGCAAGGAAATTTACTTAGAAATCCTCACCCCCATCGACAACATCGATTTCGGGAATCCTCGCCAGGTGGTGCGCTTTCGTCGCACCCGCTTAAACCTCAAACAACAAGGCGAGTTTCTCTGGGGAGTCGTCTCGGGCTTGCAGGGTGGCACTCGCGACCAGGCCGGTTCGTTTTATTGGCTGCGTTTTGTCGACCAACAGGGGATTCTCGAAGCCATTCGCGATGTCGTCCCCTACTCACTCCCCTATGGTGTCTTCGGCCCGGCGGAAGTCTATGATATTGACCGCCTACAAGCCAACCGCCCCGATTTAGACTATTTTGCCCGCACCAGCGCCTCGCAACTCCCGGAATTTTTCACCCAAGATACCCATCACCACCAAGACATTAAAGCCATTCCTCGGGTTCATGCCCCTCGCAACATCCTACAACTCCATGTCGGCACCGCCACCGCTGAGGGAACCCTCGAAGGATTAACGAAACTCTATCAGCGCATTTCGGCCAAATTGGCCAATGGGGACGCCCTAACCCCCATCGAACATAACTATGTCGGCTATGATGCGGTGCAACTGTTACCCCTCGAACCCACCATTGAGTTCCGCAGCGAATATAGTCCCGAAAGTGAATTTTTTGTCTTTCTCTCGGAAGATGAGGAAGATGAACTCAAAATTGAACTGCGTAAACCCAACACCGAAGATTGGGGTTATGATGTGCCAATTCTCGGTTCAAGTGCCACCAATCCAGCCCAATTAGGCAGTTTGCGGCCCGATGAAATGGTGGATTTTGTAGCGACGCTTCATAATTTCTCTACTGGGCCAATTCAGGTGATTTATGATCTCGTCTATGGCCATGCTGATAACCAGTCGGAACTGCTGATTAACCGGGAATATCTCAAGGGGCCAAATATGTATGGCCAGGACTTGAACCACCAATTACCGACGGTTCGGGCAATTTTCCTGGAAATGCAGCGCCGTAAATTGAATACCGGAGCCGATGGAATTCGCGTTGATGGTGGCCAAGATTTCCGCTTTTTTAACCCGTTATCGGGAGCGGTGGAACAGGATGATGCCTACTTACTGGCCATGAGTAATGTGGTTCAGGATATTGAAGGATTTAAACGGTTGATGTTTACCATCTTTGAAGATGGTCGGCCCTGGCCGGCTGAGGGGTGGGAAGATATTTCGACCTATCGAGATTTGATTGAAAAAATGCCCGAATCCTATCAATGGGGACCTCTGGTGTTTGCTCATAATACGCCAACTCTCAAGGGATTTTGGGAGCGGAAATGGCGGCGGGTGTTGGAAGTGATGCACATTGGTAGTAATTGGATTACTGGTTGTGCGAATCATGACACGGTGCGGCGGGGAAATCAGGTGTCTCTGGAGGAACCGATTAACTGGAATTTAGGGAAAACTTTGCCGGAGGTTCTTTGGAAGGGGTATGATAATCCGGCGACTTCGGTTTGGGTTTATGGGTTTAGTCCGGGCCTACCGATGGATTTTATTAACGCCCTTTGTCACGCTCCCTGGATGTTTTTCCGCAATACCGATGAACGCTATGGGGTGAAGGTGGTGTCTGAGGAAATTGGCTTCCTCGATTGGCAAATTTCTGAGGAAATTTATAATCGTCCTGATTTATTTAAAAATCTCAAAAAGTTGGGCTTTGAGTATCTCGAGGATGTGCGCGGCTTTGGACGAGCGTTGCAAGAAACCATGATGGAAATGGATTATGACCTCAGCCGGGTGGCTAAGGTTTGTCAGGATTGTTTGGGAGAGGATGCGTCGGCTTGTAGCATTGATAGTATGAAGCTGCTCAATCATCCCAAGATGGTGAGGTTTTTAAGACGTTTGGATGAGACGCAGTTGAAAAAGTTTGCCCTGACCTACATGGAAGACTGTTTTGTCGCGTGTAATGTGAGTCATTATGAGGCTGATGTGGATGACGTTCAAGCGCAGTTTAATCGGAAGTTGCGGGAGTTTCGTCATCAACGGCCTTGGCTGGCACAAAATCTGATTGGAACGGATCGCTTTGATAAGTCTAGTGAGGGCGATCGCACGATCTTTTATGGAGTCCGTAGTAACCCGAATGATGGCTCTGAAGGTGTGGTGATGGTGGCTCATTTGGGGGGCGATCCGATGACGGTTGAACTTGGGAAATGGCTCGGAATTGACTTGAATCAATGGACCGTCGAAATTGCTTCGCCAGGCTTGGAGCGCAATGGTAATTTCGATGACCTCAATTCTTTTGAATTACGCGATTCTGAAGGACTCCTTCTCTGCTTTGCGCCGCCGCAACGATCGCCGGTGTCTCAACCCCAGTCGCCAGCGCCAACTCAGTCGTAATTTCAACGTTCGTCTCAACGTTCGTCTCAACGTTCATTCCTTGCTTGATCTCTTATGAGCGATCGCCCAAACTCAGATCCACAACCAACACCGACGACTCCTGGGGAGGATGTTTCTTCCCCCCAAAGTCGTCGCTTCGGGCGACTGTTGAATGATACGTTAGGCCAACTGAGAGGACGTTTGTCCAACTTACCCAACATCGGAGATGTCACGAAGTTATTTTCAGTTAGTGATGACCAGTTAGCCGAAATTCTGGCTCGGGTTCGCCAGGAACTTCCCACCACCGAAGCCCTCTTGTTGGGAAAACCCCAGGCGGGAAAAAGTTCCCTTGTTCGTGGCTTAACGGGGGTATCTGCTGAGATTATTGGTCAGGGATTTCGCCCCCATACCCAGAATACCCAACGCTACGCCTATCCCTCGGAAGACTTACCGCTGTTGGTGTTTACGGACACCGTGGGGTTAGGGGATACCCGACGGGATACACAGGAGTTGGTGTCAGAACTGCTCGATGATTTGGATGTCGAAACTCGTCGCGCCCGGATTTTAATTCTAACGGTTAAAATTACGGACTTTGCGACTGATACGTTACAGGACATTGCCCGACAACTGCGTCAGCAACATCCCGAAATCCCCTGTTTGTTGGCCATTACCTGTTTGCATGAACTCTACCCTCCATCGGTTGTCGATCATCCTGAGTATCCCCCCGAGTTTGAGGAGATACAGCGGGTTGCTGGGGCGTTACAAGAGTCGTTTGAGTCCTGGTATGATGGGGTGGTCTGGCTGGATTTCACCCTGGAAGACGATGAATTTACGCCGGTGTTTTATGGTTTAGAAGCCTTGCGGGATGCGATCGCCGAGTTACTCCCCGAAGCTGAGGCCCGGGCCATTCATGAGTTACTTGATGAGGGCACAACCCAAGAGTTGGGAGATCTCTATCGCGATGTCGGACGACGCTATATCCTGGCGTTTTCGGTCATGGCGGCGACGTTAGCGGCGGTTCCCCTACCCTTTGCCACCATGCCGGTGTTAACAGCGTTACAGGTGTCTCTGGTGGGCGTTATTGGGCGACTGTATGGCCAGACTCTCTCGCCGTCGCAAGCGGGCGGGGTGGTCAGTGCGATCGCCGGCGGCTTTTTAGCCCAATTAGTGGGACGGGAATTGATTAAGTTTATTCCAGGATTAGGCAGTGCGTTAGCCGCCTCCTGGGCGGCGGCGTATACCTGGGCGTTAGGGGAAGGCGCTTGCGTTTATTTTGGGGATTTAATGGGCGGTAAAACGCCCGATCCTCAAAAGATTCAGGAAACAATGAACGAAGCGTTTGAAGCGGCCAAAAAACGGTTTCGAGACCATGAACATTAGTCGATCTAGGGGCGCGCCACTTGCGGTACGCCCCTACGTTGTTTTTGTTCCCTGTTCCCTGTTCCCTGTTCCCTGTTCCCTCTTAACAATCATGTCTGATTTGGCTGAAGTTCACATTCAAACATTGGGTTGGGCAACGGTTGCCAAAGTTTCCCATATTGGTAACGTTCGCAAAGAAAACCAGGATAACTTATTGATAAAACCCTGGCCCGATGGTTCAGCGATTTTAGCCGTAGTTGCCGATGGAATGGGGGGTGGTCGTGGTGGAAAACGAGCCGCAGAAATTACGGTTGAGACCTTTGCAACGCTCTTGCATCACCCTCTTGCCAATTCCCTGAGCGATCGCTATCAACAGCTTTGGAATACCTTGCATCAAGCTGATGAAAACATCCGGGCCGAAGGATGTATTAATCCTAAATTGGCCGGAATGGGGGCGACAGCGGTGGTGGCCCTCATCACCCCCAATGAGATGATTCATCTCTACGCCGGAGACAGTCGCCTTTACCATTATCGTTGTAACGAGTTTCTCTACAAAACCGCCGATCACTCGGTGATACGAATGCTACTGGACATCGGCCGCATCACCGAGGAGGAGGTGGCCACCCATCCCATGCGAGCCGTGGTGAGTTCCTGTTTGGGGGGACGAGATGGAAACGGAGATTTTAGCATTGATCCCAAGTGGAATCGTGAACCTTCTCCGCAACGAGAGTTACAGGTGGATGATCTACTGTTGCTTTGCAGTGATGGCTTACATGGTCGTCTTCGGGATAGTGAAATACAGGGCTATCTCGACGGATATCGACAATGGCCCCGTAAGGCGTTAGAAGCACTCAAAGAGAGAGCCTTGGATGAGGGAGGCTTAGATAATTTGACGGGAATTTTGATTCATATTAATGCTTAGGCGGTTAACGCTTAGCCGGGTTGCTTAGCCAGGTTTGATTCTAATTGAGCGATCGCGCGATCGAGAATCTCGCATCCGTCCTCAACCGACTCAATGCGACTGAGTTGATCCCGTAGCTGATTCGCACCACCGAAGCCCTTACAATACCAGGAAAGGTGTTTGCGCGATTGATAAATGCCGCGATCGCCCTTGTAAGCCCCCAAAGCTCGCAAATGTTCCTTAGCACAGTCCAACCGCTGCACAGGACTGGCTGGGGGGAGTCGTTCCCCCGTCTTGAGAAAATGATCAATTTCCCCCACCAAAAAGGGATAACCCAGAGTTCCCCGCGAACACATCACCCCATCGGCCCCCGTTTCATCGAGACAGCGTAGGGCCGACTCGACCGAAACAATATCCCCATTCGCGATCACCGGAATCTCCAGAACCTCCTTCACCCGGCGAATCCAATGCCATTGGGCCTCTCCGGTATATCCTTGTTGTCGAGTGCGTCCGTGGAGCGTCAGCATCGCGGCCCCCGCATCCTGCATCCGTTGAGCAAACTCCAGAATCGTGATCTCCCCATCACCCCATCCCAGGCGAGTTTTGACCGTCACCGGAACCCCCGCCACCTGCACCACCGCGCGGACTAAGGCCTCGGCCACCTCCGGCTGACGCAATAGGGAGGAACCGCCCCCTTTGCGGGTAATTTTGTTGACAGGACAGCCCATATTGATATCAATGGTATCTGACCCCTGATCAACGGCAATCTGGGCCGCTTCTCCGAGGAAGTCGGGGCGGCTGTCAAACAGTTGAATACTAATGGGATGTTCTTCAGGGTCAACATCCATAATTTGGGGAACCTCCCGCAGATGTTGCAAACTCGACGCTTGCACCATTTCCGTGTACATCATCGATTGGGGGGCGTAGCGGCGAACCAGGCGGCGAAAGACGAGGTCGGTGACGCCGGATAGGGGAGATTGGAGAACGCGGCTTTGGACTTGGACTGTGCCGATTTGAAGGGGTTGGGCGAGTTTTGGCTGCCCGAGAGGTGTTAGGGATGCGTTAGTCATGGAGAGGGGAACGAGACAGGGCCATCTTTCCAGTTTAGGGTTTATTCTCTCAGAGTGAGATCCGAGATTGGCAGGGATATGACGTGCGGATTCCGTATTAGACCCAACGTTCTCGACCTCAACCCTGAAATTCGGCTGAACGCAAGCAAATTTAAGAGTTTCAGCATCTGTGCTGAACCCTAAAAGTAAACAGTAAAAATGCCCTCGGATACTTCGACCTAGAGGGACTAACCCCCAGGGGGTTTAACCCCTTAATACTTCCCCAACCACTTCATCAGGGAATTTTTTTTAAAGTTTCTGTAAAGTTTTAATGAAGCTTTCTGGTTTTGGGGCTTAATCCTTGTCTCAGTCAGTCTTTTCACACTTGGAAAGCCTTAAAACATTGTACTCAATTACAGCAATACAGTAAATTTATGTAACAATTTCAAGCAATTCCCGTAAAACTCGCCTGTACAAAGCGACAGACTTAAATGGCCTTTTTTCAAAATAGGTCATTTTGGCAGGTGCTTCATCGGAGCTTTAAAAACACTTGATGGAAATTGCAGTAGAGTAATGGCATCGTAGCGTTCTAGCTTCTAAACAAGGAATTCGGAACCGCAATGCGAATCCTATTAAAACCTACTGGAAGTTACGCAGGGGTAGCTAATGTTAGAGTGATATTCAGTGACAGTAGGGTGCGTTCCAGCTTCGTTCAATTCTTGAATTTTAGCAACAAGATTAAGCGAGCCGGAACGCACCGATTCGGGAAGCCAACAACAAATACCAAGATAAATTGACAAACCCTTGCCAGATTATGGCCCCGGTGCGTTGCGGCAGCTTGTAAATTGTCCCCTTGGTTTTACATGGGTTTGAGCCGCAACGCACCCTACCGTAATTCATTGATTATGGATGAATTGATGGTTGACGATCGCCCTCTAACCTCACCCTAAACATCCTTACCCTAACGTCCCCAATCTATTGGCTACACTGGTGGTAAGGTACGGAGGTACAGTAATGTCTAGCCAAAAGATGGGCAAAATTCTCACAACCCTGACAATTACAAATCGAGCCGATCAATCAGCAGCCAAGCGTGGGTATATCCCGACCGAACAGGTACGATCGCTCACCCTCGATAACGTTCTCGTTGATAGCGGGGCGACAACCCTCTGTTTACCCGCAGATGCGATCGCCCAGTTGGGCCTGGATTTGCTGCGTGAAGTGGACGTAACCACTGCTGCTGGTCTCCGTACCGCTCGGATTTTTCAAGATGCTCATCTGTCTCTTTTGGGTCGAGAAGGCAACTTCGAGTGTTTAGAACTTCCCGGCGGACAAAATGCTCTGTTAGGTGTCATTCCCTTAGAAGCCCTGGGAATTGAATTAGACTTACAAAACCAAACCCTTAAGGTCTTACCTGAAACCTCGGTCGATACTTATCTTACGATTCTTTAGATAAAAGTTATTGAAAATTTCCTTAAATGACAAGAACGAGAAGCTCGAACCCACATTGGCATCAATGACAAACTTAGCCACGCCGGCAATCCTCACGGAGTAGTTCTGTACTATCACCGAAGGTCTGGCCTTGGTGCTGCGCCAGCATCGCCTGAAACTGTTGCTTAGAGCCTTGATGGCTTCTCTTCTGTACAAGCTGATAAATCACCATTGCTTCAACGTCCTGTTTTTTGACAGGTAAGTGTAAAGACAGCACCCCATCCTAGCCGACATGAGCTTTTACCTTGATACTTTCCAATGAAACTCTCCCCACCAACCCCCACACCCCCCAATCATAAACCGGTCAGACTCAATGGCGAACCATCATCTGACCGGTTGGAGTGAGACAGCAGCGGCGATCGCACCAAACAGCTATCTTCGCTAGCGACTGCGGCCCACGGTTTTCGTGGTCAGCTTTACACCCGCATTACGGAAAACCCGCTTTTGTACCGAGAACAGCACTAAAGCAACCATCGCGGCGTAGGTTGCCGCCAAAAGTAAAGTCGTCCAATACATAAGTTAACCCTAGAACCCATCTGTCTCGATTAAAACATGTTTTTCCCAAGACAAACACCTGATTTCCAGGAAATATTTTATTTTTTTTTAGAATACTGACAAGCCTTGATTAACAAGCGTTAGAGCCACAGCAGCCACAGTACGACTTAAGTACATTAATTGTACTTTGTTAGTACAGATTTAGTACAGGACAATCACAAGTCGGCCGCAGCGCCGAAGGAGTGCATTTAGCACTGCTGTGAATTAGCCTTCTTCGAGAGTCCGTTGCGATCGCCGTCCCGTCACCAACAGGCCAAACGCCAGCCAAAACACCAACAAGGCACTCGTCAACAGCAACGTCCTCACGGCCCCCAACTGCACCACCAAAACCGGGGCCGCCGCCGTAAACAATCCCCCACCCACAATCGGTTCAAAAAACAGTTGCTTGTAGGCAAAACTCTCAAAGGCCCCCGAACGGTTCTGAGGATCAACCATCCGCAACAGCAAAATCCCCGTCGCCGTCACCCCCATCGACTGGCCCACATCACCCAAACCCCGCTCAAACCAAAACTCCGGCAGCATTTTCGGCGCCAAAATTATAAACGCCAGCACATTCCACGTAATCCCCAACAACGCCAACAACGCAAACGGAACCAAATTGGCCCCCAACGCCGTCAGAGAAATCGAGGCCAGAGCCGTAATAATCGTAATATCCAAGGCCACCCCGCCAATTCGCTCCATCAGCGATCGCATCACCAGCGGTTCCAACCGCAACCGTCGCAACAGCAACTGCACCAAAATCCCCCCCACCAACGCCATCGGGAATAGCGGAATATAGCCTAAGATCGTCAAGCCACCCTCTCCTCCCCAAGTCAAGCGCTCAACCCCTTTGAGAGCCTCCAAAATTAACCAGCCGAAGGCCACCGCCAGGCCCACAAACCCCAAATTCAACGAAATCGGATCAATCAATAAATCGGACGTCAACCGTTCCCGAGCCGCCACCCAATCAGGATGCTCTCGCTCCACCCCATACACCTCCGCCGTCACATCCGGTTCAAGACGAGCCGAGCGAATCAATCCCTTGCGTCGTCCCCAATTAGCCAAAACAATCCCTGAAACAATCCCCGAGACAATCCCAATCGTCGCTAACCCCAACGCCAAATCTCCCCCCTCAGGAAACCCCAACTCCGTCAACGTGTCCGCCATTCCCGCTGCCGTTCCATGGCCCCCCTCAAAGGCAATCTCAATCAGCGTTCCCGCAATCGGCGATAACCCAAACACCGGCGTTAACACCAACAGTCCCAGTAATAACCCCACCACATACTGTCCCCAGGCCAACGTTTGACCAAACGCCACCTGAGGAGCCGCCTTGCGCCAAATCTCCCGAGGTGACGGCAAAATTTCCCCCAAAAATAGCGTTGCAAACACGACATTAATAAAGACTCCCGGAGATTCCCGCCAGACCTGGAGAATCGTCGGCGCGAATAGTCCTTCAGCCAACGGCGATTCCGGGGACATCAACTGTCCCAACACCTGCGGTCCTAGGAGCAGAGCCAACAGTCCTGCCACAATAGAACTGGGAATATAAAGCTGTCGTAGAATCCGTAACTTTTGGCGAATGACACGGCCCAACAACAATAAAATTGCGGCAATGACAAAGGCAAAAAAGGCGTCACTGAGCTGAAAACCCGTTGTGGCGGCAAGCAATAGGGGCATGATCTTAAGGGAGAATCGGCAATCTCTAACAGCTTAGCCTAGCCCGTCAACAGCCTAGACCATTTTTTGTAGCGAAACCGCCGCGTCATTGAGATGTCGGCTCCCAGCGCGAGTTTGGCTAATACTGCTAGCCGTTTCATTGGCCCCACAGTCAAGAGCGGTCATCGCCTCAGTCAGCTGTTCAATGGCCCGAGCCTGTTGTTGAGCATTGGCGGCAATTTGCTGAGATCCCACCGCAATTTTCTGAATAGCATTTTTGACTCCCATAAACTTCTCAGCGGTTTGATGAGCAAAGCCGGTGGTATCTCCGACCGCACTGGTACTCTCTTGGGCCAGGCTGCTGGTGGTGTTAATGGCTGATTGGATCATCTCGACGAGGGTGTCAATTTTCTCGGCAGAATGGCGACTTTGATCGGCGAGTTTGCGAATTTCTGAGGCCACGACTGCAAAGCCGCGTCCCGCATCACCGGCCCGAACGGCCTCGACTGAAGCATTGAGAGCCAGCATATTGGTTTGATTGGCTAAGTCACTGACTAGAGAGGAGATCGTCCCAATGCGGCGAGTCTGCTCGTTGAGATTGTCCATTTGTTCGACTAAACCCGCTACCCGTTGTTGGAGTTCGGTGGTGCGCTCAAGGGTGCGATCGACCACCACTTCCCCATCCTTGGCCAGTTGTAGCACGTGCTGAGCTTGGTCTTGGGCGCTTTGAGCCTGTTCAGCGGAGCGTTGGGCCGAGCGACTGAGTTGTTCCATCATGGCGGTGGATTCGCTGATGGAGGCCGCCTGTTGGGATAAGCTGCGCTCTTGTTGTTCGACGGTGGCGGCCATTTCTGAGGAAGCGCTGACAACGGTTCTAACCACATCGCCGATCCGTTGAATCAGGGGTTCAGTGATGAGTAGGCTCACCCCCACGGCCAGAATGGTCACCACAACGGCGGTTCCTAGGGTTCCCATGCCGATGGTACGTAGGAGACTGTTGGAGGTGGCAAACGCATTCTCCGTCGAGGTTTCGACTATTACCATCCAGTCAAGGTCAAACATCTGTTCACTTCGACTCAGCGGTGTAACAGCCACGAGGTAAGACTCTTGATTAAGATCGCGAATAATACCAACTTGCCCTTGATTGGTACGTTGTGCTTGTTGAATCAAGGATACGTTTTGAAAACGGGTGATGTTGACGTTATCTCCTTGGCTACTGATAAAAATTTGCCCTCGGGAATCAAGGACATATTCGTTGTCACCGTCGCTGCCAACAATTAGGTTTTGAAGTTCACGAACGGGAAATCGAGCCTGGACAATCCCCATGGGACTACCTGTTTCAGCATTGAGAATAGCAGCGGAAATATAGACCGACAATTCTCCGGTGGTTGAAGCGACACGCGGGGTACTAATTAACGGGATATCTTGATTGAGGATAGTGCGGATACTTTCATCATCGAGCTGGGTGGTCGTATCGCTGCCACTTGAGCGAATCATCAGTCGTCCTTGGGTATCAAACAGAGCCACGCTGTCGTAAATTTGGTAGGCTTCAACGATGGTGTTGAGAAAGTCTTGTTTGTCTTGTGCGGTGGCGGCTAGAGCAATGTCAGGGTTGGTGAAAATTGGCAGACGAGAAATGGCATAAAAATCACCATAGCGTTCTGACATAAATCGATTCAGTTTTCCTGAAACTTGGGCGCCATAGCCTTGTTTATTGCTAAAGATTTGTTCCCGCCAAGATCGGTTAGTGGTGGTGTAGGCGATCGCCCCTACCACAACGACAGGAATAGTTCCTAAGGCAATGGCGATCGCCGCTGCTTTCCAGCGCAAGCCACGACTTTTTTCAGGGTGTTTAGGTTGTTCGGTCAACATGTTGAAGTCACCAATTTAGAGTCGCCAATTTAGAGGGAAGATGAATCGCTTTTGTTTGTGTTTTCTGTTATGGTGACACTCTGATTTTTGGGTAAAGTAAACAGAGAGACGAACCGTAAAAGAAACAGGATGAACTTCGATTCTAGGAGGAGGATTATAACCTCAGGATAACAAATTCAAGAATCGTCTCCCTGGAATTAACAAAATGATAGCTACTTTAATATTTGTTGATATTTTAAGCCGTAATTCCGTCCCCCAAGGATGAATCGGTCATGGGTGCTAATTGTATCAGTTGTGGCATCAGTTGTCCCAGAGAGGATCGGCCGGTTAAGATAGGAAAATGATCATGAGTCAGAGCAACCTCATCAGGGATCTGAGGGCTTATCTTCATCGTGAAAGGAGATTAAGAGATCATTATGACCAACTCATTCGTGTGAATTGTTCACGGCTCGACTATGCCCACTCGTATTTTCGGCATCCGTCATCATGGCCCAGGATCTGCCCAAAGTTTGCACCAGGCCCTGCACCGTTGGCAACCCCAACAGATCCTCATCGAAGGACCTCCAGAAGCGGAACCCGTAACCCACCTCGCCGCCAATCGAGACCTCCAGCCTCCAGTGGCGTTACTGATTTATAGTCGAGATCAACCTCAAACCTCGGTTTACTATCCCTTCACGGTGTTTAGCCCCGAATGGCAAGCCTTGCAATATGGGTTAGAAGCGGGGATTCCTATCCATTGGCTCGATTTGCCCCAGTGCTATCACTTTGCCCTCGAACAGCAACAACGACAACCGCATCTGCCAACACCGACTAACCCGATTCAAGAACTCGCCCAAGCGGCGGGAGTGGTTCATGGCGATCGCTGGTGGGACCAGTTTATCGAACAACGTCAGCCGTCCGAGGAGCAGTTTACCGCCATCCTAGAGGCGATGACCGCTTTGCGGGAAACAGCGACCATCACCGACGGCGATCGCCTGCGAGAAGCGGCCATGCAACAGCGTTTGCAACACATTCAACAAGACTCTCCCCGAGATCGCCTAGCGGTCGTCTGTGGGGCCTGGCATAGCCCCGCCTTAGCCGTGATGCCCTCTGAGGCTGAGGTCAGGACTCAATTGGAGTCGTTATTGGAGTCGTTATCAGGGTCATTATCAAAACCCTTCCCCCAACCGTTACCCGAAGTTCAAGCCACCTGGATTCCCTGGAGTTATCGACAACTGGCGGCGGGCAGTGGTTACAAAGCCGGAATGACCGCCCCCGGTTGGTATCATTACCTCTGGGAAACTCGCCATCAACCGCCGCAACAGCGAGCCTTAGGCTGGCTCACTCAGGTGGCGGGCCAGGTGCGGGAGTTAGGACATCTAGCCTCCACCGCCGAGGTCATTGATGCCGTGCGTCTCGCTAACACCTTAGCCGCCTTGGGCGATCGCCCCCAACCCGGACTCGAAGACTTGCAAGACGCAGCCCAAGCGGTGATGCTCCCCGATTCAGCGTCCCTGACCTCTCAACTGCGCGATCGCCTCGAAATTAGCGATCGCCTCGGCCAAGTCCCCCACAACACCCCTACAACCCCCCTACAACAAGATTTACGGCAACAGGCCCAACAGTTGCATCTGAAGATTAGCAGCGATCTCACCGTCTTGGACTTAGATCTACGCCGTCCCCGCGATAACCAGCGATCGCAACTGTTTCACCGACTGGGATTATTGGGCATTTCCTGGGCCAGCCTGCAAGGACATCCCGGCCTAGGGACCTTCCGAGAACTTTGGCATTTGCAATGGCAACCTAGCCTCGATGTCCAGTTAATTCAACGCTGTATCTGGGGCAGTAGCCTCGAAACCGCCGCCAACGCCTACAGTCAGTCCGAAGCCGAGGCGATCGACCATCTGCCGCCCTTAGCCGCCCTTCTCGATCGCCTCTTCCGGGCCAATCTCCCCCAAGCCATCAGCGGCATTCGCGATCGCCTAGAAACCGTCGCCAGCCAAACTCACGATCTCAGCCAGTTAGCCGCTGCCTTACCGCCCCTAGTGGGGATTTTACGCTATCGCAACTTGCAACAAACCGACGCCAGGGTTATCCAACCCATCTGCGATCGCCTCATCCTACGCTGTTGTCTCAACCTTCGTGTCGCCTGCCGTCATCTCAACCCCACCGCCGCCCGTCAGCTTGCCGAAGCCGTCCTGACCGCCCACGGGGCGATCGCCCAACTCCCCGACTGTCCCCACCCATCCCGTTGGCTCAACAGCCTAGAGACCATCCTGAACGCCCCTGACAGTGCCAGTCTGTTGGCGGGTTTGAGTTGTCGTCTGTTATTCGATGCCCAATATCTAAGCCGCGATCGCGTCAGCCAACATCTCGGCTGGGTCCTCAGCCAACCCGATAACCTCGATCACACCGGCCATTGGCTCGAAGGCTTCCTACAAGGCAGTGGATTGCTCCTCGTTCACGACGATCGCCTTTTAGGGCTAATTGATCAATGGGTGCGATCGCTCCCCGAAGACCGCTTCCTCGCCGTTCTACCCCTCCTACACCGCAGTTTTGCCCCCTTCAGCCCGGCAGAACGCCGCCAAATCGGCATGAAAGTCATCTCCGATGTCCCCAGACTCCAAATTAAGGGTGAACCGCCCCAGCAGCCCAGCAGCGCCACCCTTGACCCCCACCGCAGTCGCAAGGTCTTACCCATCCTCCGACAGATTCTTGCAAAAAAAGGGCGACCCTAAAGGTACGCCCCAGTTCCAGGGTTCCCTATTCCCTTCTCTTACCTCTTGCCTCTTACCATCCCCTCTTGGGAGGGGTTTGGGGTGGGTTATGCCTCTTGCCTCTTACCATCCCCTCTTGGGAGGGGTTTGGGGTGGGNCCTCTTACCATCCCCTCTTGGGAGGGGTTTGGGGTGGGTTATGCCTCTTGCCTCTTACCATCCCCTCTTGGGAGGGGTTTGGGGTGGGTTATGCCCCTTGCCTCTTGCCTCTTCCCTTCCCCCTACGGCATCGTCATCGGAATCAACCCATCCTCAACAATCAACTCTCGGAAGGTTCCCTGTTCCCCGAGAACCGGGACCACATGTAAATTCCAATCCGGTTCCGTCGGTAAATCGGCCCAAGGAACCGCCAACTCTAAACACTCATTGATGGCCACCTTGACGCGGCTATTGCGAGCTGTCCAGCGATCGTGTTCCGTCGCCTGCTGCATTCGGAAGGTCTCACTGAGGAGGTTCACCGTCAGATGCGTGGCAAAGCGGTAGTTCAGAGGCGGCTGACTCGGGAGTTCCCGTAATGGCACTGGGCTGGTGTGCATGGTTTGCTGGGGATAGTACCAGAACAAATGCAGTTCCGGCGGGCAATCTTGGCCCAGTTCAATGCCGGTTTTGAAGTCTAAGCGTAGATAGAAATTCAGGTGATCTAAGCCGTACCAGAGCCGCTGAACCGGACTACTGCGGTGCATGGTTCCTCGGGAACCGCCCACATCAATGCGTCCCGCGTGATCCCAATCCTGTTCATCGCCCACACCGTCAATGATGGGATGGATAAAGCTTTGGGGGCGCATATCCCCTTTGCGTTCATGGACTTCTAGGGGATGTTTAACGTTATCAGGGATGGGTTCACCTAAAGCACTGTATAAGGCCCCGAGATGTTCTCGGAAGAGGCGATCGAACATGGCATCTTGATCCGAGGAATGTCCCTCGCCAAACCACCAGAACCAATCGGACCCTTCTGCTGCATAGAGAGCTTCCCAGGCTTCAGGGTTTGCCTCTTCCGTGGCTTCTGGGTGATTAGCTAGGGTTTCACGGGCCTGGCTGAGAAGATCCCAGGCGTTGTTCTTGACTGGGTCGCCAATCCAGGTGGTGAAACTGCCATCGACCCAAGAGCCGCTATGGAGTGCGTCACTGGGGAGGGTTTCTGTGGGGGGGAAGCGATCGAGAAACTCCGAAACCGTGACCAGTTTGATGCCAGTTTGTTTGCTGAGAGTGCCATAGAGGGCTTCTAAGAAGGGTTTGCCATCGTGTTGATAGTATTCCCAGCAGTTCTCGCCGTCGAGGGCGATGGTGACGAGCCAGGGTTTCTCTAAGGTGGTGTTGTCTTGGTCGCGGGTGAGCGATCGCGAAATGGCTTCGAGATGGCCCACGAGATCGCTGGCCGCGGCCCGAGGATTCATGGAACTGTAGGTAAAGCCAATCAGGTCCGAGAGGCGGTGATCTCGGAAGACAATGGCCACATCTCCGGCCTCGGTTTTGAGGCGATAGGGGCGATAGAGGAGTTCGGGTTCAAAGACATTGCCCGTTCCATCTCGGTGGAAGAAATGCTGTTTGGTCCACCCTAACACCGCTTCATCGGAACAAATCCAGTTAAAGCCTTGGCGGGCGATATGGGGCAAAATGGCGGGGCTGACGGACTGTTCTGAGGGCCAGAGGCCACGGGGTTCTTGGCCGAAGCGATCGCAGTAGAATTTCCAGGCCTTATGAAGATGGCGAGGGATATCGTCGGGCCATTGAAAGCGGCTTTGAGGAAGTTCCATCTCAGGAACCGCGACGCGGCCGGCGTTGGTGTCGGCTAACAGGGGCAAAATGGGATGAGTGTAGGGCGTTGTCATCACCTCCAACTGTCCCGACTTCTGCATCTGGCGATGTTGGGGAATGATGCGGCTGAGGATCTGCTTTTGTTTGGAGAAGATGCGTTGGCGATCGCCTAAACTAAAGTCCTGACCCTGTTTGAGCCAAGTGGCTATTTCGGCATCATCCCAAAATAGGGGGTCAATCCAAGCCAGGTTATGCCAGGCTAGTAAATCCCCATAATCGCGATCTTGCCAATTCTCTAAACACCAAGCGATTCCTTGTTCTTGCCGCTGGCCATAGAGTTCTCGATAGCGAGGATGGGGGTCAACTAACGTATGGTGATTGGCATCAAAAAATCGTTCCAGGATAAACTGGTGATCCTCGCGGCTGAGTTGCTCTAGGGGCGTGAGTAAGAGTTTGAGATAGGGATCGAGGGCTTTACCGGAAATATAATCCTCAATCTGCAAAATCAGGGATGGAACCAGGTTAACGGTTTGGTGCAGTTTCGGGAACTGTTCGAGGAGTAACACCAAATCCAGATAGTCCTTCGTCCCATGCAAACGCACCCAGGGCAGGCGATACTGTTCACAATCGGGGGTACTCGCTGCCCGACTTTTGTAGAGCGGCTGGTGCTGATGCCAGACAAAGGCAACGTAAAGAGGATGTGACATACTTTTCCTGATTTCCTGAGTGGCCGTGAGGGGAACCTTCAGGGTGATTGTATCAGGGCGATCGCCATCCGAGATGTCGCACAGGAAACAGCCCCTCCCACATCAATCCCACATCAAAAAGCCGAAGAACTCGTCTTCGGCTACTGGAGGTCGAGATCAAACCCGCCAAGTTACATGACTTGTTCGACTTCAGCAATTTCGGGGATATATTCCCGCAGGCGACGTTCAATGCCCATTTTCAGGGTCATAGCTGAACTGGGGCAAGAGCCACAAGCACCTTGGAGGCGTAGTTGGACAATGGGACCTTCAATCTCCATCAGCTCGACGTTGCCGCCATCCGCCATCAGGTAGGGACGTAGTTCGTCTAACACTTTTTCGACGTTCTCTTTGGTGAGTGCCAGGGTTTCCATAATGTCTTAATGATGCCGTTGAGATGTTCTTGCAGATGTTGGTGAACTGAGTTGATGACTAAGTTCACGATTGTTTGTATTGTACCGTTTTTTGCTCAAGCCCGTGGTTGGCGATCGCCCACCGATGAACCTGTTATCCTGGAGTGAGCGATCGTAATCCCCCAACCCATCACCCCGTTATTAGGATGAGTCAAGAGAGTAGCAGCAAGAAACTGGCCCGAGACCTGAAACGCCACATTCTCATTCTCGGCAGTTTTCTCGCCGTCATGTGGGGCGTTCATCTCATCAATCAATTTCTCTTTGCCGGTTCCCTCAACAGTTTCGGAGTCTCTCCCCGCAACCCCAACAGCCTGCGGGGAATTGTCTTGATGCCCTTTCTCCACGGCAGTTTTGCCCATATTCTCTCAAATACCATCTCCTTCCTCGTCTTAGGCTGGCTAGTACTCATTCGCGGCACGCGTCATTTTCTCTGGGTTACCCTCATCGCCACCCTCGTCAGTGGCTTAGGAATCTGGTTTTTCGGCTCAGCGGGGATTCACATCGGGGCCAGTGGCGTTATCTTTGGCTATTTAGGGTTCCTGCTGCTCCACGGACTCTTTGAACGCAGCTTACCGTCTATTGCCCTCTCGCTACTGGTGATGTTCTTCTATGGCAGCCTCATCTGGGGCATCTTCCCCGGAGATCCCACCATTTCCTGGGAAGGCCATCTCTTTGGCTTTATTGGCGGCGTCTTCGCGGCTAAGTTTCTAGCACGTCAGTCCCGACGAGGAACCTACAATGATGGCTAAGAAAAAACAGGCATTTCCTCACTTAGTTGGCTCAAAATGGACAGCCATGCAGAAAACCTGGGGCTGGCGGCATTTCCAGGTCGTCAGCCGCAAAAATGAAGACGGCTTCGTTTTCGCTGAACTCATGGCATCGTGTGATTCGCAGGTGCGCTTTTGGCTCAATGCCAAGGTGCTGAAAAATCGCCATCAATGGCAACCGGGTTGGAAATCTCTCCAGGAACAGATGGAGGTCGAGATTCCCGATGACGTCGAAATTCTCGATGATTTTTAAAAAATAGACAATCCAAAATAGACATCAAAAGAAGGCGTAGTTCTCTATATGGATAAAGTTCAGACACTTCAAACGTCCTAATTATTCATTCACAAAAGCCCATCCTCTCCTCCCAGCAAGGATTAAGGCTGGGTTCCCCCTATTCCGGCGTTCCCTCTTGACCTCTTGCCTCTTGCCTTATCTTCCCCTCTTGCCTCTTGCCTCTTGCCTCTTGCCTCTTGCCTTATCTTCCCCTCTTGCCTCTTGCCTCTTGCCTCTTGCCTCTTGCCTTATCTTCCCCTCTTGCCTCTTGCCTTCTCCCCCCCCCAATAGGGCAAACGAACCGGACAGATGTAAAATAGGTTGCCGATTGTTCTGCACGGATTGAGATTCATGCTCTCCTCAAACGATTTTAGAACAGGCTCCACCATTGAAATTGACGGTGAAGTCTGGCGTGTGGTGGAATTTCTACACGTAAAGCCCGGTAAAGGTTCTGCCTTTGTCCGCACCAAACTCAAAAACGCGCACAGTGGGAGTGTTGTCGAACGCACCTTCCGCGCTGGGGAAACGGTTCCCCAAGCCATTCTCGATAAACGGGTGATGCAACATACCTACCGAGAAGCCGAGGCCTTTGTCTTGATGGACATGGAAACCTATGAAGAAACCCGCCTAGCCCCCGAACAGATTGGCGATGGTGCCAAATATCTGTCCGAGGGGATGGATGTTAACGTGATCTATTGGAATGACACGGTGGTTGAGGTGGAACTTCCCAACTCAGTTGTCTTAGAAGTGACCGAAACCGATCCAGGTGTCAAAGGGGATACGGCGACAGGAGGAACAAAACCTGCGACTGTATCAACGGGCGCTCAGGTGATGGTACCTCTGTTTATTTCCATTGGTGAACGGATTAAAATTGACACCCGCAACGATAGCTATTTGGGGCGGGAGTAGTTTGGCTCGAAGGGGAAAGGTTGCACTCTTGGGCAACCTTGCCTCAGTCTCGTGCGGATACAGCTTTTCAAACGAACGGATAAAAAAACAGTGCAATTGGATTTTAACCAACTCCGCGAACTGATCGCGGCTTTAGAGGGAACCGATATTTCTGAGTTCACACTCAAGAATGACGATTTAGAACTGACGATTCGCAAAGAATCGGGGGTGGTGTCAGCGGCGACGCCGATGATGACGCTCCCGCAACCGGTTCCGGCGGCCGATTCCCCGACAGCGGATTCCCCGGCGACCCCCTCGTCTCCGACGCCTCCTCCCTCGGCTGCGGCCAAATGGGTCGAAATTGTCTCGCCGATGGTGGGGACCTTTTACCGTGCGCCGGCCCCCGATGAACCGCCTTTTGTCGATGTGGGCGATCGCATCTCAAGTCAGCAAACAGTTTGTATCATTGAGGCCATGAAGCTGATGAATGAGGTCGAGTCTGAGGTGACGGGTGAGGTGATCGAGATTCTGGTCGAAAACGGTGAACCCGTTGAGTATAATCAGCCCTTAATGCGTGTCTTGCCGGCCTAAGTCTTACCTTTTGTCTTAACTCTCGTCTCTTGAGATTCCCCCCTCGGGAGTCTAACTCTGTTTCCCCCGTTGGTGTTCACTCCGATTAAACCTGTGCAGCAGCCTATCCCCCAGGAAGTTACCAAACACGTCGCTGAGTATTTTAGTATTCTCAGCGAACCGATGCGTCTGAAAATTCTCAACCTGCTTCGCGATGAAGAGCGATGTGTGCAGGAACTGGTTGAAGCCACTAAAACCAGTCAGGCTAATGTCTCTAAGCATCTAAAAGTGATGCTACAAGCCGGTATCCTTAGCCGACGCACGGAAGGAACCTCAGCGTACTATTGCGTTGAGGATGAACTCACCTTTGAGTTATGTCATCTCGTCTGCGATCGCCTCGCGGCCCGCATCGAACAGCAAGCCCAACATTTTCGTGCCTTTAGTGTGTCCAACAAGCCACGGAATCAGGCCTCAACCCAGGAATCAGATGCCGAGTCATCGTCCTGAAGCGGCCCTCAAACCTAGCACGTTTCACTCTCTTTAAGACCCCTTTAGGCAACTGCTTCTTCATAAATCTTCATGGCGAGCGTCTGGCCAAATTTAGCGCTCGTCGCTATTTTGGTGTATTTTAGCGTTATATTAAAGGTTGGAGATCCTTTAAATTTTAAAATGTTAGAATTACTCACTTGGTTAGGTATATTTGCGGTGAGTTTGTTTGTGCTAATTAAGGCATCAGACTGGTTTATCGACTCATCGGAAACGTTAGGATTTTTTCTACGACTGTCCCCATTTATTGTGGGGGTTGCCATTGTTTCGGTCGGAACATCCCTCCCAGAATTGATGTCTTCCATCACCGCTGTGCAGGAGGGATCATCGGAAATCGTCTTCGGTAACGTGATCGGGTCTAATGTCGCCAATATTTTTCTGATTACTGGAGTCGCTGCCATTGTTGCCGGCAAAATGGATCTTAAATATGATTTAACCAGCGTTGATTTACCTCTTTTTGTCGGATCTTCGTTTCTCTTAGCTTTGATGCTTTTTACCGGCAAGTATTCCATCGGGGAAGCCATTTTATGCCTGCTGGCCTATGGTGTCTATTTGGTTTATACCACCACCACCTCAGAGGGTGATATTGGTAGTGGGACCTTAGCCGTAACAAACCCCCTTGAAACCCAAGTTGAAGCCTCCGTCGGTGCGGCGGCGGTTGAGGGAGAAGTCTCAGAGCCTTCGGGCGAACCTCAAGGAGTTCCCCTATCAACAGCATCCAATCCATCGAGCGAGGATGATCAATCGGCCAATCAAGCAGCAGATACCTCGGCAGATAACTCCTCTGAAAAGCAGGCTTTCCCCTTCAAAGCCTTGCTGCTATTAATCATTAGTGTTGTCTTCATCTACTTCGGGGCTAAATACACTGTTGAATCGGTCGTTGCGTTGTCAGAATTGCTCAACATTGGGAAAGAAATTATCGCAGTCAGTGTTTTAGCCTTGGGAACCTCGCTTCCTGAACTGAGTGTGAGCCTGGTTTGCGTCAAACGGGGCAGCTATGATGTTGCGGTGGGAAATGTCCTAGGCTCCAATATCTTTAACGCCCTGGTCGTGATGGCGGTTCCTCGCTTTTTTGGCACACTGATTATTCCCAAAACCACTCTAATTGAAGGGTTACTGGAAATGCTCTGTGGCACAATTTTGATGTTCTTTGTCGTCCAAGACAAACAAATTACCCGCTGGGAAGGATATCTGTTTGTGATTTTCTATGCTTGGTTTATTGCCCAAATCTTTGATTTGGTTTAAGTCATTATAATCAGCTACCATCTCTGTAACTCGTCTGCGTTGAGAGGAGTCTCTTGTGCAAAATACCCGTCTAAATCGGCTGTTCGACGTGTTATTAGCCCGTTTAACCACTTGGGCGCGTAACCCTTGGCGGCGTACCTCCTTAACCATTATTGGCTTCCTATTTGGCTACTTTCTCGGTAACGCCATCTCGACTGTCGCCGGACAAAAGGCCTTCTTAGACATGACAGTCGCCTTATTAATGTTACTGTTGACCGAAGCCATCAATTGGTTAGTGTATGGTCGCCTACGGCAATCTTCATTGTTCTCTGACAGTCTCAGCGCGACCAAAGTGGGTTTGGTGTATAGTCTGTTCGTAGAAGCCTTTAAACTAGGCTCTTAAGCCATCGGCCAAGGTTTTCGATGAGTCATCTTACCCGCCTACTCCATCATGCGCTGACCCAGCTTCAGGACAGCGGCTCCCTAAACATGGACCTGTGTTCAAGCCTAATGGACTGGGAGTGGCGAGAGCCTGAACGAGCCAAGGCCCTGGGACTGACACGAGAGCAGGGAGTTGAGCCGATTCAACAACGGCTGCTGCTGTTGCGAGATGTCCTCGATCGCCTCGGATCTCGTCTCCCCCTCCAGGCTCAAAATGGTTCCATACTGCCCACTCTCTGGCGATTCTGGCTGCCTCTAGCCCTGCAATTGGCATCCTTGAGGCAACAGTCGCCTCGACCCATCGTGCAGGGGATTTTAGGCGGGCAGGGAACCGGGAAAACGACCTTAGCAACCAGCTTGACCCTAATTTTAGAGCATCTGGGCTATCGCACCGTCGGACTGTCTCTCGATGACCTCTATAAATCCCACGCTGAACGAGAACGACTCAAAGCCGAAGATCCCCGGCTGATTCGTCGCGGTCCCCCAGGAACCCATGATGTGGATCTCGGAGTGGAGGTGTTGCAGCAGTTGCGTCAGGGAGCGGCGAGGGTGAGTGTTCCTCGCTTTGATAAGTCGGCGTTTGCTGGAGATGGCGATCGCACGGACCCGGAACTCATCGAAGGTGCCGAGATTATCCTCTTTGAAGGCTGGTTTGTGGGAGTTGACCCCGTTGATCCGAGTCGCTTTGACGACCCTCCGGCGCCGATCGCGAGCGAGGCCGACAAAACCTTCGCCCGCGATTGTAACCGCCGCTTAGAGGAGTATTTGCCCCTGTGGGACTGTTGCGATCGCCTCATGGTCCTGTCTCCCGTCGATTATCACCTCAGTCAACGCTGGCGACTTCAGGCCGAACATGAGGCGATCGCCCAGGGGAAAGCCGGACTTTCCGATGAAGAGGTGCGAGAGTTCGTTGAATACTTCTGGAAAGCCTTACATCCAGAACTCTTTATCACCCCACTGTTAGTGCCTACCGCCAAATCGGCCCTAGTGGTTACCCTAGACAGCGATCATCGTATTCAACGAATCTATTAGGGACGACGGAAAACCCGTCTTGAACCCTACTGGGCGGATGTTGGCACAAGACTGGTTGTCTCATCCTCAGTCGGTTCCTCCTCATGAGTCGCCGTAATCTGTTGTTGCAACACCTCCAAGGCCCGGACATATTGAGGATCTTGTTGACTCCCAATCAGGGTGCGGTCCATACGCATTTCCTCACGCACCTCTTCGGAAATCTCCTGTTCAACATCTGGAGGAATCCCCTCTTTATCAATATCAAGGCCGTCAGGAGTTAGATAACGGGCAATGGTCACCGCTAACCCCGAACCATTCCCAACCGGACGCACCGATTGAACCAACCCCTTACCAAAGGTAGTCGTTCCCACGAGAGTGGCGCGATCATTATCTCGCAAGGCCCCCGAAAGAATCTCACTCGCACTAGCTGAACCACCATCAATTAGGACGACTAGGGGTTTATCCGTCAAAGCGCGACCGTTGGCCCGTTGCACTTCGGCCACCCCTTGGCGGTTCACCGTCGAGACAATATCCCCTTCGTTGTACCACATACGGGCAATTTCGATACTCGCCTGTAATAGTCCACCGGGGTTCGATCGCAGATCTAAGATAAATCCTTCAACCCCCTCATCGTCTAACTCTTGAATGGCCGTGCGCATCTCATTGGCGGCTAATTGGCTAAATTGAGTCAGACGAATATAGCCGACTCCTCCGGGTAAGTCGTCCTTCAAACTATGACGAACTGGGTGAATTTCAATGCGATCGCGAGTAATGGGAAAGTCTATTTCTCGTTCTCCCCGACGAATTGTGAGGACAACCTCCGTACCGATGCGACCCCGAATCAGGTTAACCGCCTCATTAATATCCATTCCCTCCGTACTTTGCCCATCAATCTTCGTGATGATATCTTGAGATTGAATCCCAGCTTCAAAAGCCGGAGTTTCTTCAATCGGAGAAATTACAATTAATTGTCCCGTCTCTTGGTCTTGAGACAGTTGAATCCCAACCCCGGTTAATTCACCGGAGGTATCAATCTGCATACTCCGGAACTCATCGGGGTCCATGAAGCGCGTATAGGGGTCTTCGAGTTTTTCGAGCATTTCTCGAATCGCATCATAGGCCATCTCTTCAGACTCATAGGAGCGATCGAGATATTCCGTGCGAACCGCCCGCCAATCGACCTGATTAAAGGTCGCATCGACGTAGTTCTTATCAATAATTTGCCAAACCTCATCTACCAGTTCTTTGGGACTATCCTGGAAAAATGCCTGTCCCTTTAGATGAATGCCGGCGCCAATAATCGTCACTGTGCTGAGCATGACGACGGTTGCGCCAACGACCAACCCACGAGTTGCCATGTCGATCTGCCTTAACTTCAAGAGTGTGAAAAAATGTAAAAGATATGTCTGGATGCTGTTGGGCCTACTGTAACACAATCAAATTTTGGCGATCGCCAGCCCACTCCTGCTCAAAAACCGTCCCCCTCCCCCCAGATGGGTCTCAATTATCCCTCAAACGAAGAACCCGGCGGACCAGAGATCTCAGTATCGAGATCCCCATATCCAGCAGACACCGGGTTCTCCCGCACCACCAACCCTCAATGTGGGATTTGGGGATTCTGGATTGGACCCTACCTTTGACCCTACCTTTGACCCTACCTTTGACCCTTAGGGGTCAACCCAGCGGCCATCAGCTTTAATCAAGTTAATCAATTCCGCCACACCCTGGGCTTCGGGGACTTTTTTAATTTCCTCACGACCCCGATAGAGGGAAATAAAGCCCGGCTGTTTCCCCACATAGCCATAATCAGCATCAGCCATCTCACCGGGGCCATTGACAATACACCCCATGACCGCAATATCTAACCCCGTCAGATGCTGAGTGGCCTGACGCACTTCATGTAGTACATCTTCGAGGTTAAACAGAGTCCGGCCGCAGGAAGGACAGGCCACATACTCCACCATCGTTTTGCGTAATCCCAAGGCTTGCAAAATGCTATAGCAAACGGGGATTTCCTTTTCCGGGGCTTCCGTGAGGGACACCCGCAGCGTATCACCAATTCCATCAGCCAACAGGGTTCCAATCCCGGCGGTGGACTTAATGCGGCCATACTCACCATCTCCGGCTTCGGTGACCCCCAAATGTAACGGATAGTCCATCCCTAACTCGTCCATGCGGTGAACCATGAGACGATAGGCGGCTAACATCACAGGAACCCGAGAGGCTTTGAGGGAAATCACCAGATTATAGAAATCCAGAGACTCGCAAATTTTAATAAACTCTAAGGCCGACTCCACCATTCCCTCAGGGGTGTCACCATAGGTAAAGAGCATTCGCTCGGCCAGGGAGCCATGATTGACCCCAATCCGCATGGCCTTGTTTTGGTCTCGCAGGGAAATGACCAGAGGTTCGAGGGTTTGGCGAATTTTCTCGCCAATCTCCTGAAATTCCTCGTCGGTGTATTCGCTGCGATCGCTTTTGGGCTTCTCAAACACGTACAATCCAGGGTTAATGCGGACTTTATCCACGTGTTTGGCCACTTCCAGGGCAATTTTCATGCCGTTGTGGTGTACGTCAGCCACTAGGGGAACATCCTGATAGGTCTCCCGCAGTTTCTGTTTAATCTGGGCTAGGGTTTTGGCATGGGCCATACTTGGAACTGTGACCCGAACAATTTCGCAGCCAATTTCATGAAGCCGCCGAATCCCTGCCACAGACCCATCTACGTCCATGGTGTCCTCGTTAATCATCGACTGAACGACCACGGGATGTCCACCGCCAATGGTGACACGACCGACGGGAACAGGACGAGTTTTACGGCGACGAATGGTGGTCTCAAAGGCAGCGGCCAGGTCTGGGGATGAGCCATTGCTGGCGTCGTTGGGGGATTGAGTAGGCAATGTTTGCATGAGTCCGATGCAGCTGGTTACGGTAGCCAGAAGTCTTTTGATGGGCATGTCTAGTTTTACATTGCCATAGAAAGGGATTCTCTAACAGTGTTTTGGCACGATTCCTTCTTCAAGCTGGCCTTTACCCTAGAAAGAACCATGTCACCCCCCCACCGAACTCTATCGGGTGCGCCACGTCCCCTGTTGTGTCTGTTGTGGTGTTCTCTGTTCTCTCAACAGCACACACCACTGACGAGTTTACACCTGACCTCTGGACTGGTCTCTTGCCTTGTGTCTCCCTTTCCCAACTGACGTGTAATCTATGATTGATCGACCTGACTCATGTGACACCTCATGGATGGCAACTCTGCTTCTTGTCGATGACCGTGTGGAAAATCTGGATTTGCTGTCGCGTTTGCTGTTGCGCAAAGGGTATCAAATTCACAGTGTGACTGAGGGGAAGCAGGTCGTTGGGGTCGCCCAACACCTTGACCCGGATTTAATTCTGTTAGATGTTAATATGCCGGAAATCGACGGCTTTGAGGTTTGTCGTCGCCTCAAGGCTGAACCGGAGACGGCCGGGATTCCGGTTATTTTTGTGAGTGCGTTGGATAATGTGATCGATAAGGTTAAAGCCTTTGCTTCGGGCGGTGTGGACTATATTACAAAACCCTTTCAGTTGGCTGAGGTGATTGCCCGGATTGAGAATCAACTGAAGTTGAAACGGTTGCAAGAACAACTCGAAGCCCAGAATGCTCGGCTTCAGGCGGAAATCCGCGATCGCATCCAAGCCGAAGACTCCTTACGTCAGCAGGAACAATATCTGCGCTTAATCCTAGATAATATCCCACAACAAGTATTTTGGAAAGATACGAATTTGGTATTTTTGGGTTGTAATCAGAATTGGGCAAATGCCGCTTACTTAGAGTCTCCCGATGAGGTGGTCGGAAAAACAGACTACGATATGTTTGGTGATACGGAAATCGCTGAAAAATTTAGGGAACAAGATCGGCGTATTATTGAAACCAATACACCGGAACTGCATATTACGGCTAAAAAACAGAAACTTGATGCTGAGGGGCGTCCGGTTTGGCTTGATATTAATAAGCTCCCTATTCATGATGATCATGGGAACGTGATTGGCGTTTTGGGGGTTTTAGAAGATATCACGAAACGTAAACTCGCTGAAGAAGCCCTGAGGGCGGAGAAACAAAAATCAGAACATTTACTCCTGAATATTTTACCCCAAGCCATTGTCGATCGCCTCAAACAACTCGAAAGTGCGATCGCCGACCGTTTTGATGATACGACGGTCATGTTTGCTGACATTGTCGGTTTTACAACTCTTTCATCCCACATATCTCCGATTGAAGTTGTTGATATTCTCAATCAAATTTTTTCGGTTTTTGACCGTTTAGCGGACAAACATGGGTTAGAAAAAATCAAAACGATTGGTGATGCCTACATGGTGGCTGGAGGACTGCCAATTCCTCGTTCTGATAGCCCAGAAGCCGTTGCCAATATGGCATTAGATATGTTACAAGCGATGGCGGATTTTCAGCCCGCAGGGAACTCTCCCTTAGAAATTCGTATTGGCGTGAATACGGGACCCGTTGTGGCTGGGGTCATCGGCATTAAGAAGTTTATTTATGACCTCTGGGGAGATACCGTGAATGTGGCGAGTCGTATGGAATCTACAGGACTTCCGGGTCGGATTCAAGTGTCTGAAACAACCTATTTACGCCTACAAAATCATTTTGAGTTTGAGGAGCGTGGTTTAATTCCCATTAAAGGGAAAGGGACAATGAAAACCTATTGGCTAGTCGGACATAACCAGACATGAGTTCTCTATCTGTGAATTTATACCACCATAAACTTGTTTTAACTTTTACCATTTAGATAGATTTAATGAAGGCTTGATTGTCGTTTTAAATTTAGTTAACTTATTGAAGATTTCCAGAAAAAAGATGTACGATAACAGTGTTGAATCTGGAGTCAGGGAGTCAAAATTGCTAGAATCGGAACTCTATATCAGTTGATGAGATAAATTCCGTATTGTGTCACAATTTACTGTACCCTCTCTACCAGGACGTAAGGTGAACTAGGATGATTTCATTCAAACAGCAAAGAATCCGGATATGGATCATCGGGGGGTACGCCGTCCCTATTGTACTCTCCTTATTCTCGTTTGTCATCGTCTGGAACAGTGTCCGGACGTTACAGCAAGAAGCCGATCAAGTTGAAGAATTTCTCGGTAATGATACCATCGTCGATCGCCTGGAGTTAAACACTCAGGTTCTCTCGCGGACATTGCGAGGCTATTTACTCGAACCGAGTGCCATCTCTCTCAATAGCTATAACGAGGCTCGGCAAAACTTCTACACAGACATCCCCTTACTGATGGAACGATTGAGAGACAGTGAGGAACAAGAGCAGTTACAAGAGATTGTAGATAAGGTCGAACAACTCATCGAAACTCACCGGAGTATTTTCCTTCAAGTTCAAGGGGGCGATCGCGACGGAGCCATTGAGAGTTGGACGCAACTACAGGGCCGAGCTCAAGCTGAAGACATTCAAGATCTGTTCACCAGCTTTAGTGAATATGAGAAGTCCAGAGTCCTCGGGAGTCAGGAAACCCAGCAAGAGTCTCTGAATGCCCTGCTTAACTCGACCATTAGTTTAACCCTATTGACCCTAGTGGTATCGGCCTTCGTGGGCTGGTGGGTGATTAGCCGCATTACCCGACAAATGAATGAAGCCGCCAGTTCCGTGGCCAGTTCATCGATGGAAATTGCGGCGACGATGGAACAGCAAGAACGGACCGCCAGTCAGCAAGCGGCCTCAGTCAACGAAACCACCACCACGATGGATGAACTCGGGGCCTCGGCTCGTCAGGTGATGAACCAGGCTGAGTCGGCGACGGGAAGTGCCAATCAGGTGTTGAGCCAGGCTGACAATGGCACTCGCGCGGTCGAGGAAACCCTCGAAACCATGTATTCGTTGAAAGATCGGGTCTCGGCGATCGCCCAACAGATTTTACGTCTGAGCGAGCAGACCAACCAAATTGGCAACATTTCTAACCTGGTCAGTGATTTAGCCAATCAAACCAATATGTTAGCCCTCAATGCCGCTGTAGAAGCCGTGCGGGCGGGGGAACATGGTAAAGGCTTCTCAGTGGTCGCCAGTGAAATCCGCAAACTGGCCGATCAGAGCAAAAAATCCGCCGAGAAGATTAACACCCTCGTCGAAGATATCCAAAATGCCATCAATACGACGGTCATGGTCACCGATGAAGGGACTAAAAGCGTTGAAACTGGGGTGAACGTTAGTCAGAACACCTCCCACGCCTTTGCTGGAGTCCGAGAAGGCATCAATCAGGTGGTCATGAGCAATCAACAGATTACCCTAACCCTCAAACAGCAGGTGAATGCCGTCGAACAGGTGATTGAAGCCATGACGGTTCTCAATGTGGCGGCTCAAGAGACGGCGACGGGGATTACTCAGGTTAAAGAAGGAACTCAACGCCTGAATCAAGCGGCCGTCTCGTTGAAAGATCTGGTTTGATCTAGGGAGTTGGGGTTTCTGAGGGCGTGTCTGAGGGCGTGTCTGAGGGCGTATCTGCTAAATTGGCGGCCGGTTTGGCTGGTCGGGGGCGGCGGCCAATGCCTAAGGCCGGTAGGAGTGTTTCTTTGATATAGGAGGCGATCGCCACCAGAACAATAATCAGCACAGCCCCGATACCAATGGGGCTAGGAACCCAGAAATCTGCCTCTAGGTGCTGAGTTTCCCCCGGTTCTAGGGGCCAAATCAGGGTGTTATCTTCTAACGTCGGTGCGGTCTTGCCATCAAATGAACTAAGGCTGGCTCCCCAGGGGGTGATGAGGCGGAAACTGACATCAACGAGTCCTGTGGGACTAATCAGGACATTCCCCTCACTCGATAAGACTCCCAAGGCCCGCAAATCTACATCTAAACTGAGATGGTTAGCGATGGCGAAGATCAAGTTTTTCTGATTTAGGCTCAGATGGGTTTCGAGTTCAGGAATCTCTCCCGCTTGTTCCGGGGTGAGGCCATTCTGTTCAACGGGGTTAAAGAAACTCTCGAACTTCTCAACGAGGTCATCTCCATTATTGAAGGGGATGACGACACGCCAGCGACGATCGCCAACCTGTTGGGTATAGCCTTGCAGCGATCGCGCCCGCTGTTTCAGGCTTTGAGTCCAGCGATCGACGGTGCTGCTACTAAGATTGACGAATCGTTGCGATAGGGTAATATCCTGGACAATCTCGCCGTGGGTTTGGCTGTCGAAGTGAATCCCCACATCGTAGCGGACACATCCCGACAGGAGTACAGTGGTTAGGGCAACGACGAGTAACAGAGGCGATCGCCGCAGTCGGCCCCAAATAGAGACCCAAGGGGCTGCGATCGCCGCGTAAACTGGAGTAAGAACAGACTTCACAAAATTCACGGACCTCGACAGGAGTAGTTTCCTTGATTTTAAGCCCTTCAGCGAGCAAGCCCAAGGAGTTGAGTCCAGATTTCGCCCCATTCCCTGGGGCAATCTTTGCCAAAGGCGAACTGAAAATGCCAAAATGGAGATCAGGATATTAACACCCTAACTTCGCCAGAGTAAATAGGACGATTGTAACGACGCAAGCCCTTACCCCGAGACGGTTTTTCTATTGTTTTTTGTTCATTTTTAAGTGTCAATACCTTAGTACTATGATGAAGCTTTCCGGGAGACAATTGGGCCTCTATGTCCTCTTGTTGCTGCTTGGCGGAGGAATCGGTGGTCTGGTCAGTCGTCAGACGAGCAGAACCCCCCCGGACTCATCCACTCCAGCCTCAGACTTAACCTTAGATCCAGTGGTCTTACAGCCAAGTCGATGGCAAGTCGAGCCGTCTACTGACTCTTCTACTGACTCTTCTACTGACTCTTCTACTGAGGAGAGCGATCGTCAATTAAACGGCCAATTAAACGGCAATCCTAACTTTATCGCCCGAGCCGCTGAGCAAGTGGGGCCGGCCGTGGTGCGCATCGACGCCACCCGTCGCGTTCGCTCACCGCTTCCTGACTCAGTCCCAGAGCATCTGTTTCGCCGCTTTTTCGGTCCAGACGCCCCACAACCGTCAGAACGGACTGAACGCGGCACCGGTTCGGGCTTTATTTTGTCCTCCGACGGGCAAATTCTCACCAATGCTCATGTCGTTGAAGGCACCGATGTGGTGGAGGTGACGTTACGAGATGGACGAAAATTCGAGGGACGGGTCATCGGCCGCGATGTCTTAACGGATGTAGCTGTTGTGACCATCGCCGCGACCGGCCTACCGACAGCGACGCTCGGCTCCTCGGAAGGCTTAGTGGCCGGACAATGGGCCATTGCCATTGGCAACCCCCTCGGATTAGATAATACCGTGACGGTGGGAATTATTAGTGCTACTGGGCGATCGAGCGCCCAGGTGGGGATTAGTGATAAACGAGTTCGCTTTATTCAAACCGACGCGGCCATCAATCCCGGTAACTCCGGGGGGCCATTACTCAACGATCGCGGTGAAGTGATTGGTGTCAACACCGCCATTCGGGCCAACGCTCAGGGGTTGGGGTTTGCTATCCCCATCGAAACCGCTCAACGCATTGCTGAACAACTTTTCGCCACGGGAGAGGCCCAACATCCCTTTCTCGGCATTGAAATGTTGGACTTAACCCCAGAAATGCGAGACGATTTCGCACGAAACCCCCAGATTGACCTCAACCTGACTCAAGAGCAGGGGGTTCTCATCGTGGGGGTTCAAGCCGACTCCCCGGCGGCCCGTTCAGGACTTCAAGTTGGGGATATGATTGAACGCATCGACGGACAAACGGTGGCGACAGCGATCGATGTCCAGGCGGCTGTTGAACGGGCGCAGGTGGGGCAACGGCTGGCGATCGAGGTACTTCGCAATGGGGATCTGCGGGTGATCTCAGTGCGTCCTCAAGCCATGTCTCGTCAACCAGGATTCGGTTAATCTCGGCGACGGCCCTCGGGATCTGGGCTGTCAACTTGAGACACTTGATGATCGAGTTCCATACGTTGTTCCATTTGGCGTAGGAAATAGCCGGTCATCATCGCCGAAGCGAGCATTCCGGCCATATTTTCGCGGTCTGTGGAGATATGGACGTTGAACTCTTCTGAAGGAAGCACGCCGACGAGTCCTTGTACATTGCGAGAGATGATGTCCTTGATTTCTGGACTCGCCGACTTGGCAACCCGTGCCAGAATATCCGGGGACTGGTGTTGAAGATAATCCAGAAGCTGGTTACTAACGTCCTCAGTTTCTTTCATCTGAGCAAAAATTTCGGGGTCGAAAACCATGAGCGTCTCAGTTACGTCGGTGGATCAACAGTGGATGAACCTTAGAGCAAACTTGGATCAAACCATGGACCTGTACCCTCTAGTGTAGGCCATCGCTCTACCCCTTGGCGATGAGATCGAGCGATCGCACGCTTCCTTGCAGTTGAAAATACTGGTGAAATTTATCCGTCAGCCGCAGTTCATAGGAGCGGCCATCGGCGGATTTGCGGCGGCGGACTAACCCCAGTTCTACGAGGTCTTTCACTTGTTGATAAGCCCCAGATCCCCGTAAGTCTACCAGTTCCGAGAGTCGGAGGGGTTGTTTGATGGCGATCGCCGCTAGGGTGCGTTGAGCGCCGACCCCCAGTTCTGCTGGAACGATCGCGAACATGACATCCTGGAAACTTTCGCGCAGTTGTAGGCTATATTGACCCTTGAGTTCTACGATTTCCAGGGCGCTATCTCGTCGGGCGTAATCATCCATTAACTCTAACAGGGCTTCTTGCACGTGCGGGCGATCGCAGCCAGCACAATCGGCCAACTGGCTCAGGGATAGGGCCTGTCCTTTCAGATACAAAATTGCTTCTAATACTGTTGCTAAGCGCCGCTGGGGCTGTTTTTTCGTTGACGTCATAAGATTCGTTCTTGGCCGCAGAGTCTCACGGAACTGCTCTAACTCTCGATTTTGACATCCTCCCACACTAATTCAAAGAATATAGTGTGGGATTCCCACCATTACTGATGAGGTTTCCTCTTTCCACGACTCGACTTACCTTGAGGAGTTTCCCCACCAAGGCAGAGGTTGATATCTCCAGAGGCGTGAGTTCCCGTATGCCCTACGGTACTTAATCCTAGTTTAAGGATGTTGATAGCTGCATTATGGTCTCTATCAGCAACAAATCCACAATGAGGACAGCGGTGGGTTCTTGTTGACAGAGATTTCTTGACCTTCTCTCCACAGTTGGAGCAGTTTTGGCTCGTATACTGGGGAGAAACAGCAACTGTTACCACCCCAAACACTTTGCCAAAATACTCTAGCCATTGACGGAAGGTTGACCAAGCCGCATCTGAAATAGATTTAGCGAGGTTATGGTTCTTCACCATATTTTGCACCCTCAAGTCCTCATAGGCGACCAAGTCGTTAGACCGGACTACGCACAATGCCGTTTTTACCGCAAAGTCTTTACGCTGCCGACTTACCTTGAGATGCTTTCTCGCTAATCGATTTCTAGCTTTCTGTCGATTCTTAGACCCTTTCTGGGTTTTAGAGAATCGACGTTGAAGGCGCTTAAGCGCTTTCTCAGACTTTCTTAGGTGTCTAGGATTTTCCACCGTCTGACCGTCTGAGTCAGTGTAGAAATGATTCAAGCCAACATCTAAGCCGATAACTGTTCGGGTAGGTTCTCGTTTCTCCAGGCGCTCTTGGTCGATACAAAACTGAACGTAGTATCCATCAGCGCGACGGACAACTCTGACCCGTTTAATCTGCTTTAACTGGTAGAAATGCAAGTCACGATTCCCCCACATCTTGAAGCTTCCCGCCTGGAATCCGTCGGTGAAGGTAATTGTTCTCCTATCCTCTGACAGCTTCCAGCCTGAGGTTTTGTACTCGACTGAATCGCGAGTCTTATACTTCTTGAATTTAGGGAACCCTTTTTTGCCGGGAATCTTTTTCTTGCAGTTCTCGTAGAAGCGAGCTATGGCTGCCCAAGCTCGTTCGGCAGACGCTTGACGAGCCATTGAATTAAGCTTTCTTGCCCAAGGGAACTCCTTAGCCAGAACGGCACAGTAGATGTTGAGTTGATATCGTCCAACTTTTTCTCCCTTATTATCCATCCAGTATCTCAGGCAACTGTTACGAACAAACCGAGCCGTACGAATGGCTTCATCTAACCTTTTGTACTGCTCGTCCGTCCCGCTCAGTTTTGCTTCAAATACCAGCATGGGTAGGCTCATTTATCTGGCATGATCATACCACGATTGTTCCCACGATTCATCTCAACCTAGGTTGAATCAGAGATTACAACGTGAGTCTTCTCCCGGGGGTAGATAAGCCGTCCGTTGGCCAGCGGTGATTCTAGGATTGCCCTTCACCGGGCAACACCTCAAAACTCTCGTGGCCATGAATGCGGTAGAAGAAAAAGTCTGAATCTAGGGTTAAAATTTGGCGGTAGCCGGTTTGTTCTGCCAAAAGGACGAGGCTGGCATCGGCAAAGTCCATCGGGCGATCGCGATACTGTTCCATCAATTCCAGGAGTCTCGGGATGAGATCAGGGTCTATCTCATAGGTAACGAGCCAACCGCTAAGTAGTAGGTCGCCCAGTTGTTTCTGCATTGTCCAACCCCTGCGATGCAAGGCAAGATACATCGCTTCACTTAAACAGGGCCAGGTTGTAATCAGAGGTTGTTGGCGTTGTAGGAAGATTTTCCGGTACGCATCATGGCGGGGCTGGTTGCGATCCACTAGGCAGAGCAGTACGCTTGTATCGCAAAGAATCACAGTTCTAGTCCCTGTTTGCGATATTTTTCAACAATTATCTCTTCAATTTCTGACTTGCTTGCTTTGACAGGCTGAGTCTCTCGATGTTCGGAACGACCCAAGCGATCAACCTCCTCAAACCACTTCAGCAAAGCCTGCGGGTCAGGTTGGTCCGTCGTTGTCTGGTGTTGCTCGATCGCCGCTTCCTCATCACTCTCTTCACGGCGATCGCAGTGTTCTTCGTCTTCAAGTTCTTGGTCTTCAAGGAGAACCAAAGCAGCACGCACAACCTCAACCGCAGACGAATAACGTCCGTTTTCTAAGTGATGTTGAACAATCTCTTCGAGTTCGCGAGGCAGAATGATCTTCATAGCTTTTTCTCCGGTGGTTTAGAAGGGGCGATCGCGGCAAACTATCCCAATTATAGGAAGCCGCCTCGATCCGCCCCAAACCTCACCTAGTCGGCGACCCGCGCCAGTTCTAGGAGTTCTAGAAACTCTGCCCGGTAGCCGTGGCGATCGCCGCCTAGAGCGTCCTGGGCCAGTTCTCGCGCCAGAGTCAAATCGCTTTGACCGCGAAACTCCGACTCCCGTAGCCACAGTCCAAACGCCGCTACCGCCGCCGCAAAGCGGAAGTCGTCGGAGGTTTGGCTGAGGGACACCGGGCGATCGCGAACCGGGCGATCGATCCGTTGCGATGTATCAGCAGTAGGGTCTTTATACCGCAGCTTCACCAGCATCATCTCCTCCGCCGTCTCAGCATCGAGATCCAGATTTTCCCCATCCGCTGACGTTTGATAGCGCAACTCATCCACCTCGGGCAGTTCCACCTCCGACTCCACTCCCACCGGAATCACCTCATAGAGCGCTGTCACCGAATGTCCCGCCCCCAGTTCCCCCGCGTCTTGGCTGTCGTCATTAAAATCTTCATCGGCCAGCAAGCGGTTTTCATAACCGATGAGTCGGTAGGCCTGGACTTTAGCCGGATTGAATTCCACCTGAAGTTTTACGTCTTTGGCCAGCGTCAGCAGCGTTGCCCCCATTTCATTGACGAGGACCTTGCGAGCCTCCATCAAACTGTCAATGTAGGCATAGTTGCCGTTGCCATGGTTCGCCAACTGCTCCATTTTGGCATCTTGCAAATTCCCCGTGCCGAAGCCAAGCACCGTTAGGAAAATATCGTTGTCTCGCTCCTGTTCAATCAGGCGCACCAGTCCCGCCTCACTAGAGGTTCCGACATTGAAATCGCCGTCGGTGGCCAGGATCACGCGGTTATTGCCGTCTTCGATAAACTGCTCTCGGGCCAGTTGATAGGCCAGTTGAACACCTTCACCGCCGGCGGTAGAGCCTCCTGCTTCGAGTTGGGCGATCGCATCGAGAATGGCATCGTTTTCGTTCCCCGGCGTGGGTTCTAGGACGACTCCCGCCGCCCCAGCATAGACGACAATGCTCACGGTATCGTCTTCGTCGAGTTCGTTGACCAACAGACTAAACGCCGATTTGAGCAGGGGCAGCTTATCAGGAGAGTTCATCGAACCGGACACATCGAGAAGGAAGACCAAATTGGCGGGGGGCAAGTCATCGCTGGGGATGGACTGACCTTGTAAGCCGATGTGGACAAGCTGGTGCTGTGGGTTCCAGGGGGCGACTGAGACTTCGGTGATGAGGGAGAACGGCTCGTCACCGTCGGGTTCGGGATAGTCGTAACTGAAATAATTGATCAGTTCTTCAATCCGCACCGCATCGACAGGAGGACGCTGGCCGTTGCGTAGGAAGCGGCGCACGTTACTGTAGGCTGCACCGTCCACGTCGATGGAGAAGGTGGACAGGGGGTTACTGCGAGCCGAGAGGAAGCGATTTTCGGCGATGGGGTTGTATTCTTCCCGGTTATAGCCAGGTGGATAGGTCGGAGCGCCCCGATCGCGAGCGCTCCCAGCTTCGTATTGAGCGGGGGCATTTTGCAGGGTTGAGAGGGAAGGTTCAGGACCTGCCGGATTCGACTCTCGTATGGAGGAACCGTCGTCTGCGGCGTCACCGCTAGCGAGCAGGTTGAAGATGCCGAATTCGCGATCGAGGGTTTCGAGGAGTTCAGATTCGGCGTCGGATAGCTGACTCCAGAGATTTTGCTGGTCGAGGACTTCGACGCAGGTTTCAACGGCCTCGATGAGTTCTTGGCGTTGTAGGGGACGGCGGAAGATGGGGGAACCGTCGGCGTAGCGTATGGGACAGCCGTAGCGATCGCCGAATTCCACGAGGCGATCGAGTTGGGGGTGGTTGGCGGGGATGCGATTGAGGTCTCCGAGTGCTGGGGAATGTTGACTCAAGCTGATCGCTCCCGTGTGGATGAGGAGTCCTCCGACGAGGCCCCCTAGGGCGATCGCCGCCAGGATCGGTCTAACGGAGAGTTGGCGCAACCGGCGACGCGTTGGCGTTGATGGGTTAGTGTTGTCTGAGTTTGACTCGTTTGAATTTGGATGGCGCATGGTTATCCTCGCGGGAGATAGACATTCGGCTCGATCAGTCGGGGTGTTGACATCATGGCGTTACCACCCGGCCCCTCTATTGTATTTCTCTATTTGTGACGATCCTCCTTTGAAACTATCAGGATGATCGCCGAGAGTGCCGCCGGCAACGTCTCCCGACAACGACAATCAGGACGTACCGGGGAGTACGTCCTGATTGGCAAGGTTAAGCGGGTGAACCTTAGCGGTTCGCCCGAGTCAGTAATACCCCTTGACTATCGCTGAGGGTGAGGGTTCGTAAATCGCTAACCTCTAATCCCGGTGAGGTGAGGGCAATCTCCCACTCCTCTAAATCTAGTTGTAGCCAATCGCCCAAGGTCACTGTGAGGGGATCACCGCCCATGTGAGTGGCGATCGCCACTTGTTCGGTTTCATCAGGACTGGTACGCAGTCCGTAATAGAGTGTGGCGGTTTCTTCATCAATATGATTGAAGCGATCGCGAGCGCCGAAATTCTCCCGCAACCAGGGCCGCGCCAACCGGAACTCTCGCAATTGCCGATTGTAGGCTGTCTGTTGCGGGTCTAAAAACTGCTCATGGTTCCAGACATTACAAATCTCATGGGCATCTTCCATAAAGGCTGTGGCAAACTCCTTCAGTTTACCCACATCCAACTCTTGCAGAATTGGCGACTTCTCCGACACATTGAGTTTTTGTAACTCAGCGGCTGAGGCGATCGTTTTAGCTTCCTCCTGCATCTCGGTTGAATCCGACTCAGTCCCTAAATGACGTTGACAAATGCGGGCCACTTCATCCAAATCATAATCCGTCTCGTCAATGGCGTGTTGCAAGCCTCGCATAAACTGCCGCAACTCACCCACTTTCTTAAATCCCATCCCTTTAAGACGGGGAAAAATGCCCGAGAGGTCATAGACTTCCGGCTCAACTTGCCAATCGAGAAACCCTGCCTCTTCGGCGACGACTTTCACGCCATAGCGATCGTCAGTATTCCGCAAAAAGCCCCAAGGCGCGCGCATGGTGCAGTTAATAAAGTCCATCGGTAGGCCGGGACTAAACCCATACACCAACATCGTAATTGCCGGGTTGTCGTAGGCATTATTCAACACCTCCGGCAAGGTTTTACCCAAATTCCAGTTAATGGGCATTTCTGGGTCAACTTGGGTTCCTCGCCGTAGGGTATCGTGATTCCCACAGCCAGTAATCCAATTCGCCCCCACCTGCATCACTTCACAAACCCGCTTCCATTTGCGGCTCCAGAATTTCTGTAAACTGGGAGTATTATGGGCAAACACCAACGGACCCCATTGGAAACTTTCGGGCAGAAACTCGATGATATCTCGATAGGTCGAAATCTCTTCCCAGCCTTCAGCGGGCCAAGGTCGTCCATCTTCAAAAATGGTAAAGGGATAGCGAGAACTGTCGGCAATGTCTTGCGGAACCCGTGCCATTTCTTGCAGGTAAACATCATCATACTCAACCCGACCCGACATCGGATTAAAGTATTTGAAATCCTGAGCGCCATCGACGCGAATCCCATCAACCCCAGTGTCGGACTTACGGCGCTGCATTTCTAGGAGAATTGCCCGAACTCCTGGGTTTTGGTGGTTAACATCTTGCCCATACATATTGGGTCCTTTTAAGAAGCGACCATTGAGGAGATTCAGAGCTTGGTTATCGGCATGACCATAAACGATGTCATAAACCACTTGAATCGGTCCCGTCGAGAAGTTATGCAGGGTTTCAATAAACGCCACGACTTCATCAGGACGTTGAGTTTCCAACACCGAAGGATTGGTGGCCGCCATGCCAAAAATAACAATGTCATAGCCCCAGTTTTGGGTGTCTGGTTTCTTCAATTGAACATGAATTTCATCGGACTCATATTCAATGGATTCACTGTCGGGGTCCATGCGTAAACGATCTTCGTCACTACAGGAGAAAAATCCCTGACCGTGATCTCGATGACCGAGATATTCAACAGTGGGTTCAATGGGAAGTAATTGTACCGCTTCATAGCCGACATAATTTTCCTCAGCGGGGGTGAGGGGGTCTCCCTTGGCTAGTTTGTCGGAAATCCGCTGAAAGAGTTGGGTTAATCCCGAGAGATAGCCGTTGGGGGACGCGGTGTTGACATGAAGCTGCAAGATATTGGTGGGGGGGTTGACTTTGACGGGCCGACCATCATCGCTGCGGAATTGTTGGAAATAGGCCGTATCGCGGCGATCGCGTTGGAGTTGGTCGCGATCGTACAGTTCCGCTGGCGCATAGACTCCATAGGGCAGAGAATCGGCGAGAAAATCGCCAATGGTGTTAATGTCGTTGTCATAGTCGAGATATCGCAGCCAGTAGAGAGAGCCAAAATGGTTCGCATCCCCGGCTTTCATCCCCGACAGCACACCCCACATATATTCCCCATCCCGTTCTAGGTTCACATATTCGCGGCGGAAACGAATGGTTTGTAAATCCTCTTGGGGATGGACATCCTCTAGGGGTGTAAAGATTTCTAAGTAGATGTTTTTGGGTTGAATCTCTCCTGGACTGAGTTCAGGAACCCAGAAACCAATTTCCGTTAAACCATCGGGACGATAGTAGGCCCCTAAACGACGAGAAATCTGTTGAGATTTATGGAAAATGGTCTCATCGGAGGCTTGAACCGCTTGTACCCAATCCAGGAGTTTTTGGGTTTCATCGGCAACAAGAGTAATTTCAGCGGCGCGACGAGTGGTTGTAACCATAAGTTTTTAGGGTGAAATGATTGTTCAAGATTTGTCTAATACGAAATCTGCATAGTACAGATCCCTTTCGTTCTTCGTGCCTTTCGTGTTTCCTCGTGACTTGGCTCGATGCCAAGTCATGCCCTCTCCCTCTCTCCCCTCGTGACTTGGCTCTAGCCAAGTCATGCTCTTGGGGAGGCTCTGCCTCCCGAGTGCAGGCGGCAGAGCCGCCTAAGGCCCGTGTCATGGCTGGAGCCATGACACGAGGACATCATGGCTCCAGCCATGACACGAGGACAAACGAGGACAAACGAGGACAACTAGGGGACAACTAGGGGACAACTAGGGGAACGAGGACAACTAGGGGAACGAGGGAAATTAGGTCGGAGCGACCTGCAAGTGGTGCGCCCTATTTATGTTTAAAGACCATCACACTCAATGGGGGTAAACATAGGGGTAGGGCCTGACTCCATTTGGGGTTAGACCACTCGACAGTTGCTTTCCCGCCAGCATTGCCCATATTGCTGCCGCCGTAGCATTCAGCGTCACTGTTGAAAATCTCTTCATAGAAACCAGCCTCAGGAACGCCAATCCAATAGTCATGATGGGGAACCGGCGTGAAGTTGCAGACGGTGACCACAAACTCATCGCTGTATTGGTCTTTGCGGATAAAGGAGACGACGCTGTTGTCGGCATCGTTGCAGTCAATCCATTCAAAGCCTTCGTCAGAGAAGTCTTGAGTATAGAGGGCCGGTTGGCTGCGATAGATGCCGTTGAGGTCTTTAAAGAACTGCTTGAGTTTCTGGTGAGACTCCTGATTGAGCAGATCCCATTGCAAGTCGCCCCAAGCATTCCATTCTTTATGTTGCCCAAACTCCATGCCCATAAACATGGTCTTTTTGCCGGGGTGGGTAAACATATAGCTGAACAGACAGCGCAAGTTGGCGAATTTCTGCCAATCATCGCCAGGCATCCGGTCCCAAAGGCTGCCTTTGCCGTGAACCACCTCATCGTGGGACAACGCCAACATGAAGTTCTCGCTGAAGGCGTACATCAAACTAAAGGTGATGTGGTTGTGGTGATAGCGGCGATGGATGGGATCTTCGCTGAAGTAGTCCAGCATATCGTGCATCCAACCCATGTTCCATTTGAAGTTAAAGCCTAAGCCGCCGAGATAGGTGGGCCGGGAGACGAGAGGCCAGGCGGTGGATTCTTCGGCAATGGAGAGGATGCCGGGATAGTAGCCAAAGATGAGATAGTTTAGTTGTCGCAGGAAGTCTGCGGCTTCGAGGTTTTCATGGCCGCCGTAGCGGTTGGGAACCCACTCGCCATCTTTGCGGTTGTAGTCGAGGTATAACATTGAGGCCACGGCATCGACGCGAATGCCGTCGATGTGGTATTTGTCAAACCAAAAGAGGGCATTCGAGACGAGGAAGTTGCGGACTTCGTGACGGCTGTAGTTGAAGACGTAGGTTCCCCATTCTTTATGTTCGCCTTTGCGGGGGTCGTCATGTTCGTAGAGGTGGGTTCCGTCGAAGTAGGCTAGGCCGTGGCTATCTTTGGGGAAATGGCCGGGAACCCAATCGACGATGACGCCGATATCGTTGGCGTGACATTGGTCGACGAAATACATGAAGTCTTCGGGACTGCCGAACCGGGAGGTGGGGGCGAAATAGCCGGCGACTTGATAACCCCAGGAGCCATCGTAGGGATGTTCGGCGACGGGGAGGAGTTCGATGTGGGTGTATCCCAGGTCTTTGACGTAGGGAATGAGTTTGTCGGCGAGTTCTCGGTAGGTGAGGAAGCGTCCTTCGGGCTTCTCGGAGACGCGCACGACTTCGCCGCTGTCGGGGGGATGTTCGGCGCCGGTATGGAGCCAGGAGCCGGCGTGCAGTTCGTAGACGGAGATGGGCTGGTCGTGGGGGTCTCGCTGACGGCGTTGTTGTATCCAGGATTCGTCTTGCCATTGGTACTGGCTAAGGTCTACGACCTTCGAGGCGGTGTCGGGCCGCACTTGTTGGGCGAAGCCGTAGGGGTCGGATTTGAGGTAGATATGCCCTTCGGGGTTTTTGATTTCGTACTTGTAGAGGGTTCCTGAGGGAAGTTGGGGGATGAACAGTTCCCAAATTCCGGTTTCGGTGCGCTCCATTTGGTCTTTGCGACCGTCCCATTCGTTGAAGTCGCCGACGATGGAGACGTTGCGAGCGTTGGGCGCCCAGACGGCGAAATAGACGCCTTCGATGCCGTTGAGGGTGACGGGATGGGCGCCGAGTTTTTCGTAGATGCGGTGATGGTTACCTTCGCCGAAGAGGTAGCGGTCAAAGTCGGTGAGTTTGGGGGAGCGGAAGGCGTAGGGGTCGTAGAAGACTCGTTCGCGATCGCCTTCTTTGACTTTGAGTTGATAGTTTTTCAGTTCTGGGGCTTCAATTTCGCATTCAAAGAAGTTGGGATGATGGACGCTGTGCATGGGGTAGCTATCCCGTTCTTCGGGACGAATGACCCAGGCGGCGTCGGCTTTGGGCAGGTAGGCTCGGACCACCCAGGCGCTTTTGCCGTTGTTGTCGGAGAGTCGGTGAGAGCCTAAAATTTCAAAGGGATTTTGATGTTGATTGTTGGTGATTTTTTGGATTTGTTCGGGGGCAAGGGTTGTCATAATGGTTGAGATAAGTTTGAACGTAAGTGAACAAGTTAGGGCAACATAATCCCCCGAGTTGGAATCAGGAGATTACCCCTAAGGTTTGGATTTAGGGCTAGTTTTTAAAAATCTCTAGGTCTGGGTCAAGGGGTCTGTCAGGGCTAAAATATTGCTGCCCTCCCTTGATTTAAACTCGATACTGATAGCGCTATTGTTTTCAGACAATTTTAATTTTGTCAAGGCGCAATCGAGAGGAACCCTCAACTTTTCTCAACTTTTAAGGTGAACTTTAGATTTGTCGAGGTGTGAGGATTCACAGGCCAGTCTACCGTTAAGTTGCCATTCTCAGGGTAGGATTACCTCTATCAGGAGATAGAGTCGTGTTAAGATTTGCGTTCGACGCGATCGTAAACCTCTTCAACTTTCTCGATGGTTTCGTCAGCATCTTGTTCTGCGGCCCGTTGAACGTAGTTAATTTTCACTTCTTGGACGACGTTCGAGATCAGGTTCTGTAATTCATCGAGGGTGGCTTGGTCTTGGAGTTCCTGACGTAAGGCGGTTTGGAAGCGATCGCTGAGATCTTCAAAGCGTTCTCGCCCGAGTTCGTCGGCGTAGGCGTTGGCGAGGGTTTCACAGGTGGCGTTGGCCAGGTAGTTGGCCAGTTGATCGCTGACATCGGTGGGGAAATGACCTAAGGCGGGAACTCGTTCGACGAGTTCGACGAAGGCGGATTCGGCTAAGGCTTCGGAGAGGGAATGGTTCAGGAGGGATTTGAGTTCGGGTTGTACTTGGGGGAGAACTCTGTAAATGGTGAGTTCGAGGAGGCGATCGCTGATGCGTTCGAGGCTATTGATATCACCAACGGCGACATAGTCTGAGGGATTGAGTAAACCGCGAGCGAGATCGCCGTTTTCAATGGATTCCTGAAATTGGTTGAGGGTGCGGATGGTGACAAATTCGGAGATATGATCGGACAGGTAAATGGCGGGTTCGTGAATCATCTGGGAGAGGATATATTCGATGTTGGCGACTTTTCCCTGATGCAGCCGCACGGTGACGGGGAGAATCCGCAGCCAACGCCAGACGGGGATGAACAGAAACCAGTCGTACCAACGCCGTAACATGGCGTCAAACCAGGTCAGGCCCACACGACGACGAGAGGCGATGAAGGTTAGGATCAGAAATTCTAGGGCGAAAAAGCCAATAAACCAGATGTCAATGCGCCAATACGCATCGTAGGGTTGTCCGTTATCGTCGATTTGTCGGTAGTAGTTGGTGGCCAGCAGGGGGATGATTTTGGTTTGGAAGAAGTTGAGTTCGCTGGTGATATCGTGCGATCGCAAGTAGTCGGTCGTCCAAAATTCCCGAAAGGCGACGGTGACGGAGTCTTGATTGAGGCGATCGGTAATACGACGTTGCAATTTGGCAAAGGTGCTAAATTTACCTGAGGCAATGAAGGGGTTTTCGTCGATGAGCGCTTCACTTTGTTGGCGCAGCCGTTGTAGGGAGGCTTGCACTTCGGGGGTGTCGAGTCCGGTTTGGGAGACTTGGTTGAGGAGGCGATGGAAGTTTCGCTGATATTGTTCGGTTTGGGGATGAGGTTCTATCCCCTTGACGGGATCATAGACTTGGACGACTTGGGGAAGGTAGCGAAGATAAATATCCCGTAGAGGTACATAACTGGCATTAAACAGGGCTAACACTAAATTCAGTAGAGCAAGAATAGCCGTACATTTTATCCAAATTGACATCCACCGTTTGTCGGGGAGCAAAGGCGTATTCATGAATCTCAATTAACGATTATTAGACAGAGGTTAAAAAGAAGAATAAGTAGAGACACGGGGCGATCGCATCTCTACTAGATTGGGGGGATTCCTCAGAACCGTTCGGCTGAGGTCAACCCTTAAATGACACCCGGACCTTTGCCACGGTCGTCGTGATCGGCTTCAAGTTTACCCGCTTCGTTGGTTTGGTTAACGGTCTTGAGTTCCTCAGACCGCTCGGCTTTGAGGGCTTCTTCTTTTTCGCGCAAGTCACCGCGCTCTTCGTAGTACATCTCTGGCTCAACGGCGTAGTTATTGGCCATGCCTTCGCGGTCTACGGTGTAGCCTTTGGTGGTGTCGAGATGACCTTGATTGGGGTCTTTGGCCGGTTCTGGGGTTTTCTTGAAGTTGTCCCCTTCTTGTTCCATGCGATCGCTGACTTCGGAAGGGGTGATGTTGCGATCGTAGTTGGCGGCTTGTTGGTTAGTATTTTGGTCGGTCGTCATAAATGAAACTCCAATAGAGGGTCAACGTTTAGAGGGGTTAAGGTCAGACTCAACGGGGGAGTCTTCAAACCCCGAAACAAGATTTTCGATTACTGATTCGTATCAATATCAGGAACGACATCGGGGCGTTCTTTATCTTCCCAACCGGGCGGACGTTTGGAGTTGTACCAGGCTAAGGAGCCGAGGCCGACTGCTGCGATGAAGCCGACAACTCCGACGATGACACCTGAGATGGGATAGGAAAAGGCTTGTTCAGCGCCTGTCGTTAAGAAGTAAGTCATAGGTAAGTTGGTATTAAGGTCTCGTGTTTACCGCTACTACTAGAATAAGGGGGGATAGTGGGTCAGTGCATCTACCTAGAAGTAGAGGTTTGGGCAAAATGCAGCTCAGTCTTTGGTTAGAGTCCTTGGTTAACGGCAGATCTTGGGGTACAGTAGCCAAGATGCGAGTGAGTTGGACGAGATCGCGGCGATCGCAACGACCGATTCATGATCGAGCACCATTAAACTAGCGGGCCTCACAAGTCCCCATTCAGAGATTATCCATGACGGCTATTTTGCAAGAAATTCGGACTCGGCTGGTTCAGTTAGTCGGTGAAACCGTCCAGTTGCTGCCAGCGATTTTGATCGCCTTTATTATTCTTTCCCTAACCAAGTGGGCAGCCAAAAATGTGCAACAAGTGGTGCATAAGGGGGCGCGGCGGTTCCTCCGCAGTCGTTCTCTCCAGTCGTTAGTCTCGCAGACGAGTTATGTGGCGTCTTGGGTGGTGGGAGTTTTAGCGGCGGCGGTGATTGCCTTTCCCAACTTGGGATTAGGGGATCTCGTGGCCCTACTCGGGTTAGGATCCGTTGCCATTGGTTTTGCCTTTCAGGATATTTTTAAGAACTTCCTGGCCGGGATTTTATTGTTGTTACAAGAACCTTTTGAACTCCACGATCAAATTATTGTGGGAGATTATGAAGGAACGGTCGAAGAGGTGGCGATTCGCTCAACCCAAATTCGCACCTATCGCGGCGAGCGGGTGGTGATTCCCAATTCAATTGTCTTCACCAGTCCGGTTGAAGTCTTAACAGCCTTTGTCTCTCGTCGTACAGATTTAGCTATTGGTGTGGATTACAATACCCCATTACCGATGGCGGTTCAGGTCTTAAAAGAGGCGCTTGATGGCGTTGAAGGGGTGATGGACAAGCCGGATGTGGAGGTGGATGTTGTGGGCTTTGGAGATAGTTCGATTGATTTGTTGGTGCGCTATTGGACGGTTCCCCAACGGGCGGAGGTGCGCCGGGTTCAGACGCGAGTGATGATGGCCCTGAAGGCGGCCTGCGATCGCGCCAATATCAGTATTCCCTATCCCATTCGCACGGTGTATCACTATGATCAACGGGAGTTTAACGAGTTGTTTTCCCGTTCGGAGAGTCAGAATTAGGGGTTTTCAGGATATACGGTGGAGTTAGTTGCATGAGATACAAAATTGTAGGGGAACCCACCCCTAGCCCCTCCCAGGAGGGGATTTTTCGCCCCTACAGCAAGGGATATAATCCGCCATAAATTTTTCTTATCACCCCGAACCCAGAAGACCCAGAATTAGTAATCTTCTCACCTGTCCCCCAACCATCAATTTAAATAGGCCACCGTCACCCCCGCACCGCCTTCTTTCTGGGGCGCTAACTCGAAGTTCTTAATATGCGGCGATCGCCCCAAAATCTCATGAACCCCCTCTCGTAACTTCCCGGTTCCCTTGCCATGAATAATCCACAACGCACCCCCAACCGGAACCGCCTGGGCGATCGCCTCCTCTAAGCGAGGTTCAGCTTCATGCACCCGACTTCCCCGCACATCCAGGGTATTTTGCGAAGTGCGTACAAGGGGTGCCGTTTTCACCGTAGCCGCCGGGGCCGCCGTTTGACTGGATTTTTGAGGGGTGGCCTTCGCTTTCGGCTGGGGTAGATCCGGTTTTTCCCCAGATAACGACTCCACATCCGCCAGGGGAACGTCCATCTTCATTAAGCCGAAGCGTACCGTTAACTCACCCTCTTTCTCGATCGCCAACACCTCCGCCGTTTGCCCTAACCGGGGAATCCGCACGCGATCGCCCACCTTCGGGGCAAATCCCGGCTTCGGTTTCGGCGGTTTTGAGGCACTGGGGAGCCGTTGCTTACGAATGCGCTCCATCGCCTCGGTGGCTTTTTGGGCATCCTGAGCCGTCGCATGGCCCTGTTGCAAGCGACGAATCACCTTAGCAATTTCCGCTTTCGCCTCATCAATGGCCGCCTGAACCGCCTGTTCCTGTTGCAGTTTCAGGTTTTCCTCGCGACGGCGTAACTGTTCGGCTTTCTCACTAATCTCCTGATTCAAGCGTTCGGCCTGGGCCACAATCTGACTGGCTTCATCGGCTTTGGTTTCCTGTCGCCGCCGTTGTGCTTCCAACTCGGCGATGGTTTCATTGACATCGACGCTAATCCCCGAACGGATATAACTTTGAGCCAAATCCACCACATCAGCGGCTAACCCCAGTCGCCGGGCAATTTGCATAGCGTTGGAACGGCCCGGAATCCCCCATAACAGGCGATAGGTGGGGGATAAACTCTCGTCGTCAAACTCCACTGAGGCATTCTCAAACCGGGAATCCTCATATTTGAGGGCCTTTAACTCGCCAAAGTGAGTCGTGGCCACCGTCAACCGGGCGCGATCGCTTAGATATTGCAACAGGGCGATCGCCAACGCACTCCCCTCAGAGGGATCGGTTCCCGCACCCACTTCATCCAACAACACCAGGGCATTCTCATCCTCAGCCACCGCCTCTAAAATGCGACTAATGCGGCGAATATGACCCGAAAACGTGGATAAACTCTGTTCGATGGACTGTTCATCGCCGATATCCGCCAACACTTGCGAGAACCAGGGCAGTTCCACCGGTTCCCGCGCCGGAATAAACAAACCCACTTTGGCCATCAACATGGCTAAACCGAGGGTTTTCAAGGTGACGGTTTTACCCCCCGTATTTGGCCCCGTAATCGTCACCACGCGAATCTCCGGCGACATGGAGACGTTAATGGGAACCACCGCATTCCCCTGTTCATGCTTTTCTTGCCAAACTAGGAGGGGATGACGCAGTTGGCGCAGTTCCGTGGCTTGCGTCGCGTCGACAAATCGCGGTGGGTTGGCGTCTAACCAGATGCTATAGCGGGCGCGGGCGGTGGCTAAATCCAGTTGGGTGACGATCGCCAACAACCGTTCTAAATCAGGAATTACCTCGGCGATGCTGCGGCTGAGTTTGCGTAACACCACTTCTTCGGCGTTTTTCTCTTGTCGCTGGAGGGTTCGCAGTTTGTTGTTCTCGTTGACGATCGCCCGAGGTTCGATATAGAGGGTGGCCCCAGTGGCGGAACTATCATGAACAATCCCTGGAATTTTCTCTTTTTGGGGCGCTTTGACGGGCAAGACAAAGCGATCGCCGCGACTGGTGATGAGATGTTCTTGCAGGGCGCTTCCCTGACGCTGAATGATGCGGTTGAGGGTTTGGTAGATGCGATCGCGCACCTGTTTGAGTTGGCGTCGGATACCTTCGAGTTGGGGGCTGGCGCGATCGGCGACGTCTCCCCGTTCGTCGATACAATGATAAATCTCTTGTTCTAAGTCGGGATAGGTGCGTAATTCCGACACCAAGGCTCGTAACACCGGAACCTCTAATTCAGTGTTATCAATGACTCGCCGCAGTTGTCGCGCCCCGGAGAGGGTGGTGGCGATGTTCAGGAGTTCGTCTCCCTGCAACATCCCGCCAATCTCGGCCCGTTCTAGGGGTTCCCATATATCACGAATGCCGCCAAATGTCAAGCTATCTTGAGGACTCATGTCCAACCCATAGGCTTCCTGGGTTTGTTGCAGAAGCTGTTGGCTGTGTTGGCGATCGCCGGGGATGGCCAGTTGTCGAGCGGCGATGGCCCCGATTTTAGTGGCGGCGAAGGTGGAGAGATGTTGGCAAAGCCGTTGCCATTCCAGGAGATTGAGGGTTTCTTCGCGAATCAAGATCAGCTTAGTGAGGTGTGACGGTAGTGGTTTTGTTATTCTATCGAGAATTGCGGCCGTTCAACAATGGCCGGGCGATCGCCGTCATGGGTTAACCTCCTTTCACCGCCTCAAACAACGCCGAATAGTCAGAATCCGCCAAACCTTGGGCGATCGCCTGTTCCACCACTTGCGACACCGCCTGACTCAACTGTGCATCAATTCCCATGGTTTCGGCTTCGCGGCTAAACAGATTCATATCCTTGAGTAAATGCTTACTGGGGAAATTGGGATTCTCATAATTTCCCGCCATCATCCGCGAGAGTTTCTTATCAAAGGTGGGAGCATACAAGGCACTTTGGCGGACAATTTCCATAAACGCCTCAATGTCAATTCCTTGCTGGTGAACCATAGCCAAACTTCCAGCAAACGCCGTTGTGAGAGAGCCAATCAGTTGATTCATCGCCAATTTAACAGCGGAACCACTGCCCACCTCGCCCAGCAAAACCGGCTCCTTGCCAAACACTTGTAAAACAGGCAACCATTGCTCAAACAAGCTCCGTGTTGCCCCCACCATGACCAATAATTCGCCGGTTTTGACTTGGGGAATACTTCCCAACACCGGGGCTTCGAGATACGCCCCTCCCGCTGCTTCAATGTCGTGTTGTAGGGTTTGACTTTCACTGGGGGCAATGGTTGCCATTTGGATTAAGGTTTTGCCCGTCCAATTCGCCTTAGCCGCGTCACTGAGGAGGGTTTCGCGAATGGCCGCCGCATTGGTAAGCATGGTGATGAGACAATCCGCGTCTTGGAGAACCTCGACGGGAGAGGCTGCGATCGCGCCCCCAACGGCTTTAATGGGATCTAGTTTGGCGGCGGTGCGGTTATAGGCGATGATGTCATAGTTGGATTCTAGTAGTTTGAGTGCCATAGGTTGCCCCATTAAGCCGGTTCCTAAAATGCCAATTTTCATGTTTTTTTACTCCTTGAATTATGATAATAACGATTTCATGGCGAGCGGTGCGTTCTGGCAAGTTTAACTAGCAATTTCAACGTTTACAATGATGTTGAGCCAGAACGCACCCTACCCCTTTTGCCTCTTGCCATCCCCTCTTGGGAGGGGTTAGGGGTGGGTTATGCCTNTAACCTCTTTTGCCTCTTGCCATCCCCTCTTGGGAGGGGTTAGGGGTGGGTTATGCCTGTTCCCTTCTCCTAACCTCTTTTGCCTCTTGCCATCCCCTCTTGGGAGGGGTTAGGGGTGGGTTATGCCTCTTGCCTTCTTCTACCGATATCCTGCTAGGCGATCGTCAATACTAACCGGGCCAGCACCCGCATAAAGAGTCATTAACAACCCGCCGAGTAAACCAAGATTTTTGAAAAAATTCGTCAATTCATCGGGATTTGTTGGATTGTGGAACACCAGTGTTGCCGGAATTAAAAAGAGAATCAAAAGCACTGCACCAATGCGAGTTTTATATCCTAAAATCAAGGAAATACTACCCAGAATTTGAAACACAATTGTTCCAACTAGGAGAATTTCAGGAATGGGTAATCCTGAATCACCCATCATCGCCGCAGTTCCAGCAAAACCGAAGATTTTAGAAATACCTGCTCGCAAAAAGATAACCGCTAAACAAATTCGGGCAACGACGGGAATGTAATTCATTCTCGAAACTCCTTATAATGGATAATTATTGAATGATCCTTAACTCAAAACACTGACTGTAATGGGAATTTTACAAGACCGCGATCGCAGCAAACTCGACAGTAGCGATGATGCCCGATTCTACGAAATCCCCCGCTTCGTCACCCATGTCGATGAGAGCTTCATCGACCAACTCACGCAATTGTATCGCGATCGCCTGCAAGCCAACAGCCGCATCCTCGACTTGATGAGTAGCTGGGTATCCCATCTTCCCGAGGATATCCCCTTTACTCATGTCGAGGGTCATGGGATGAACGAGGCTGAACTGGCGAAAAACCCCCAGTTAGACCATTACATCGTCCAGAACCTCAACCATAATCACCAACTCCCCTACGAGGATAACGAGTTTGACGCAGTTCTCAACGCCGTCTCCGTACAGTATCTACAACATCCTGAGGACGTTTTCGCCGAAATCCACCGTATCCTCAAACCCGGCGGATTCGCCATTGTCAGCTTCTCCAACCGGATGTTCTACCAAAAAGCCATCCAAGCCTGGCGTGAGGGAAGTGAAGCCAGTCGAGTGCAATTAGTGAAACGCTATTTTCAAGCGGTTCCGGGTTTCGCCGAACCCGAGGTCATGATCAAAACCTCCGATGTTCCCCCGGTTCTCCAAATGATGGGATTCGCCGGATCTGACCCCTTTTATGCTGTGATTGGCGAGAAAACCCTGGTTAAATCAGCTTAGATTGGCTTAGATTAGCCTAACTCTCCTTAAAACGGCCGCCATTCGAGCTGAAAATAGAGTTCCTGACGCTCGAAGACATCGCGGTTATCCCGTTCATCGACATCGACGAGGGGAATCCCCCAGTCGAGTTTAGCCGAGAGGCGATCGCCTAAGCCGAACTGAAGTCCCAAGCCGATCGAGGCCAAGGTATTGGTCTCGAGATCCACATCGCCTTGATTCCAAACCGTTCCCACATCGACAAAGGGACGTAATTCTAGGCGTGTCTCTCCAGCGTCAGCCGTCCAGATGGGAAACCGCAGTTCCGCCGAGGCGAACAGGCCACTATCAGCCAAGAGAAAGTCTTGGCTATAGCCGCGTACACTGAAGTTTCCCCCTAAGCCAAAGCGTTCTAGGGGAACCATCGAAGTGGCCGACAGTTGCAGATCTGAACGCAATAACAGAGAGGTTCCGTTGGGGGCCAATAACCGTAGATATTGCGCTTGTCCGCGCCAGTTAAAGAAACGACCATCGGGTTCACGGCTGTTGATGGTGTCATTGCTAAAAATGGGAATTCCCCAATTGAACTGCGATCGCGCCGCGAACACTTCCCGAGATCCCCGCTGAGTCCATTCTTGGAAAAATCGCAACACCGATAGGCGAGTTTCCCCATCATCATTGGCCCCGACTGACAGCGCAAAGGGTTCCTCTAACAACGAGGTGTCACTTTCCCGACGGGAGAACGTCAACCCTAGAGAAAATTCCTCGGTGGGGGTGCGATGGAGCGGTTGACGATAGGTGAGTTCGTAATCTCGGGAATCGGCGATAATATCCAACTCATCAAAGGGAGATTCGATAATTTCGCTCCCCGTAATCCGAAACGAGGTTTCCAGGGTTCCATTGCGAGGGTTAATGGGGAGGCGATAGGCCGCTTGGAGTTCGTCACTCCCCTCGGTGCGACTATAACTGATGCGGGCGCGATCGCCCCAGCCGGTGAGGTTGCGCTCTTCGAGTTCCACGGTTCCCCGATAGGCTCCCACCGTCGGCGAGCGGCCCGTATCGAGCCGCAACAGGGGGCGAAAACTGGGGGCTTCAGTAATCTCGACTTCCAGGAGATTGAATCCCGGCCGAGGACTGGCCGAGAGTTCTGCTGAGAGATTCTCAATCAGGGGATCGAGTTGCAGGAGTTGTAAGGCTTCGAGAAGATCATCGATATTGAGAGGAGCCTCAGCCGCTAAATTGAGGCGCGATCGCACGTAATCGGGATTGAGACGGCGATCGCCGGTGACGACGATATCCTCCAAGGCCCCTTCAATCACCTGAATCGTGACAATCCCATCCTCAATGGTTTGTGGCGGAAGGAGCGCCCCCGAGGTGACATAGCCTTGCTCAACATAAAACTGCGTCACCGCCGAGCGAGCTTGCAACAACTGAGCAAAGGACATCTCGCCGATAAACGCCTCTAACAGCGGTGCGAAGTCCTCGGCGCTAAACTGAGTGCTTCCCTCAACCCGATAACCGCGCACCTCAATGGTTCCTTCAAGGCGATCGAGTTGCTCATCCGTCTCACCCTCAGGCCGGGGTTCTAAAAGCTCTTCCGGGGGAGGGAGTCGTTCCGGGAACTCCAAATCAGGAAACGGCTCTTCTGGAGACGGACGAACTTGGGCCAGGCGATCGCTGACGGGATTGATCGTGTCCGTCCTCAGCTCCAAGGCCAAGATGGGAGCCGATGGAACCATCAAAATGACTGTCGTACTGACAAGGAACAGTCCTGGAGAATAGAGGTGAACCTGATTGAGTTTGCCCATCCAGCGAAAACAATATCTTGAAAGATATCGATAAACTTGTCCTTTCTAAGTGACCTCCCGACGTAACCCGAGATCGAACACCAGTCTGGCATATCTTAATGGGTTTTTAACCAGAACGGCCCAATTTTCGTCGAGTTTCCCACCGTTTCCCTTTCTGGGTCTATCTCGGTTGATCCGGAGGAAAGCATCCCCAGGGTCATCTGTCCCGAAGCCGATCGCCACCCCGGACTCGTCAAAGCACAAAACTTAACACCATTGACCCCGAGTTCATCCCCCCTTCGGACTCCGTTTAGCCCCAGTTCCCCAACACCCTAGACCGAGGGCTGATCCCCGCCTTTGTCGAACCGAGGCCACCTTTCCCTGGCCCCTTCACCGTCCCGCCCCGGCCTCGCCTTAGAGGTTGAGATTAGAGCTTGATTGGGGAAATGGAGGGCTGTCTTGATTGTTACTTCTATCTGTGGGAGACTTTACTGCAAGCCTGTCAAGTCGCGTTCTCCTGGGTTTCGCTCACTCAACTGATAAAAAGTTTTGCTGACAGCTTGACGGCTAACGGTCCGGAAATATCGTAAGATTGTCCGGTGTGGCATTTCCTAGTGAGTGGTAAACCGCCAGAGATGGTGACCATAGGAGAATGCCGTCTTCTCATGTTCAGGGAGAGTTGCTGTCGTCAAATACGCAGCCTTTGTCCTGGTCTAACTGTTAAGAGTTCGTTTACAAAAAATGGGAGCAAATCTCATCGAACTCACCGATAAATATCTTTTGGGAGAATAGAATTCGTGGAAAGTACCCTCGGGCTAGAAATTATTGAAGTCGTTGAGCAGGCGGCGATCGCCTCAGCTCATTGGATGGGAAAAGGTGAAAAAAACACCGCCGACCAAGTGGCTGTTGAAGCCATGCGTGAGCGTATGAACCAGATTCATATGCGCGGTCGTATCGTCATCGGAGAAGGGGAACGGGACGACGCCCCCATGCTCTACATCGGCGAAGAAGTCGGCATTTGTACCCAAGAAAATGCCAACCAATTCTGTAACCCCGACGAACTCGTCGAAATCGACATCGCGGTCGATCCCTGTGAAGGAACCAACCTCGTGGCCTATGGACAAAATGGGTCGATGGCGGTGTTGGCCATTTCCGAAAAAGGCGGTTTGTTCGCCGCACCCGACTTCTACATGAAAAAATTAGCCGCCCCCGCTGTGGCCAAAAATCATGTCGATATCCGCAAGTCAGCCACGGAAAACCTACGCATCCTGGCCGACTGCATGGATCGCACCATCGAGGAATTGGTAGTGGTGGTCATGGATCGCCCCCGTCACAAAAGCTTGGTTCAAGAAATCCGCAACGCTGGCGCTCGCGTGCGTCTGATTAGTGATGGTGACGTATCCGCCGCCATCTCCTGCGCCTTCGCCGGAACCAACATCCACGCGCTGATGGGAATTGGCGCCGCACCCGAAGGGGTGATTTCCGCCGCCGCCATGCGCTGTCTGGGAGGCCACTTCCAAGGACAACTCATCTATGACCCGGCTGTGGTCAAAACGGGACTGATTGGCGAGAGTAAAGAAAGCAACCTCGAACGTCTCTCTAGCATGGGCATTGATGACCCGGATAAGGTCTATGATGCTCATGAACTCGCTTGTGGTGAAACCGTCTTGTTCGCCGCTTGTGGGATTACCCCCGGAACCCTCATGGAAGGGGTGCGCTTCTTCCACGGTGGCGCTCGGACTCAGTCTTTGGTCATCTCTAGCCAAAGCAAAACGGCTCGCTTCGTCGATACGGTTCATATGACGGACGCACCCCGCCGCTTACAACTGAAATAGAGCATCATTTCGTCCCCTGACGAGGGGTTCCCTGGTTCACGCGATCGCCTTCGCGATCGCCTTCGCGTTATACTGAGCCACAGGGGAACTCCTCTGAACCGACTCCGACCCTGATAACAAACTCTTACCAAATCATTATGAATATCGCTGTTGTTGGGCTAAGCCACAAAACAACGCCAGTCGAAATTCGTGAAAAACTGAGTATCCCAGAACCGCAGATCGAGGCCGCGATCGCCCAGCTTTCGAGCTATCCTAATATTGAAGAAGTGGCTCTGCTGAGTACCTGTAACCGCCTCGAAATCTATTTCATCGCCAAAGACACCGAACCTGCGGTTCGAGAAGTGAGCCAGTTCCTAGCGGATCGTTCCCGGATCTATCTCCCCCAATTACGTCCCTATTTGTTTGTCCTGTTGCACCAAGACGCGGTCATGCACCTATTGCGCGTCAGTGCAGGACTCGAAAGTTTAGTCCTCGGTGAAGGACAAATCCTGGCACAAGTCAAAACCACCCACAAACTCAGTCAGAAGTATAAAGGGGTGGGACGAGTGTTAAATCAGTTATTTAAACAGTCCATTAGCGCCGGAAAACGGGTTCGCACTGAAACCAGTATCGGGACTGGCGCTGTCTCCATTAGTTCGGCGGCGGTGGAGTTGGCCCAGATGAAAGTCCCCAACTTGGGGAGTCAGCGCCTCTGTGTCATGGGGGCCGGGAAAATGTCCCGACTCTTGGTGCAACATGCGATCGCCAAAGGCGCGAACAGCCTCACGCTGGTGAATCGTTCCCAACATCGGGCCGAGGAATTGGCCGGAAAGTTCCCCGACGCCAATATCAATGTTCGTCCCTGGGATGAAATGTTAGCGGCGGTGGCCGACTCGGATATGGTGTTTACCGGAACCGGCGCCACCGAACCGATTCTCCATTGTGACAACTTGCGGGCCGTGGCCCATCCCGGCTTAATGCTGTTTGATATCGCGGTTCCCCGCAACGTTCACGCCAATGTCAGCGAGTTGGAGGAGGTTCAATGCTTCAACGTCGATGATCTCAAAGCGGTGGTGGCCCAAAACCAAGAAAGTCGCCGTCAAATGGCGATGGAAGCGGAACTGCTTCTCGAAGATGAGTTGGCCAGCTTTGAGTCTTGGTGGCGATCGCTCGAAACCGTCCCCACCATCAGCAGCCTGCGTCGCAAAGTTGAAACCATCCGCGAACAGGAACTCGAAAAAGCTCTATCTCGCTTAGGTGCTGAGTTTGCTGAGAAGCATCAAGAAGTGATTGAGGCCCTAACTCGCGGCATCGTCAACAAAATCCTCCATGATCCCATGGTACAACTGCGGGCTCAACAGGATATTGATGCTCGCCGTCGAGCCATGAAAACCCTGCATCTTTTGTTTGACTTAGAACTCGAAGAAGAGATTGCTCGTAGTTAACGGCCATTCGCGACAAAAATAACCGTTTGGTGGCTAAACGAGACGTACCTGAGGTGCGTCTCGTTTTTTGTGTTTTGGGCAGCTTGAGCGCCACGTCAGAGCCAGCTTAGAGAGAGTTTGGTGTACCAACTCCCGAAAAAAACTTGACGCGATCGCCAACCTTCGCTAAATTTTCGGAAACTTTGCCGGATTTGGCGACAGACTTCAAGTTTTCATAACAGAACCAATCGCTGGCGATTGTTGGATTCCCAATTTGATCCGCAATTTGATCCGCAATTTGATCCCCAAGCGGTAACGAAACCATCAAATTGGCGATCGCCAACCCCGTAAGCTAAATCCTTAAACCTATCACCGATCTCAAGATTGCATCCTATGAGTTCATCGATCCCATCCTTTTCCACCGTCAACCGTCCCTATGAGATCTTCACCCGCCGCATCCTCCCCCTCTTACAATCCGTCTATGACGACGAGACGGCCCAATCGCTCCTCGATCGCATTTATGACCGCTTATCCCCCTTACTGTCCGACTCCCTCGACGAAGATTTAGGAAAATGGAGTCAAGATAACATTCTCCTGATTACCTACGGCGACAGCATCCGCCGCGAAGGAGAAAAACCCCTCGTCACCCTCGGTCGTTTTCTCCATGACGACCTCAAAGACACCATCACCGGCGTTCATATCCTCCCCTTTTGTCCCTACAGTTCCGACGATGGCTTTGCGGTGATTGACTATCGGGCCATCAACCCCGAACTCGGGACCTGGGACGATATTAAGGCGATCGCCAACGACTTTAACCTCATGGTGGATCTCGTCATCAACCACACCTCCAGTCAAAGTGAGTGGTTTCAGCAGTTCAAACAGGGACAAAAACCCGGTTGTGACTATTTCATCTGCGTCGATGCAGACACCGATGTCTCCCAAGTCGTCCGACCTCGCAACAGTCCCCTCTTAGTTCGTGTAGACACTCCCAACGGTGACAAACATATCTGGGCCACCTTCAGCGAGGATCAAGTCGATCTCAATTTTGCCAATCCCGATGTCTTACTTGAATTTGTTGATATTCTTCTCTATTACGTGCAAGCCGGGGCCAGTTATATTCGCCTCGATGCGATCGGCTATCTCTGGAAACAATTAGGAACCCCTTGCATTCATTTACCCCAAACTCATGCCTTAATTAAAGTCTTGCGGGAAATCCTGCAAACCCTCAATCCCCAGGTGGCATTAATTACTGAAACCAATGTTCCCAACCGGGAAAACCTGAGCTATTTCGGCAACCGCAACGAAGCTCACATGATCTATAACTTTAGCCTGCCACCATTATTGCTCAATGCCTTATTACAGGGTAAATCAGAGCATTTACGCACCTGGATGATGAGTATGCCTCCTGCACCTCTTGGCTGTGCTTACTTTAACTTTACCGCCTCCCATGATGGCATTGGCCTACGTCCAACGGAAGGCCTGCTCACTGATGAAGAATATGAGCAACTCATTGCCACCATGAAACGCTTTGGCGGTGAAATTAGTATGCGACAACAAGCTGATGGTTCTGAGAGTCCCTATGAAATCAATATCTCTTTATTTGAAGCCTTAAAAGGAACCGTGAAGGGGGAAGATGAATGGCAAATTCAACGCTTTCTCTGTTCCCAGACGATTATGATGTCCTTGGAGGGGATTCCGGCGTTTTATATTCATAGTTTGTTAGCCACGGGGAACGATCGCGAGAAAATGGCTCAAACGGGACGCAAGCGTTCTATCAATCGTCACCAATGGGATGAGTCGGAGTTATTAACCTATCTCGATGATCCGCACTCACCGCAAGCTCAGGTCTTACAAGAACTGAGCCGTTTAATTCGCATTCGTCGCCGACAACCGGCGTTTCACCCCAATGCGACTCAATATACGTTGCATTTGAAGAAATCCTTGTTTGGCTTTTGGCGGCAAAGTATCAACCGCGATCAGAGTATTTTCTCGATTCACAATTTGAGCGATCGCCCCAAAAAGTTACCTTTGACGGAGTTGAATTTGGTCTGTACGGATCCCTGGTGTGATTTGATTAGTGGCCAGGAAATCACGGATATTTATCAGGATTTACATTTGCAACCCTATCAATCGATGTGGATTACCAATGTCGCTATGAATGTAGCGATGAACCAGTAACCATCTGGCCCATCTCGTGTCATGGCTGAAGCCGTGACACGCACTCTCGGCGACTCTGCCGCCTGGGAGGGAGGGAGGCAGAGCCTCCCGTTGGGCATTCCTTGGCAGAGCCAAGGAACGAGAGAGAGACGGGAGAGAACGGGAGAGAGATGAGGGAGATTAGATCTCAATTTTGTGTTCAACCATGTAATTGAGCAGCCAATTTGCCATCGTAGCTCGCCGCGTTTCCAGGGGTGAAAACTCACCAATTTTATAACCTTTAAATCCTAACTTTTCCTTGAGAAGTTGTTTATTGGGCTTAGGAATTGAACGAGTGAGTTTTACATTGGGAAGACGATGTTCAATAAAATCTGGCGGTTCAGGATAGGTCTCTCGCCAGTCTTCAGCCACCTGGTCCGTTTGCCATTGCTGCTGCTGTGAATCATAGCGATAGCCTAAATAATGCCAAACTAGGCGGTTAACCGTCTCATTGTCCAACTCTTTATTGAGGATAGCCCAGATCGTTTGGCTGTTTAGGGGAGGAAGTTCAGTCATGATGGTTTAAGCGAAGATGCCGTGATGTGTATCGGGTGAGCGGTCAATTGCCCACCCAACTTATCCTTAAACCTTAAATCTTAACGAGTAACTGTTGTAGCGTGAAGTGGGCGATCGCCAAACTCAGACGAGCTTGATCTAAACTTGAGCGTTCCTCCCAAGGAGGGTTCAGGGAATAATCCAGCGTTTCACCGTCTATCCCAGTCGCGAAAGGGCCAGCTAACGCCTGTAACTCTTCCGTTGTCGAGTCAGGAAGCAGAGGCTGAACACAGGCTACGAGTCGATCGAGGGGAGAGAGATCTCGACGGCTGCTTTGCTTAGCCAGGTTGTAGAGCCGTTGCAGGAGAGGGGCCGGGACTTGCGGACCAAAGCGTTCACACAGTTGTGCATAAATCATACAACTGTCGAGTTGAGCAAAAAAAATCGGCGAGCGATCGCCTAAATTCAAATCATCCACCTTGAGGGGATCGCAAAACGCCGGAGTGTCATCGAGATCTTCACATTCACCGGGATTCCAGGGGTAGGTGATATCCTCTCCAAATAACACCGTTTCGAGTAAATCGAGTTCAGCTTGGGTTTCCCAAGAGGATTCAATAGATGAACGGGACGATAAAATCATAACAGTACGGGGCAATAGAGGACGCGCAGATCTAGCCGTTGAAGGTTGACCGTTGAAGGTTGACCGTTGAAGGTTGACCGTTAACACTCAACGATTGAGAGTTGACGATTGAGGGCGAAGGATTGACAGTTGACCCTTAGCTATGAGAAAACGGCATCATACATAGATCTCCGGTCTATCTTCGCGATGGTTCACCATTGACCTTCACCATTGACCTTCATCCTTAACCTTCATTAAGCTCAGTGGAGGGATTCAGGGCAACAGCTTGACCCACCAGGGGACGCGCATAGATGCCCAAAAGACATCAGTGGTCATCGGCCAGTTTCACCACGGCCTCAACGGCTGATTTCCTCAACTACAGCATGAGCCTAGGGAGTTCCGCAACTGTAAGCGACAATTCTCCTGCGATCGCCAAACGCGCACCGAGATCAACCCGAGCGATTCATGAGCCATTAACATGAGCCATTAGAGCCGTTAAACGAATGCAGCCCCTTGTCCTCGACAGTCAACTTGTCCCTCAGACCGACGATACCCTACACCAGTTATCCTGGGCCATCGAGTCCGGCCAAGGGCAGTTTGAGCCGATTTTTGCCCGCTGTGACTCCCCCTCCCGGCGCGATCGCCTCATCGAACACCTGCATCAGATCAGCTCAGTTCCCTTACAAGAAATCACCCTTCCTCCCCAGAGCGACCATCCCTACTCCATCATTTCCCAGCAACTGGTCATCGACCCCCCCCAGGCCCTGATCATCCTAGGTCTCGATCGCCTGCAACACCCCCTCATTGTCCTGGAGTCCCTCAACCAAATGCGGGAGATGTTTCGTCAACGCTTTCCCTGTCCCGTCATTTTTTGGCTCAACGGACCCCTACAAAAACAACTGATTCGCCACGCACAAGACTTTGAAAGTTGGGGGATTACCCTTCATTTTTGACCCCCAGACTTAACCTCATCCAAACTAAGACGAGTCAAGACGAGCCAAGGAGCGATCCGTCCCCCTCTTAAACCTTAAAAGAATCTAAAAAAATAGCTTAAAGTGACCTAAATAAGCAGTTAGCATCGCTTCTGCATCCTAGTTAACCGTTGCGATCGCAATTCTATGAAAAACTTGAAATCAGTCCTTTGAACGATGAGTGGCCAATCTAATCGCGTTACCATAGACATCAAAAGCTCAATAGGCTCACTATGACCTCGAAATTTTTTGCCCTATTACTGGCCCTAACCGTACCCCTCTCCCTTGTCGGCTGTAGCGGTGACGATACAGCCACCGAAGAAACTCCCACTTCCGAGACCACAGAAACCCCAGCCGACAGTTCAACCGCAGACACATCCCCAACCTCTGAGGACACCTCCGACGGGAGCGCCACCTCTGAGACGAACACGGAGGACTGGTTCACCTACGAACCCCCCAATGGACTCTATCAAATCAAATTTCCCCAAGAACCTCTCGAACAAAACGAAACCATCCCCGTCGGTGAGAATCAGGAAATTGAACTCTCACTAGCCATTTACGAAGATGGGAGCCAAGGGCGAGCCTATATGAGCGGCGCCAACCCAATTCCCCTACCCGAAGGGGCCAGCTTTGACGTCGAACAAGGACTCGATGGTGGGCGAGATAACGCCGCCGCTAGCACCAACTCAGAAATTGAAAGCGAAGAAACCATCAGCATTGAAGGACTTCCTGCGCGCTCTATTATCATGCGAAATCCTGAAGGAATTCGCTTTAAACTGATGATGATCGCCGATGCTGAAGAGGCCGTTCTCTATCAACTGTTAGTTGGCGCACAAGATGGAGACATCGACTTTCCCGAAGCCGAAACATTTTTTAACTCTTTTAAGATTACTCGGTCTTAACATCAAGCCGAGGGTTTAAAAAGTAGGTTAACCCCAACACAGTGACTCAATATCGAGTTAATGGAATCAATCCCATTGAACCCCGTGTTCTGCCGAGACCTCCCCGATGGAAACTTGCCTACAATCATCGGCCACCATCTCAACTCAATCCCTCCGGTTCACGTCGGTTCAATGAGGGAATCAATGATCCCATCTCAGCTTGAGTCACTGCTTGAGTCACTGCTTGAGTCACTGCTTGAGTCACTGTTGGTATCCTACGATTTATTTTGTTGCTCACATTTGTTGCTCACAAAGGAAATGCCAATCATGACTGAGCTTGTCGCAAACCTCGAACAACTCGAAGCCCATATCGCCAACGTCAAAGCCGCCCAAGAGGCCTATGCCAGCTTCAGCCAAGAGCAAGTTGATGTCATTTTTAAGAAAGCCGCTCTAGCTGCCAACGCGGCTCGCATTCCCTTAGCGAAGCTCGCCGTGGAAGAAACCGGCATGGGCGTCACCGAGGACAAAGTGATCAAAAACCACTTTGCCTCAGAAATTATCTACAACAAGTATAAAGCCGAGAAAACCTGCGGCATTATCGAAGAAGATAAATCCTTTGGCATTCAGCGCATTGCCGAACCCGTTGGTATTTTAGCTGGGATTGTCCCGACCACGAATCCCACCTCAACGGCCATCTTCAAAGCCCTAATTACCCTAAAAACCCGTAACGCGATTATCTTTTCGCCTCACCCTCGGGCCAAACGCTGTACCATCGAAGCCGCCAAAATCGTCCGGGATGCCGCCGTCGCCGCCGGCGCACCGGAAAACATCATCGGCTGGATTGACGAGCCAACCGTGCCTCTCTCCCAAGCGCTCATGCAGCACCAGGATGTCAAACTGATCCTGGCCACCGGCGGCCCCGGAATGGTGAAAGCGGCCTATTCTTCGGGTAATCCCTCCCTCGGGGTCGGTGCCGGCAATACCCCCGCCCTCATCGACTCCAGCGCTCACATCAAAATGGCTGTGTCGTCGATTTTGCTCAGTAAAACCTTCGACAATGGCATGATTTGTGCCAGTGAGCAGTCCGTCGTCGTTCTCGATGATGTCTATGACGAAGTGCGTCAAGAATTTATCGATCGCGGCGCCTATCTCCTCAGTCCCGAAGAAGGCGATCGCCTCGGCAAACTCCTCATCAACAACGGACGACTCAACGCCAACATTGTCGGCCAATCCGTCGAAACCATCGCCGAGTTAGCCGACATCACCATTCCCGAGAACACCCGCGTTCTCATCAGCGAAGTCAGTGACATCAGCACCGACGAACCCTTCGCCTACGAAAAACTCTCCCCAGTCCTGGCCATGTATCGCGCCAGCGACTTTGACGAAGCCGTCGATAAAGCCGAGGCCCTCGTCGAATTTGGCGGACGGGGACATACCGCCGTTCTCTACATCAAACCCTCGGAATTTGACCATATCAAACAATTCGAGGACAAAATGCAGACGGCGCGAGTCCTCATCAACACTCCCTCCTCCCAAGGGGCGATCGGCGACCTCTATAACTTCCGCCTCGATCCCTCCCTCACCCTCGGCTGCGGCACCTGGGGGGGCAACTCCATCAGTGAAAACGTCGAACCCCATCACCTGCTCAACGTCAAAACCGTGGCCGAACGGCGGGAGAATATGTTGTGGTTCCGGATTCCCCCCAAAGTCTATTTCAAATATGGCTCTCTCCCCGTAGCCCTGCGGGAACTCGCCGGCAAACAACGGGCCTTGATTGTCACCGACAAACCCCTCTACGACCTGGGGATGACGGCTTCGGTTGAGACGGTTCTTGAGGATATTGGCCTCAAATACACGGTGTTCTCCGATGTTGAACCCGATCCCTCCCTCGAAACCGTCCATCGGGGCTTAGCCATGATGAACAGCTTTCAACCCGATGTCATCATTGCCCTCGGCGGTGGGTCGCCGATGGATGCCGCTAAAATCATGTGGCTGATGTATGAGCATCCTGAAATCGAGTTTGAAGGCTTATCCATGCGCTTTATGGATATCCGTAAACGGGTCTATGATTTGCCCGAATTGGGCGAGAAAGCCATCTTAGTGGCGATTCCCACCACCTCAGGAACCGGCTCGGAAGTGACCCCCTTCGCTGTGGTGACCGATCGCCGCAACGATATCAAGTATCCCCTCGCCGACTACGCCCTCACCCCCACGATGGCGATCGTCGATCCCGAGTTGGTGTTGAATATGCCCAAAAGCCTCACCGCGTTCGGCGGCGTGGATGCCCTAACCCATGCCCTCGAAGCCTATGTGTCGGTGTTGGCCTCAGAATACACCAACGGCTTAGCCTTAGAGGCGATTCGGCTGATCTTTAAGTATCTCCCCGACTCCTACCACCAAGGGGCCGCCAATCCTAAGGCGCGGGAAAAAATGCACTACGCCGCCACCATGGCAGGGATGGCCTTTGCCAACGGCTTCCTCGGCATTTGTCACTCCATCGCCCACCAACTCGGGGCCACGTTCGGGATCCCCCACGGTTTGGCCAATGCGGTGATGATTTCTCATATCATTCGCTACAACGCCACCAATGCGCCCTTTAAACAGGCCACGTTCTCCCAGTACAAGTATCCCAATGCGAAATGGCGCTATGCTCGCATTGCCGATCACCTGCAACTCGGCGGTGAGACGGAAGATGAGAAAATTGTGCGTCTGATTCAGGCGGTGGAACGTCTCAAACAAGAGGTGGGCATTCCTAGCGCCATGAAAGACCTGATTCAACTCGATGAAGCTCAGTTTAAGGTTCAAGTCGATCAAGTGGCCGATCGCGCCTTTGATGACCAATGTACGGTCTCGAATCCTCGCTATCCCTTGATTACTGACCTCAAACAGCTCATCTTCGATGCCTATTATGGCAATTTGGATCTCTCGTCTCTTAATGGCGGTCAAGCGACGGAACTCGATGGGGTTCCGGATGTTCCGGCGGAACCGGAAGTGGTCATGCAGTAGCGGAGCAGGTTACATCGGTCGATAGACATCTATAGACAGATGAGACAGTACGCTACCTAAACGCAAAAGCCAGGCAATTGTTGTATTGCCTGGCTTTTTATTGTCTATATTCAAGTGTCCAATATCGGCGGATTATAAATCGTCCCGGCTCACAGGTTGGGGAACTTCTAATCCTTCACCGCCGAGGAGTTCGAGGGGTTCTCCCTCAACCGAGAGCCAAACCTCGGCATCAGGATCGAGACTGGTCGCCGTGTACACCACTTGATCGAGACGGCCAATCATAGACGCGGAGCCACCCCCAGTGGTAAATTCCGCCGAGAGATCAACCCGAACGCCGCTGTCGGTGACATCTAAGTTTCTCAGTTGCGTCTCGGGGGGAATGGCGGTGAAGGCCGGGGAAGAGTCGGAGCTGGCTAGCAGTTGGCGGAAGGCTTCCGTTAGCATCGCTTCAGGGTCATTGCTGCCGAGGACATTGTTGGTGTCATCCACGGTAATCGGCATCGCCAACAGTTCAAAGTCAGTGCCGGTATCTTGAAGCAGATAGATTTCTGGGATGGTCGTTTGGGCAACATTGCCCCCGTTGGCCGGTTCTGAGATATCTGAGGGAGGGTCTGGGATCTCCTCAACGCCACTTCGCTGAAAAAAGGTAACGGTGGCGCCGCCGAGGACGAGAACAATGGCAAGTCCGGCCAGGAGACCAAGGGAACGGTTTTTTTGAGCTGAGTCTTTCATAAAACGTTGATACGGAGTCAGGGTTGTCGGTTGTCGGGGTCTTGACGGGTTTGCTCCTGTTTTACACTACATAAGGCGAAGGGGCTTTTCCAGATTCACTCGGGTGGTTTGAGCGCCATAGGGAAGTTCCCTAGGGGCCACCCAGGAGGGCTAAAATTTCGCTAGCGGCGCGATCGCAGACCCCCACCTCACCAATCTGTTGCCGCATCTGAGCATACTGGTGCTGCATGGTGTCTCGCCGCTGATGGTCAAACAGGAGACTTAAGGCTTCTTGGACAATGTTGTCCGAGGTGACCGCTTCTTGCATCAGTTCAGGGATAATCGCCGTCATGGTGACTAAGTTGGGAGGCGACATGAACTCGATTTTAAAATCTAAAACGCGACGCGCAAAGCCAGCGGTGAGGGGATGAACGGCATAGACGGCAATCTGTGGCACGTTGAGCAGGGCCAGTTCCAGGTTAACGGTCCCCGACTTACTAATGGCTAAATCAGCGGCTGCCAGACGCTCTAGGCGGCGATCGCCGGTAATTTCAGCTCGTAGTCCAGCCCCATTGAGGGCCTGTTGTAAGGCCTCCCGGTAAATGTCTAGGGATAAAGGAATCCAAAACCGAGCTTGGGGCAATTTATCCTGAAGCGCTCGGGCCGCCGCAAAGATGGGGGGAACCAGATATTTGAGTTCTTGGTGACGCGAGGCCGGTAACAGGGCAATCACGATGTCGTCATCGGCGAGGTTTAAGGACTCGCGGGCGCTGTGGCGGTCGGGAGCTTGGGCCAGGCGATCGACGAGGGGATGGCCCACCCAAGTCACATTAGCCCCACGTTCACGAAAATAGCGGGCTTCTTCGGGGAAAATGGCCAAGAGCCGATCGCACAGAGACACCAAACGCAAGGCATCGCGATCGCTCGGCGACCAAACCCAGGTCTGAGGGGCAATATAGTAGACGATGGGAACCTGGGGAAACTCCCGTTTAATGGCATTGCCCAAGCCCAGATTCGGTCCCATATAATCAATCAGAACCACCAAATCCGGAGGGTGCGATCGCAACGCCTTGAGCGCCTCTCGTTGCACCCGTAACGTCGGCAGCAGGAACGGTAGAGACTCCAACAGGCCCACCGAGCCAATCCCACTGGTTTGAGCCAGCAGAGTGGCCCCGGCCGCCGCCATGCGATCGCCCCCCAAGGCCACAATCTCCAACGGCGTTCCCTGCCGACGGCTGACCCGATAAAGGGCCTCAATCAACAACGCCCCCTGTAAATCCCCCGAGACTTCCCCAGTACTGACAAAAATGCGCTGACTCACGAGGACTCACTCCGACGGCGACGCTGACCACTAATGGGGCCTCGTCGTCCCGGTTGACGGGAGGACTGTAAGAAATGCTGTAAATGTTGTACCTGAGGAGTTTCGGGTAATAACTCCAGGCGATCGAGGGCGCTCTCCAAGCTCAGATCGGAGCGATAGAGGAGGCGAAAGGCCTTCTTCAAGACCTGAAACGCCTCTCCCTCATCAATCTCCATCAACCCCGCTCGTTGTAAGCCCACCTGATTCAACGCTCGCACCCGGCTGGGATTGCCTTCAACGAGCATATAGGGAGGAACATCACGGTCAATCCGACTCATGCCCCCCACCATCGATAACTCGCCGATATGGACAAACTGATGAACCCCGACCACGCCGCCAATACGGGCATTCGACTCAACACACACATGACCCGCTAACTCCACCGCATTGGTAATCACCACCCCATTGCCAATCGTGCAGTTGTGGGCCACATGAACATAGGCCATCAACAAATTATTATCGCCAATGCAGGTCATTTCCCCTCCCTGAGTGGCGCGGTTAATGGTCACATATTCTCGAATCCGGTTATCATTGCCGATTGATACCCCACTGACGGCCCCCTCATATTTAAGATCTTGGGGTTCTAAGCCAATCGCAGCGCCGGGAAAAATATGATTGCGCTCACCAATCGCCGTTGCCCCATCAATGACCACATGGGCTTCAATGGTGGTATCTCGTCCGATGGTGACCTGTTGGCCAATAACGGCATAGGCCCCAACACGAACACTCGGGTGAAGTTGGGCCTGGGGATGGATGACAGCAGTTGGATGAATCATGTCTTGAGTTGATCAGTTGGCGAGCGGAAACTGCCGCCTCAAGGGGTTGGCGGTTATCCCTGTTCCGCATCCAGTGGCGCGGTTGTCTTCGTTCGGGAGCGTCCGTGAGTTGACCCTTATTCGTCCACTATCCGTTATTCCACCATCAGAGAAAACATCAGTTCCCCTTCACTCACCAACTGTCCATCGACTTCAGCGCGACCGTACATTTTCCCAAAGCGGCGGCGTTTCGTCCAGAGGAGGTCAACGGTCATCACCAGTTGATCCCCAGGGACCACGGGCCGACGGAAGCGGACATTATCGATGCCCGCGAAGGTAAATAGGCCTTCCTCCATTTCGTGCATTTGGGTTAAGACTACCCCGCCCACTTGAGCCATAGCCTCAACAATCAAGACTCCGGGCATAATCGGTTTGCCGGGGAAATGGCCCTGAAAATGGGGTTCATTCACGGTGACATTTTTGATGCCCACGGCCCGTTTTTGCGGGATATATTCAATAATGCGATCGACCAAAGCAAAGGGGTAACGGTGGGGCAAGAGACGATGAATCTCGTCAACACTCAGCATGGTGGCTGGGGTTGAGACCGGTTCCGTTTCCGTCTGTTGGGCGTTGTTCGTGTTGGCGTCAATAAGTGTGGACATAATTGGCTTCAAGTACTGCGGCTAACGAAGATCCGGCTCGGCGCTGCCTGCGGCTTGCCCTCGGGATCCCCTAAAACTGGCTTATGCGTACCCGCGCGATCGCAGGCATTGAGCTAAGCGAACATGCAGGCGATGGCTCGCTTTATAAGCAAGAATATGAGCCACTGGAATCGGACCCAGTAAGCTCAGATCTCCTACTAAGTCTAAGATTTTATGACGCACTGGTTCATTTGCAAATCGCAAGGGAGGATTGAGCCAATGGTCACCGTCACAAACGAGAGCATTGTCTAAACATCCACCCCGAATGAGTCCCCGGCTCCGTAAAGATTCTACCTCATGGGCTAGTCCAAAGGTACGAGCTGGGGCAATCTCCTGGGCAAAGTCCTCCCTCGCCGGGGTCCAGGTGTGCCATTGTTGGCCGATCGCGGCGGCGGCAAAGTCAATGCCATAACTCAAGCGCAGCTGAGGCGCCGGCAGGGCGGCCACGAAGGCCTCTCCGTCCTGAATCCAAATCGGTTCAGGGAGGGGAGTCGGAACCACCTCGGGGCAATGACAGGGAGTGACCCCGACGGCATCGATCGCCTCAATCCAATCTCGGGCAGAACCATCGAGAATCGGCACTTCGGGACCGTCGAGGTCAATCAGGACATCGCGAATCCCTCGGGCCGCTAAGGCGGCCAGTAAATGCTCGACGGTTTGGGCGCTGACCTCTCCTTGAGCTAGTTGGGTACAGAGGAGACTCGGCTGCACGACCTCGGGGGAGAGCGTTAGAGGCCCGGTTCCGGGGAGATCCCGTCGTTGCAGGAGCCGTCCCTGGCCTGGGGAGAGGGGATGTAGCTCTACGTTGGTGGTTTGGCCTGAATGGAGACCAATGCCATGACACCGGAGCGATCGCCGCAGGGTGCGTCCCCCCTGAGTTAAGTCACAGGGGGAGGCGATGGGGGGTGAGGAAGAAGACACAGACATGAGACGAGAGCTGTTGAGGGGGGATGAACACTCAGGAGTGACTTAGAGTGACCTAGAATCGCTGACCAATACCGAAGTGAAAGCGGTTGTCCCCCTCGTCGTTGATGGCAAAATCGACTCGAATCGGGCCAATGGGAGATTGGATACGTAAGCCGAAGCCGTAGCCTAACCCGTTTCCGGGTTTATCTCGAACCTCAGCCGGGTTTCCGGGGACATCGCCAGCGGTCCCGAGGTCGGTTCCGACATCTAGGAAGGCCACGCCGCCAATAATCGAGAAGATGGGGAAGCGATATTCAGCCGTGGCTTGCAGGAAGGATCGACCGGCCCCTAGAGCGCCTTCAGCGTACCCCCGCACTGAGTTCACCCCACCGAGGACAAAGGCTTCATAGGGGGGCATATCCCCGATGATGGTTCCCGCTTGCACGTTGAAGGCTAGGGCCTGGGAGCCTTCGAGATCCAGGAAATTCACCGGCAGATAGTAGCTATAGCTGCCCCGTAGTCGGTTAAAGGAGACGTTGTCATCGAAGGGGAGGACCTGTTCGGTACTGAAACTGACCCGATCGCCCCGTGTGGGGTCGAGGAGGTTGTTACGGCGATCGCGAGCTAACCCTAAGCGCACGCTGGCCATAAAGTCGGTACCGTCTTCATTGGCCGAGAGCAAGTTACCCAGCTCATCGCGGGGGGTGCGATCGCCGTCGGAGTCGCGAATGGTCACTTCTTGGACTTGCAGGCCCAACGAGGCGGTCCAAGCCTGTCGGTTATCAAAGACATCTCGGGTGAGGGGACGGGTAAAGGTCACGCCGCCACCGATACGGTCGATGCGGGGGCGATCGCCATTGGGTAATTCCACTTCTGGCTGATCCTCTCCGCTGTCAAACACCAAGGAAATCGAGCGCCGCCGGAACAGATTGACGTTATAAGCGGTTCGGAAGGGGTCGCCCCCAATCCACGGATCGGTAAAATTGACATCAAAGAATAACCCTCGGGTTCCGAGTTGCACTTCGGCGCCGAGGGTTTGGTTATTACCGCCAAAGTTCTGTTCTTGATAACTAGCGGTTCCAAAGAACCCCCCGACGGAACTGAAGCCGCCCCCAGCGGCTACAGAGCCAAAACTGCCCTCAATCGCATTAACCACCACCACGGCTTGACGAGGATTCTGTCCGGGTTCGACGGAGAGGTTAATGTCGTCAAATAGCCCTAAGCTAAAAACTCGCTGTAAATCGTTTTGGATGCGATCGCGGTTGAAGACATCCCCTGGCTGCGATCGCATTTCTCGGGTGACGATAAAGGGTCGGGTGCGTCCCTCAATGGGTTGTCCCTCTTCATCGACCGCCTGACCGTCTTCACTGAGAAAACGAATTTCAATATCCTCAATGACCCCCTCGGCCACATCCAGGGTCACCACCCCATCGGGGGAGACGGGGGGAGGGGCCACGGGACCGCTTTCGGGGAGCGGCGGCGGGTCTAGCACTTGGGCCAGAACATAGCCATTGGTCTGATACCAACGATTCACCGCTTCGACCCCGTCCTGGAAGTCACGCAAATTGAGAATCGTCCCATACTGCTCACCAAAAATCTCATCAACGCGCTCTTGGCTGAGAACTTGGTTATTCTCCACCGCAACTCGGTTCAGGGTGGGGTTCGGTAAGACCTCGAAAATAATTCGCACCCCTAAAGGGGTTTCTTCGGCCAGGGGTTCAACCCGGCCAAAAAACCCGGTTGCATAGATAGCATTCACGTCGTCTTGCAGTTGGCGACTGGTGGTCGTCCGTCCCGGCTGGGTGCGGATGCTGTCATAGACCTCATTTTGCAGATCTAAGTCCAGGGGTCGTCCATCAGTTTGCCGCACTAACACTTCTGAGACGAGGACCTGAGGTTGCTCAGAGGTCTCTTGAGCCAGCCGTGGCGAATCCGAGGGCGCGGCCTCGGCGGTTGCTGGTGTCTGAGAGCCTTCAGGTGTCTCGGCGGTTGCTGGTGTCTCGACTGTGGCCTCGACTGTGGCCTCGACTGTGGCCTCGACTGTGGCCTCAGTAGCGAGATGCTCCAACTCCGGTACATCGAGGGTTTCCGGGGCTGAGGCGGCGGACCAAGTATCGAGATCCACGTCAGCCAAAGACCCTGACTCCTCTAAGGGACTGGCCACGCTTAACTCCTGAGGGAATTGCGCTTCAGGGAATTGCACCTGAGGGAATTGCGCTTCAGGGAATTGCACCTGAGGGAATGCCTCGTCTGAGGCGATCGCCGGCGGCTGGGGATTCGACGACATTTCCTTTAGCTTCAAAGAACCCCGAGGAGCGGACTCCAGGGATTTTTGCATCCGTTGGCTGTCCAGGGCCAGCGCCCCGTCTCCTAGGCTCAGAGTCATCGCCACTGACAACAGTGTCAGGGAAGACCATTTAGAATTGTCCACAATCACGTTTCAACCTCCACACACCAAATAACACATCATTCACCCGTGCCATCATCCGACACCCCAATTGAAAATAGCCATAGTTAGGTTGGCTTTAGACAGTACAATCAAGCAAACTCTTAGCGGGAAAACCTTTGTTTTAAGGGCTTTTAGATGACTAACTGCGTCTTATTTTGTCTGTCTTTTTAGGGTGTCATTTCTCGTTACACCTGATCGAGGATGCGTGTTAAAACTTGTTCGTAAGCATCTTCAACATGGCCGAGATCTTGCCGAAAGCGATCTTTATCCAAGACACGCCGTTCAGTATCTTCTTCAAGACGATCCCAAAGGCGACAGGTATCAGGACTGATCTCATCGGCTAAGACGAGAGTGCCATCGGCGAGTTTACCAAACTCTAGTTTGAAATCGACGAGCGTAATTTGACAACGAGTGAGGACAGTTTGCAGATGTGCATTAATGGTCAGGGCCATCTCTCGTAGTTGCTCAATCTCCTCAGGACTCGCGAGATTCAATAGACGTAGGCGATCGTTGGTCAGTAGAGGATCGCCTAGCTCATCATTTTTATAGAAAAACTCTACCAAAGGCGGGGTAATGGGCGTTCCCAGGCTCAAGCCAGTTTGCCGACAGAGGCTTCCGGCGGCTCGGTTGCGCACTACCACTTCTAAGGGAATAATTTGCACGCGCTTGACGCGCATTTGCGTGGGCTGCGGGGTATCAATCCAATGGGTGGGAACCCCCAAGGTTTCGAGTTGTTGAAACAGGCGGGTTGAGATTGTACAGTTGATTTCTCCTTTACGGGCGATCTGCCCTCGTTTGGCGGCGTTGAACGCTGTTGCGTCATCTTTAAATTCAGACAGGAGAATTTCGGGATCGTCTGTACTGTAGAGAATTTTGGCTTTACCTTCGTAAAGTTTGCGCGGTTGGGACATTCAAGTAACCTATGGCTGGACTATGGCTGAACGATGGCCGAATGAGTCGTTGACCGTTTGATTCTACACCGTCTAGTCATTTTGGCGCGTCATCTCGGGAGGAGCCAATGGGCAACTCAACGAGGAACTCGGTTCCGGTTTCCCAGTCACTGTTCAGGTTCTGGGGATCTTGGGAAACGACACGAATCCGGCCATGGTGGGTTTGGATGATTTGGTAGCAAATCGATAACCCTAGGCCCGTACCGGTGCCGACGGGTTTGGTGGTGAAGAAGGGATCGAAGATTTTAGCTTGCAGGCTCGGTTCAATGCCACGTCCGTTGTCGCGAATGGCCACGAGAATGCGATCGCCCTTGAGGACTTTGGTACGAACGACGATTTGCGGGTTAGACTCATCACGACTTCCATCTCGCAGGCCCGGATCGAGGACGGCATCGATCGCATTGCAGAGTAAGTTCATCCAGACTTGATTGAGTTGAGCCGGATAACCATAAATTTTCGGTAAGGGTTCATACTGTTTAATCAGGTCAATTTTACCCTGGATGCGATGATTGAGAATCGCTAAGGCGCTTTCAAGTCCTTCGTGAACGTTGGCTTGTTTAAACTGGGCTTCGTCGAGGCGGGAAAAGTTCCGTAACGATAAGACCAGTTTCAGAATTCGTTCTGCCCCTAATTTCATGGAATCGACAATTTTGGGCAGATCTGCGGTAATAAAATCTAGGTCAACGGCTTCGATTTCGGCGGCGATTTTAGGCGGCGTCTCGGGGATTTCTTCTTGATACATCCTCATCAACTCTAGTAAGTCTCGCACATAGTTATCGGTATAGGCGAGATTCCCGTAAATGAAATTAATGGGGTTATTAATCTCATGCGCCATACCCGCTACCATCTGCCCGAGGGCATACATTTTCTCAGATTGGACTAATTGACTTTCTGCCCGTTGCCGTTCTCGTAGGGCTTCTTCGAGTTCTCGGGTTTTTTCCAACAGTCGAGCTTCACTGCGTTGTAGGGCTTCTTCCGAGCGTTTGCGATCGCTGACATCGACCCCCACCACCACGGTGGCTCGTCCTTGGTCATATTTCTGAGCGGCTGTAATGTAATAGCGAGGTTGTCCTCGAACATTAGCCTCAATTAACTGGGTGTGATAATCAACATTTCCCGCCAAAAAGTCCTTGACAAAACCAACAAATTCAGGGCTGTTTTTTAAAAATCCTAATTCCTTGCCCACAAACGCATCCGGGGGCATATTATAACTCGCTGCAAGGTGACGATTAACGCCTAAATAACGTCCATCCTGACTAATCCAAGACACTAACCCCGGCACCGCATCGAGAACCGCCCGCAGTTGGTCTTTCGCCCGTTGAACTTCCCGAGCGATGGAGGCTCGTTCCGATAGATAGCGAAAGACGGTACAGTGATAGGCGCTCTCGTCAGCAACCAGATAACTGGTGGTCACTTCAACCTCAATTGAGTCTTGATTGGCGCAGCGATAGACGGCTTCATGTTCTAAGACGTCTTGTTGACGTAGGCGATCGAGATAGTGGGGCCAATCCTCTTGACTCAAAGCACAATCAATCCGCCAGAGTTGGCCTTGAAGAAGTTGAAGGCGATCGCAGCCGAGGAGACGACAGGCCGCATCATTGGCGTAAAAGATGTCCCCATTGAGATCACTCAGTAGTACCGCATCGGCCATGCGATCGAGAGATAACTGAGCCAGTTGTCCCAGATTGGGGGGATTTGCCGGGTTTAAGGGGCCAGCCGCCATAGTTACCTCCACTCACTCAGGTCGAGACGGATGCGATCGCCGATCGCGTCGATACAGATTGGGGGAATCAACAAATGAGTCACAAAGAAACAGATTGCAGTATATGGATTGCCGTCGGAATGGCTAGTTTAGCAAAGGCAATAGTAGGGTAACAAAGTAATAGACCAACGGCGCCGTAAAAATATAGCTGTCAGTGCGATCGAGAATTCCCCCATGACCGGGGATGAGTTGTCCAGAATCTTTGACCCCAGCATCACGTTTCATCATCGATTCGGTTAAATCCCCCATCAAGCTCCCTAAGCCAATTATCAGACCGATCGCGGCTCCCGTCCAGAGCCAATAGTGCCAACTCAGAAGCTGCGCCCCGACCATACCCACAACGGTACTCCCTCCAATGCCAAAAACCGCTCCTTCAACGGTTTTTTTGGGACTCACCGCCGATAAACGAGTGCGACCGAAGGTTTTACCAAAAAAATAGGCGCCAATATCTGCGGCCCAGATACACAGAAAGGCTAACACCGTAATACAAAACCCCTGAGACAACCAAGGGGCCGGGGTCGTCACCGTCCAAGGGGGAACGCTCCAGCCTAGCCCCCACAGAGGCGCACCACTGGCAAGGGTAACGCCCGTCTCGGGTAGAGGAATAGCCGCCTGGGGAAAGGCTAGTTCACTGAGTTCGAGACGGATGCGAATCCAATAACTCGGCAAGAGTCCCCCATAGAACAGTCCCAAAATTGAGGTGGAGATATCGGCAATCGACGCCAGTTTGGGCTGGAAGAGGAGATAGGCACAAATCACCGCTCCCAAGAGGGGAAAGAGGACGTTCACCAGCTCCGGGGCGATCGCTGCGGTTAAGAGTAGAACTTGAGAGAGAACGAAGGTCGTTTTGGCGGCCGGAATCAGACCCTTGGCTCGAACTAGCTGAAAATACTCCCGCTGCCCTAAGAAGGCAATTGCGGCAAAAAATAAGACAAAGGACCATCCGCCGAGAATGGTGGCAACTAATGCCACAATAATGGCAACAATGCCGCTAACGAGCCGAGACCAAGACATAATATTAAAATCGTATTTGAACTAACGTGTTGAATGGCTAAACCCAGAAACATGGGGGACAGGCTAAACCCAGGATGGGGCCGTTGAAACGACCGTTGTTTCTATTACCTTTATTTCATTATCCCAGGCTTAACTGTATCTTAAGCCCAGGAGATGGGGAGAAGAGTTTGACAAAGTCCTCAACGGGGATAAAGACCGCCGTCAGCCGATTTTCTCACCACTGAGGACAAAAATGGGGCTAACAGCCGCCAAAACCTGATGTGTCCCTCGGGTTTCGAGCCGGTTCACCGCCGATTGCACCACTTCAATCTGACGGACTTGTAACTGGGCAAAGGCTTCGGAAATTTGATAGAGGCTTTCGAGGTTGCCGGCGGTGGCGACGATGCGGCCACCGGGTTGCAACACCTGCCAGACGGCTTGCAAAATCTCGCTGATGGCTCGTCCTCCTTCAATACAGGCGTGGCTGGGGCGAGGAGCAAGGGCGTTAAGACAGTCGGGGGCGCTTCCTTCGATGACTTGGACATTCTCAACGCCGAAGCGATCGCAATTGCGGCGAATCAACCCAGCGACATCCTCATCTCGTTCAATGGCCATAATTTTGCCCTGACGGCACAGTAAACCGCTTTCAACGGCGATGGTTCCCGTACCGGCGCCAATATCCCAGAGAATGGCATCGTGAGTTAGGCGCAGTTGTGAGAGCAAAATCAGACGCACTTCCCGTTTACTCAGCGGGATACCCGGAAGTCGCTCAAACAAGTCATCGGCAATTCCAGGGGTGACGTAGGGCCAGAGGGAGGTGGATTCAGGGGACATGATGCAGTCGCAAAGATAAGGACAGACGGGAAACCCAGTTCAATCCGTTCAAGGGCGTTTGAACGGAGTACAGCGCGGTGGGGCGTTAATCTCGATGAGATTTACACTCAGAGCAAATCTCAGGTTAAACTAGCAAAGCGAGTCTTGTCGCCACAAGGATAGCCACAAGGATCTCAGCTCAATACGCTTACACCATTTTCATCAATATGCTCAGAGCCGGAATTGTCGGACTTCCCAACGTGGGAAAATCGACGTTGTTTAATGCCCTCGTTGCCAATGCCAAAGCCCAAGCGGCAAACTTCCCCTTTTGTACCATTGAACCGAATGTGGGGGTGGTGGCGGTTCCAGATGACCGTCTTGGCAAGTTGGCGACGCTGTCTGAGTCTGAGCAGATTGTGCCGACACGCATGGAGTTTGTCGATATTGCTGGCCTCGTCGCCGGGGCTAGTCAGGGAGAAGGCCTGGGAAATCAGTTTTTGGCCAATATCCGGGAAGTCGATGCGATCGTTCATGTGGTGCGCTGTTTTGAGAATGACGATATTATCCATGTGTCCGGGTCCATTGACCCAGTGCGCGATATTGAAGTCATCAATCTGGAGTTGGGGTTAGCGGATTTATCGCAACTTGAACGCCGCATCGATCGCACCCGCAAACAGGCTCGTAAGGACAAGGACGCAGCCTTTGAGCTAACGGTACTCGAAAAACTGGTTGAGGCGCTCAATGAGGGCAAATCCGCCCGGAGTGTCTCGCTGACTGAGGAAGAAGAGGCGGCGATTCAAGCTCTCAATCTCCTCACTCGCAAACCGATTATTTACGCCACCAATGTCTCGGAAGAGGATTTGGCGCAGGGGAATCCCTGGGTTGAACAAGTCCGTGAGGTGGCAAGCCAGGAACAGGCCCAGGTGGTGGTGGTTTCGGCTCAGGTGGAGTCGGAGTTGATTGAACTTCCTCAAGAAGAACGTCAAGATTTCTTGGAGTCTCTCGGGGTCAGTGAGGGCGGTCTCCAGTCCCTGATTCGTGCCAGTTATGATTTATTGGGCTTACGGACGTATCTGACCACGGGACCCAAGGAAACTCGCGCCTGGACGATTCGCGCCGGCATGACGGCCCCTCAAGCGGCGGGGGTGATTCATACGGATTTTGAACGGGGCTTTATTCGCGCTGAAACCATTGGCTGTGAGGAGTTGTTGGCGTTGGGGTCGATGACGGCGGCCAAGGAAGCGGGCAAAATCCGCAGTGAGGGCAAGGAGTATCTGGTGCAAGAGGGGGATGTGTTGTTGTTCCGGTTTAATGTTTAGGCAAGAGGCAAGAGGCAAGAGGCAAGAGGCAAG
>FSSI02000005.1:0-38739 GCA_900149785.2 Phormidium lacuna HE10JO | reverse complement strand
CAAGGGGCAAAAGAAGGGAACAGGGAACAGGGAACAGGGAACAGGGAGGAAGAAGGCAAGAGGCAAGGGGCAAGGGGCAAGAGGCAAGAGGCAAGAGGCAGCAGGCAACAAACGTAACCGATGTCGGGGCGTACCCTGGAGGTTGCCCGCTCTCTTGGGTGGGGAAAATACTGTCTTTGGAAGGATGTTAAAGCGGCTGAAATTGGCTTTAATGGAGGGTGATGTTACCAAGAGGTTTATCTAATGGATTTAATCATCACCTGGCTCATTATGTCTGTGAGCTTTTTCATCATCTCTAAACTGCCCCTCGGGGTGGAAGTGGATGACCTAACGACGGCGTTGGTTTCGGCGGCGGTGTTCGGTATCCTTAATGCTTTTCTGAAACCGGTTTTTGTGGTTCTGGGCTTCCCTGTGGTCGTCCTTACTTTAGGGCTGTTTATGGTTGTGATTAATGCAATCATTTTTGGACTGGCGGCTTGGCTGGTGAGTGGTTTTCGCCTACGGTGGGGCATTTGGAGCGCCCTGCTGGGTTCGATCGCCCTCGGGTTAATTAACTCGATCCTCACTCAGCTTTTGACTGCCTAGTGCTATGAGAAGATGGCTGTTCTTGACTCGGCTTTTACCGGGGTCAAGGCTCTGTCTTTCAACGGTTTTAGAACAAGTTGAGAACAAGTAAAGAATTAATGGCTTGATTACAAAAAAGGGCTAAACTATCAGGTTGAGTTTAGGTAAATTTTAGGTTAAATTTGAGTTTGCTATGAATTTAAGTTGAGACTTAGCCCTTTATTGATAGAGTTGTCAGTGACCGAAATCACAATCGGGAGATGGCGCGGCACTGGGTTAGGATGCTATGCTAAAAGATATATGCTAAAAACCGATAGTAAACCTGTTTGTCATTCGTTAAATTATCCTAACAATGGAGACCTCAATTGATTGCGCGACAGCCTGTGTGAATGGCTGTGTTTTGGGAGATGACTGCCCGAATCGTGAATATGCGGCATCGGCGACGAAATTCATTGATAACACCCCTTTAGATCAGATGCACGATATCGCTGAAGCGGCTCGCAGACGCAAACTCAGCGAACCCCCGAAATGGGTCATCCCTGACTTTCTCGATTCGGATTCCTAGATTCAGAGGCCGTAAGGGTATTTGGATTGAGGGCTGAGTTGAGGATTGGGGTCAGTGTTACCCCATCGCGGGAAAACGTCACGGGAAAACGTCGCCCAAAAACTCTGTGAGACGCCAGCGAAATGTTAGCGACTCTTAACGTTGCGTTACGGTTAGGGTTTGAGTTTCGCAAATGTTCGAGATTTGACTCCGGTTTTGTTGGCTCAGTAACAGTCGACAAGCGTTAGATTCACTAGGATGTTTTCAGATACCGATTTTTGTATCTGCTCTTTGCAAGTGTGTGTTAAATAACAAGTGTTTATGGAATCGGATAGCCAATCGGCTCGTTTAGAACAACCTCCGGGAACGGGACTGGCCCAATGGGTGGGAACGTTAATTGCGGTGTTGACGTTGACGTTGCCCCTGTTTGTGATTTTTGTCTACTCAGCGAGAACCGTGAATATTCCCGCGTCGGAGGTGTCGCAGGGGGGCGATCGCATCGGCCAACTGGTGAACCTACGGTTGGCGGCCAAGCGGTGAGACCGTTTGGGGTTAAAATGATTGGGTTTGACGGCCGACTCTCGGTTCTGTCGGCTGTGCCACGGTGGAGAACTCTATCGTGGGCCGATTATGTCAACTCAGTCAGTTTAGGAGCTTACCTGTGGATTTATCGCGTATTCCCGCTCAACCCAAACCCGGCCTCGTGAATGTCTTGATTGAAATCGCTGGCGGAAGTAAGAACAAGTATGAATTTGATAAGGACTTAGGCTGTTTCGCCCTCGATCGCGTCTTGTTCTCGTCGGTTCACTATCCCTTTGACTACGGGTTCATTCCCAACACCCTCGCCGATGATGGCGATCCTCTCGATGGGATGGTGATGATGGATGAACCGACGTTCCCCGGCTGTGTGATTACGGCTCGTCCCTTGGGAATGTTAGAAATGATTGACGGCGGCGATCGCGATGAGAAACTGCTCTGCGTTCCCGCTGAAGACCCGCGCTATGCTGAATATACCTCGTTGGAGAATGTGGAGAAACATCGTCTCGACGAGATTGCTGAATTCTTCCGTACCTATAAAAACTTAGAGAAGAAGGAAACCGAAATTCTCGGCTGGAAAGATTTAGATGCGGTTAAGCCCCTGATCGATGAATGCGTGAAGGCTTACAAGTAAAATTGAAGTAGGGTCAGGACTCGAGTTCCCGAAAACGGAACCGGGTTCAGGCCATTCAATGCTTGTTCACGCCTGAAGCCAGAGTCACCGAGTCACTATTATGCAGCGATCGCTCCTGTACGCCAAACTCCATAACTGCACTCTAACCGGGTCAAATCTTGACTATATGGGGAGCATTAGCATCGATCGCACCCTCCTCGATGAAGTGGGGATTGTTCCCTATGAACAGGTGCAAATTGTCAATGTTAACAATGGCCAGCGATTGATGAGTTATGTCATCTCAGCACCTCCCGAGTCAGGATTGATTGAACTCAACGGTGCAGCGGCTCGCTTGGGGATGAAGGGCGATCGCCTGATTATTATGGCCTATGCTCAGTTTTCCGCCGAAGAACTGCAACATCATCAGCCGAAGGTGGTGATTCTCGGCCAAGATAACTGCATTGAAGCCGTGCATCATTATCCTCATCCCTTGGCGGCGATCGAGCATCACACCGCTGAAGCCCAACTGGTGTAGTCTGGGATGATGCAGATTTGGCAATTGGGGGAACAGGGGCTGTTGCAACGATTGCAGCGGTTTTGTCCCCCCGATATTATCGGTGATGATGCAGCGGTATTGTCGTTTCCCCCGCAACAGTCCCTCGTTGTCACCTCAGATACCCTTGTCGATGGTGTTCATTTTAGCCCCCAAACCACGGCTCCCGAGGACGCCGGTTGGCGAGCCGTGGCGGCCAATCTCTCGGATTTAGCGGCCATGGGGGCTGAACCCTTGGCGATTACCGTGAGTTTGGCACTGCCTCGGGAGACTGAGGTGGCTTGGGTTGAGGCACTGTATGGAGGCATGTCCGCCTGTTTAGAGCGGTTTGCGACGCCTCTGGTGGGGGGGGATGTCTGTCGTTCTCAGCAGGCTGTGATTGCGATTACGGCCTTTGGCTCGGTGACGCGGCCCATCTATCGTCATCAGGCTCAGGTGGGGGATGCGATCGCCGTCACTGGACCCCACGGAGCCGCCCGAGCCGGGTTAGAATTGCTCCTCCAGGACGGTCAGTGGCGCGATTTAGACCCACAAATCCGTCAAAACTTCATTTTTGCCCATCAGCGACCTCAGCCCCGTTTAGACCTATTAGCGCCTCTGAAACAGTTGGGGGTTGAGCGACTGGCGGGGATGGATAGTTCCGATGGGTTGGCCGATGCGGTGCTTCAACTGGCTCGTGCGAGTGGGGTTAAGGCTCAGGTGTGGGGCGATCGCCTGCCGATGCCAGCGGGGTTATCGCAGATGGTAGACTCAGACCAAGCTCGGGATTGGCTATTATGGGGCGGTGAAGATTTTGAGTTGGTGTTGTGTTTAGCACCTGAGGCGGCTGAGCGGTTGAGCCAGGTGGTTGAGGGCGTCTCCATTATTGGTGAGATAGTAGCAGGACAAGGGGCTGTCTTGCAATTGGGCGATCGCTCGGAAACTCTGGCGATGGACTCAGGCTTTTGTCATTTTTAGGGCTGGATAAAACGGCATCAATAACAGTAGTCTTTGATACAAGAAATCGTCTCCGAGGTTCGCTATAGTAGTGTTGGGGATATAACTCCTCCAATGATGGATTAAATCCCAAATCTGAATCCTAAATCATTGAACGCTGTACGTGAGACTTCGCTGAGATTTGACGGAATGAGTTGTTTGAGTTAGTCCCATCTCATCATCTAGATCTGGGAATGACAATGACGCTCAGATTAACATCATAATGGGGAATGCTAAACTGAGTAGTTTAGATGGGATAGCTCCTCAAGGTTGGAGCCAGATAAAACATCATATGGAGCAGTGGAAAACGACTCAAGCCGTCAATGCGGCCATTGTGAACATCAGTGGCCGTCAGCGAATGTTATCACAACGGATTGCGATGCTCTCGTTACGATGGGCCTGTAGTCAAAATCAGCAAGAACGAGCGACACTTCGCCAAGAACTTGTGGATTTGCGAGAGTTGATGGAACAATCCCATGAAGGCTTATTAACGGGAAATGCTCAACTTCATCTTCCTGGAAATCCCTCGGAAACCGTCCGTCAAATGTATTTTGAGCCTCCCTGGGATGTGGATCGGCAAGTTCGAGATTATCTCGATCAACTTCGACAAGTGTTACAGACGGATGAGCAGGACATTACCCCAGATCAGCCGAATGTACAAGCGATTTTACAGGCGGCTTCAACCACATTGCTGCCGGCTTTAGATGCAGTTGTGAGCCAATATCAACGCGAAAGTGAAGCTGAACAAGCCCTGATTACCCGTCAGCAAATTCAACTGTATCAGCAAAGTTGCCAGGCGGCGGAACAGGCCCAAAAACAAGCCCAAGAATTGGAACTGGCGTTGGCTGAATTGCACGATATTCAGTCAAAGTTACTGCAAACGGAAAAAATGTCAAGTTTGGGGCAGTTGGTGGCGGGAGTGGCCCATGAGATTAATAATCCCATTAACTTCATTTCGGGGAATATCAGCCATGCGTCAGCCTATGTGACGGATTTGTTGCATCTGTTGCGTTTGTATCAAGCGGCCTATCCGGCTACAGGGACAATTCAAGCCGAAGCCGAGGCTATGGATCTCGAATTTGTGCAAGAGGATATTGTTAAACTCTTGGAGTCGATGAAAACCGGCAGCGATCGCATCCGGCAGATTGTCACCTCCCTGAAAACCTTTGCCCGTATGGATGAAGCGGACTATAAACGGGTGGATATTCACGAAGGCATTGATAGCTCCCTGCTGATTCTACAACATCGTCTCTATGGTCAGGGCGATCGCCCCCCCATCGAGGTTCGCCGTCACTACAGTCCCATTCGGGCCATTGACTGTTACGCGGGCCAACTCAATCAAGTCTTCCTGAATATCCTCAATAATGCCATTGATGCCCTCGATGAACGCGATCGCCGTCGTAGCCGCGAGGATATACAGGCCAACCCCAGTTTTATTGAAATCTATACCTGCACTCTGCCCAAAAACTGGGTGCAAATTCGCATCTGTGACAACGGCATCGGGATTCCCGAATCTCACCGTTCGCGAATCTTTGACCCCTTTTTTACCACCAAACCCGTTGGCCGGGGAACCGGACTGGGAATGTCCGTCAGCTATCAGATCGTCGCCGAACTGCATGGGGGAAAACTCGACTGTATCTCGAAACTGGGACAGGGAACAGAATTTATCATCGAGATCCCCATGCAGACGGCCGCTACCGCCATGTCTCCCTCAGTGGCCCAGGTTCCTTAGCTGCACTCTAGTGGCACTGTGAGACAACAACCTGAGAAACAAGATCAACTTTAGCGCCGGCATTTGATACCGTAGAGAGACATCACTTGTCCTCCCAAACGCGGTTGGCGGGACGGCACAGCAGGTTTTACTCAAAGACTATGGCAGCGCAAACCTATCCTATCGAGATTAAACCCGTATCAGAATCCCGACTTCGGGGACTGGACATTAACAACGTTCCCTTCGGTCGCCTGTTTAGTGACCATATGCTAGTGGCCACCTATGACGAGGGAACCTGGAACCCGGCGACGATTCTCCCCTATGGCAAATTGGAGATGTCCCCATCCATTTCCGCCCTGCATTACGGACAAGCGGTGTTTGAGGGCATGAAAGCCTATCGCGGACCCGCTGGAGAAGCCTTGCTCTTTCGTCCTCAAGCCAATTTTGAGCGGATCAATCGTTCAGCGGCGCGACTGTGTATGCCTCCAATTCCCGAGGAGATTTTCCTGGATGGCCTCAAGGAGTTAGTGCGTCTCGATCGCAACTGGATTCCCACCCGCCCGGGAAGCGCCCTCTATATCCGCCCCATCTACTTCGCCACCGATGAGTCGGTAGGTTTGCGGCCTTCTCAAGCCTATACCCTGGCCATTATTTGTTGTCCAGTGGGGGCGTACTATGCTGAACCCGTGAAACTGACGGTAACGCGGGAGTATGTGCGGGCCTTTCCGGGGGGAACTGGGGCAGCGAAAGCCGCCGGAAACTATGCAGCCAGTCTTTTAGCCGATCGCCAAGCCAAGCAACAGGGCTATGATAATGTCCTCTGGCTCGATGGGGTGGATCAAACCTATATTGAAGAGTGCGGCACGATGAATGTCTTTTTCGTCATCGATGGAGTGGTGGTGACACCGCCGCTGGGAGGGACGATTTTACCGGGAATTACCCGCGATAGCATTATTACACTGCTGCGAGAACAGGGGGTTCCGGTCGAGGAACGGCGGATTGCCTTGACTGAGATTTTGGCGGCCCACAAGCAAGAACGTTTACAGGAAGCCTTTGGGGCGGGAACAGCGGCGACCATTGCCCAGATTGAAACCATCGCTATTGATGGAGTGGAATTGAATCTGGAGGTAACGGGAGATCAGCAATATGGGGCGCGGTTGCTGAAACATCTCGATGAGATTAAGACTGGGAAACGGGAGGATAGCCACGGTTGGATGATGCAAGTGTAGGAGAATTATGACGGAGAAATCCCGCGACAATTGGTTTTATCGGCTGCTGGATCTGCCTGTGGGCTTCATTGCGGGGGCGTTATATCCCTTCAAGGCGATCGCCCTCGTTTCGCGCCACCGTCGACTCTGGGGCTATATTCTTTTTCCTATCCTCTTAAATCTTGTGATTGGGGTGGGACTCTATATTGGTTTGTTACGTCCGGGATTGACGCGGATTGAGGATCTGGCCACAGCCTTGGATGCCCGGATAACGACGTGGATTGCCAATTTACCATCCTGGTTGGGTTGGCTTGATGTGACTGGGGAGCTTTTAGGGTGGTTCTTGCAGGCATTATTGGTCGTAGGATTGCTGGTGGCAACGGGGCTGTTGTTGGTGCAATTTGGAGCCATTTTAGGGTCTCCTTGGTATGGGCAGTTATCGGAGGAGTTGGAGAGGCTGAAAACGGGCAAAGTCACGACGTATGAACAGGGGCTATTGGTGATTTTTAAGGATATTTGGCGAGCCTTAGCCTTTGAGGTGAAGAAACTCCTGTTGGCGTTGGGGTTAGGGATGCTGTTGTTTTTGGTGAATGGGGTTCCCGGTTTGGGAACTCTGGTGGCGGGTATTGGTGGGGTGGCGATCGCGGCTTTGATTGTCTGTCTGGATTTCTTGGATGCGCCTTTAGAACGTCGCCGGTTACGGTTTCGCGATAAGCTCAAGATTGTGTTTGGGGGACTTCCGGCGACGGGAACGTTTAGTGTGGTGTCGTTGGTTTTGGTGAGTCTTCCCTTTGTCAATCTATTAGCGGTTCCGATTTGTGTGACGGCGGGAACGCTGTTATTCTGCGATCGGATTTATCCTAAACGCTTCGCGGCTAAGGAAGAAGATCGGCCCTCTCACTCAGATTGAACTGTTGGTTCGCCTACTAGGGATTCATCTCTCGCCGACTCCAACCGCCATCCTCCTGACGCTCATAGAAATAGCGATTTTGCGGTTCGCCTCGCAATGTCAGCCAATCGACGCGGATGGGTTCGAGTAAGAGGAGTGTGAAGCTGTCTAAGGGGGTTTCAGGATTGGGGGGAGAAACTTGGAACGCCTCCATCGTCGCGCGATCGCCCCCCGGTTCGGGCCAAGCAAACCCGGAACGCGCATTGTCGGAAATCTGTCGCCAGAGGTGCGATCGCAGCTGCTGTAATCCCTCATCCTGACACGCCTCGGAGACGGCGATTAAGGGTCCCCCTAAACGGAACTGTTCCCGCGTTTTGGGGAAATACCAGCAAGCTTCAGCTTGGCCATTCTCGGCGATCTCTTGCATCTTAGCACTGCGGCGATCGCTAATCATTTGCAGGCGATCGCCCTCCGCAAAGCCCCGAAACACCACCGTTCGATTCGCCGGGGTCCCATCAGCACGCACCGTCGCTAATTGAAAATAACGAGCATAAATTAGACTGCGGTTGCGGTGTAATGCACCGGATAGATGAGTTCTCCAAGGAGCCAGAACCATAACAAATCGTGAATTTTGATTAACTTTTTTAGCTAGATGTTCATCATAAACGGTTTTCGCCAATCAATTCGCTAGAATGCCAATCATCAACCTGTTAACTTGCACAATTGAGACCCATGATGCCCAGATGTTTTCCTAGGAAATCTCTGCATACATCTCCTCGTCTCTTAGCCGTTAGGGAGTGAGACTATCTCACAACCTGGCGGCTTTTTGCTTAGCACTCAGCGGTTGAGAGTGCTAATTTTAGGGAAAAGTTACCAGCCGTTGAAGTTGCTTAAAAACTGAATTTAGCGTGAGGTAAAMAAGCCGTATTATGAGCTACACCTTTGATATTATCAACATTTTACCGGTTCTCAACTTCTTTGACCATCAGCAACAAGTCGAGCAAACTCCCCATCGCAGTCTTGCCTATCTCGGAAGTTATGACTGCACCCTTGACGGCTTTATTCAATCCACGGAATTGGTGCATCAAAAACCGGACTGGGATTGGGATGCTGTTGTCTCAGCGATGATTGAGTTTTGGCTAAGTCAAGAGGATCGAGTTCGTCATTGGAAACAGGTCTTTCATCAGTCAGACGAAGGACAGTTGATTGTAGCTCGTGTGGCTAATGTGAACTGTTTGCGGCGGGAGTTTGAGGCGATGTTATAGGGGAGAGAATAAACTCGGCGAGTCAGCACTCATCGAAGCTGTAACCGACCCTTCAATTTCTTAACCCCCTGTTCGTACCGGCGCCACAATCGCGTCCCAGGATTGATTTTCTTGAGTGATTTGGGCGCCTTCTCCGGTTCGTCCAAAAATCGGTAGTGAAGAAACACCTCACGATGGGGAATCGGTACATCTTCACCTCGGCATAGATAATAGAAATCCTGGGAGGAATAACCCATATAATGAATTCGATGAATTGGTTTACAGCCCTGAGCATTATAGAGAACCCAGTCTTTCTCAATGAAAGGATCTGCCCCGGCAATATTACCGGTCCGCTCCCTAGAATTAGGACTCATTGTATAGTTGAATATTTTCCAATCCAGACAAAATGTTAAGTAGCTAAATAGATACACTTCATCCCACCACCCCCTATCTTTTAGGAAATAAATTTCCTTATCTTCGAGTAGTTTAGATTGAACTTCCTGTAAAACCTGCCTGTTGATATGTCCTTTTTTAGAAGCAAAAAAATCTGAGCCGTGACAATAGTTTTTAACTTTTGCTGGATCACAACTGTATTTTTTGACAATTAAATCTGTAGCCAGAAAGCACTCTTGCTTGTTATGCTCCCAGTCATCAAAAACACAATCATAGTCCTGCAATTTCTCAAAGCAGTTCGACAAGGACGACATCACCAAAGAATCACAATCAACATAAATAAATTCATCAAACACACCCTCAAAAGAACATAACTTTCGGATAGTGTTGCTAGAATGAAACCAGGCTTGATTGGTTTTGCCCTCAAACCGTTCGTTAGTCCAAATAGATAATGCGAAATCTGAAAGAACTTCAATAAAGTCGGGATTATCAAATAAAAACACCTTGTCTGATGTCAATGTTTTTATTTTATCTATTTTGTCATCGTACGGAATAATGCAAATCCGAGCGTTGTCGTCATGATGACGGTGAATACTGTTGATCAAAGCAACCAACTGATCATAGAGAGTATCGTTGGCTAAGGTGTAGATTCCTTGTTGAATAGTCATCGCTTCTCCTATTGCTCAGAATGAAATAATGAAATCCAGAGGATAGTCCAGTTGTCTTACAATAGACCATCCCTCCCTTGCGAGTCTCACTTCAGTTAAATTAATAAACCATAAATCATCAAACGTAACAGGAAGACTGACTCGCCTGAGCCGTTGACTCTTCCTGGCCTTCCTCTGAATTGTAGCTGAAGCATTTCAAAATTGGTGCCGTTGCTCCTTTTGCCTAGGGTCAAGCCGTCATAATAGATGGTAGGACCGTCTCAACCACTCATTTTCCTATCAAAATCCATGAAACTGCTTCCCCTCAGTCTCGGCGTTGTTCTGGGTATCCTTTGGGGGTCCCCGAGCTTGGCTCAATCCCGCGATCAGGTGGTACGCCTGTGTCTAAACGGCTTGCTGTATACAGATATTAGCTATAACGGCGAACCTCGACTCAACTCTCGCCGTACCGTTGTCGATCAAGCTTCGGCGGCTGAAGCCTGCGAAGGTGTGCAAACTCGTATTGAGGCTCGCGATATCCGTCGTTGTGTCTTGGGTGTGTTGTATACCAACACCGATCATGGTGGTGGACCGCGAGTCACCTCGCAACGAACTGAAATTTTGCCGAACTCCGCCGCCAGGGCCTGTCGTCTACCTCAACGACCGGCCCCCGTTCAGATTCGCTATCGCTATCGGTTTCCCTTTCCTCGTCGCTATTGAGTCGAGACGAGCGATATGGAATCGAGGATGAAAACCTCGGCAAAACATGGCAGACTAGGACAATGGATCATCAGGTGGGCGATCGCGGTATGGTCAAGGTTCATACAACCGAAGAACTCATTGACATCCTCGCCGCAGAACATGAGGCTTGCCTGAGGGGAGAACGGCTTAACCTGTCCGCCAATCCCTATATTGGCAATATCGCCGTCGATAGCCTCCTGAAACCCGATGCTATGCAGCGGTTCTCGGCGTATCAAGACTTCAAATCAGCCATTCACCACTATCAGCAAGACTACGGCGTTTCAGGGATTGTCTGGCGGGAACTGACGCTGAAGGAGCAAACCTTGCACTATCCCCAGGTTCATGAACGGCTGATCGCCCTTGAGTCTGATTTAGAGATTCTACGACAAGCCAAACCCGAGATTTTGCAGTTCTGGGAACGAGTCACCCCGGACATGGACTTGTATTTAAGTGTCAACCAGGGCAAAGATTACGAACCCATCACCCTCGCCGATGTCTCAGCTTTAATTCCGCGAACTGACTGGGCGAATATCTGGAAATGGGAAAATCAAACCTTTCTCGAAGTCGTCTTACAACTGGGGTGGGGACAACCCCATGATGCTCACTATCGCCGAGGTTCCCTAGCAGCGGGAAGCGAGTACATTCATGGCGTTGCGGCGGGATGTCAACCCATTGGCTAGAGGTTTCCCTGCAAAAACGGGGCCAGTTCTCGATTTAACTGCCCTGATTTGACAAATTCAGCATAGGTATCGGCTTCAATGGCCAACAATTGCTCTTTCAGCATTTGACTGGCGTAATCTTTTAAGTCAGGATCTTCTTTCTGAAGTTTCTCTAACTGTTGTCCCAACTGCTTGAGTTCGCCTCGGATGAGAGAGGTTTGGTACTCGTAAAAATCCTGGGGAATATCGGAGCGAGTGTCTTGCTGTTGCAGATGGCTCAAGACCCGTTCCAAGGCGGCACGACGGGCCACGACTTCGGCATACTCCTGTTTACGGGAGTTCTCGTCGAGTAACGAGAGATTCTGGAGTAGGGATTTCGTGGTTAAGCCTTGCACCAAGAGGGTAAATAAGACCACACCGAAGACAATGCCGATGACGTCATCCCGTTCTGGGAGAATCACGGGAACGCTCAACGCCAAAGCGATGGACACTGAGCCTCGCAAACCGCCCCACCACAATACACTTAACTCAGACGACTTGATGCCGGATTTTGCGGTGAGGTTACTGAAACTCCCTAGGCCAAAGATGGCGATCGCCCGTGTCAATAATAAGGCAGCAATGGTAATGGCCATGGGAATGAGACTGTCTTGTAGACTGTCAAACTGGACGCGATCGCCAATCAACAAGAAGACAATCGAGTTGACGAAAAAGGCGATAAACTCCCAAAACTCCGTCACCAACAGCCGTGTTCGCGGATTCATGCCGATGCGAGAGCCGAAATTGCCCAAAATCACCCCCGTCGTCACCACGGCAATCACCCCTGAACCGCCGAGATTTTCCGTAATCACATAGGTTCCGTAGGCCGCCACTAGCGTTAACGACTGTTCGACGAGGGGTAAATCGAACCGTTGAGTGAGGTAGGAAATGCCAAAGCCAATGGCACTTCCCACGCCAATCCCAACGCCCACAAACACGGCAAAATTAGAAATCGTCGCTTGTAGGGAAAAGTCCTGGGTTCCGGTGGCTAAGCCAACCAACAAGCCAAACGCCACAACCGCTACGCCATCGTTAAACAGACTTTCCCCTTCCATCAGTGTTGTCAGCCGTTCCCCCACTCCCAACTCGCGAAATAGGGCAATCACAGACACCGGATCGGTGGCAGACAGACTCGCCCCCACCAACAAACAGACGGGTAGAGGAATGGCCGTGAAACTGGCCAACATCCAACCGATGCCAAAGATGGAAATCATCACCCCAACGATGGCGAACAAGGTGACGGGGAATAAGTCTTTTTTGAGGTTCTTCCAATGGAGGTTCCAACCGGCTTCAAAGAGCAAGGGGGGCAGGAAAATCTCCAAAATGAGTTCTGGCGACAAATTCACCAAACGGACATCTTCAAAGGCGAGGAAGACCCCGACGATGACCAATAATAGGGTGTAGGGGATCTGCCGCATCCAGCTTACCGTTCGCGACAGGGTAGCGACGGTGAGGGAGACGGAGAGAACTAAAAGAAATTTCTCTAAGTTGTTTTGGATCAGGGCTTCGCCTGCGGTAACGTCGAGGGACATCGGCAAATCTCCGAAAGTGAGTTAGCGTCGGCGGGCCTCGAGGTGTTGATAGACCGCATCGACATCGACATGATGGTGGGCCATGGCAACAAGAGTATGGTAGAGCAGATCTGCGACTTCCGAGGCGATCGCATCGGGGTCATCATCTTTACAGGCCATGACCACTTCGGCGGCTTCTTCGCCGATTTTCTTCAAAATCTTATTGTCTCCTCCAGCCAGGAGTTTACAGGTATAGGATTCCTCGCTGGGATTGTCGCGGCGATCGCAGATGGTGGAGAAGAGTTGTTGTAGGGGATCAGACATGGGGAAAGGCAAGAGGCAAGAGGCAAGAGGCAAGAGGCAAGAGGGATAGGGTGTGTTCCGGCATCGTAGGGGCGAAAAATTTTTCGCCCCTACTTGCCCGAACGCACCGCTTTGGCATCAATCACCAAAAAAGGGATAGCTTCACAGCCATCCCTTTCTTAGAATCTGTTGAGGCACAGATGGGTAGATTGCAATGCGGATGGCGAGACTCGAACTCGCAAGGATTGCTCCACACGCCCCTCAAGCGTGCGTGTCTACCAATTCCACCACATCCGCGTGGCGCTTGTACCGCTAACCTTGGTTAACCGCACTATGATAACTTAGCATAACTGTGGACAGTTGCGCCACATTTGATGAAAAATTTTTTTCCATTTTTTTTCATCCGATCCTGCTGCGGTTGTTTTCGTTCCCCGTTGCCCCAGACACTCAAAGATGCAGTTCTCGAAAATTCTCATTGCTAACCGAGGTGAAATCGCCCTCCGTATCCTCCGAACCTGCGAGGAGATGGGCATTGCCACCGTCGCCGTCTATTCGACTGTCGATCGCCATGCCCTCCATGTGCAACTGGCCGATGAAGCCGTTTGCATTGGCGAACCGTCGAGTAATAAAAGCTATCTCAACATTCCCAACATCATCTCAGCGGCCCTAACCCGCAATGCCACGGCCATCCATCCCGGCTATGGCTTCCTGGCTGAAAATGCCCGCTTTGCCGAGATTTGCGCCGATCACCAAATTGCTTTTATCGGCCCCTCTCCCGACTCGATGCGACAGATGGGAGACAAATCCACGGCCCGAGAAACCATGAAACAAATTGGGGTTCCCACGGTTCCGGGGAGTGATGGCCTCCTTCATGATGAAAAAGAAGCCCTGGCCCTGGCGGACAAGATTGGCTATCCGGTGATGGTGAAAGCGACGGCTGGTGGGGGCGGCCGAGGAATGCGCTTTGTCCGTCATGCCGGAGAGTTACCGAAACTGTTTTTGGCGGCCCAAGGGGAGGCGGAAGCGGCGTTTGGGGATCCTGGAATTTATCTGGAGAAGTTCATCGAACGACCGCGCCATATTGAGTTTCAGATTCTCGCGGATCAACATGGCAATGTGATTCACTTGGGGGAACGGGATTGTTCGATTCAACGACGACATCAGAAACTCCTCGAAGAAGCCCCCAGCCCCGCCCTCGATCCCAAGTTACGGCAACGGATGGGTAAAGCGGCGGTGAAGGTGGCCAAGTCCATTAACTATGTGGGGGCGGGAACGGTGGAGTTTCTCCTCGATGGTTCGGGGAATTTCTATTTTATGGAGATGAACACCCGTATTCAGGTGGAACATCCGGTCACCGAGGCCATTTGTGGCTTAGATCTAATTGCGGCCCAAATTTTGGTGGCCCAAGGGGAAAAACTGCCGGTTAATCAGAATCAGGTGGAGTTACGGGGCCATGCGATCGAATGTCGCATCAACGCCGAAGATCCCGATCGCAACTTCCGCCCCCATCCCGGACGCATTAGCGGCTATCTTCCCCCTGGTGGGATTGGGGTACGGGTCGACTCCCATGTCTATACGGATTATGAGATTCCCCCCTATTACGATTCTCTCATTGGTAAGCTCATTGTCTGGGGCTTAACTCGCGAACAGGCGATCGCCCGTATGAAACGCGCCCTGCGAGAATGTGCCGTCACCGGCATTCCCACCACCATCGGTTTCCACCAAAAAATCCTCGACAGCCCCGAGTTTCTCGGTGGCACAGTCTACACCAATTTTGTGGAACAGTTTATGGCGAAGGATAGAGATTAAGGGGCAAAAGGCAAGAGGCAAGGGGCAAGAGGCAAGAGGCAAGAGGCAAGAGGCAAGAGGCAAGAGGCAAGAGGCGAGGGGCAAGAGGCAAGGGGCGAACCCCGTTCCCCGTTCCCTATTCCCTATTCCCTAACGCATCATCGTGATCAACCCCTGTTGCCCTAACAACAGTTCTCGGATGAGGCTGAAGATTCCCACCCAGATAATGGGGGAAATGTCAACCCCTCCTAAGGGGGGAATGAGTTTGCGGGTGGGAATCAGGAACGGTTCCGTGGGTCCGCCGATGAGGTTGAAGGGAAATTTGTTGAGTTCCGCTTGGGGATACCAGGTGAGAATGATGCGGAAAATCATCAGAAAGGTCATCAGACCGAGGACAATTCCTAGAGTCCAACTGGTTAGGGTCAAGGTATTCATGGCTTGGTTTGATTTCGGCTGAAATGTTAAGGTTTGTAACTTTTGGCTGAGACTATTGTATCTCGATCGCCACCTGGGCGATCGCCCCCATTGTCCTCTTGTTTGGGGCTAAACCCAGCCTTGCCGCATCTAGGCAAATCTGAGAGTTGCCTTCCCAAGCGTCCCAGAAGTCGTTACACTGAGTGAAGCAATATTTCTGATCGTTTCGTTTTAAGGAAGCGAATAATATGACCCCTTCTTTGATGAACTTTTTCTATAGCCTCTTGGCTGGCGGAATTATCGTTGTAATTCCGGTCGTGGTGGCCCTGGTTTTCTTGAGCCAACAAGACAAAGTATCTCGGTCTTAGATCCGTTGTTGATGGCGATCGCAGCAGGTGAGTCAAGTCTATCCCGTAAAACCTAGCTTCTTCTCCAGGGTCGCGAACGTCCCTGGAGATTCGCCTCGTAAGTCGCTAAGATGGGGACTGAAGTAGGAGAGAGGCTAATGGTAAACATCGGACTGGGCTTAAGCAGCCTGCTGCACCCAATCAATACTCCCCCCGTCCTAGCTCAAGTCGCCTACGGCTTTGGCTGGGGCAGCTTAATGGGCATTGCCCTTGTCTTGTGCGGTGTTGCCCTATATTTGCTACGGACAACCCGACCCAATTTGGCACGGGATCACGATATCTTTTTTGCCGCCGTGGCCTTGCTTTGTGGCGGTATTCTCTTTTTCCAAGGATGGCGACTGGACCCCATTCTTCAATTTGGTCAGTTCCTGATGACCGGTTCAGCGGTCTTTTTTGCTGTTGAAAGCATCCGCATGAGAGGGATTGTCACCCAACAGGCGAAACGCAACGCGCCAATTGTGGATGACGAGCGGGAGGTCAATCCCGACTATCAGTCCTACGAGTACGAAGCCGAACTCGAAGAACTCGAACCCTACGATCCTTATCCCCCCACCCGCCGCATTCCCGGAAGCCGAGACGTTCCCCGGCGATCGCCGCGAGAGGCCTATAGCGATGAACCCCGTCGTCCTCCCACTCGGCGTAGTCCAGGGAGTCCCCCGACGAGTCGTCGTCCCCCCAGTAGTCCTCCTAGTAACGGGACTGGGACAGCTCCACGCAAACGCCGGCCTCGGCCCGATAGCCAAAGTCGTCAGGTAGACTTGAAATACAGTAATTGGAACGACGACGAGGTCTATGATGCCCCCTACGGCGACGCACCAACCGGACCTCGTCCGGCCCGTCGTCCCCCCAGCCGCCGTTCAGGACCGGCGAGTCAGCCTGATACGAGTAGTCGGCGATCGCGTCCCCCCCAAGGTCGTCCCGCCCGTCCGAAAAAACAAGTTGAAGCGCGTTTAGACGACGATTACGCCGACGACAGCTACAGCGACTTCTACGCCGATGACCCGAGCGGCGGTCCCGTTAGCCCCACCAGCGTTCCTGATGACCGGGGCAGTAGCGGCGACTATGATGTCTATGATCGCACCCCCAATCTGCGAGATCAGGCACCTCCGGTCGTCTCAGACGACGATCCCCTCCCCGACGATGACGAGTATGGCGATCGCTTCGGTCCCAATCCCTATGACGACGAACTCGAAGACGATAACTCCAATCAGTTTGATCGCTAAGGCGATCGCAGCGGAACCCGAGTTGTGGTAAATCGGAGACGACAACAACGACGATGGCGATGGAACTGGCGACGGCGACTCAAACCCGTGGTCTTATCCGTCGCCATCAGTTTTGGCTTAGGTGGACTCAGCGGCTGCACCGGTAGAGGTCCCCAACCCCCGGCGGCCCTCGATAGCTATTATCGCGACCAACAGCCGGCCCTGAGTGGCGATGGACGCTTATTGGCCTTCGTCTCCGGTCGCGATGGCACCCAAAATATCTTGCTGTATAACCTACAGCGACAGCAATTTATTAACCTGCCGAATCTGAACCGGGATGATGCGATCGCCGAATCTCCCAGCCTCAGTTATAGCGGACGGTATATTGTTTATTTGGCCAGCGATCGCGGTCGGCCCGAAATCGAACTCTACGATCGCATCACTCGCCGCACCCAAGTCCTCAGCAGCGGTTATCGCGGTTGGGTTCGCCACCCCAAAATCAGCCCCGATGGTCGCTACATCGTCTTTCAAACCGGACGACGGGGACAATGGGATATTGAAATCCTCGATCGTGGTCCCAACGTTGAACTTGATCGCCGACAATAATCACCGACAATAATCACCGACAATAATCACCGACAATAATCGCCACAAACTATTAATTAATAATTATTAGAATTGCAAAAAAAAGAGGTATGAACGACAAAAAACAGCCTAGAATTGACCCAAAAAGCAAGCCAGGGTTGTTGTCAATCTGGCGTTTCAGCCTCTACAGCTTACTAATTTCAAGCCTAAGTAGTTGTGCCGCCTATCCCCGTTTACTGAATACCCCCATTGACCCAGCCGGGCGAGGCTTGAACTCCCCTGCCGCCGACCTGTCCCCGTCCATATCCGGCCGGTATATCGTCTTCGTCTCCGAACGAGAACAACGACAAGACATTTACCTCTACGACCAACAAAACCAACGCACCATCGCCCTACCTGGACTCAACGCCCTCGACACCATTGCCGAAACCCCCAGCGTCTCCACCGACGGACGCTATATCGTATTTGCCGGAAATCGCCAGGGTCGCTCAGGAATCTTTATTTACGACCGGGAGACCCGACAATTGCGGAATCTGACCGAAAACCTCAACGCCACCGTCCGTAACCCGACCCTCAGTGCCAATGGTAGCACTGTCGCCTTTGAAGCCAACCTCAATGGTCAATGGGATATTCTGGTCTATAACCGCAACGGACAACCCCTAGATTTACCCACTCCCGTGCGTTAAACCACCCTCAAATCCCTTTGCCGAGTTGTATCATGACTGTCTTCTGGTTTCGCCATAGCCTTTCGAGTCTCCTCAGCCTAGGACTCCTGACCGGAATCGTTGCCCCCTTGCCGCAACTGGCCCCCCAGCGGGCGATCGCCCAAAATCAAGACGAACAGACCAACATCCAAGTTTACGACCAAGCCAGTCCCGCCGTCGTCGCCATCATTGCCGGCAACTCCAGCGGTAGCGGTAGCATCATCACCCCCGATGGCCTCGTCCTCACCAACGCTCACGTCGTCCAACAAGCCTCCGGGCGAACCGTCACCGTCCGCCTCTCCAACGGCGACGAATACACCGCCGATATCCTCGGCTTTGACCCCAACGGCCAAGACCTAGCCGCCCTGCGACTTCGCAACGCTCGCAACCTGCCCACCATCGACATTGCCAGCCCCGACTCCGTTCGCGTCGGGCAGCGGGCCTTTGCGATCGGCAGTCCCTTCGGCTTAGAAACCACCTTCACCGTCGGCATTATCAGCCGCATCGACCCCGACGAAGGAACCATCCAAACCGACGCCGCCATCAATCCCGGCAACTCCGGGGGGCCACTCCTCAACTCCAACGCCGAAATGGTCGGAGTCAACACCGCCATTTTTTCCGTCGGTCGCGAAAGCGGCAACATTGGCATTGGTTTCGCCATTCCCATCAGTGATGTGCAACCCTTTCTAACGGCTATTCGCCAAGGACAGGGATCTGAAACTGCCAGAACCGGCAGTCGTCTCCCCGGTTCCCAAACCCCCCGTTCCGTGGAACTCAACGGCCCGCCTATTCGCAGCACATTGGGGCCAGACTCCAATGTCTTGCCCGGAGATAACAGCTACTTCAACGCCTACAGCTTTGAAGGACGGGCCGGACAAACGGTGTCCTTAGATCTCACCTCGAACGACTTTGACGCCTATCTGATTTTGCTCGACTCCAACGGTAACTCCGTCGCCCAAGATGACGATAGTGCCTCGGGAACCAACGCCCGCATCGTGACCCAACTGCCCGAAACGGGGACCTATATTCTGCTGGCAAACTCCTTTCGTGGCGGCGAGTCCGGTGACTACGAACTCACACTCCGCAGTCAAGGTGGTCAACCAAGTTCTAGTGGTCAGGGCCGTGTGCTACTCAATGAAACGGGAGTCTTACGCACAGGCGATCCCAGTTTGCCCGAGGATGGGAGTCTTTTCCATCAATATGAATTTTCAGGACAAGCTGGACAGTCGATTACAATCCGTCTCGAAAGCTCAGAATTTGATACCTATTTGCTCTTGTTTGATAGTGACGGCAATCTCATGGGTCAAAATGATGATATCCGTCCAGGAAACACCGACTCTGAGTTAACTGTTCGTTTACCCGAAACCCGAAACTATATTGTGGTGGTCAACAGTTATGACGATACGGGACGGGGACGCTATCGGTTAACGGTTGAGGAAAACTAATTGCTGGGGGCCAGACACTCGGTTTCCGGTAGAAACCGGGTGTCGGATTGTTTGGGCAAACACTCGGTTTCTGTGAAAAACCGGGTGTCGGATTGTTTGGGCAAACACTCGGTTTCTGTGAAAAACCNGGCAAACACTCGGTTTCTGTGAAAAACCGGGTGTCGGATTGTTTGGGCAAACACTCGGTTTCTGTGAAAAACCGGGTGTCGGATTGTTTGGGCAATTACATGAAACCCATCCAACTGAGAAAGGTTTGCCCCGTCACGGCTTCTAAAATCAGTAATGCTACAAAGCCAATCATGGCAAAGCGGCCATTGATTCTTTCAGCATAGAGATTCCAGCCAAAACTCGGGGTTTTGCTAGAGTCAGCCTCAGACTGGGGTTGAGATTCGGGCTGAGATTGGGGAGTTTGTTGTTCGTCTGACATAAGTGAAGGGATAATTACGGTCAAAGTTACCACTGTAGAAGATTTTGCCATCAGGTGACAGGGAGCCAGATGTTTGAGCCAACATCTCGGCCACGACTCAACCAAACTCCTGTTCCACCACCCGCCAACGAACCGCAATCACACTCGGTTCCAAGCTAATACGGCTAATAGCTTGTTCGAGCAGTTCATCATCGCGAGTTTGGGTCACCAGTTTGGCTTTGACTTCAACCCGGCCCTTGTGCGTTTCGAGATCTTCACTGTGGAGCGATCGCAGCCGCATCTGGCCCAAGCTCAACGATTGCAGCAACAAGGCTCGAACCCGAGCCGCATCTTCCTCTAAACAGACCAGGGAACAGTGATAACACAGTTCCACCTCACTCCCTCTGAGGGGTTCTTGGTTAATCCGATGGCCCAAAGGACGGAGAATGAGATTCGACGCCAACACCGCCACCGACCCCACCAAGGCCTGGCTAAAATAACCCGACCCCGCTAACGTCCCAATGGCCGCCGCACACCAAATCGTTGCCGCCGTGTTCAAACCGCGAACCGTCAGACCTTCCCGCAAAATCACCCCACCGGCCAGGAAGCCAATTCCTGACACCACCTGAGCCGCAATCCGGGTTGGACTGGCTTCTTCAGGCGTGAGAACTGACAGCATCACAAACAGCGACGCACCCGTGGCGACGAGAGCATTGGTCCGTAGGCCAGCCATCCGCTGTCGCCACTGACGCTCTAAACCAATAGCAGACCCCAACAGGAACGCCACTAAAAGGCGAATTGCAAACTCTGTCCAGTCCATTGGCGATCTCCCAAGCATTGATTGATGGCATTATCGACTATTTCCCCATCGCTTTGACCAAACCAATGCCACTGAAGTACAACATGGCCACCGCTCCCCCGAGCAAACTTTGAGTCAGCGGGTCTGTAGAGGGGGTTAACACGGCTCCCAAGACAGCGGCTGTGAGAATGACATATCGCCACCCTGAGAGCATCTGCGAGGACGAGACAATCCCTAAACCACCGAGAATCGCTTGCAAGACCGGAACTTGGAAGGCAATCCCGGTACTAAACAGCAACAGCAGAATAGTTTTGAAGTATTCATCAATAGACCATTGCTGAGCGACGACCCCTTCACCGAAGCTGACAAAAAACTTGAGGGCCGCCGGAATCAGAGCCACATAGGCAAAGACTAACCCAGCCAGAAACAGTACACTGGAGCCGAGAACCACCGGGGCAATGAGTTTCTGTTCCCGCCGCGTTAAGCCCGGTAGGACAAAGCGGACAACTTGATAGAGGATAAAGGGGGTGGCCAGGAGTAAGCCGCTATAGCCGGCCACTTCGATGGAGACAAAGAAAAATTCCCCAGGTCGAATTTGGATAAATTCAACCCCATTGGCGGGGGCTTCAAGGAGCCGTACAATCGGCTTCACGGCTAGGAAACAGCCAATGATGGCAATAAATACTGCAATTAGGGAATAGAAAATTCGCTGTCGTAGTTCTTCGAGGTGGTCGAAGATGGACATCTCCACCTCAAAGGGAGCCTCATCAAGATAGTTATTATCCTGTTCAGGCGGTTTGGGGTCAATTTTGGGAGTTTCCGGGGGCGAAGTCATGAAATCTATAGAGACAAGGAATCCGACGCTGTCGTTGAGCCGTGATTTTTATTTTAAACTGCCTCGGTTCGGTCAGTGGGGGAAACTCGCCGGCGATCGCCGCTGAAGAACCCCGAAACATGATTTAAAATAGATAACTGTGATTTGTTTTACCAGGTCTTTTACTGTGCTACGATCGCTCATCGCCGATTTTCGCATCATCTTTGATCGCGACCCCGCTGCCCGTAACTGGGTTGAGGTGCTATTTTGCTACCCCGGTTTGCAAGCACTGGTCTTCCATCGCTTCGCCAACTGGCTGCATCATCTGGGACTGCCCTTTTTCCCGCGTCTGATTTCCCATTTTGCCCGCTTCATCACCGGAATTGAGATTCACCCCGGTGCAACCATTGGCCAGGGGGTCTTTATCGACCACGGGATGGGAGTCGTCATCGGGGAGACGGCGATTCTCGGCGATGGCTGTTTGATTTATCAAGGGGTCACCCTCGGCGGAACCGGTAAAGAAACCGGCAAACGTCACCCCACCCTTGGCGAAGGAGTCGTTGTCGGAGCGGGAGCCAAGGTTCTCGGGAATCTACAAATCGGCAATAATGTCCGCATTGGAGCCGGCTCGGTGGTGTTGCGAGATGTCCCCTCCGATTGCACCGTCGTCGGGGTTCCTGGACGTGTTGTGTATCGCTCAGGCGTCCGTGTCAATCCCCTCGAACATGGCCAACTCCCTGACTCGGAGGCCCAGGTCATTCGCACCCTCGTCGATCGCATTCAAGCCCTAGAGAAACACGTCGAGGTTCTCGAAAAGCAAGGCCAGCTCACCTCGCAGCAACTTGAGCGAGTCGGAGCCGTCGCCGCTCCCAATTGCAATTTGAGCGAGCATACCCTGCAAGACTTTTTTGATGGAGCTGGCATCTAATCCGCCATTTCAACGTCTAACGTCTCAGGCCATCTCGGCTACTGGCCCGTTGAGTTACATTCGCTCAATGGGCACTTTTTTTTGTGCAAAATCAGGAGAAGATGAAAGTTCGGTCAGGTCGGCGGAACAACCTCTAAACCGAGTGTAATACGGAATGTAGGGAATTCATTGCCCAGGAATGTTCTTTACCCGGCAAAAATCCATGACAGAGTCAGTCCCCTTAAAACTGAAAGTGGCTAAGATTTTAGATCTCGCTGAACCAGATGATCGAGTTGGTAAATTTATCGATCTCTTCATTTTAGGGCTTATTTTCCTCAATACCATTGCTGTCGCCCTAGAAACTGTTAACCCGATTTTTGATCACTATTATCGAGAGTTTAGACGCTTTGAGCAATTCAGTGTCTTTGTCTTTACGATTGAATACTTGCTGCGGCTTTGGAGTTGTACGATTATTCCCAAATATCGGCATCCAATTTTAGGGCGACTCAAATTCATGTTTACGCCCTTGGCCATTATTGATTTGTTAGCGATTTTACCCTTTTTCTTGTCGTTATATCTACCGTTGTTTTCACCCCAATTTCGCCTGGGGCGCAGTGTGCGGCTGATACGCTTCTTTCGCGTCTTAAAACTAAATCGCTATACCGACTCACTTTCGATTTTAGTGAGAGTCTATCGCTTAAAAAAAGAGGAATTATTCGTTAGTTTTTTTGTTTTAATCGTCCTGTTATTTATTTCTTCAACCTTAATTTATTTCATAGAAAGTCCTGCCCAGCCGGAGGTGTTCTCCAGTATTCCGGCGGCGATTTGGTGGGGAACCATTACTCTCACCACCGTCGGCTATGGCGATGTCTATCCTGTGACGATTCTCGGACGTATCATCGGGGGGATTTTAGCCATTCTTGGGATTGGCTTATTTGCCCTTCCCGCTGGTATTTTAGCCTCAGGTTTCTCGGAAGAACTGGCAGCTCGCAAAGCTAAAAAGCGGGGGATTGAAGTCATTATTTGTCCCCATTGCGGCCAGGATATCAACAGTCCTCCCCACCATGAGGAGTCATCGGAGTGATGGGATAGCATCGGCGGGGGGGTGACCTCAGATCCCGTCTCAACCAGGGCGAGAAGAGCCGTTCAGCCCTGGGTTTCAGTGGTTGCACTAGGAGCCTTGAGGGGAGAATTTGACGTTAAGGCTTGACATTATACTCGAGTATAGGGTTTAGCATAAAGCCAAGGACTGATACCGAAGATGCTGAAAGTCACTGAAGTCGCCAAACAGCTTGGAGTCAATAACCAAACGCTCTATTTTTATGAGCGGATTGGTTTAATCCCTAGCCCCCAACGAAATTCAAGTGGATATCGCTTATTTAGCGATCGCGATGTCGAACGCTTAAGGTTCATTGTTCACCTGAAACGTTTGGGACTATCTTTGCAAGAGATTCGTGAGATTCTCGCCTTGCAAGAAGACGATCGCCTCTCCTGCGATCGCGTCTATCAGCATCTCAAACTCAAGGAACAGGAAATTGACTACAAAATCCAAGAACTACAAGCATTGAAGTCACAACTGTTGCCCTTAATTGAAACCTGTGATGCTCGACGTTCTTCCGCTCAAACTGAACCTTGTTCAGTCCTGAATACGGTTCAAACGCCTGTCCAACCCAACCTATCTAAATCGATGACACCCTTAAAAATCGAAGTTCTCGGAACCGGTTGCAAAAAATGTCAGCAACTCGAAGCAAACGCCACCGAAGCCGTCAACGCCTTAGCCGTGGACGCTGAAATTAACCATATTACCGACATGATGGAAATCACCAAGCGAGGGGTCATGAAAACCCCAGCCCTGGTGATTGGCGATCGCGTCATGACTCAAGGAAAAGTCCCCTCCTCCGAGGAGATTCAGACCTTAATAAACAGCTAAGGACACATGAAAGCCGCCTCATTTTGGAAAGAAGAAAAAAATATCCTCCTGGCTGTGGTGGGAATTTTCCTGCTTTGCTTTTATCTTCCCATCGAAGCCCTACAACAGTCAGAACGCCTCGAAAATGCCTTCTGGGAATCCCTGCATCTCGTTCGTTGGTATGCTCAAGAACATGTCTTACTCTGCCTAATTCCCGCCTTCTTTATCGCCGGGGCGATCGCCGTCTTTATCAGTGAAGATTCGGTGATTAAATACCTCGGAGCCAAAGCCAACCCCATTATCGCCTATGGGGTGGCCTCCGTGTCGGGGTCAGTGTTAGCCGTCTGTTCCTGTACCGTATTACCCTTATTTGCGGGAATTTACCGCATGGGGGCGGGATTGGGGCCGGCGATCGCCTTCCTCTATTCCGGCCCCGCCATCAACGTCTTAGCCGTGATTCTCACCGCCCGCATTTTAGGACTTCCCCTAGGAATCGCCCGGGCCGTGGGGGCGATCGTCTTTAGCCTAGTGATTGGCGGGATCATGGCCGGGCTGTTTCGTCATGAAGACTTAGAACAGATTGAGGCCCAAATGAGCGATGACAACGACGGCGGCGATCGCTCCCTGGGACAAAACGCCCTCTTTTTTGCGATTCTGGTGGGGATTCTCGTGTTCGCCAACTGGGGAGAACCCGACAGCAGCCAGGGACTTTGGGCGGCGATTTACAACAATCGCTGGTGGTTCACGGGAGGCTTGGGTGTGGCTTTGGCGGTGATTTTAAACCGTTGGTTAAACGTCCCTTGGGGTAAAATTCTGCTGGTGGCGATCGTGACCTTGGTGTTAGCGATACGCTTCCCGCAAACCCCTCTAGCGGCCTTTTCCTTCGCCTCCGTCGGCCTATCCTGGCTCACCCTCACCACCCCCGGCGAACCCCAGGAGTGGTTTACCGCCAGTTGGGATAACGCCAAACAAATCCTTCCCCTACTGTTGATGGGGGTGTTTATCGCCGGGGCCTTACTGGGCCGTCCCGGTTACGAAGCTCTGATTCCCTCGGACTGGGTGGCTCAACTGGTGGGGGGAAACTCCCTACAAGCCAACTTTTTTGCTTCGTTTGCTGGCTCACTGATGTATTTTGCCACGTTAACGGAAGTTCCCATTTTACAGGGGTTAATGGGGAGTGGTATGGGCGATGGGCCGGCGTTAGCTCTCTTGTTGGCGGGGCCGGCATTATCGCTGCCTAATCTACTCGTGATTCGACAAATTATCGGTAATCAGAAAACGCTCGCTTTCCTGATTTTGGTGGTGATGATGGCCACCCTCAGTGGTGTGATTTACGGGACGTTTTTCGCCTAAAGGGTTTGTTCTTCCCTCGTGACTTGGCTCGGTTCCCTGGCTCGGTTCCCTCGTGACTTGGCTCTGCCAAGTCATGCTCTCGGGGAGGCTCTGCCTCCCGAGTGCAGGCGGCAGAGCCGCCCAAATCCCGTGTCATGGCTCCAGCCGTGACACGAGGAGGAAGATTAAATACCAAATTGTAGGGGCGAAAAATTTTTCGCCCCTACGGTGAGGGGTTCAGGCTCATCCTGAGCCCCGAAAACCCTATTGAATTTCCCTAGCGGGCCATACCGAAAACACTGCCGAGGGAACGAGCCATATTCGCCGGTTCCATCGCATCCATCGCTGCCGTGGGTTCATAGCCACAATGGACCATACAATCCGCACATTTGGGATTACCACTCTTGCGTCCGTACTGACTCCAGTCGGTGGTTTCCAGCAACTCCTTGAAGCTGTCGTAATGCCCTTCATCGAGGAGATAGCAGGGTTTTTGCCAACCTAAAACACTGTAACTGGGGCTGCCCCAGGGCGTACATTCGTAGTCTTTGTCTCCCATGAGGAAGTCCAAGAACAGGGGATTGTGGTTAAAGTCCCATTTCTTTTTACCCGCTTTGAAGGGCGACAAAATTTCCCGAAACAAGGCTTTCGTCTGTTCCCGTTTCAGGAAGTTATCTTGATCCGGGGCTTTCTCATAGCTATATCCCGGAGAAATCATCATGCCATCGACTCCTAACTCAGTTAAAAAGTCGAAGAACGCTTGCATTTCTTTCGGGTCTGTGCCTTCAAACACGGTGGTGTTGGTGGTGACCCGAAACCCTTTGGCTTTGGCGGCTTTGATGGCATTGACGGCGATATCAAATACCCCTTTGCGATCGACACAGTCATCATGTTTCTCTCGCAAGCCATCGAGGTGAACACTAAAGGTTAGATAGGGCGACGGGGTGAATTTCGAGAGGGTTTTTTCCAGTAAAATGGCGTTGGTGCAGAGATAGATGAATTTCTTGCGATCGACTAAACCGGCGACAATTTCATCAATTTGGGGATGCAGGAGGGGTTCTCCTCCGGGAATGGAAACGACGGGTGCACCACATTCATCGACGGCGGCGAAACATTGTTCGGGGGTTAGATTCCGTTTGAGGATTTCGGTGGGATGTTGGATTTTACCGCAGCCGGAACAGGCTAAGTTGCAGCGATACAGGGGTTCAAGCATTAAGACGAGGGGAAATTTTTTGCGCCCTCTTAACCGCTGTTCAACGAGATATTTCCCAACGGCAACAGCCTGCTGAATTTGAATAGCCATATGTGTCGTTTTCCTCTCACCAATAACACATCAACAGACAGACTTAACAATGAACGATGGATCGTGAACAGAGTCAAGCTAGTTGATGTTTTGACTACTAGATATTGGATATACCTAGGTTTACTATTTTAACGGAAAGCGTTGGAGTTGGCAGGGGAGATTGGCAAAATGGAGGGGATTAGGGGGAGGTGATTTCGTAGCGATCGGGGAAGGGCGTTACGTCGAGGGTTCCGGCGTCGCCGTTGAGTTCGGCGATCGCCCCGACGGGGAGGGCGGCGTTGACTCCGTCATGGCCGAAGGGTAACTCGGAGACGATGGGAATGTTGAGATCTTCGAGGCGATCGCGTAAGACGTCGGCCATACTCAAACTGGGGGTGTCTGGGGGAACGTCGCCTCGGCTAAACCGCCCCAGGGCGATCCCTGCAATATGTTTGAAGCGGCCCGACATCCGCCAATGGGTGAGGAGGCGATCGATGCGATAGGGGAGTTCGCCGGTATCCTCAAAGGCTAGGATGGCCCCGGTTAAGTCGGGTTCGTGGGCGGTTCCAATGAGATGAGTGGCGACGGTGAGATTCCCGGGAAATAATCGTCCGACACAGCTTCCACCGCCCCAGCCTTGACCTTGAATGGGAGCGATCGCCCGCCCAGAAACCCACTTAAACAGCCGTTTTTGAGACCAATCGGGTTCGGCCGCCAAAGTGGTCAAAAGGGGAGCGTGTAGCCCCGATATACCCTCGTTGGATAGACTCCAGAGAAGGGCGGTAATGTCGGAAAATCCAATCAACCATTTGGGGGGCAGATGTACACCCCAATTCCAATTTTCCAGGAGTCGCGTGGCCCCGTAGCCACCGCGAAGACAGAGAATCCCCTTGACATCGGGATCATGGAAACTGTCGTAAAGTTGTTGTCGCCGTTGAGGATCTGGGGCTGAGAGATAGCCATGTTGCTGGTCCCAGCCGGGGGTTAAGACCAGATTGTAGCCGCGATCGCGCCAAAGTTGCAGTCCCTGTTCACACGCGGTTTTTTCTCGGAGTCCGCCACTGGGGGCGATGACGTGAAGAGTATCTCCAGTTTGCAGGGATGGGGGACTCAATAAACGCAAGTGCATAGGCTTTGAGAGGGACATTGAGGCGATCGCATCCTCAAGTCTACTCGGTATTGCCGAAAATGACCTCCAGGGCAGACACCAGGCGACGATTTTCCGGGGGACGTTTGACGGCGACGCGGACAAAGCGATCGCCCAATTCCTGGAAACTCAAGCAATCTCGCACAAAAATCCGTTGTTCTCGCAATAACAACCGTTGTAACTGATCTCCGGCCATCTGGGTTCTCACCAACAAGAAATTGGCCGCCCCCCAATCGGCGGATAAGCCGGGAATGGCGTTAATCGCCTCCCATAGCTGCCGTTTACTCGTCTCTAGCCATTTATAGGTTCGGTTCTGAAATGCCGTATCCTGTAACACCGCGACCCCCGCCGCTGCGGCTAAACTGTTCACGGACCAAGGATCACGCCACTCTTGCCAACGTTGCAGGCGATCGGGGTGAGAAATGGCGTAGCCTAAGCGTAGGCCGGGAAGACTGTAAAACTTCGTCAGCGATCGCAAGATAATCAAATTGGGAAACTCCTCAACCCAATCAATCAGGCTTTCCTGAGACTTGGGCCGCAAGAAATCCATAAACGCCTCATCGGCCACCACCAGCTTAGCCGTTTCTAAGATGGCCCGAAAGCGCCAACGGGGCCAAAGTTGCCCCGTGGGATTATGAGGATTGTTAAACAATAACCCCTCTCCAGGGTGAGGATGCCAAAGGGGTTGATTCCAGGCCGATACCGGACGAATGGCCACATCAAACGTCCGTAAAGCCCGGCCATAATCAGAAAACGCCGGGAGAGGCAACAAAACGCGATCGCATTGAGAGAGTTCTAACGCCGTCCAAGTCAGCAATTCAGCGGCCCCATTTCCCGGTAATATCCAAGCTGGATCGAGATGATGGACTCGGGCGATCGCCTCCCGTAAGGGACGATACTGAGGATCAGGATAGTTGCGGAGATGCTTCAAGGCCCCGTCAATGGCCGCCAACGCCGAAGCTGGAGGCCCCAGGGGATTGATATTCGCCGAGAAGTCTAAAATTTCTTCAGGTTTGCATCCGGCTAGGGAGGCGGCCCAAGTCAAATTTCCACCATGAGTGGGAGGCTGAGTCATGAAACAAGGATAGGAAAGCAATGTTAATGGGCTGAATTGAGGGATAACAGTGAAGGCCCCAACTCATGGCTGTAGCGTGCCCAGATTAACGATACTCCTATGATAGCCCCCCCGACCAGTAGACGACGGCTGAGGGCCAAAGCCTCCCTGACGACGACTGGGGTAATGGGCCGCCGAGACGTTCCTAAGCGGGGTTTCTCAATCACCACCCCTTGATAGGTGTTGACGCCTCCTAATTGAACTCCTAAGGCGATCGCATAAGCTGATTCACTCCAGCCTGAATTGGGACTGGGATCGAGGGGGGCCTGCTGGCCACATTGTCCCCAAAAACGGCGGGGATGGCCCGAACCTAGGGCGACACTAGCCACCGTGAGACGACAGGGAAGCCAGGTTAACACATCGTCCGTGCGCGCACTACACCAGCCGAGATCCGTATAGGGCGGACGTTTGTAACCAACCATGGAATCCAGGGTGCTAACGGACTTGTAGGCCAAAGCCACCACAGCCGCGCCCCCTGGAGATAGGATTGACCCAACAATTGCGTAGAATAACGGAGCAGTGACCCCATCGACCGTATTTTCCGCTACCGTCTCTAAGACTGCCCGTAAAACGTCCTCGTCCGAGAGGGTATCGGTATCTCGGCCAACATAGTTTTTTAACCGTTGGCGGGCCTGTTGGATATCTCCCGCCAGAATGGGGGACAAGACATCTTCGGCGGCTTGGCGTAAACTGCGGGCCGCGAGACAGGAGGCGAGGATAATCATGGCCACGGCTACCCCCAACAGGGGATGAAGCCAGGTTCCTAGGGCAATCATGGCCCAGGCCATGGCCCCGCTACCCATGATCATCAACAGCGTCAACCCCACTCCTAGCCAACGTAAGCCTCGCGGTGAGTCGGTGAGGTTCAGGGCCATCTGGGTATAGGCGGAAATGACCCAACCCATGACTTGAACCGGATGCAGCCAATGCCAAGGATCGCCGATGAGTCTGTCTAATACTAAGCCTCCGACGAGGATCATGATGGCCAAATCCTCCTGGGAGATGGAATCTCCAAGATTCATGACGTAACTCTCGCCTCTAACCATTGCCACAGTTTCTCACGGCGGAAGTCAGCAATGGCAAACTTGGCCCCCGCGTCTTGTAATACGTCGGGGGAGTGAGTGGTGGCCATGCCGATGGTGACGACACCGGCCCCAACGGCACTGCGAATCCCGAGGGGGGTATCTTCAAAGGCGATCGCCGTCTCAGCCGGAACAGATAAGCGTTCTAACGCGGTTTGGTAGGGGAGTGGATGGGGTTTTCCTTGGGGCAATTCTTCGCTGATGACGACGGTATCAAAGCTATGGCCTAAGTCGAGGGCGGCTAACATCATCTCGGCGTTGTCCCGAGGGGCGTTGGTGACGACGGCGGTGGCTATATGGTGGTGTGATCGCCAACTCAAAAGCTCGTCTAAGCCCTCTAATCGCGTCATCTGACCCCCTCGTTCCCGAAATAGGGCTTCTTTGCGGTGCGCCAGCTTCATCCCGGCTTCCTGGGGCAAATGACCTAAAACGTCGCGGACGATCGCCTCGTTGCGATGTCCCACCATATACTCGTTATAGAAGGCGCGATCGATGGTCATCCCCTGTTCTCTGAGAAGTTCTTGCCAAATGGCAAAATGCAAAATATCAGTATTAACAAGGGTTCCATCGAGATCGAACAGAATCGCGTTTAGCACAAATGTTAGGTTTCCCTCATCCTTAAAATAGTTGCTGTCCCATTTTTGCAAACTTCGACCCAGCCGTCAGCCTCTCTGGGATTGGCGTCCCCGTAAACCCTGAATCAATACTGAATTAACACTGAATCGATAATGACTTCCTCAATTCCCAGTTTTGGCGATCGCGCCCACAGTGCCATCAAGACTCATGTTAAGCATATCCTCAAGTATGAGGAGGAGGTGTTGGGCGATGGCGATCCTGAGGCCCTCCATCAGATGCGGGTGGGAATGCGACGTTTACGCAGTGACACCGTCGGGTTCGCCGCTGCGGTGATTCTCCCGAAACCCGCCCAAAATTCCAAAATTGGCAAGATGGCCCGCACCCTAGGGGTGTTGCGGGATATTGATGTGATGCAGGCCTTGCTAGACGAGGATCTCTTGCCCAATTGTCCCAAAAAGGAACGCGATCGCCTGCAACCGGCCCTGAAAACCCTCGCCAAACGTCGCAAAACGGCCCGCAAGGATGCCGAAGCGTTACTCCTGGGTAAGTCGTACAACAAGTTCAAAGGGGCGATTCAGGAATGGTTACAACATCCTCAATACAGTCCCTACGCCACCCTACCGATTCAATCGGTTTTGGCGGATGTCTTACTCCCGAGTGTGAGTCGTCTCCTCCTCGAACCCGGTTGGTGGGTGGGGTTATCGCCTGAGACATTCCTTGAGACATCGGCTGAGACATCTCCTGAGACATCTTCTGAGACATCTTCTGAGACATCTCCCGAAACATCTTCTGAGACATCTTCCCAAATCAGCCGTGAGGCGGTGGATGAGTTACTGCTGCAACAGGGTAAGGATCTCCATGAATTGCGTAAGCAAACCAAGCGTGTTCGCTATCTGATGACAATCTTCGGCGATCTCTATAGTCCCACCTATCAAGCCTATTTGGCCGATATGAAGGAGTTACAAGAAATCTTGGGACATCTGCAAGATAGCTATGTTATGGGAGAATTTCTCAGTGAGGCGTTGAACAAAGATTTTGCGAAAGTCGCCCCGGAGTTGGCCCAACAGCTTCGTGAGACACGCTATCAGAACTGGTTGCGTTGGCAAGGCCTACAACGTCGTTATCTCTCGCCGCCGATTCGCCAAGTGTTCCGTTCTGAAATCCTCAACGGCTATCAAGCCCAACGTTAAGGCGCAACGTTAAGCTCAATTCGGCTCATGCTCGGGGATTGGCCCGCCCCGATTTTATCACTCACCCTATCTCGCACATTCTCTTATGGGCAACCTGGTTTTGCTTGCTGTCGGCCTCGACCATTATGACTATCTTCAGCCCTTGCGGTTTGCCGTGCAAGATGCCCAGGGGTTGGCGAATCATCTGCTGCAAGCGGGTTGGCTGCGGCCCGAGGATTTGGCCCTGCTAACGGAACAATCGCCGCCAACGGAGGATGGGATTGAGACGGAACCGAAGGCGGCGACGTTCGGGCGATTGCTGAGTGAGTGGCTTCCTCGTCATGTGGGGAGTGAGGATCTGGTGTGGCTGTTTTTTAGTGGGTATGTCCTCAATCATCAGGGCCAGGACTATTTTCTGTTGCGAGATAGTGATCCTGAACGACTCCCGCAAACGGCTGTTGCGGCCCAATCGGTATTTGAGCATCTCCAGGCCCTCGATAGCCAGCATATTACTCTATTTCTGGATATCCGCCGCCCCACAGCCCCCCAGTTGGGACAAGCGATTGGATCGCAGTTGGTTGGTTTGGCTGAGTCGGCGGGGATTCCGGCGTTGTTGAGTTGTCAGTTGGATCAGCGATCGCGGGAGTCTCGGGATTTACGCAACGGATTGTTTACGACGGCGTTGATTGGGGCGTTACGGTATCACGGCGATCGCACCTTGGCGGATCTGGAGGCGGAGTTACGTCAAGTGTTGCCCCCCCTCGCCGATCAATGTCGCCAACCGCCCCAAACGCCGCTACTGATTGCCTCAACGGCCCAGCAGGGGCGATCGCTGTTTGTCAACGAGATCCCCGAACCGACTCCTGAAGTCACTCCTGAACCCACTCCAGAACCCACCCCAGAACCCACTCCAGAACCCACTCCAGAACCCACTCCAGAACCGCAACCCGCTTCGACGGCGAAGACGGGGAGTCTCTGGCAATTGATTGGACTATTGGGGGCGATCGCCTCGTTTTTAATGCTAGGGGTGTTTGGCTCGCCGGGAGACCCGGATATTGAGGAGTCCACCCCTATAGCAGAAATGCGCCCAGACCCACCAGAATCGTCCTTAGACCCCCGTGAAAACCAAAAAATACTCGAAAACGCCCAAGCCCAGATTGACCCCGGACAAGCCTCATCCTACTGGCGGGCGATCGAACAAGTCCGACAGATTGACCCCAATCAACCCCTTTATACTGAGGCTCAAGAGGCGATCGCCCGTTGGAGTCAAGCCATCCTCGATTTAGCCCAACGGCGGGCGGACAATGGACAGATTCAATTTGCCATTGATGCGGCCCGATTAGTGCCTGAAACTAGCCCCGCCTACGAGACTGCCCAAGAACGAATTGCCATTTGGGAAACGCAACTTCCCTAATCCCCAAATCTCCTCCATTATTAACTATTAACTATTAACTATTTATGTTATCTGTTGCCGACGCTGAACGTTTAATACTTGACGCGGTTCATCCCCTCACCGACAGCGAGGGCGTTCGCCTCCCCGAAGCCACCGGGCGGATTCTGGCCACCGCCGTTCGCAGTCAATTAGACTTTCCCCATTGGGATAACTCCGCCATGGATGGCTATGCGGTTCGCTTTGAAGATGTGGCCGCCGCCTCGGGGGAAACCCCCGTCAGTTTACAGGTGATCGAAGATATCGCCGCCGGAACCCCACCCCAGAACACCCTAAAATCAGGACAAGCCGCCCGCATCTTCACTGGGGCCATGGTTCCCCCAGGGGCGGATACCATTGTTATGCAGGAGGTGACACGACGAGAGGGCGATCGCGTTGACGTCTTACAGCCTCCCAAAGCCTACGGAGAATTTGTCCGTCATCGCGGCCGCTTTTACCAAGCCGGAACCCCCCTTCTCAATCCAGGGATTCGCCTACAAGCGGCGGAAATTGCTGTCTTAGCGGCGGCCCAATGTAATGTGGTGAAGGTCATTCGCAAACCCCGTGTGGCGATTCTCTCGACGGGGAGTGAGTTAGTCGCCCCGAATCAGCCTCTCAAACCTGGACAAATTGTTGATTCTAATCAATACGCATTAGCGGCTTTTCTGCATCAATTAGATATTGAAGCCCTACGGTTGGGAATTGTCGCCGATACGCCACAAAACCTGCGTCAAACCATTAGTGAAGCCTTGCAATGGGGAGATGTGGTGATCTCCACGGGAGGAGTTTCTGTGGGCGATTATGATTACATTGAGGGGATTTTGCAAGACTTGGGGGGCGAAATTCAGGTGCAATCGGTGGCTATTAAGCCCGGTAAACCCTTGACGATGGCCCGTTTTCCGAAACTGCGATCGCTGTATTTTGGCCTACCGGGAAATCCAGTCTCAGCCTTAGTCACGGCCTGGCGATTTGTGCAACCGGCCTTACTCAAACTCTCAGGATTGAGTCACGGCTGGTACCCTCAATTTATAGAAGCAACAACCGAGTTAGCCTTACCCGCCGCCCCCAGCCGAGAAACCTATATTTGGGGACAAGTGGCGATTCGCGACGGACAGTTCCACTTTAATTGTGCTGGGGGAAGTTTTAGTTCTGGAAATTTGGTCAATTTAGCCCAAACCAATGCCTGTGCGGTGATTCCGGTGGGAAGTCCTGGGATTGCGGCAGGGGAACGGCTGTCGGTGCTTCTGTTACAATCTTGAGAGCCTAACCGATCTATAGATAGCAATTGAGGGGGCGTTTGACCCGTGAATGACAATGTACGCTCTGCAAATGGCAGTTGCAAACCCCATGGATAGGAAAAAACAATCACGGTTTACACCATCCGGATGTCATTAGAAACGAGTCAATTTTCTCTAGGTCTTCAGGATAGATGGTGTGATGTGTTGCCTCGGACACCAAATTGTAGGGGAACCCACCCCTAACCCCTCCCAGGAGGGGATTTTTCGCCCCTACAGCAATGGATGTAATCTGTCATAAATTGTTCTGATTACCCTGAACCCAGGAAACCCTTTTTTTCGATTGTTTAGCCTCCATTCTTAATGTTTAATCCCTCGGACCTATCTCTACGTCGTCTTGTCGCCCAAATGTTTGTCGTTCGGGCCTCGGGGCATCTGTTTGACTCACAAATTCGCTATCGGGCCTGGGAACCCGATCGCGATCGCCTACGCCATTGGCTTCAGGATTGGGGGATTGGTGGCGTCTTACTGATTGATGGCAGCGTCAGCGAGTTGCGGCTGCGAACCCAACAACTGCAAGAATGGGCCGAGATTCCCCTGTTACTCTGTGCCGATATTGAGGAAGGGGTGGGGCAACGCTTTGCTGGGGCCACCTGGTTTCCACCGCCGATGGCCTTAGGGGAAATGGCCCGCCAGGAGTTGCCCCAGGCCCAACAGTTGGCCCGCGAGATGGGGCAATGGTTGGCGTCAGAAGCCGTTGCAGCGGGATTAAATTGGATTTTAGCCCCGGTGGTGGATGTTAATAATAATCCCGATAATCCGGTGATTAATGTGCGATCGTTTAGTGACAATCCCGAGATTGTGACGGCCTTGGCAACGGCGTTTATTGAAGGGACTCAAACCCAGCCGGTTTTGACCACCGCCAAGCATTTTCCGGGCCATGGAGATACCAGTGTCGATTCTCATTGGCAATTACCCCAACTCCCTCATGATGCCCAGCGGTTGGAGGCGGTGGAATTGTTGCCCTTTCGCGGGGCGATCGCCGCTGGCATAGACGCTATCATGACGGCTCACGTGCAAGTTCCCCTCTGGGATGAACAGGCCCCCGTGACCCTCTCGCCTCGGGTGTTAGAGGCGCAGCTACGGGGTGCATTGGGCTTTAATGGCTTGGTGGTGACCGATGCTTTGGTGATGGGGGCGATCGCCAACCAGTATGATGCCCGTGAGGCGGCGGTGTTAGCGGTTGAGGCGGGCAATGATATTGTTTTGATGCCCGAGGATCTCCCCGGTGGGATTGAGGCGGTGTGTCAGGCGGTGGAGTCGGGGCGAATTAGCCGCGATCGCATCCTGGCTTCGGTGCAACGGATTGCCCAGGCCAAGGCCAAAATCACCCCCTCAAACCGCTCTCCCCTGGCGGATTTAGCCCAGGTGGCATCTGATGACGCTAAACAGCTTGGCGATCGCATCCTACGGGCCTCGGGAACCGCTCGCCCTGGCTCCGTGGCCGCCGTCGAGTCGGGCTATAATCTCGTCATCGTCGATGATCTATTACGCAGCCGACATCTGGATCACCACTCCCCCGCCATCGCTCTGCCGAAACAGCAGGGATATCAGCCCTATCTGCTCGATCTCAACGGCGATCGATCCCCGAGTTCGGCGATCATTTCCCGGCCGACAATCGTGCAAGTTTTTATTCGTGGGAATCCCTTTGGAAGTAGCCTCGCTTTGGCTCAACTGAGTGAAGAATGGCTTAACAAATTATTAAGAGATGGCGATATCCGGGCGATCGCCATTTATGGTAGTCCATATAGTCTCAAACGATTCTTGCGCCAGATCCCTACATCTGTCCCTTATGCGTTTTCCTTTGGACAAATGGCCGCAGCCCAAGCGATCGCCCTTAATCAGTTATTCCCGGATTTACGGCTAGATTGGTCATCCTTGACCCCCCTGGCCTGAAATTTGGCAGTTTTGGACATCACACTCTCCCTGGGTTCGGATTTGTTAGGATGGCGTTGAGAACGACCACTCCGACCTGCAACGGGATGTTTCCGTCCCGAGGACGATGACCAACTTCATGAAAATTCATTAAACTTGAGTATAATTGAGGTGTCCATACCTCAAGGACGGTCAAATGTTTGTATAGAAGGTTACAGCTTCCTCGATCATTTGTCCCGATCCCGTTAGCAGACTCCCAATCAAGCTTAGATTTAACCGAGTGACAATTGACAAGACTTAACTCGCTCTAAATCCTGTTTACAGTTTCTACAGTTCAGCTCACGCGTTTATCACAGGGATATATTATGACTTTCACAACCACCACCCGGTACAGTATTGAAACCATCGAAGAAGAGGCTCGCCATCTAGTCCAGAAGGGAGCCGTCAGCCGCCAGCAGCCGATTTACACCCTCTGTGTCCATATTCCGGCGCGCCATTGGACGTCCGTCGAAATTGAACTCGAGAAGCACGACTACCTCCTGCGCGATCGCATTGGCGACCTCGTTGGCCCTGAGACCTGGGAAAACGACTAGAGCGTTTGAATCCCGGCCACTCTCTCGATACCACGACTATTTAAACAAGGCAGAGGCGATCGGGTCGTAACCCTTGTTACCGTTTTGTAAATTTTTTCCCAAAATTGGTAACGAATTATCACGATTTCGCTGAAATCCTTCACCATCGAGACCCAACGCTTGAGACAAAACAACGGTGAACTGTAACCGCAACAGTTCACCGTTGTTCTCGTGGGCGTCTCGTGGGCGTCTCGTGGGCGAGTTGTCCTGAGTCAGTTTTGCCGGCCAAGGCCTTATTCGTCAGATTGGGAATTTCGTAGTTGTTCCAACTCCTGACGTAACGACGCCACCATCTCGGAGAGAGCTTCTAACTCCTCTTCTGTCGCGGGTTCAGCGGTTGACTCCTCCGCCTCTCCCGTCACATCGACAGTTCTGGGGCCATCTGGAGATTGGCTTCCGAGGAGTTCATCAACAAAGCGACGTGCTTCGAGTTCGGTGATTTCTCCTTTTTCCGCTAGGCGTTGCACCACAGCATCCCAATCCTGATTTTGCAGGGCCTGTAGATTTTCATCGCGTTTCTGAGCATCTTGCAAACTCTCTAGGGCAGTCGATGCTGCGCCGACGGTAGCACGGAAACTGGTTTGTAATGACTGCATCAAGGTGTCGGGGTTCATAGGACTCAACTGGTAAAGGGGCAAGGGTTTGACTGTATGTTAACAAACGTCAGCACCCCCGGCTGAAGCACGGGGGCTTCGTGCCTCCCCTTCAGGTAGCTGACCAGCTTAAGCCTTAACTGGCTACGTTCAGAGCAAGAGTTAAAGTTCCTACCCTGGGATGCGTGCTAGTTCCAGGCTCTAGAACCGAATCGTTAAACAGTCCTAAGGGGTTAAGACAGTGCGATTTGGAAAGTACCGACTCTGAACATTAGCGAAGCAAACGTTACGAGACATCAGAAGAGACGCAACAATGTCTAACCATGTGTTCGTTTTAGATACCAACCGCAAACCGCTGACACCGTGCAAGCCAGGGGTAGCACGATCACTGCTCAAAGCGGGGAAAGCCTCGGTATTTCGACGCTACCCATTCACCATTATTCTCAACAAGGAGGTTGACGCTAATCCTGAACCCCTCGAACTCAAACTAGACCCAGGCTCTAAAGTCACTGGAATTGCCTTGAAGCAAGGGAATCATATTATCTTTGGGGCTGAGCTTCAACACCGGGGAGAACAAATCAAAGAGGCTTTGCTGTCTCGCCGCCAATTACGACGTGGCCGGCGCAATCGTAAGACCCGATATCGGCCGGCTCGGTTTTTGAACCGGACTCGTCGAGAAGGATGGCTACCCCCGAGTTTGCAGCATCG
>FSSI02000023.1:0-74479 GCA_900149785.2 Phormidium lacuna HE10JO | reverse complement strand
TTTCGATGACCATTCCTCACAGCTGTGGGTGAGTTCCTCAATCTCGGCGTCGAGTTGTTCGAGACGTCCCTTGAGATACTCTAGGTGAGCCTTGATATCCGCCAAAGCTTTACCACGTGCGCGTGAAGAGCGATTTTTCTCCGCCGTTTGCATCTCAGTTAGCTGACGCCGGCGACTCATTAACTCTTGCAGTTGACGAGACTCGGCTGAACTCGACTCCAGAACTGGGGGCTTTAGGGCTGAGCCATAATACGCCAAGGTTTGAGCATCAATCGCGTCCGTTTTAGCTAAACGACCCGTGGCTTTGGCAAAATCTCGACCTTGGCGGGGATTGATGACTGAAACGGGGAATCGAGCCTCTTGTAATTKAATGACCAGTTCCCTTTCTAATTTCCCAGTCGCTTCCACCACAACCCGCTTGATCGGCTCGCCTTTCCAAGACTCGACGAGTTGTGCAATTTCGGTCGGGCTGTTGGGGATTCTGATGGCTTGTCCCAATGGGCGAATGTAAACATCCAGAGTCTGTTGACTCACGTCAATTCCAATCCACTGAGCTGTCTTTGACATAATCGTTTCTCCCAAATTAGCGATGTTAAGATAAGCCAGGCATCTTCTCAATTTCACTCATCCTTGCCTGATACGGTCTTTGGGATGAACCGAAACTTCGGATTTCCTTGACCCGGGCGACTGTTCGAGTTCAGTCGAGAAGATTACATGGTAGTGACCCGTGCTACACAGCGGTCTTTTCCGACCTTGGGGTGGGACGGTCTACTGCCTCTCAATATACAAGGGGTGGGTTATGCCTCTTGCCTCTTGCCTCTTGCCTCTTGCCTTTTCCCTATCCCCCTATCCCCTGAAGATACTCTAAAAACGATTCAAGTTCTTGGCGAGTCAGTTGTTGGCGCGATCGCTTCCCATAGGTTTGTTCTAAATACACACGTCCCTGTTCGGCATCCCATCCTAAACGGCGTAACTCCAATGTCGTTTGCACCAAGAGATCAGAATCATCGGTGGGTGGCTCAGGACTCGGTGGAGGAGCCGGGGATTCAGGCGGCTTAGCGACCTCTGTTGTGCTTGGAAACGATAATTTCTCGGTTGAGGTTATTTTGGGTAAATTAGATGGGTTACTGGTCGATAGAGACGGTTCAGGGACTGATTTTAGAGGTGACGTGGCAGAGTCAGTATTCTCTGAAGGGTACGAATCTGGAACGTCTGAGGACGTCGAAGAGTCTGGTGGCGAGTCTGGGGGTTGGGATTGGAGTAATAGGGACAGCGATCGCTCCCGCGCCAAGTCTTCCGCCGTTTCAACAGACATCCCCATCGCTAAAGTCGACATCAACGGGCGATCGCCATCAAATAGCACCACGCGTACCAGATACTGTCCTTCATGAATGGTCATCAACTCTCCCCAGACCCGTCCGAGGGGATAACGTCGATAAAATTCTTCTAGCATCAAACTCCTCCTGTCGATCGCCGAAAGCCAACGCCCTGCCAACCGACTCTAGCCTAGACGATGGTTAGGGAAAATGGCGAGTCAACCCAGACCAACACCGCCAATCTCTGCTATCCTGGACTGCGGCTTAATGAGATATAATTGCTGGGATGTCGCGAGATTCGCTGCGACGATCCACATCACCCCCCCAGGCGGTCGGGTGTCCGGTCATGCTCAGACCTCACTGGAATCTCGGCGGACCGCTGCATGGGAGTAAACCGCCGTGCTGAGCCTTTAAGCCAAGGCCAAGATTGCCAAGGTGCGAATGTCGATGATCAAATCTCCCCTTTCGAGGTGCGATCGCGGTATTTCAATCAACCTCCACCCCTGGCTTGCCCAGCGGCTGTGACGATGCCGCTAAGACTAAGAAAATATTTTAAGGATTGACGACTGCATGAACTTTTCGATCGCAACACTGTTGTCCAACTTCCCCGATGAAAAATCGGTTGCCCCCAAAGTCCTAGAAAAAAAACTCGCCTGCGATGACGAGGATGATTTAGGTAAACTCCTGATCGCTCTCGACGCTTTAGAACGAACCGGGATTTTAGTCAAAGAACGGGGTCGCTATCGTCGCGAGGACGATGAGGGACTGGTTGAAGCCAAACTGCGCTGTTCGAGTAAGGGATTTTGCTTCGCCATTCAAGATGCCGAAGGCGCTGAAGATATTTATGTGCGTGAATCCTATCTCAGCACCGCTTGGAACGGCGATCGCGTATTAGTCAAAGTCATCAAAGATGGCAGTCGTCGTCGTTCCCCCGAAGGAGAAGTTCGCCTAATTCTCGAACGGGCCAATCCCTCCGTCTTAGCTCGTGTCAAAGCCGTTGACGATGAGTTTCGCGCCGTTCCCCTCGACGATCGCCTCTTATTTGAAATTCACCTCGAACCCGACGAACGCCTCAAAGATGCGATCGACTATCTCGTCCACGTTGAAGTACAACGCTATCCCCTCGGCGATAATCCCCCCCGAGGCCGTGTGGTGCAAGTGCTAGGAAGTGACGCCGAAGCCGCCAACGATATCGATATCGTCTGTTGTAAACATGATTTACCTCGGGCCTTTCCTCAGAAAGTTCTCGACAGTCTCAGCGGCGTATCCGCCGACATTGCCGCCAAAGACTCTAAAAAACGCCTTGATTTACGACATCTTAAAACCCTCGCCTTTGTCGAAGATCCCCTCAGTCCCGGCTGCGTTGAACGAGCCTATAGTCTCACCCGTTTTGCTCGTGATCAATGGCAATTAGGCATTCATATCGCTGATGTGGGCCGCCTCGTTGACCTCAATACTCCCACTGAACGAGAAGCACGACGACGAGGAACCAGCGTCTATCTCGGAGAAACCGTCTTACCCCTATTTCCCGAGGCGATTATCGAGGCAGCTTCGTTTACTCCCGAAGGCGATCGCTGTGCCATCTCCCTCTTGATTACCTTAGATGAACAGGGAGACATTCTCGAATATGAACTTCAGCCGAGTATCCTATTACTCGATCGCCTCGTCAGTTACGAAGAAACCCAAACCTTCCTCGGCGAAGATGCCAGCGAACCCCAGAGTAAGAGTGAAAAGGATCTCGCCGCCACCCTCAAGGAGTTGCAGCAAGTCAGCCAACTGCTACGGGAACAACGCTATCTACGCGGATCGTTTGATCTGCACTTACCCGAAGCCAGCAGCCATTTTGGTGATGAAGTTCCCCTCGGCGCACCGGTGTTTAATACCCAACCGATTATCGGTGCGGTTACCTATGAGTTCGTCGTGGCCGCCAATCAACTCATTGCCGATCACCTAACCGCCTTAGGCGTTCCGACGCTCTATTGCATTCAACTGCAACCCGACATTGACGATGTCCATGATGCCATCAAACTGGCCGGAAACATGGATCTCGAACTTTGGCTCGAAGACGAGGAACAAGCCTTCCCCAGTGACTTCAAACAGTTCGCTGAACAGGTGTCTGGAACCGACGATGAGAAGATTCTCAACTATCTCCTCGAAGCGGTGATTCGCCCCCATTACTACAGCAACAAACCTGGCGTTCATTTCGGATTAGCCCTCGACGATGGCTATACACACCTGAATGCACCCCTGCAACGCTATGTGGACTACGTGATTCAGCAAGTCCTCCATGCTGTCTTCGAGAAAGGCCGCGATCGCCGCACCAGCCGTTCTAAGGATTCCGTGAATCTCCATCACTCCTCTTGTCATGGTCAGATTAACTGGAATGTCCTACCGCCGGGCGTTCAGAGTGAACTCGAAGAACATCTATCGGGGTTAGCGATATCCCTGACAGAACGCGAGCGTCTCGCCTTAGAAGCCGAAAATGACCTCAATGGTCTACAAAAAGCTGGAGCCATGAAGGAGCGCACCGGAGAGGTCTTCCGGGGCTTAATTACCGGGGTGCAGTCCTACGGCTTTTTCGTGGAAATCGAAGCCGGGGAAAAAGGCATGGCTCCCCCTCGTTTAGAAGGGTTAGTTCATGTGTCATCCCTCAAAGATGACTGGTATGAGTACCGCTCCCGTCAACAAACCCTCGTCGGCCGCAAGAATCGCAAACAATATCGTCTCGGCGATCGCGTTGATGTTCAGGTCAAAAGCGTCGACTACTACCGTCAGCAAATTGACCTCGCCCCCGTCGGCGGTGGCAGCGAAGCTCCCCCCAATGATGATGACAACTTCTTTAGTGAAGAAGAATAGGGGTATGGCAAAGGTACGTTGCCGAAAGGTCTCATCGAGCGCTCAACGCTCAACCTTGATGACTGTCGCAACGTACCCTAATCCTGTTGTCATCCCCTCGGTGGGAGAGGCCAACGGTGGTTTCTCCCGATTGCCCGTATTCTCCATTTCCTGTTGCCCGTTGCCTGTTGCCTGTTGCCTGTTGCCCCCATAACCTCTATGTCTCGACCTCTCATTATCGGTGTTTCTGGGGCTTCGGGCCTTATCTATGCCGTCCGTACTCTGAAATATCTTCTGACAGCCAACTATTCTGTGGAGTTGGTGGCCTCCAAAGCCAGTTATCGGGTTTGGCAGGCGGAAAATACCATTAAAATGCCCGCTGACCCCCAACAACAAGAACAGTTTTGGCGTCAACAAGCCGGAGTTGAGAGTGGTGGTCATCTACGCTGTCACCCCGCCAGCGATGTCGGCGCGAACATTGCCAGCGGCTCCTTTCGCACTTTGGGGATGTTGGTCATTCCCTGTAGTATGAGTACAGTCGCCAAACTCGCTCAGGGACTCAGTTCCGATTTACTTGAACGAGCCGCTGACGTACAAATTAAAGAAGGCCGTAAACTGGTAGTTGTACCTCGTGAAACTCCCTTGAGTCTGATTCATCTACGGAATCTGACGGCTTTGGCTGAAGCCGGCGTGCGGGTGGTTCCGGCCATTCCGGCTTGGTATCACCAACCTCGTACGATTGAAGACCTCGTGGATTTCGTGGTGGCCCGCAGTCTTGACTGTTTTGAGATTGACTGTGTACCGCTACGACGCTGGAAAGAGGAGCAATAGAGGATTAATTACTCGTTTTCACTCAGTGAACCCATGCAAACGTCTAAATTGCCCATCACCGGCTTGATTATCTTGGGGGTTCTGGCACTGTTTCTGGTTCAAAATAGCTCGCCAACGCTAACAGTGACCTTTTTTGGTATAACGTCGATCGCCTTACCCTTGGGGATTTGGCTCCTAATTCCCTTTTTGGCCGGAATCGTCAGCTCCTGGTTTGTGGCGTTGCTGTTACCGAGAGGCGATCGCCCCTCGCGCCATTCACAGGCTTCGGGAACAATGGAGTCGGCCCGTCACCCACAACCGTCTTCGCGTCAGCTTCGAGACGATGCGATTGATGACCCGGATCTCGATGAGGATGATGTTGCGGTGGAGGCTCAGGAATCGCCGGGAAAGACATCAGCCTCTGAAACCCCGATCACCCCCGAGAGGCGGTGGACGTCGTCAGCGCAACGTCGGCCTTCTGTCCGCAATGACGTTCCTCCCTCTGGCTCAGGGGACGTTGAGTCAGAAGTTTGGGATGAGGAGGATTGGCCCGAGGAGGAGGAGTGGCCCGATGACACTGAGGAGAATCCGTCCGGAGTGGCCGTCGGTCAGGCTGTTGGTAATTATGAGGTTCACAAAGAACCGGTTTCGGCATACCGACAAGGAACTTTATATTCTTACAGCTATAGTAAGTCAGCCTTGGAGGAGGTTTCTGAGCCAGAAACCTCTAAATCAGAAACCTCTAAATCAGAAACCTCTGCACCAGAAACCTCTGCACCAGAAACCTCGAAAACCAGTATCTCGAAAGCCAATATCTCTGAAGCCAATATCTCTGAAGCCAATATCTCTGATTCAGAACCCTCTGCACCCGAAATCTCTGAAGTCAATATCTCTGAACCGTTATCGGTCGACTCTCAACAGCAAGATTCTGCCTCAAATGTTGACCAAGCTGAGGGGTTAGACCCTTCAGTCAAGGAGGAGACCGAGGAAGACGATATCATGAGTCCATCAGACTCGACACCCCCATTTGAGGAAGAAGATGAGCCGGATGAGACTCTTGAAGGAGAATTTTTAGATGAGTCTGATGAGTTAAAATCCGAGCAAAAACCCTCGAGTTTCTTGGGATCTAAACTGTTTAATTTTAAAGATAAAGACCCTCAAGAAGATGACTGGAGTGATCCACCCACTCCCCCTAAAGATTGGTGAAATCAGGTTAGGTTAACTTGTATAAAATACTCTGATGTTGCTAACAATTTAGAAGGAATTATGAGAAATTATCTGTCTCTGCGTAAGTTGATAAGGCCAATTTACCTAGGTTCGCTCTGGGGTTTACTCGAGGATGGGAGTCTCAAATATAACGATATATAAAGGGTTAGGGGTTCTGTGGCTCCAACCTTGAGTGAATCTGGCAAACTAGATGTTAGAACTCGATTAAACCATCCCTAAAACATTGGTCAAGACCGAGACACGTCCCCAGTCCCCATGTCCAACGCCGTTCCTGATCCCGGAGAAATTCTCCATCAAATCGCTTGGAGTATTCGTAACTCCCAAGACCTCTCAGAAATTCTAAGTTGCAGTGTTGAGGGAATTCAAGAGTTTCTGAACATTGATCGTGTTAAACTCTATCGGTTTGATGCCGATGGAAGTGGTGTCGTGGTGGCCGAAGCCCGTCAGGGCGATCGCCTCCCGGCCTTAGTGGGATTACATTTTCCTGCCGAAGATATCCCCCCCACGGCCCGGCAAACCTTTGCTCGCATCCGTCAATGTATCATTGCCGATACGGCCACAGCCCGCAAAGTCCTATTTTCCCTCGATCCGAAACTTCCTCCCTACGAAGAAGTGGTCAGTGACTGTCATCTGGCGTATCTCAAGGCCATGGGGGTAGAAGCCACCCTGACACTGCCTCTATTTGAACGGAATGGACTCTGGGGACTCGTCAGCATTCACCATAGCCAACCCCGCCATTTTTCCGTTTACGAACAGCAAATCCTTCAGTTAGCCATCGATCAGATTGCGATCGCCATCACCCAGTCCCGCCTACTCGAACAAACTCGGGAAACCCGCCGCTATGAACAAACCCTAGATCGCATTACCGAACTCCTCGATAATCAGCGTCCTTGGGATTCCCTACAACAGCAGGTGCTGCAAGAAGCCGTCAACGCCCTCGACGCCAGTGGTGGCCGCTTATACCTTTGCTCACAACCGGAGGTGGAGGGAGTCAAGGTATCCGTCATCGGAGACGGTGCTATCGTTGAGGCGTTAGAAGAGCATCCCCAATGGCAAGCCGGATTTATCGGCTATAACCCTTTAAGTTTAGACAGTTCTCCCCATCCTGAACCCATTGCCCTCAATGCCGAGGCTTGGAACCAAAACCCCGCCTTGGCATTCCTCCAAGACTTGCTTAACCCAACCCCAGTGCGATCGCTGTTGGTGATTCCCCTGCAATACCATCGCCAATGTGTCGGCTACCTCACCCTCTTTCGTCGAGGTCACGATACCGAAGTTTGGTGGGCCGGAAAATCCAATTCCGATGAGCGACAACGGCGGCCACGAGCCTCCTTCGAAGCCTGGCGAGAGGCCCACCGCGATCAGACCGATCCCTGGACTGAGGCGCAACGAAAACTCGCCCATCAAGTGGGGGTACATCTCTATATTGCCGTGGTGCAACATCGAGTCAGCGCCATGTTGCGCTATCAAGTCTCCCATGATCCCCTCACCCAACTGCCTAACCGCTTACTCTTCGATGAGCAGTTGTCCCTGGCCTTAGTCGAATCCCGACAAAAGCAAACCTCCATGGCCGTGGGCTTCCTAGACATCGATCGCTTTAAAGCCGTGAACGACTCCTTTGGCCATCAAGTGGGCGATCGCCTCCTCAAAGCCATGACAGAGCGCATCCTCACCTGCTTACAAGAGGGAGATTCCCTGGCCCGGTGGGGAGGAGATGAGCTGGTGTTCCTACTCGGCCCTCAAAGCTGTCATAACGGCGTGATGGCGGTGGCTGAGTCGATCCTCAAACAACTGCGTTTCCCCTTTGAATGTGATGGCCGGGAATTTTCCATGAGTGCCAGCTTAGGCTTCGCCCTAGCCCCTCAACATGGACGAGATAGCCATAGTTTGCTGCGCTACGCCGAAACCGCCCTCGATTGGGCCAAACAGCAAGGACGCAACACCATCGGGCTGTATAACCCCGATATGCTCAGTAGCCGGGCCGATAACCTGGCCCTAGAACTCGATCTCGAACAAGCGATTCTCAATCAGGAATTTTGTTTACATTACCAACCCCAAATTGACTTAGCCAGTGGCAAAATTGTCGCCGTCGAGGCCTTAATTCGTTGGCAACATCCTGAACGGGGCCGCATCTCCCCCGATCACTTCATCCCCATCGCCGAAGAAACGGGAGCCATTCGGGCCATTGGGGAGTGGGTGCTGCGAACGGCCTGTCAACAACATCGAGAGTGGCTGAAAATGGGGTTTAAACCCCTAAAAATGGCGGTGAATCTCTCGGCCCGTCAGTTTCAACAGCCCAATTTGTTAGAAACGATTGTCAAGATTGTCGAAGAGACTCAGATCAAGCCGGCTTATCTGGAACTCGAAATCACGGAAACCACGGCCGTTAAAGATGTGGAGTTAACCATCTCAGTGTTGCAACGGTTGCGAGAGATGGGGGTACAAATTGCGATGGATGACTTTGGTACAGGGTATTCCTGCTTAAGTTTTATTAAACAGTTTCCCCTCGATACCCTGAAAATTGATCGCTCCTTTGTGCGGGATCTCACGCAAGACTCAAGTGATGCCGCGATCGCCAAAACCATTGTCGCTCTAGGTCAAGGACTGAATCTGATTGTCTTAGCTGAAGGGGTCGAAACCAATGAACAGGCGGAGTTCCTCAAGTCAATTCACTGTGATTTAGCCCAGGGGTATTTGTTTAGTCGCCCGGTTCCGGCCGTTGAGATTCCCGAGTTATTACGTCAATGGGCCGTGTTTCAGGGCATTGAAAAAGTGGCGGTTCTCAGTACCCGTCGCCATCCCTATAGCGACCACTCAAGTTTGCCCGAAACTGCTGAACGTCGGGCCTTCCTGCAACGGCGGATTCGTGATTTAGAACAGGCTAATTTAGGCTTACGCAGCGATCGCGATGAACTTCAGCAGAGTTTACGCCGCGTCAATCATCAGCTTCGCCGAGAAGAACATCTAACGAATCTCAGTCGAGCAATGTTGGGCAAACAACCCCTGACGGTGGTCTTTCAACAGGCGGTGGTGGGGATTCGTCGCGAACTGGGGCTGTTGAGTGTGGTCGCCTATCGCTATGATGCTTATGGCAATACGATTCCTCTGGCTGAAGATGGGGGCGATCGCCATCATCGTGCGGCGATGGCTCCGGATTTGTTTTCTCTGGTGTCAAAGCCTTCGCCGGATGTGTTGGCCTTATGTAATCTCGATTATGTTCATTTGAGTGCTGATGATGCGGTGATTTTAGCTCAACAGCGGGTGAAGGCCTGTGTGTTGCTGCCGATTTATCAGCAAGGTCAGATCTGGGGGGCGATCGTGCTACATCAGGCGGTGACGGCCCGTAATTGGCAGCCGAAGGAACTGGCTTGGTTGGAAAAAATTGCCAATGTACTCCTGTTGATGGAGTTGCCTCATTATCCTCATCGGGGGACTGTGTTTAGTTGCGATCGCCTCACCGGTTTGGGAGATATGGAGAGCTTCCAGGCTCGTCTTCGCTATGAATGGACACGCTTGTTAAATACTCGGTTGCCTCTGACCTTGATTTTGGCAGATATTGACCAGTTCAGTGCCTACTGTGACCGTCATGGCGAAGATACTGGCGATCGCGCCCTGAAAACCCTAGCCGAAGCCTGGCGAGACAGCCTGACTCGTCGCGGGGCCTGCTTGATTCGTGGCCAACGAGATCAGTTCTGGATTCTGTTGCCCCATTTAGATAGTTGTCAAGGCCAGGCGATCGCACAAGTCCTACGCCAACAAGCACGACGCTTTATTTCGACTCACTTAACCCCCACCTCCTTTACTGTCAGTTTTGGCATCGCCAGCGATCTTCCTAATCCCAATCTTGACCCCAATTCTCTCCTTGAAACCGCTGAAATTGCGGTTCAGGCCGCCAAAGCCGCTGGAGGAAATCAAGTCGTGATTGCACCGGATGTTTATTTGGATTCACCTTCGGTAGATTGGTCTGTTTTATCCGATCGACCAAAAAGGGATAGTTATGAGTAGGATCAGCATCACGTTAGAGTCTGTGACGTCCCGAATTCCTGAAGTTGATGACCGTTACCTGACAGCGAAGTGACGGCCGTCATTCTCAAGCCCCTAGATTTTCCCTAAAATGAGGGTTAACGTGCTAGACAGGGATTATGAACTTTTCTGCTGATGGTCACGGATTCCCGAACCCAGTTGAATCTGGACTCTAGTTTCGTTCTCCTCGCCCCCATTTTCGTATGAAGCTGTAATGAGTAGCCCTGAGCGTCCCTCGAAAGGCAACATCCTGATTGTCGACGACACCCCGGCCAACCTTGAATTACTCAACACGATTTTAACTCGTGCTGGGTATGAGGTCTGTGTCGCTGTTGATGGCTCAACGGGGCTTGAGGGCGCACGCTATGGCAAGCCGGATCTCGTTTTGCTCGATATCATGATGCCGGGAATGAACGGCTATGATGTTTGCCGTTTTCTCAAGGAAGATCGCGAAACTCGTGATATTCCGGTTATTTTTATTAGCGCCCTCGATGATGCTCTCGATAAAGTGAAGGCGTTTACGGTGGGGGGGACTGATTATATTTCGAAGCCGTTTCAGTTTAAGGAAGTGTTGGCCCGAGTCCGTAACCAGTTGACGATTCGGGATCTTCAGCAACGACTCCGGGAACAAAATCAACGGTTACAACAAGAGATTGGCGATCGCGCTTTGGCTGAGTCCGAAGTGCGTCAACTCAATGAGAAGCTCGAAGAGCGAGTGCGAAAACGAACCGCTGAGTTAGAGGCGGCGAACTCGCAACTGCAAACCGAAATTCAACAACGGAAACAGGTGCAGGAGCAGTTAATGTATATGGCTCTGCATGATTCCTTGACGGGGTTGCCGAACCGAGTTCTATTGATGGAAAAGTTAGAATCGGCTCTCCAGGAAACGATCAAGAATGATGACTATCGCTTTGCGGTCTTGTTTATTGATTGCGATCGCTTTAAGGTGGTGAATGATTCGTTGGGACATTTAACCGGCGATCGCCTCCTCAGTCTTATTTCTGATCGCTTAGAACTCTGTTTACGTCCCGTTGATACGCTATTTCGTTTAGGGGGCGATGAATTTACAATTCTCCTCAACCCCATTAACGGCATCGAAAACGCCATTGAAACCGCCGAAACCATCCAACAACAACTCACCGCTCCCTTTCATGTCGATGGCCATGAAGTGTTTATTGGTGCCAGTATTGGCATTGTTTTAGGAACCTCTCAATATACCCAGCCAGAACATCTCTTGCGGGATGCTGATGCAGCCATGTATTGCGCGAAGGATTTGGGGAAAGGGCGCTATCGGGTGTTTGACTCAGGAATGCACGATCGCGCGGTCAATTTCCTACAACTTGAAACAAACTTACGACGAGCCTTAGAACGGGGTGAATTTAAAGTAAATTATCAGCCCATTGTGGACTTAAAAAAAGGTGGAATTGTTGGTTTTGAAGCGTTATTGCGTTGGCACCATCCAGAACGAGGGCAAATTTCTCCGGCTGAATTTATTCCAGCAGCAGAAGAAACGGGTTTAATTGTTCCGATTGGTGAATGGGTTTTGCGTCAATCTTGTACGTATCTTAGACGATGGCAATGTCAATATGATCATGCCAAAAATTTAACAGTTTCGGTTAATATCTCAGTTAAACAGTTTGCTCAAATTGATTTATTGAATCGGATTGATGATATCTTAAAGGATTCTCAACTGGATGGGCGTTTTTTGAAGTTGGAAATTACCGAAAGTACAATTGTTGGTAATTATGAGGTAGCTAAATCGATTTTAGAGGAGCTAAAAAATCGAAAAATTCAGTTAAGTATTGATGACTTTGGTACAGGTTATTCATCTCTAAGTCACCTGCATCGGTTACCTGTTGATATCCTCAAAATTGACCGTTCTTTTGTTGATCCAATTGATGAAGATAACGATGAGCGAGAAATTGTACAAGCTATTGTTACCCTGGCTCATAGCCTAAACATGAAAGTTATTGCTGAAGGGGTTGAAACGGCAATTCATGTTGAACAACTCCGCAATTTAGGCTGTGAGTATGGACAGGGTTATTATTTCTCAAGACCCTTAACCGCACAGGCGGCAACAGCGTTACTCGGAGAAGAACATCATTGGTAAGTTCTAGCAATTTCGAGATTGCTGAGTTCGGGAACAGGGAATAGGCAACAGGGAATAGGCAACAGGGAACAGGCAGCAGGGAACAGGGAACAGGGAATAGGGAACAGGCAACAGGGAATAGATAATTTAGAAATTAGAAAAGCCGTACCTCGCGGTTAACACTCTCATGATGGACAACTTCGCCGCCAAGTTAAGATAAACTATAACGGGTACGCCATTGACGGTCGTTCGTTAGGATTCATAACAACACAATGACAAAACATATTACAATTCTAGGAACCGGTGCTTGGGGAACCGCCTTGGGAAGACTCGCTGAATATGGAGACAATCATGTTCGGTTTTGGTCTCGTCGCGGTGATGTGACCCTAGAGGATGCGATCGCCGATGCTGATGTTCTGCTATCAGCAATCTCGATGAAAGGGGTGGCTGAAACGGCCAATAAAATCCAGACCATCGGCTTACCCGCCAACACCATCATTGTGACCGCCACAAAAGGGTTAGAACCCTCCACAACCCGCACCCCGTCACAAATTTGGCAAGAAGCCTTCCCAGACCATCCAGTGGTGGTTTTGTCGGGGCCAAATCTCTCCAAGGAAATTGATAAGGAACTCCCCGCCGCCACCATCGCCGCCAGTCGAGATCTCAAGGCGGCTGAGACGATTCAAGAAGCCTATTCCTCGGATATTTTTCGCGTCTACACCAATACTGACCCGATTGGAACCGAACTCGGCGGAACTCTCAAAAACGTGATGGCGATCGCCTCTGGAGTCTGCGACGGGTTAGACTTAGGCATTAACGCCAAATCTGCCCTTTTAACACGGGCCTTGATTGAAATTGTCCGCGTGGGAACCAGTATGGGGGCTGAAGCCGAAACCTTCTGGGGATTAGCGGGATTAGGAGATTTGTTGGCCACCTGCAACAGTAGTCTCAGCCGTAATTATCGGGTGGGATTTGGTTTATCGCAACATAAAACCCTAGAACAAGTCCTAGAGGAAATTCAGAGTACCGCTGAGGGGGTCAATACTACCAATGTGTTGATTGATTTAGCCAAGCGACAGGGCATTGAAGTGCCAATTTCCTATCAAGTGTATCGGTTGCTCAACAACCAAATCACACCAGAGGAAGCCGTCGCAGCGTTGATGGAACGGGATCTCAAACCGGAGGTGATTACCCCCGAGGAAGCTTAAGGGAACACCGGATAACCCACCCCGCCCTCCGGGCACCCCTCCCAAGAGGGGAAAGATGTAGGGGCGAACCGCAAGTGGTACGCCCTTTCTTTCACCCCGAATTGTTGCAAACAGGTACCAGTTATTGTGATGTCAGGAAGCGAGGCGTTGAGGAGAGGTTTAAGATGAGAGGTTTAAACGGTTTCGCAACCATGACGTTGTTGGCGATGACGGTTGCAGTGGCCGCTTGTAGTCCAACTCCTGAAGACCAGGAAATCGAGGCATCTTCGGGGGAGTTAGTCCAGAGTTCACCGCAAGCGGCTAATCCGCAAACCCAGTTCGATCGCGCCCTGGAACGAACCGAAATCCAAGACTGGCAGGGGGCGATCGCCGATCTCAAGGATGCCGCCGAAGGATTTGCCCAACAGGGTGATACGAGGCGTGAGGCGATGGCTGGGGCGATTGTACGCTATTTGGAGTGGTGGCTTGGTTGGACTGAACAACAACGAGAGGGGGTGGAGGGGGGGGCGATGCCCGAGTGGCAGTCCTTTGGCCGCTGTTTGGAGGATGCCAGCGGTCAGATCTGTGGCTATGCCTTGCAGTTTGCTCAAAGTGAGGATGATCAGATCGAAGGGGTCCTCCTCTTGCAAAAACACTTAGAGGATGTACCGATTCCAGGTGGGGGGACTTATCCGGTGTTCGCGATCGTGGATGCTGAGGCGGTTTATCCTCCTTTAGCAGCGGGAGAGTCTTGGACGCCGACTTGTGAACGATTGGAGGGGGAGGGTTTTCCTGGGATGATGGCGATCGTTACCAGTCGTGGTTATGAGGATTCTGAGTATTATCCTGAGGTTCGCGAAGTCTGGTGGGCGAATGTGGAGGAGGAATCGTTGCAATTTGAGAGGTCGGGGGATGCTGTCCGTTGTTTTAATCCCTGTCCTGGGGGCTGTTAGGCGAATTCAGAAACCGGGTGTCTTGGAGACACTCGGTTTCTCAACGGTTTACGATTGGGGTGGCATTTCATAGCCAAAACAATATTGTCACTTAACGCCTCCATCAGATTTTTGGTCTAGGTTTGGGAATAACTTGAATTAAACCCGTATGAAAGGCACTATCCTCCGTAAGAATTGGCAAGCTTTCGAGTTCGGCTTGAGCCATGAGCATTCGATCAAAGGGATCGCGATGGGAAATAGGTAGACTTCCGGCCCTCAAGGCGTGAGCAGCCGTGATGGTGAGTTCTATGAATTTTGCACGTGCTAAAATTCTGGGATAGTTTTGAACTAAAGGCTTCGCTTCTGGGAGTTTTCCGATACGGTATTTGGTGGCAATTTCCCATGCAGAAGCGCTGCTGACGAAAATCTGATGGCCAGGGTTACGAATAATGGTTCGGCATTCTGGCTTAAGTTTCGGGTCATCAAAAATCCACCAAAGGAGAATATGGGTGTCGAGGAGATATTTTATTCCCATCGCTGTAATTCGTCTTCCGGCAAAGGTTCAAAAAATGATTCCGAAAGTTCCCCAACCAGTAAACCAGGGCGGCGTGGTTCTTCCTCTTCAACCGTCATGGTTACGCTTTTTTCTTGATTTAAATTTATCCGAAAATCTTGAATTAAATCGTAAATTTCGGTTAGCTTATCTTCTGGTATATGTTGTAATTCTTGAATTATCTTTTGCAGTAACATCACTCTATTCTCCTTATTTTGACCTTATTTCGATGTAGAACATGGGAACGCCTTTCTGGATGCTGTATCTACATAATCCCCCGATTTCTAATGAGTTGATTGCATGAAATACCCAATGGTCGGGGCGCAAATTGTTCGCCCCTACAGTCAAAGGTTTACGGTTGGGGGGGCATTTCATAGCCAAAACAATTGGGGTCAACATCGGTCAAATTGATGTCCGCTAGACCATATTCTGCCCAACGGCGATCGACCATGGCCGCCGTATCTTCATCCGACTCCAGCGGTTCCCCCCAATCGTGATCCGTTTCCGGCGGCACTTTCGTCGTCGCATCAATGCCCATCCGTCCACCTAAACCAATCTTCTCACTGGCGAAATCCAGACTATCAAAGGGGGTATTCGGCAGAATAAACACATCCCGAACCGGATCAACTTTCGAGGTAATCGCCCACACCACCTGGCGAGGATCGCGAATGTTAATCTCCTTGTCCACCACAATCACAAACTTGGTATAGGTGAACTGAGGTAAAGCACTCCAAAACGCTAACGCCGCCCGTCGTGCCTGCCCTGGATAGGCTTTATCAATGGAGATAATCGCCGCCTTGTAACTCAAGGCCTCCATCGGTAGGAAAAAGTCCTTAATTTCCGAGACTTGTTGCCGCAAAATGGGGGTGTAAATGCGGTTGAGGGCGATCGCCATCATCGCTTCTTCCTTGGGCGGACGACCGCTAAAGGTGGTTAGATAAATCGGATCTTTGCGGTGCGTCATACAGTGGAACCGCACCAGGGGCGAATCTTCCACGCCGCCGTAATAGCCCATATGGTCGCCAAAGGGGCCATCGGGGAGTTGTTCACCCGGCGTAATCGTCCCCTCTAAGACAATCTCGGACTGGGCTGGAACTTCCAAATCCACGGTTTTACATTTCGCTAGAGAGACCCCAGACCCCCCATATAGCCCCGCAAAGAGCCATTCCGATAAATCCACCGGAATCGGAGTCGCCGCCGCCAGAATAATCAAGGGATCGACCCCTAGGGCGATCGCCACCTCCAACTTCTTACCCTGTTCCGCCGCCTTCCGTAAATGACGAGCGCCACCCCGCACCGACAACCAATGCACCGTCATCGTATTGTGGGACTGACGTTGCAAGCGATAGACTCCCACATTGGGCGTTCCCGTCTCGCAATCCTTGGTAATCACTAAGCCGAGAGTAATAATCCGGCCCGCATCCCCCGGATAAGGACGAATCATGGGGATACTATCGAGATCTAACTCGTCCCCCTCAATCACCACCTCCTGACAGGGAGGAAAGAAGTTACGCCCCGGCTTGGCTTTCACCACATCAAACAGCAATTTACCAAAATCCACCGCCTGAGAAATTTTCTTCGGGGGTTTCGGCTGTTGCAGCATCCCCAACTTTTGCCCCAATTCTTCCAACTCTTGGGGTTTTTCCATATTCATGGCCCAACACACCCGCTGTTCAGTCCCCAACAGGTTGATGGCCACGGGGAATTTCGCCCCTTTAACGTTCTCAAACAGCAAGGCGGGGCCACCTGCTTGTAAAAGGCGATTAGAAATCTCGGCAATTTCTAAATCGGAGTCGACGAGGCTGCTGATGCGTCGTAATTGGCCTCGTTGTTCGAGTTGCTGAATAAATCCCCGTAAATCTCGTGCCATGGTCGATTGTTGCTCAGGCTGGTGGTTCCCTTTATTTTAGGGGTCTGGGCAACAGCTCGCTAGGATTTCTCACTATCGCCGGTTAATGGTGGTGAGGCTCAGGAGATCCCGGATGACCATAAGCTCCTGTTTCTGGCTGGAAGGGGAGGGTTTGTAACCTCACCGTCAGGCCGAGATGCTGCAACAAATCGGCTAAAACCGGATCAGGAGATAACCGCAAATACTCCGCTGTCACCTCTAGGGGAACATGACGATTCCCCAGATGATAGGCCGCCCGCAACAGATGCAGCGGTTCAGAGGCGGTCACGGTGAGGACGGGTTCGGGTTTGGCGCGAATCTGCACCTGGTGCTGTTGCGTCTCATCGAGGAGGCGATCGCCATCTTGGAGAACCGTACCACGGGGCAACCGCAGAAACACCACCTCCCCGGAATCACAGGTAAAGCGATGACGGCTACGTTGACGGTCTTGAGCCGTTAAACTCAACTGTAAGATGGCGGAGTCATCGGCTGAGATGGCCGCACTCGCAGCGGGATGCTGTCGCTGGGTTAACACAATGGACATAACTCAGATCGCTGGCTGGCTGGCGAACAGTGTCATAATGCTATTGAGAAGCTGCTCGGGTTCAATCGGATGGATTAAACAGATATCGGCTCCCTGCTCTTGACAGGCGGCTAACTCCTCCGAGGTGAGCGGATCACTCATTAAGAGAATTTTCAGGGATTCGGTGTTGGGAAGTTGACGTAACAGCCGAATCAGTTCACGGCCATCCATCCCCGGAAGTTGGCGATCGATCATCACCGCCACGGGTTTCAACATCTTAATCTGTTCTAGAGCCGTTGATCCGTCCAACATCCAAACGGTATGATAGCCCGCCGCTGTGAGGAGGTCGCAAATCAGGACGGCTTCGTCTTCTCGATCCGCCACGAGAACCACATGGCCCTTACGGGGAGGAAGGGGAATTGGGGGAGGCGGTGTCGGCTGAACCTCGCCCCCTGTCGAGCGATGACAGGGAAGGCGTACGGTAAATTTAGAGCCAACCCCCACTTCGGAGTCAACTTTAATCAGTCCGCCATGCAGTTCAACGAGTTGTTTGGTGAGGGCTAGGCCCAGGCCGGTTCCGCCATATTGACGGGTGTAGGTGGACTCGAGTTGACGGAACATTTGAAAGAGCAGCGATCGCTGATCCTCAGGAATCCCAATTCCCGTATCGGCCACTTCAAATACGACTGTGCGATCGTCTTGCCAGTAAATTCGTAATAACGCCTGGCCGCCGGTGGCGGTGAATTTGATGGCATTACTCAGTAGGTTAAAGAGAATCTGCCGGAGGCGATCGCGATCGGCACAGAGACGGTCTTGATGTTCCCGTAACTGAAGATCAAGTGCTAAATGCACCCCATTGACGGTGGCTCGATCCACCATCATGCAAAACATTTCTTGAGCCAATTGAGTGAGGGAAAATTCGGAAAAACTCAAGACAGTTTTACCCGATTCGTTTTGGGATAAATCCAGTAAGTCGTTGATGAGTTCGAGTAAATGCTCGCCACTGTTATAGATACTTTGGATATAGTCCCGCTGTTTAGGGGTTAAATTGCCAAAAGACCAACGCAATAGGGTTGAGGACATGCCGATAATGCAGGTCAGAGGGGTTCGCAGTTCATGGCTGACGGTGGCCAGAAAGTCGCTGCGCGTTTGGTTCGCCACCTGGGCCGTGACGAGAGCATCCCGTAAGTCTTGGGTGCGTTGTTCAACCCGCTGTTCGAGGGTTTCTTTTTGTTGCTGAACTTCGGCGTAGAGTTGAGCTTGATAGATGGCGACACTGAGATGATCGGCGATATGTTCGAGAAATTCCTGTTCTCGGGATTGCCAAAGACGGGGGCGATCGCATTGATGGGCCAGCAAGATTCCCCAGAGATGGCCCTGCACTCGAATGGGAACACTCAGGTGGCTTTGGATGCCCAATTTTTGGAGATACTGTTGACTCGTCTCGGGGAGTTGGGAGTCGAACGCTTCAGACTTCAAAATGAGAGTATCTCCCCGTTCATAGCGATCGCGGAACTGATTGAGAAACTGCCAATGTTGGCTATCTTGACGGGAGAGAACTGAGGCCAATCCCTCATGGCGTAGGGCTTCGTAGGTCATGCAATCCCGGCGGCGGCCGGGGGGAGTGCCGGTGTGATCGTCCTGATTGTAGTTGTCAAATTGATAGATACAGAGGCGATCGAGTTCTAAAAAACGACGGACGCGATCGACGGTATTGGAGATTAACACGGCCAGGGCAACACTCTGACAGGTTTGGGTTGTCACTTGGTTGAGGAGTTGCTCTTGCTGTCGATGGTGTTGCAGGGCATCTTCAACGGGTTGACAGGTTGTGGCGGGTTTGGCGGTTTGAGGGGAAGGCATGGCCGGTCTTGAGGGACTGCGATCGCTGATAAATTGGGCTAAGTTGAGGGTTACTTGACTGTGATAGTCCGGTTGCGGTTGATACCCTTGCAGTCGTTTCAACGCTCGATTGCGTTGGGGCGTTTTCAGAGGACAGTCTTCGAGGAACGTTTGCAGCTGATCACGCTCCAAGCTAAACCCAACGCTTAATAGGGTTTCATCTTGAGGATTGGCCCAGACAATGGCACAAAACTGGGGCGATACACCAAGGGTAAATTGACCGACATGGGGGAGAGAATGAACCCGTACCGCACGTTCGGTTAAGACGATGGCCTCCTCGTCATCATCTCGGGCGGTTTGTTCAACCCAAACTCGCAAGCTGTCAAAGGTTGCGAGTGGGAGTCTTTGCTGAGGTAGACGGGGATGGAAACTGTCCATAGTTTAGGGAAAGAACATCAAGCAGTAGCGTGACTATCTAAGCGATCGCTCGATGGTGCTCGATTTTGGGCATGATCTTGGGCATGATCTTGGCTATGATCTTGGCCGTTATGATGTTGGGGCAACGATCGCCAGGGCAATGAGATGTTCCAATCAGTTCAAATCCTTGATCCCTCCTCGGCCATTCAATGGCGACTGGCTAGAGTGAGGGAATCTGCGATCGCTCTACTGTGATCCTAGTCTGAGTTTTGAGTGCCTTGTAAAACGATCGCCTAAACTTTGCAATTGTTGTAACCCATGCTGTGATAGCCTTGCCACAGGGGTCAGAATCTAGTTAGCAGGCTTGAGTCTTCCTTAACTCGTCTGAGTTGGGTTTGCCCGTTACAAGACGCTGCCAGAGATCCTCGGGAATCTCTCCGTCTATTGAGTAGAGTTGAGCATCAAGGCTAAAAATTTCGCTAAAGGCCTCAATGATAGCGGGAACCACGTCCGGGACAGTGAGATCTGGTAACCACTGCTGTAGACTGCCCACAGGGCGATCGCTGATGCCACAGGGGACGATATCGCGAAATCCTCGTAAATCGGGGCAAACATTGAGAGCGAAGCCATGACAGGTGATCCAACGACTTACCTGAATGCCGATGGCCGCCACTTTCTGGCCCTCCAGCCAAACGCCGGTCAGGCCGGCCACCCGTTCCCCTGGCAGCTTAAACTTAGCCAAAGCCAGAATGAGACTGGCTTCGAGCTGGCGTAAGTACTCATGCAAATCCGGTTGATGTCGCTTCAGGTTAAGGATGGGGTAGCCCACCAGTTGCCCCGGACAATGGTACGTCACTTCTCCCCCCCGTTCAATGCGATGGACTTCCCGGTCTGAGCATTCAGGGTTAAACTGTAAGAACTTCGCATCGGCTCCTCGTCCTAGGGTATAGACAGGGGGATGCTCCAACAACAATAAAACATCCTCAAGTTGAGGACAATCGCGGCGGGCTTCAAATAACGACCGCTGAAGTTCCCATGCAATTGAATAAGGGATCAAGCCTTGGAACCAGAGAATGTGAACTCGTTGCCGTGAAGTGGTACTAAACATCATCAAAAAAAGCAAGGGGTTTTCAGCAAGAATCGTGGCTAAAATCGGCAAATCCAATCACGAATTGTCAAGGATTGCAAAGGATTTTAAAGGGACGTTCAGCCTCCTGACGATTCACAATACAATAAGGGTAAGGAAAGTAACGGGATAGGTTCACCCTCTCCAGATAACCCTCCAAGCAGAGTACTGACTCATGAAGGCGGCAATCCCCGCCCCGCTGGACTTTCAGGAACCACTTGGATATCAGGTCACGGAGGGCGATCGCCCCTTGCTTTTTAGAAAATCGGTTATCGAGCGGGAACTTTACGACATGAAATTAGTTATCCAAGGCAAGAATTTCGAAATCACCGACGCGATTCGCGAATATGTCGATGAAAAGATCGAGAAAGCGGTGAGTCATTTTGAAACGTTGACCACTGAAGTTGATGTTCATTTGTCCGTCGCTCGTAATCCTCGCATTGCCGCCAATCAGTCTGCCGAGGTGACAATCTACGCCAATGGAACCGTCATTCGCGCTCAAGAAGGAAGCGAGTCGATGTATGCCAGCATTGATTTAGTCGCTGACAAGATTGCTCGCCAGTTGCGCAAGTACAAAGAAAAACGCAATCGCAAGTTGCACACTCAAGGCAAAACCACCGAGGTGTTGGCGGACGTGGTGTCCAACTCCGATGGCGTGACGGAAGATCTCATCGGCGATCGCGCCGTGGAACTTCCTGCTGAAGTGGTGCGCACTAAATATTTTGCCATGCCGCCGATGACGGCCGATGAAGCCTTGGAACAACTACAACTGGTTGACCACGATTTCTATGTGTTCCGCAACTGCGACAGTGGAGAAATCAACGTCATCTATGAACGGAACCACGGAGGCTATGGTGTGATTCAACCCCGTAAATCTGGAGACAACGGAGCCGTTCGCGCTAACGAAATGTCCAAAGCCTCCTAGATACGCCATTTCTAGAACGTCAGTCAGCGTCTAGCTGATCCTCGACAGGATCTCGGACTGTCAAGGTTTCCCAAACCGTAGAACTGTTCTTGCCCTTCCTCTCCATCAACCTGAGGGGAAGGGGTCAGCCAACCCCCAATCATTCTAAAGCTGATAGGGACTGGTTTGGGTCACATCACGGCTGCTGCGTTTCGCTTTCGATTGAGATTTAGCCTTAGAGGCACTGCGTCGGAGAGCCTCTAGGCGAGTTTCATACTGTTTACGAAGCCGTTTCTTAGGCGTTTGCTCAATCAAGGTTTTTAAAGCACTGCCCAAACTCTTATAGGCATTGGGGAGCGTATAACCAAAACGACTCGCGAGGGCGATCGCCTTCTCATCGGCCTCCAACAACTCTTGTAGAGCCTTCTCGCTGTTATTCTTCTGATAGAGACGATACCCCGACACACCACAGAGTCCTAAGGCCAACAGGAGGAGAACACCATCTTGAACCCAGAGTTCGCCCACAGCACCGCCCAAGCCAATCGCTAACGCTGCCATTTCCCAGCCTTCACGGGGAATCGTATCATTTTGGATGCGAGCGACCTCATGCCAAAACAGCAAATTGCGCTGGTCGAGGGCCAAATTTTCCCACTTCACCAAATCGATCGCAATTTCGACCTCATCCCGGCTCAACTCCTCACAACGAAGCAAGGGAGGGTCAATTTCCGTCGTTTTCTCGACCGTCACCCAACTTTGCAGTTCCGGGGGTAACAGTCCTCGAAGACGACGTAATTCATTAATTTCAGCCTTCGCGGCCGAGGTTACATAGGAGGTCATAATGTCAGAAATATGGCAGTAGTCGGCAGGGTCAACAGACTGCTAACGAGTCTATGCTTTAAATCCTAGCAAATTACCAGCGCTTTGAGCTTTGCCAAGCGCTCAGGAGTCCCAAGGCGATCGACAGGAAAATTCCCAGCCAGAGAACCAAGCCAGGCATAAAGCTCAACACCGTCAGACCTCGCAAGATCCAAATGACCAGAGTTGAGCCCACGACCACCACAAAGCAACGAAACAGCAGAGAATCCGAGACAATTCGCATGGGGAGATGGGTCTGGGGACATTCACATCGGGCGTGAGGCTCATTCTAGCAAATTCGGGACTTGGAGCTGCCTGATCGTGGCGCTGCGCTAAGCTAAAGGCGAATAGCCCCCACTCCCTTCGTCCAATCACCCTCATGCAACGCTCACGCTTTCGCTTGTCCCTCCTGTTCTCTGGACTGGTCCTCGGTGGTTTCGTACTCAGCGTCAGTCTGCCCAGCTTGAGTGCCGAGAGAATTACAGCAAGCTATAGTCTGTTTGAGCGTTCCGTCTCCGTCCATGCCCTCGAAACCTATGCCCGAACCGGGGAAATTGGACGGGACTTAGCCCCCTACATTCGCTTTGCCGCTCCCGAACTGCGAGACAATATCCGTGAAGCCTTGTTAGCGCGGGCTGACGTGGATGCCGTGGCGGTCTCCCAATTTCTCTACACCCCTCAGGGAGAAGCCCTCTTACAGCGGCTCGGTCAAGCGATTCAACTCGGCTCAGGGCGATCGGGCTATTTGGGCTTGCGTTCCGCTTTGATTTTAGCCGCCGCCGATGAGAACGAGGGCTTAACCCTGCTCAATGTACTGCACCATTTTCCCACAGAGACCGTACGGTTGGACTTCAACCAAACCCTGCGGATGGCCCAGGAGTTACAGAGTTTAATTCGAGATAACAATCAGGCCGTTGCCAGGATTGAGAATCAGTCGCGGTTAGAAGCTCAAGATAACGGCGAGTTGATCACGCCCTTCGAGAATCTCATGGAGTTGGGGGAGTATTCCTGGGATGTGACATCTTTGGATCTGCGCGATCGCGATCGCACCCTACCCTGGGGATATGCCTTTGCGACAGACTTATATTTACCGCGATCGCGGCCATCGGCCCCCATCGTGGTGATCTCCCATGGTTTAGGCTCCAATCGAGAGTCCTTTCAATATCTGGCCGAACATCTCGCCTCTCATGGCTTCGCGGTGGTGGTTCCTGAACATTCGGGCAGTAGTGCCAGACATATGGAAGCCCTCTTACGGGGCCGCGCCCAAGAAATTTCTCGTCCTCAGGAGTTTATCGATCGCCCCCGAGACGTGACCTTTGCCCTCAATAGCCTCGAAAAACAGGCCATCACCGATCGCCAACTGCGCGATCGGCTCAACTTTGAGCAAGTGGGGGTCATTGGCCAATCCTTTGGCGGCTACACCGCCCTCAGCCTAGGGGGGGCCACCATCAACTTTTCCGAACTCGAACGTCGCTGTGGCGCCAGCCAACAACGCCAATCCTGGAACGTCTCCCTCTTCCTACAATGTCGGGCCTTAGAACTGACCGAGTCCACCTCAGAGAATCAATTAAACTTCCGTGATCCCCGAGTTCAGGGCGTGATTGCCCTCAATCCCATTGGCAGTGCCTTATTTGGTCAAGTCGGCTATAGCAACATTGATGTGCCGGTGATGATGGTCTCCGGGGGGGCTGATACCGTTGCCCCTGCCATCGCCGAGCAAATCCCGCCCTTTGCCTGGTTAGAAGTTCCCGATAAGTATTTCGTCTTACTCAAACAAGCCACCCATTTCTCCGTCATCGGTAGTTCCCAAGAGGATAGCGTTGCCTTGCCCCTCGATATCATCGGTCCCAATCCCGATCTCGCCCAAAGCTATGTCAAAGCCTTGAGTTTGGCCTTTCTGTACACCCATATCATCGGCAATGATGAGTTTGCCCGATATCTCAATGCCGCCTACGCCCAAGACATGAGCCAAGACCCCATTTCTGTATTTCTGGTGCAAGGCTTGATTGATGGCGTCCCAGCCCCGGATTCCCTGGCCAACCGTCATTTGTGATGTTGACGATCGCCCTCGGCGAACCCGATCGCCCAAGCTAAGGACGAGTGAGGTAGCAGTGGCAATCGGGTTTCTCAATCAGGGTTTCGAGCAAAGCATTGAGCGCAACAGCCGCCAGGAGTCCTCCCCCGAGGCTACCCTGAATCGTGATGTAAGGCACGGGCAGAGCCATCAACTGGCGCTTAGCCACAGGCGCATGGCTAAAGCCAATGGGCATCCCAATGACGAGGGCCGGTTGCAGGTTTCCTTGCTCAATTCCTTGGCAAGCCCTCAGTAAAACCGAAGGAGCATAGCCAACCACAAGAATTGAGCCAGCCGGAGTGTCCTGTAACCGTTGCGGCCAGAGGTCATCCCCCCAAAACGCCTGCTCAGCGTCGTCAACTCCGGCAAGGTGGGGGTCATCAATCAGCGGGGTGATGGAACATCCCAGATGAGCTAGTCGCGTGTGATCCAGGGTGGCGGCGACAGCGGGGACATCGGTGACGATCGCACAACCACCCTTGAGAGCGGTTCGGGCAGCGGCGACGGCCCCCTGAGGCACGCGCACCAAACTGGCTAGACTGACATCACCACAGGCCAGCACCAGTTGATGCAGCAGGTGAACGGTAATTTCGCAATAGTGAGACAGATCCGGCAACAAACGGTGTAGCGATTCCTCAAACCGTTCTGGGTGAGTGGTGGCCTCGGCATCGAGCTGACTCCAAAACGGATCGAGTTGTCCTAATTGGGCCTGAGCCTCCACATCCAACTGCTTCAGTTGCGCCAGGGCTTCGGCCTGGGTCTTCTGGCAGTTGCGATCGCGCCCCAACAACCCCTCTAATGCCCCTGCCGTTTGCCGTAGTCGGGTAATTTGCTGAATCACCGTATGGTACTGCTGCTGCAATTGAGTCATCAGGGGTGACTCCAGGCTGGTTTGAGGATGTGCATCCAAGAGCTGGCGAATGTGAGACAACTGAAATCCCTGCTGCTTCAGGGCCATCACCCGTTGAAGTCGCTGCACATCCTGCTGGGTATACAGCCGATAGTTGCCCTGAGACCGCTGGGGTTGAGGCAGCAGGCCCAGAGTATGGTAGTGCCGCACCATGCGGGGAGTCACGCCAGCGCCCACCGCATCTGTGAGTTCTTTAATCGTCAGATGTTTGGTCGTCAGATGTTTGGTCGTCAGATGTTTGGTTGTCATGTCGGTCTCTAACCCGGAGTTAACTGACAACCTTGACATTACCATTAATGTCAAGGTTTAAGCTGTCACGGTAGTCTTATGGATACGTCAGATCATGATTTCAAAAGCTCTTGCGGCTCCCCTCGACTTAAGGGTATGGAAAGACCATCGAGAGGCGACCGCTGCGATCGCCTGTGCAGTCCTGGTCTTCTTGGGCTGGCAGGCCCTCAACCTCGGCTGGGTAGGAGGAGCGTTGTTCATCCTGACGGCGGCCTACATCATCGGCGGGTTTGACAGTGCCAGGGACGGCGTAAGCACCCTGGTGGAAGACAAAGAACTCGATGTTGACCTGCTGATGATCGTCGCCGCTCTAGGGGCAGCCGGCCTAGGGCTGTGGCAACAGGAGTATTACCTACTCGTCGATGGAGCCGTCCTAATCCTGATTTTCGCCATCAGTGGCGCCCTCGAAGGCTATGCCATGCAGCGCACCGAACGCAGTATCCAGGGACTAATGGGGTTAACAGCAGATACAGCCCGACGGCTTGAGGGCGATCGCGAACAGATGGTTCCCATTACGAGCCTCCAGATTGGCGATCGCATTTTGGTGAAACCCGGCGAACTGGTGCCAACGGATGGCCAGGTGATCGAAGGAAGCAGTACCTTGAACCAAGCCTCCATTACCGGAGAATCCGTCCCCGTCGAAAAAACCGTCGGTGATGACGTTTTCGCCGGAACCCTGAACGGCCACGGAGCGCTACGGTTAAGGATTCATCAACCCCCCGAAAGCAGCTTAATTCAGCGAGTCATCCAACTCGTGCAGCAGGCCCAAACCAACGCACCCCCCTCTCAGCAGTTTATTGAGCGCTTTGAGCGGGCCTACGCCAAAGTTATTGTCATTGCTGGCATTTTGCTGAGTACCCTACCGCCCTTGCTGCTGGGCTGGTCCTGGGAAAACACGATTTATCGAGCGCTGATTTTCCTGGTGGTGGCCTCCCCCTGCGCCCTGATGGCCTCGATTATGCCCACTCTGCTATCAGGCATTGCGAACGGGGCGCGCCGAGGCATTCTTTTCAAAAACGGAGCCCAGTTAGAGCAAATTGGCCGCATCCGGGCCATCGCCTTTGATAAAACCGGGACCCTGACCACCGGTAATCTTCAGGTCGTGGACGCGATCGCCACTCAGCCCAACTCCGACCAACTCTGGCAGGTAGCCGCCGCCCTAGAAAGCCTATCCGAACATCCCATTGGCGACGCAATTGTTCAGGCCGCCCGTCAGCAAAACCTGACCTGGACAACCGCCAGCAACGCCCAGGCCCAGGCGGGACTCGGTATTACCGCAGACCTGGAGGGTCAGCCAGCCGTCGTGGGTAAACCAGCTATCGTTGAGACTCAGGTCAAAGACATTCCTGAGGATCTGATCCGCCAAAGCCAGCAATGGGAATCCGAGGGCAAAACCGTGGTCTGGGTTGCCCAATCTGGTCAAATTTTGGGACTGATTGCCGTGGCTGACATCGTTCGACCAGCGGCCGCCCAAGCCGTGGCTCATCTCAAACAGCTCGGAGTCGAGCAGGTGGTCATGCTGACAGGAGATAACCCCCGTACCGCCCATAGTATTGGGCAACAGGTGGGTGTTGATCAGGTCTATGCTGAGTTGCTACCCGAAGATAAAGTCGAGGTGATTCGTCAACTCCAGCAACAGTATCAAACCGTCGCCATGGTGGGCGATGGTATCAATGATGCCCCGGCCTTGGCTCAGGCCACCGTCGGCATTGCCATGGGTGCTGCCGGTAGCGATGTGGCGTTAGAAACGGCTGATATTGTCTTGATGGCCGATCGCCTGGAACGATTAGAACAAGCGATTCGTTTAGGCCGTCGAGCTCAGCGGGTGGTGAAGCAAAACATTGTCTTTGCTCTGAGTTTTGTGGTGATTTTGTTAGTGCTGAATTTTGCCGGCAATATGACCCTACCGTTTGGTGTCCTCGGTCATGAAGGCTCCACGGTGATGGTCACGTTGAGCGGCCTACGACTGCTGAGAGGTTGAAGTTAAGGGGTTGATAGTCTCGAACAAGATAGCGGTTCCCATTGTGATGAGGTGCATCTTAATTCAAGACTATCTATTGCTAGCTTGCCTATTCCCTGTTCCCTGTTCCCTGTTCCCTGTTCCCTATTCTATTAAGAGGAAGAGCGCCGCTGCCGTTCCCGCTCAATTTCCGCTTGCAGCGCTTCAATCTGCTGCCGTAAGCTACTGACGGTATTGCCGTCATCGGTGCGGACATTGACCGCGCCTCGGGCATCATCATGACGATAATCCCCTGAACGAATCCGCTGATACTCGGCAGACTGTCCCCATTGGCGGATATAGTGAAGCCGCTCTACAGCAAAAGGATGAGTGGCCATACCTTGAGCGCCGTTATAGAGCAGAAACTTATAGACTTGATTCAATTCATCGCGATCTAACTCTTGGTAGCGTTGCGACTGGCGGATAAACTCCTCCATGTCCAGTTCATGGGCATATTTTTGACTTCCCCCAGCCATGATCATGAGGGTTTGCGTCACTGTATCGAGATCGTCCATCACCAATAAGGCCGCGCGATCGGCTGAGAGTTCGGCTTTACGTCGCCATTCATAAAAGGCGTAGAGTAAGCCACTCCCGAGGACATTACCCATACCAAAGGTGAACTCGCCCACAAACATCGCCGTGGAAATGGCCCACATGGCCATCTGAATCAGAATCGTATGGCCACATTTGAGATGTCCCAACTCATGGGCGATGACGGCCTGAAGCTGCTCTTCATTCACGGCATCGACGAGGCCGGAGTTGAGGGTAATCGAAGGATGATCTTGTCCGAGGGAAACGGCGTTGAGTTGGGGATTCTGCGACACGAACAGGAGCGGTTCCGGGGAGATATCAAGGGCGCGAACGGCTTCACGAAAGCGTTGGTAAATGCTTGAATACTGTCGCGGCCCCACTTGAATATAATTGCCGGTCATAAACACCGCTTGGGGGCGTTCATAGACATATTCAACAAACTTACGGGCTACGCCATCAAACCCCGGTAGGCTGCGTAGGGCCGCTTCGGCTTCGCGATCGAGGGGATGACGGAAGGCTTCACTTGAGAGTCCAGGATAGTCAGGCATAGGGCGGTTTAGGGTTACGGGTTTATCGTTGCTCGGTGGCCGTTCGGAGCGAGTGTACAGGGCGAGTGTACAGGGTCTCTTTCCTTGTTGTATCGCGTTTTGGCGGCGATCGCCGTCCGTCTCTGGGAAAATTTGCCGGCGATCGCTTGCGCTTTGAGAACAGCTTGCTAAAATAGTACCTATAGAAGACTGCGGCGTTGGTGACTGCCAATATTGTTTTACGATCTATACTTGTCCTGTATGAGGCCCTCAATGTACTTGTGGCTCGGTATGCTAACCTCGCGTTAGACTCCTAGAGCCGGAGATAAAGGGCTGAGGGACCATCTGGGTTATAGATGGCTCCCACTGTCGCATACAGGTCGGAAGCTGAGGTAAGACGGCGCTGCGGTTTTCTTTTTTTGGGCCTCGATTGCTGAACCCTCTCAACGCTTCAATCGGGTCAACATGGCGAGATTGCAGACCCTAGCCACAGCACAGTCTTGGAAAAATCGGTAGAATGAAGTCTCAACAGTACATTCTATCAATCGTGTTGTGACGGTACAAACTCCCTCCTCTGAGTCTTCTTTACAACGACAGTTTTGGACGTGGCGCGGACAGTCCATTGCCTATACCGTCAATGGTGACGGACCGCCCCTGGTTCTCATCCATGGATTTGGTGCGTCGATTGGTCATTGGCGTCAGAACATCCCCGTTTGGGCGCAATCAGGGTATCGTGTCTATGCCCTGGATTTGCTGGGATTTGGTGAATCGGCCAAACCGCCCTTTGACTATTCCATTGAACTCTGGCGAGATTTACTGGCGGACTTTTGGCAAGAGTTCATCGGTGAACCCACCGTATTTGTCGGAAATTCCATCGGCGCTTTGTTGGCGTTGGTGATGGCGGCCCAACATCCAGACGCCAGCCAAGGAGCGGTGTTGCTTAATTGCGCCGGTGGCCTGAATCATCGGCCCGAGGAGTTGGCGTTTCCCTTGCGGCTAGTGATGGGGACGTTTGCCAAGTTAGTCGCCTCGAAAAGCCTGGGTTCGCTGATGTTTAACCAGGTGCGACAGCCACGACGCATTCGCAACACCCTGTATCAAGTTTACGGAAATCGCGAAGCGGTGACCGATGAATTGGTGCAACTCCTCTATGAACCCTCCTGTGATGCGGGGGCGCAACAGGTGTTTGCTTCGATTTTGTCGGCGCCTCCGGGGCCAAAACCCTCAGAGTTGCTTGATTCGGTTCGTTGTCCGGTGTTAGTTCTTTGGGGCGAGGATGACCCCTGGACTCCGGTGAAAGGGGCGGAGATTTACCGTCAGTGGGGTGAACGCCATCCGGTAGAGTTCCATTCCATTCCCCAAACGGGCCATTGTCCCCATGATGAACGTCCCGAGGTCGTTAATCCGTTGGTCTTGGACTGGCTAAACCGTCACGTCGTCAGGTAGGCTGAGTCCCGGAAGACGATTCATGGTGTTTGAGGTCATGGTCGTTGAAATTTAACTGGGTTCGCCCCGGAAAAATCTAGGCTGCAAGCCATGGCGTACTCTAAGCACGGCATGGCTTCTTGTTGACTGTTAATTATTGATAATTGATCGGACTTACTCGTATGACCCAAACTGGACAACTTTGGTGGGAAAAGGGAATTATTTATCAGATTTATCCTCTGACGTTTGCCGATGCCAATGGAGACGGAATTGGGGATCTTCAGGGCATTATTCAGCGCTTAGATTATTTGAATGATGGTAATCCTGAGAGTGAAACATCTTTGGGAATTAATGCAATTTGGTTGTCTCCCATCAATAAGTCTCCGATGATGGACAATGGTTATGATGTCAGTGACTATCTGGAGATTTGCCCTATTTTTGGGACAATGGCAGATTTCGAGCAATTATTGCAGGAATGTCATCAACGAGAGATTAAGGTTATTTTGGATTTGGTGTTGAACCATACTTCCAATCAACATGATTGGTTTTTAGAGTCTAAACAAGATCGGGATAATCCGAAAGCTGATTGGTATTTATGGCAAGAAGGCTATAAGGACAATCTCCCGAATAATTGGTTATCTTATTTTGGTGGCACGGGTTGGACGTATTGTGAGGCTCGTCAACAGTATTATTTTCATACGTTTAACAAGAATCAACCGGATTTAAATTGGCGCAATCATGAGGTACGGGATGCCATCTATGATGTGGTTCGCTTTTGGCTCGATCAGGGAGTCGATGGCTTTCGCTTAGATGCGTCAAGTGTGTATAGTAAGGATAAATTCTTTCGAGATAATCCGCTCAAATTTGGTACAAATGATAAGAATGACTATAATAATTATCATCATTTGTACGAAAAGAACCTCCCAGAAAATCATGAGATTGTGCGGGAGATTCGTGAAATTTTGGACGAGTATGGCGATCGCCTACTCATTGGCGAAACCTTCATCGACAATCGCCTGTATGAATCCAACACCTTTTATGGCGCTCATAACGACGAACTTCATCTGCCCTTTACCTTTGAGTTTGCCTTTAGTCCCTGGTATCCGGGCTATTTACAACGGGAAATTGAACATAAAGAATTAGTGACACCCGCCGGGGCGCAACCGGTGTACTTTTTTGATAATCATGATATTCCACGCCATTTATCTCGCTGGGTTGAATGTAGTCTTTGTATTGATTCCCATGCGATCGCCCAAGCAGCGGCTACCTTATTATTAACCGTGCGGGGAACCCCGGTTTTGTATTATGGCCAAGAATTGGGAATGGTCGATCACGAGGAGATTCCCCCAGAGAAATTACGGGATAAAGCGATCGCCCCGAGTACCAGTGGGGAAGTTCCCGAACAGCGTGACGGGTCCCGAACGCCGATGCAGTGGGATGACTCACCGCAAGCGGGGTTTAGCTTTGGTAAGGATGTGGAACCTTGGCTACCGGTTCACCCCAATTACACGGCTTTGAATGTTGAGAAGGCGTGGAAAAACCCCGATTCACTACTGAATTTCTATCGTCGCTTGATTCAGTTGTACCAAAAAAGCCCAGCCTTGCAACGGGGACGTTGGCGATCGCTGATTTACTATCCCCATGAGCATTTAGCCTATTTACGAGAAACTGACGAAGAGACAATTTTAGTGGTGATTAACTTTTCCTTCCAGAAGCCGCTAGATCTCGATGAACCCATCGATCGCGACAATTGGACGGTGTTACTGTCGAATCACTATGAAACCGGTGCTGTGATGACCATTCCCGAGATGCTTCAGTCTTTTGATATTTGCTTGTTTGGGAAAGTCCACTAGAAACGCCTACTAGAAACGCCTACTAGAAACACCTACTCATCTAGGGAATTATCAATCACCGAGCCATCCCAGTCAATGGGGATTCCCTCATCAAACTTACGTTGCAAATCCGGTTCTGGCGGGGGAGGGGGATTCAACTGGGCATCCCAATCGCGGATGAGCCGTTGGGCCTCAGCGTGGGCTTCGGTGTAACTGGGGATGCGCTCCGCGATCGCGATCGCCCCCTCCAAACTCCGCCAAGCCTGGGACTCCGCTAACTCCAGGAGTTCCCAACCGAGATTACGGATGAGGCGATCGGCATCGGCCCGCTGGCCGCCATAGCGGGTAATGCCGTTAGCGGTGCGAATGGCTGATTCGAGGGATTCCGCCGAACCGCCATTGGCGAGACGATAGGCTTGATCGAGGAGATCGCGATCGCGCTGAGCGCTATTCCAACGGGCGATCGCCGTTTGTGCGTCTCCGGCCAAGGCACTATCGGAGGGGATGCGCCGGGCCGTGGCGATGGCATCATCGAGGTTCCCGGCATTCGCCTGACGTTCAGCCTGAGAAAGTAGGGGGCGATCGCGTTGTTCACTAATCGTCCGTTGCCAACGGTTGACCTGATCTTGGGCCTCAGTATACAGCGCCCGTGAAGGACTAATCCGCTGGGCTTGAGCGATCGCCTGTTGATAATTTCCCTGACGGGCCAAGGCTTCGGCCCGCTGCAAAATGGGACGATCCTGATTGGTTTGTAACTGATTGCGCCAACGGTCAATCTCTTGCTGGGCCTCATCATAGAGAGAGGTCGTATCCGAGATCAGTTCTGCCTGAGAAATGGCCGTTGTCAAATCGGCAATACTGCCCGTACGAGCGGTATTGCGGGCGCGTTCGAGAACTGCCACCTGATCGATGGCCGTTTGCCATTGTCTAATCCGAGTTTGGGCGCGATCGTGCAACGGACTCTCCAGAGGAATCCGTTGAGCCTGAGTGATGGCATTTTCTAAACTTCTGACGCTCGGCTGCCAGGCCAGAAATTCACCTCGGGCTAAAATCACAAAATCATCGGCTTCCTCTTTTAACTGGGTGCTAGCAGGAACCCGCCGGGCGATACCAATGGCTTCCGTGAGGTTTTGGGCCGCCAGTTCCGCATCGGCTAAATCCAACATCGCCCGGCCAAACTCCTGCAACGCCTCTTGAGCGCTGGCATAGGCAAAGGAATCTAAACCAATCTGTTCGGCAAGATTGATGGCTTCGAGGAAACTATCGAGCGTGCGTTGGTTGGCGAGGTTCCGCGCCTGGGCCAGTTGGTTGACATCATTACGAGCCTGTTGCACCCGCTGGGTAATTTCCTCATATTTGGTGACACGCCAATGTTGATTTTCCACAGCACGCAGGCGTGTGGCGGCGGCAAAAGCCAAGTTCCAACGGCGGTTTTTGAGGTGATCTTCAATGTCAGCGTAGAGATCTTCGGCTTCGGTCCAAATGGCTTTCCAGGCCTCGATACGCTGTTCAATGACCGGTTCAATCGTGGCTTGAGCGCTTGGAGAGAGTTCCTGGGTGGGAATCCGTCGCGCAATGTCGATCGCCTCTAAGAACTGACCGTCATGGAAGGAGGTTTCGGCTAAATCGAGGAGATCTTGAGTCCACAGTTCAATTTGCTGGTTAATTCTAGGGCGTAGGCCATGATCCTCGGGCAGTTCACTCACCAGGTCGATCGCTTCGAGGATATCGTCAACGGTTTGTTTCTCGGCGGCCAATTGTCCACAATAGAGGCGCATCGAGGCTGAGGCGGTGGGCCAGAAGATGCGGGGACAATTGGGAACCGTCGGTAAGGTCAGTAGCAAGGCGGCGGCGGTAATGGCGGTCCCGACGGTTCCGACACCAAACACGAGGGTCCAGAATTGCCAGCCCGGAAGCCAGGATGTCCAATTTCGCTGGCGTTGTGGGGTCATCTGGCGTTGTCGGTCTGGTTGCTGCTGGTTCCGTTCGATCACCTGAGTTGGGGAGTGAGATTCCCGCTGCGATCGCTCGAACGATAGGTTTGTTTTTTTCCTCATCACCAAAACCCCTGTACGTTGAACGGCTGAGATCACACGTGGCGATCAGTATAGACAGTCGTCACAGAGGTTATCCTAGCATTGTCTTTTGCTGAGGATCGGCCTCAGGAGCAGTTGGGGATCATTTCAGGGCAAAGCGGCGACGACGAACTTTGTTGGGGTCAATGCTGACAGTTGCCTCATCCCAGGGGAGCGATCGCAGGCTTTCTTGCCAAACATTGGCCTGATAGACCTGTTGCTGAGTAACGTCAACGGCGCTCAGCCAGCCGCTTTCAAGGGTATAGACTCCGGTATCAATCCCGAGCCAACCACAGCCACGAACCAGTTGTCCCGATTTGACTCCCGGAAAGGTAAAGGTAATGGTATGTCCAATAATAATTAATTTGTCGGGAAAATAGGGTTGTGTTTGACGATGGAAGACATCGCGAATCCAGCAAAATTCTTGACTCGACTGTTGGGAGATGGGCAGATGGGGGTTGACACCGGCGTGAACGAGCCAAACATCCCCGCGATCGCGGTAGGCGGGTAGGGATTCGAGCCAGTCGAGGTGTTCATACATCACCCCAGAATTGGGATAGCTTTCTAGGGTGAGGTCGCCACCACCGCTGAGCCAAAAATCAAAATAGCGATCGTCATGTTGGCCATAGACGAGGGCCGACAACATCATTTCTTCATGGTTGCCTCGAATCGCGTAATAGGACGGATGAGACATGATTAAGTCCACGACTTGATAACTGGCCGGACCGCGATCGATGAGATCACCTAAAAAATCCACGCGATCGCCGTCTTTTAAGTCGAGGCTGTCCAACAGTCGGACTAGAGTATCGTAATGACCATGGACATCGCCAATTACGATTTGTCGGGGTGGGGTTGACATGAGACAAGTCCTGTGGTTGGAAGACTCGTAGAACTGGAGGGGAAATGCTTAAGTTCCCGATGAGTTCTCGATCATCTTCCAAAAAAATAGAGTTTCCCTAATCCAAGTATATCGAGAGCCATCCCCCCCAAGATATTGACCGGTTAAAGTTTTGATGAGGATTTTGAAGGGAACCCAGCCAACTGACCGAGATACTCGCGACTCGTAACACCACAAAACCGAATTGCGATCGCGAGCGTAACTGCCATAACACGTCAACCCTGATGACCCCTTCTAGGAGATATCTCTATGAAAGTCCGCTATTTAGCCAATATGTCCATCGCCTCAATTCTCGGGTTAGGTTTAGCCTTTGGATGCGCCAACCCCTGTGCTGGACAAAATGCACCGGCTGGAGTGAGTGATCCTTGTGCCGGAGACCCCTGTGCGGGTAAATCCGAAGACCCCTGTGCTGGAGACCCCTGTGCTGGCAAATCCAATGAGAGCGATCCTTGTGCTGGAGATCCCGGCGCAGGATAATTCAAGACTGATCTCTCTGTTGGTTGTTGCGATCGCAGCACCAACAGAGCGGCCAACCCCTCAAGACAACAAGGGTAACCAGCGTCTGGACTCCCCGTGGCTATAAGCTTGGTACAGAAAGACCTTTGGCCGCTAACCAGTCAGAGTTATAGAGCCGAGATTGATAGCGAGAGCCACTATCACATAACACCGTGACAATAGTATGGCCGGGGCCGAGTTCCTTGGCTAAGGCCACAGCCGCACCCACGTTAATGCCGACGGAACCTCCCATAAACAGGCCATCTTTGCGTAATAGCTGATAGACCACTCGCACCGCTTCCGTATCATCGATCTGAATCGCATCATCAATAGGCGCACCCTCCATATTGGCCGTGATCCGACTATTGCCAATCCCTTCAGTAATAGAATTACCGCTGCTATTGATCTCGCCGGTTTTGACGTAGCTATATAAACCACTTCCCATGGGATCGGCGACGACACATTTGACCTGGGGATTCTTCTCTTTGAAAAACATAGCGGCTCCGGCATAGGTGCCACCGGTTCCCGTAGCGGAGACCCAAGCATCAATTTTCCCCTCGGTTTGCGCCCAAATTTCGGGGGCTGTGGTTTCATAATGAGCGCGACGGTTAGCAATGTTGTCGAACTGATTGGCCCAGATGGCATTGTCCATTTCCGCCGCCAGACGACCTGAGATCTTAACGTAGTTATTGGGGTCACGGTAGGGAACCGCTGGAACTGGGCGAACTTCTGCGCCTAGGGTTCGCAGGGCGTCCATTTTTTCTTGGGACTGGGTTTCTGGGATGATAATGAGGCATTTATAGCCTTTGGCGTTACAAATATGAGTCAGACCGATGCCCGTATTTCCCGCTGTGCCTTCAACCACGGTTCCCCCTGGGCGCAGATGGCCCTGAGCTTCGGCATCTTCGATAATATAGAGGGCGGCTCGGTCTTTGACTGATCCTCCGGGATTGAGAAATTCGGCTTTTCCGAGGATTTCGCACCCTGTTTCATCACTGAAGCTATTGAGACGAATGAGGGGAGTGTTGCCGACGGTGCCAACAAAGCCGTTCTGGATATCCATAAATGTCGATGAAATGTAGATGTTATGTGTTATGCGATTGGGAACGCTGCCCGACTGGATCTGGCCTGGGTTTGTAGCTTCAACCTAGAGCCAAACGCCAGAGATGAGGGCTGTTGTTATTCTATCGGCTTCAGGGTTGGGATTAAGACGTGTTAAGGAGAAAGCGATGAAATTGAAGCGATCAACTCAGGTGTTGTTGCTGTTGGCGATCATTTTTGGTGGTGGGGTGCTGTTGTATGAAGGAGCGATCGCCCCGGAGTTGGAACGTCAACGTCAGCAAGAGCAACAGGCGTTTAAGTTTGAGGTTGAGGCGATTCGTCAAATGACCCTCCGCCGTGAAGACTATACCCTAGAGTTGACGCGGCTTGAGGAGCCGTTGCAGATTCCCTCGGAGGATGAAACGAGTTTTACCACAACGGATTGGCAAGCGGTCATTTTGCACGAGGGTGAGGCGGAGGCTCAAGAGTATCCGGCTAATGATGCTTATGTGTCGTTTCTGTTGATGGTCTTAGATAATGCTCGCAGCGATCGCCCGATTGTCACGAGTGAGGCTAATTTGGCGGAGTATGGGTTGGAGACTCCCCGCGCTCGTTTGCGGATTGAGTTGGACAATGGCGAGGTTCAGGAGTTATGGGTGGGCGATCGCGATTTTACGGGCAGTTTTGTCTATGGCTTGATTCGTGCTGGGGATGAGGGCCAAGAAATTGACTCGGAAGTTGTCCCTGAGCCGGATTCTGAGCCGGATTCTGAGGCGAATGATGGCAACAATACGGCTGAGACAAGTGAGACAAGTGAGACGGGAGAGGTTTCTGTTTTCCTCTTACCTCTCAATATTGAAAATGCTGTCAATCGTTCTCCCGAGGATTGGCAAGCACAACCGCTACCCGCGCCGCCACAGGTTGATGAACCTGAGACTGAGACTCCTGAAACGGAAACTCCCGAGACTGAGACTCCTGAAACGGAAACTCCTGAAACCGAGACTCCTGAAACGGAAACTCCCGAGACTGAGACTCCTGAAACGGAAACTCCCGAGACTGAGACTCCTGAAACGGAAACTCCCGAGACTGAGACTCCTGAAACGGAAACTCCTGAAACCGAGACTCCTGAAACCGANGAGACTCCTGAAACGGAAACTCCCGAGACTGAGACTCCTGAAACGGAAACTCCTGAAACCGAGACTCCTGAAACCGAGACTCCCGAGGTAGAGACTCCCGAGACAGATTCAGAAGACGGGGAGAACGGCGACAATAGTGATCCGCCGAGTTAAAGAACAGCTAATCTGTGGCTTGATCAACTTGTTCAGCGCGTTGTTGAGCCACTTGGCTATTTTGGCGATAGAGTTGGGTGCGATCGCGAGCCGTTTGGTAGCGCGAATCATCGGGGGGAACCTCAGCCATGAGATCAGCGGCCCGTTGCCATTTGGCAGCTAAATCGAGCCATTCAGCGCGGCTTTGAGCCGTTTGTCCAGCAAAAGAAGCCTGTTCTGCCAGAGTGACGGCTTGAGCAAAGGGATCGCTCTGAGTGGCGGGAGGTGGGGAAGGTTCGGTTTGGGGCGTTTCCGGCTCTTGCGGGGGGATATCTGTTGAATCTGAGGGGAGGGATACGATCCAGGTTCGGTAGGCCCAAAAGCCGCCGAGGAGCAATACAATCACAACGATAACCGCCCCAATCAAGGTTTGGCGATCGCGATCGGGGTTGCGAGGCTGTGACGGTTGCAGCCGCCGAGGGAGGGCCACCTTACGGGGACTGCTGGGGGTGCGCAACCGAGTTAGGAGTCGTTTGACGAGATTGGGCCGTCGAATCGAGATCGGTTCGGACCATAACAGTTGATTTTCAGGATCGCGACGGATTTCATCAAGCCAAAGGAGTTGGTCTTCTCGTGCAACCCGACAGTTGATATTCACACGGCGAATGTTGCGCGGTGAAATACTTTCGAGGATATTTTGAATCCGCTCAACCACTTCTTCGATGTTCAGGCCGTCCGCCTGGGGAGACTCACACAGAAGTTGCAGCCAACCGTCAGCAAAGACGGCCCGAGTCCGCACACCGAGATCAGTCAGGTTATCATTTAACACCTGAACGATGGCGGCAATACTTCCTTGGCGGGCCTGCTGAACAATGTTGTCTGCTGGATCGACCAGACGAGGCGATCGCACAAACGGGTCTTTCACGTCGTTTTCTTTGAACTATGACCAACTACTGCCCTCAATCCTAGCAGGAGTCTCGCCGCATCTTCTCCCCTAGACGGTAGAAACATTGTCTGCACCGGCAACAGACCGTTACAATATCGGTACAATCCGCGAGTTAACCCGCCGCTAGATGGTGGTTACAGTCGGTTTACCGATTCAGTGGGTTGTTCTAGTTGTTGTTCTAGTTGTTGTTCTACGTCCATCTCACCTATGCTGCTCAAATCCACGACCCGCCACATTCGCATTTTTACGGCTGAAGTTGAAGGGAGAGATATTGTCCCCAGCCCTGATAAACTCACCCTAGACATCGATCCCGACAATGAACTGGTTTGGACTGATGAGACGGTGCAACAGGTGTATGACAAGTTTGAGGAATTGGTGGCCGCCAGTGCTGGCCAGGATTTAAACGAGTACAATATCCGCCGCATTGGCTCGGATTTAGAGCATTTTGTGCGATCGATGTTGCAACAGGGCCAACTCAGCTATAACCTCGGTGCGCCGGTTCGCAACTATAGTTTAGGACTCCCCCGAGTCGATGAAAACGAAAATCCCCTTATGCAATCTCCCTCTTAGGGGCGTTTTGGGAACGGCTTGAGACAGTTTTTGAGTTGTTTTCCGTTCTCTTTCCTATTAAGAAACTGTCTATTCCCGAGGGTCATATCGGTCATCCGAGCGTAAGCTAAGGAAAACCTGATTATAACGGGAGTCAGTCTGATATGGCTTCGGAGAAATTTCGCCGCCAACTTCGTCAAGAGTCGGAGCAATGGTGGAATGAGGGCTTAATTGATGCCCAACTATACGGAAAACTTGCTGATCGCTATGAGTTTGAGGAGATTGAATCTGAGGCTCGCGGTCAGTTTACGACCATCCTGATTAGTCTAGGAGGGATTCTTCTCGGCTTAGGGGTGATTACATTTGTCGCGGCGAACTGGACGGTTTGGAGCCGCGAGGTCAAGGTCATCTTATTAATGGTGACCTTTTTGGCGATTAATACAATTGGCTTTTATTTATGGCGATCGCCCGCTAAAAATGGCCTAAAAAAACTGGGGGCGGCTTTACTTCTTTTGGGAGGATTGACGTTAGGGGCTAACATTTCTCTCGTCTCCCAGATGTTTCACCAGACGGGCGAACTGTACCAACTTTGTTTGGTTTGGGGATTCGCCGTCTGGCTGATGGCCTTGAGTTTGGCGATGCCGGCCTTGAGTATTTTATCGTTGCTCTTGGTGGGGTTTGGCTACCTACGGGGGATGATCGACCCGATGAATGTCAGTGACCTGTCATTCTATCAGTTGGCGATCGTCCATATGCCCCTGTTGAGCTTGGTGTTGTTCTTGCCCCTCGCTCATCGTAGCCGCTCTCGCGTCACATTTGGTTTGGGGGCGTTGCTGTTTAGCCTGTCATTTTTGATGAACCTGACGGCGATCGCCACATGGAAACTAGAGTTGGCGATTGTGGTTCCAGCGGCGCTTCTGTGGGCCTATAGCGCCCAATCTCCCCGAAAATTGGTTGAACCCTCATTTCAGGCGATCGCCCGCAATATCGCCTTAATGTGGCTGGCGGTTATTTTTTACCTTCTCTCGTTCAACGGTTGGGCCTCGATCTCAACCATTCCAGAGATGTTCCGGTTTTCCTGGGCGATTCATGTGATGGCCGATTTTCTCATCTGTTTGAGCCTAGCCATCTGGCTCTGGTTGAAACTGGGCCGTCGTTTAGCCAATTTTAGTCTCACTCAGGAGCGATCGCTCAATACCGGAGTCATCGCCATCATGATACTTCTGACGGGGGGAAGTCTTTACGTCCATTTAAACCTAACCCCCCTCATTGTCCTCGGGCCATTACTGTTCAACATTCTCTTTTTCGTCCTCTCCATCGCTGCCATCCGAGATGGACTGGCCCTGGGCAGTCGTCGCAGCTTTTGGAGCGGTATGATCCTGCTCATTGTCGGGATTATGACGCGCACCTTGGAATATAACACCGGCCTGGTCACCAAAGCGATCGTCTTCGCCGCCTGTGGCGTTGGCGTAATTTTGGCCGGACTTTGGTTTGAACGCAACATCGGGAAAACCAAACGACTTTCCTCACCTCAACTCCAGGAACACAACTCATGACTCAGCCAACAATTACCACGTCCCCCGAGACTGAACCTCAACTTCAGCCCCAATCGAGCAAACGTCGCCTTCCTCAATGGCGTTTTTGGCTACCGTTGTTATTGCAAGGATTGCTCATTTTAGCGGTTCCCGCTCGTGATGCCCATACCGTGATGACGGGGACTCCCGTCGTCCTGCAAACGGCTCCCGTTGACCCCTATGATTTTCTACGGGGCTATTATCAAACCCTCAGTTATCAGATTTCTCGGCGAGAGGTGTTACAGGAACTTCCCGGCGGCGATGACGTGTTTCATTCCCCGAACGGTTACTCGCCGCAGCCCTTTGACTTTTACGTGATTCTCGAAGAACCCAGCGAGGTCGCCAATCCCGGCGAACCGCCACGTCCCTGGACTCCAGTCGCCGTCAGTTCAGAACCTCCTGAGAATCTCCCCGCGACCCAAATTGCCCTCCAGGGACAAGCCCGCAATTGGCAAATTCTCTACGGCTTGGAACGCTATTATATGCCCGAAGATCAACGCAATGAGATTAACAATCACATTCGCCAAATTCAAGTGGATGAACCTGAAGCGTTTGTGGTGCAAATCAAGGTGAGTAATGGCGCTCATGCGGTTCCCATCAGTTTATGGGTTGGGGATGAGAATTATGAGTTTTAGAAGAAGGGAATAGGGGAGAAGAAGGCAAGAGGCAAGAGGCAAGAGGCAAAAGAAGGGAACAGGGAACAGGGAACAGGGAACAGAGGAAAGAAGGCAAGAGGCAAGAGGCAAGAGGCAAGAGGCAAGAGGCAAGAGGCAATGCTCCCCTCCTGGGAGGGGATAGTAGGTGGCTTGCCCTGTTCTGACGGGGTTTGTGATCTTAAGATTGACTCGCTTCTAGCCAGGTTTTCAGAGTTGAAACAACTTGGGAAATCTCCAGTTCTTGTTTCTCCTGGGTGGCCCGTTGTACCACTTCAACCTTGCCGTTGGCGATCGCCCGCCCGGTAACCACGCGATAGGGAATCCCCATCAAATCGGCATCTTTGAACTTCACGCCGGCCCGTTCTTTGCGATCGTCTATGAGGGTTTCCACTCCGGCGGCGTTGAGTTCTTCGTATAGTTGTTCGGCCACCTGCATCTGTTCTTCGACATTGATATTGGGAACGGTAATAATGGCATGGTAGGGGGCGATCGCCGGATTCCAAATAATGCCATCCTTATCATGGGACTGTTCCACGGCCGATTGAGCTAAACGAGATACCCCAATTCCATAACAGCCCATCACCAGGGGATTCCCTTTTCCATTTTCATCGGTAAACATTGCCCCCAGGGCTTGGGAATACTTGGTTCCCAATTGGAAAATATGCCCCACTTCAATGCCTCGGGCGGTTTGTAGGGTGAACTCGGGGTTTTTGAGACAGCGATCGCCCGCCATAGCCTTATCTAAATCCAGCAGCGGCGGACAGGTAAAGGTATCGCCCCAATTCGCGCCTACCACGTGATAGCCCGTTTCGTTAGCACCTGTCACGAAGTTTGTCAAGTCTTTTACGGTATTATCTCCTAAGCGTAAAAACTTAGGATGAAGCGATTTTTGGGACTGAATAGAATCATCCCCTAAATCCGGGGCAATATAACCGAGAGGGAGGGGTTTCGCCGCCCATTTTTGTTGCGCTTCGGCATCAGGAACCTCTAAAGAAATCAGGGCGTTGGCTTTATAATCTCCAGCGCGGCGAGTCAGTTCATTTTGCAGTTTGACTTCATTCACATCGCGATCGCCACGAATACTCACCAAGACCAACACCGTAATTCCCGTATCATAAACCGCCTGATAGAGAACATTTTTCACCACCTGAGTTGGCGAACAATTGAGCATCTCACAGACTGAGGCGATGGTGGCGGTGTCGGGGGTATCCCGTTTCTCGTAGCTGGTGAACGGCGAGGGTTCAGCATCGGGGGGAAGCGAGACCGCTTTTTCCACGTTGGCGGCGTAACTTCCATCCTCGACATAGAGAACTTCATCTTCCCCAGCCTCCGCCAGAACCATAAACTCTTGGGAACCGGACCCACCAATGGCCCCAGAATCGGCTTCAACGGCTTGGAAGGCTAAGCCACAGCGACGGATGATATTGCGATAAGCCTGATCCATCTCGGCGTAGGTTTGTTTAAGGCTGTCCTCGTCAGTATGGAAGGAATAGCCATCCTTCATAATGAACTCCCGGCCGCGCATCAAGCCGAAGCGGGGGCGAATTTCGTCCCGGAACTTGGTTTGAATTTGATAGAGATGGAGGGGAAGTTGGCGATAGGATTGGATACAGTCACGGGCGATCGCGGTAATGACTTCTTCATGGGTGGGGCCGAGTCCCATATCCCGGCCTTGGCGATCGCTGAGAGCGAACATAATCCCTTCTGCCTTAGTATAGGTGTCCCAGCGTCCCGACTCTTGCCATAATTCGGAGGGTTGCAGTTGGGGAAGTAGACATTCCTGGGCGCCGGTGGCGTTCATCTCTTCGCGGACAATGGCGGACACTTTCTGCAACACTCGCCACATCAGGGGGAGGTAGGCGTACACGCCACTGGCGACTCGTCGGATGTAACCGGCCCGCAACAGGAGTTTATGGCTGGGGATTTCTGCCTCGGCGGGGTCTTCGCGCAGGGTGACGAGGAGCATTTGGGACAGTCGCATGGGGTTTGGCTCGGCTTACTGATGGGCGTTTGTTATCTTACTACGGTTTTCGGGGTGTCTGGGCCGCCAGTTTCGTCGTCATGTCTCCGTCTCGTCAATTAGCCTCCGCACCGCAGCTTCCAACCCCGGCAGATAATTTTCAATAATGTTCCAAACAATATCGAGGTCAACGTCTAGATAGTCATGGGCCAGCACATTGCGAAAGTCCCCTACTTTCACCCATTCCACCTGTGGTTGGCTCTGCTTCCAGGCCTCCGGCAGCTTCTTCACTGATTCGCCGATAATTTCGAGATTACGCAACACCGCATCTTGCACCATGCCATTTTGCATAAATTCAGCCTTTCCCCCTTGGGTATAGTCTCGAATCCGAGTCAGGCAGTCCCGAACGTGAACGAGGTACAAACGACGATCTTTCATAGGGGCTTGGCCTCCGACAATACCCGCTCTTTAATATAATGGTGCAACGACTTAGCGGTCACCACATCCACATCTCGCCCTAAAAAGTCCTGTAAATCGTGAATCAACCCCACCGGAAACCACGGCGTGATTTTTTCTAAGTCGTAGTCAATCAAAAAATCGATGTCGCTGTCTGGGGTATCTTCGCCGCGCACCACTGAGCCAAACACCCGAACGTTGTAGGCTCCATGCTTGGCAGCAATGTCCAAAATTTGCTCTCGTTTGTTTTGCAAGGTTGCTAATAGCGTCATCAGGTTCCCCCCTCTAAATCAAGACCCACCTTGGCGAATTGGCGTTTAATTTCCCGATTTAGTTCTGTGGACTCTTCCATTGTAATACTCTTGAACGCTCTAAATAGAGCCAGATTATCAAGCCGGTGCGTTCCGGCAGCTTGTAGATTGTCGTCTTGATTCTACATGGGTTTGAGCCGCAACACACCCTACCGTGACTCATTAATAATGGACTTTGGTGGCATGAATTCGAGGTGGGATCATAACAAGAAATAGGCAGTGGTAGGGKGCGTCCCGGCTTCGTTCAATTCTTGGATTTTGGCAACAAGATTAATTTAGCCGGAACGCACCGACTCGGGAACCAGACGACAGATACCAGATGGAATTTTGGCGGATTATCAAGCCGGTGCGTTGCGGCAGCTTGTAGATTGTTGTCTTGATTCTACATGGGTTTGAGCCGCAACACACCCTACCGTGACTTATTACATTGATCAAGATGATTCGATGGTTTAATAGCGCCGTCATCTTGACTATCGAAATGCACGCCCTCAAGATGACTAAAACAATTTTCATCAGCAACAGAAGTTCCATTCTGCCACAGTTCGTATTCACTAATGTCGATATCCTCATTCCAAACGAGAGCATATCCTCCAGGTTCAACCCGAAAATCCCTAAAAAATGCAGGATTTTTCAAGAGGGCAAACATAGGATTATTCAACAACCTAGAGACATCATATTTCCGCATATCTCCATTATCAAATTCAACCAAAAGCTTATAGTTTTTAATTGCTCTAGCGCAATTAATTCGAGGTGGTATCATAAGGCTATTTGAATCAATTTAAAGGTGGCAACTTGAGAAATTCTTGGCTTGTCCAAATTTGCAGCAGTTCTTTCTGGTACAATCTTGCCCACTCGAGTACCATTTTTTCAGCACGTCGTGGCAAATCTCCTTCCATGACTGCTAGAGACTCAATACTAATCAAAGCATTATACTCACCATAAATTGCGTGAAAGTGAGGGGGAGAGTGATCACCAAAGAACATTTTTATGACTATTCCATAAAATCGGGTAATTTCTGGCATAAGTCCTACTAATTCTACAATATTGTCGCTCTCACTTTGCTGGACTATCGGTCGTGACTGGTTTATAGCAGTAGACTTTAACATGGCTTAATGATTGATCGCACTGCCTATCATATTATAGATTATCAAGCCGGTGCGTTGCGGCAGCTTGTAGATTGTCGTCTTGATTCTACATGGGTTTGAGCCGCAACACACCCTACCGTGTCTAAAATCATCATTGTTCAGCATCCCATGAGGTTTCGATTGGTGAAATCAGGTCATCTTCAAACAAGATACTATCTTTCAACGGATTAACCGAATTCGATCGCTCCCAGGATTTCGCCTCAATGTCCGAGTGTGTCAACGCCCAAATAATACGAGACAAAACCTCAATCTGGGACTCATCAATCAAGTCGATTTCTCGTTTTAACTGTTCACGATCCATCATAACTGGCCTCAATTACAGTAAATCTAACGACACTAACGGGCGATCGCCGCCACGTTTCGCAAGGCCTCAACCGTGGAAATCACATGATCCGCGACCCGCTCAATCTCCTCTAAGGTATTAAAACGGCCAATCCCAAACCGTACCGACGCATAGGCCAACGACTCCTCACGGCCCAACGCCGCCAACACATGAGACGGTTCAATCTTCACCGACGTACAAGCTGAACCCGACGACACCGCCATCACTGGCTGCAATCCCAACAACAACGCCTGGCCATCCACCCCCTCAAAACTGACATTCAAATTCCCCGGAAGTCGCTGCGTCGGATGGCCATTGAGATGGATTCCCTCCAACACCGAGAGACGTTCCCACAACTGCGATCGCAACTCCCGCAACCGCGTCGACTCCTCCTCCATCTCGGCTAATCCCAACTCCACCGCCTTCGCAAAGCCGACAATCTGCGGCGGATACAGCGTCCCCGATCGCATCCCCCGTTCATGGCCACCCCCATGCAACTGGGCCGCCAACCGTACCCGAGGATTGCGTCGCCGCACATATAACGCCCCAATTCCCTTGGGACCATACACTTTATGGGCCGTCAGAGACATCACATCAATACATTGGGCCTGAACATCCAGAGGAATTTTAGCAATGGCCTGGGCCGCATCCGTATGAAAGAGAATCCCGCGATCGCGACAAAGCTGTCCAATCTCCGCCAACGGCTGCAACACGCCAATCTCATTATTGGCCGCCATCACCGAGACTAAAATCGTATCCTCCCGCAACGCCGCCGCCAACTCATCGAGATCCACTAACCCATCCGACATCACCCGAAGCCGCGTCACCTCAAACCCCAAAGACTCCAAATAATCCATCGGGTCTAAAATGGCATTATGTTCCGTCACCAGCGTCACCAGATGCCGTCCTTTGCTGAAATAGGCCTCCGCCACCCCCTTGAGGGCTAAATTATTGGCCTCCGTCGCGCCACTGGTGAAAATAATCTCCTCAGGAGAAGCGTTAATCGCCGCCGCCAGCGTCTCTCGGGCCTGTTTCACCGCTGCTTCCCCCTCCCAGCCATAGTGATGGTTAATACTGGCAGGGTTGCCGAAATACTCAGTAAAATAGGGCAGCATCGCCGCCAACACACGCTCGTCAACAGGAGTTGTAGCGTGAGCGTCGAGATAAATCGGGCGTTGTTGGAGTGGAGACATCAGCCGTACAGTTCCCAAAACATCACATCTATATTCTCTATGGTAGGGTCAAGGGTCAGTTCCGCACCAACTCCCCACAGTGGCTATCACTGGGATGGGGAAAGTCGCAAATTCTTTGAAGGTTGGTATTATCGCGTTACCCTTCCTGAAGCGGGGGAAACCTTCGCCTTTATGTATTCCATTGAAGATCCCATCGGCGGCGAATCCAATAGTGGCGGCGGGGCGCAAATCCTCGGGCCTCGTGACGAGTATCTCTGTCGGACGTTTCCTGATGTTAGCAAGTTCTGGGGCTGGAAAAAGGGGCTGGGCCTGGGCCATTGGGGACAAACTTCTCTCACCAGTCCCCCCAAACTCATCGATCGCGATACCTTCGAGGCTGAAGTCAAACAAGGCTATCAAGCCACCGCGACTTGGCATCAGGGGCAACTCTACGACCCCGGCAGCGGCCATCACTGTACTTGGCAATATACCATTGAACCGGTCTATGGTTGGGGCGATCGCCAATCCACGGCCGGCTGGCTATCATTTCTAGAAATCTTTGAACCCGGTTGGCAAATTCTCATGGCCCACGGTTGGGCGACGGGGTGGATTGACTGGAACGGAGAGCGTTATGAGTTTAACCGAGTTCCCGCCTATGGGGAAAAGAACTGGGGGCGATCGTTTCCGCAAAAGTGGTTCTGGTTCAACTGCAACAGCTTCGACGGCGAACCCAATTTAGCCCTCACGGCTGGCGGTGGCCGGCGACAAGTTCTTAGTTGGATGGAATCGGTGGCCATGGTGGGGATTCATCATGAGGGACGATTTTATGAGTTTGTTCCCTGGAATGGAACTGTTACCTGGGAGATTGCACCCTGGGGATATTGGAAAATGCAGGCCTGGAGTGGGGATTTAGAGGTAACGCTCACGGGAACCACGGACGAACCAGGAACCCCGCTGCGAGCGCCCACTCAAAAGGGCCTCGTTTTCGCCTGTCGAGATACGATGAAGGGCCAGGTTCATTTACAGCTTAAACAGCGTCGTCAGGGGCGTTATGAAATGCTGTTAGAGGCGACGAGTTCTCAATGTGGTTTAGAAGTCGGGGGTGGCCCTTGGAATGAGACTTGGATTGTGGATTAATGGGTGAGCAAGAAAAAAATGCTGTTTTCTGGGTTCAGGATGATCAGGAAAATTTGTTGCAGATTATATTCCCTGCTGTAGGGGCGAAAAATTTTTCGCCCCTACAATTGGATACCCAATGCAACAAATCACTAAAATTGTCGCCCTTAACGGTTATGGGTTTAAAAACGTCATTACCAACTCATTCAACGCCACCATATTAATTAAGAACGCATCATGGCCATGGGGCGACGATAACCATTCTAACTGGGCGTTGGGCATCCATTGGACCAACTCCTGCTGATCCCGAGGGGGATAGAGGAGATCCGAGTCGATCGCCACCACCAGCGTTGGCTGCGCGATCGCCCCCAACGCCGCCAGATAATCCCCCTCTCCCCCAGAAACATCATGACGATCCATGGCCTCCGTTAAGGCCACATAGGTATTCGCATCAAAGCGTTTGACTAACTTCTGTCCTTGGTAGCGTAAATAACTGGCGATCGCAAAGGTTCCATCTTCTTGAACCTCGCGCCCAAAACGTTGTTCAAAACTCGCCGTGGCCCGATAGGAAATCATGGCCATCATCCGGGCCGCCGCTAACCCCGTGGTGGGGGGAGAGTCTTCTTCATAGTTACCATTACACCAATTAGGATCAGCAAAAATTGCCTGACGTTGGGCTTCACTCATGGCAATACACCAGGGCGAATGTCGTCCCGCCGCCGCAATTGAGACGATGTGATCGACATAATCCGGATAGAGTTTTCCCCATTCCAAAACCTGCATTCCCCCCAACGAACCGCCAATGACAAACTTAAGTTTCTTCACCCCCAACCCTTGCAACAATCGCCATTGCAACCGCACCATATCGCGAACTGTAATCGCCGGAAACCCCCGCCCATAGGGTTTCCCCGTTGCTGGATTGATCGAAATTGGTCCCGTGGTTCCGTAACAACTCCCCAAGACATTACTACAGACAATAAAATTGCGATCGCCGTCAAACGTCCGCCCTTCTCCAAACAGCGGCCCCCACCATTCATCTGCATCCGCACTTCCCGTCAACGCATGACAAATATGAACCGCATTATCGCCTGATTCATTGAGCGTTCCCCAACAGCGATACGCCACTTCAACATCCGTTAACAACTCTCCCGACTCCAAGGAAAAGGGTTCCGGTAGCTGATAAATTTGAGTCTCGGGGGAAATTAAATGGCGGTATTTCATCAGTGAACTGTTAGAAGAAGGCAATAGGCAACAGGCAACAGGCAATAGGGGGAGAAGAAGGCGACAGGGTATGGGTCAATATTGCCTCCTCAGGGGAGATTTGACGTAGCCACTCTCAAAATTATCATAAATCGGGTTTTTCCCCCTTCCTTGAGGTAGGGAGGGGGCTAAGATAACGCAAATGACCTAGACCGGGTATCGGTTAGCTCGCTTGAGCGAAGGCTTGGTCAAAGTCGGCTTTGATGTCTTCGATATGTTCCAAGCCGACGGACACCCGCACCATCGCTGGAGTAATTCCGGCGGCGGTTTGTTCGGTTTCGTCGAGTTGCTGGTGGGTGGTGGAGGCGGGGTGAATCACGAGGGTTTTCGCATCGCCAACGTTAGCCAGGTGAGAGGCGAGTTGAACCGAATTGATAAAACTGCGACCGGCTTCTAAGCCACCCTTAATCCCGAAACTCAAGACACAGCCAAAGCCATGATTGAGGTATTTTTTCGCCTGTTTGTGATAGGCGTGATTTTCCAGTCCGGGATAGCTGACCCAATCCACTTTTGGATGTTGTTCGAGCCATTTTGCAAGAGCCAAAGCGTTGTCCGTATGGCGATCAACGCGCAACGATAGGGTTTCTAAGCCCTGCAACAGCAAGAAGGCGTTAAAGGGACTCAAACAAGGACCCAAATCTCGCAATCCTTCGACTCGGGCGCGGATGATAAAGGCGATATTTCCAAACGGACCGTCGGGGCCAAAAACTTCTTGGAAGTTCAAGCCGTGATAGCCTTCAGAGGGTTCAGTGAACATGGGAAACTTGCCATTTCCCCAGTTGAAGTTCCCCGAATCGACAATCACGCCACCGATGGAGGTTCCATGGCCGCCAATCCACTTCGTGGCTGATTCGACCACAATATCCGCCCCATGGTCAATGGGACGACAGAGATAACCCGCGCAACCAAAGGTATTATCGACAATCAGCGGGATATCGTTGTCATGGGCGATCGCCGCCAAGGCCTCTAAATCGGGGATATTAAACTTAGGATTGCTGAGACTCTCGACGTAGATGGCTTTGGTGTTCTCGTCGATTTGTTCCCCGAAGGCTTTGGGATCATCGCTATCGACAAACTTGACATTTACGCCAAGACGTGGTAGAGCGACCTTGAATTGATTATAGGTTCCGCCATAGAGAGTGGAGGTGGAGATGATGTTGTCTCCCGCCTGACAGATGTTATTGATAGCCAGGAATTGAGCGGCCTGTCCGCTGGCGGTCGCCAGGGCCATGACTCCCCCTTCGAGGGCGGCGATGCGTTTTTCAAACACATCGGTGGTGGGGTTCATAATCCGGGTATAGATATTCCCGAATTTCTTGAGGGCGAACAAATCCGCACCGTCATCAGCATCCTCAAACACATAGGAGGTGGTTTGATAGATGGGAACCGCCCGCGAGTTGGTTCCGGGGGCGGGGGTTTGTCCGGCGTGGATTTGTAGGGTTTCGTAGCGGTGTTGATTGGCTTCTGACATTAAACCGTTCCTGATTGAAGTGAGTGGTGTTCGGGGTAGTGGGGGAACAGCGTCTCGCTTGGGGCCAATGTATTTTACGGGATTCAGTCCCTGGGAACAATGGAATCGGTGAGGGTTGATACGTTTTGTTGCAATTGTCTCTCAGGTGTCTCTCAGGTGTCTCTCAGGAATTGGGGGACACCGGTTTGGGGTATCCTGTTTCGGGATCGAGCGATCGCAAGGCTTGCGCCCACTTCAGAGCTAGGCTAACTTCAGTAAAAGGAACCAAAATCGGCCCCTCATCTCCCCGATAAAAACAAAGGTTAACGGTGCGACTGCTTTTAGGGGGATAGGCTTCGTTAATTCCATGACCGTTCACCTGAACCTCGATAGCGGTGACCTCTTTGAGGGAGAACTCCTGCATCTCCAGCACCCCAGTCCGGCTGGGTTTTCCCCAAACGAGGCGATCGCCCTGCTGTCCCAATACCGCTAGAATGTCATATTTGGCCCGCTCAAAGTCCTTAGCCCAACCTTGATAAGCCTCCACTTTACGAAATTCATTCCATCCCGCCCAAGCTAAGCCAAAAAACAAGACCAGCAAGGGCAACCAAATTAAACCGCGTTCCATACTTATTACTGACGCTCTTGAGTGACGCTCTATCTCTATTTGTTTCTATTGTCGCGCCTCCGGGGCCAACTCCCGATGCGCTATCGTAGGAAGACAAAGATTGCAACAGACGGGCAACGAATAAAACCGGCCAGTGGTTCAACCGCTCAAAGGGACCGAGATTCCCTTGTCCGTCTAGCCAAAACCAGTTAACACCATGAAAAATTTTCTACTCACTTGCCTATTTTTCCTGGGCTTGGGGTGGGCCTTAGCGACGTTCTCGGGACTGGCGAATCAGGGAACCTATGATTCGCTAGTTCTCAACTTCCGAGATGACCTCTCCTCGGCTGAGGTCAGCCAGCAGTTAGAGGAGATGTCGCAACAGTTCAACCTCACCCCCCGTCTCAATAGCGAATTTTCCCAACGGGATCACATTTATATTGTCGAGGGCGATCGCGAGGTTTTACAAGACCTGCGCCGTCAATTGCGCCCCTACTTGCAGTTCGCTGAACCCAACTACCTCTATGGGGTTCCCGAGATGCAACTCCAATCCCGGTTTGACGGAACCGGAACTCCGGGACTGGCCAAAGCCTATCCCAATGACCCGCTGTATTCCAAACAATGGAACCTCAAAGCCATTAACGTCGAAGGCGCTTGGCCCGACAGTACCGGCGATGATGTCATTGTGGCGGTGATTGACACCGGGATTCTCAAAGTCCCTGACTTAGACGAAACAGAATTTGTCGAGGGCTACGATTTTGTCAACGATCGCGTCGAAGCCGATGATGACAATGGCCATGGAACCCATGTGGCCGGAACCATCGCCCAAACCACCGATAATGAGTTCGGTGTTGCCGGAATTGCCCATCACGCCAAACTGATGCCCCTGAAAGTCCTCAGCAAACAGGGAGGCGGTACAGTCAGTGATATTGCCGAGGCCATTCGCTTTGCGGCGGACCATGATGCTGATGTGATTAACCTCAGTTTAGGGGGAAGTGGCGAGAGTCACTTAATGCGCCAGGCGATCGACTACGCTTATGACAAAGGAGTGGTGATTATCGCCGCCGCCGGAAATGCCAATCAAAATAGTGCCGGTTATCCCGCTCGTTATCCCCGTGTTTTAGGGGTTGCGGCGAGTAACGCCGCCGGAGACAAAGCCCCCTACTCCAACTTTGGCGCTGGTGTGGATATTTCCGCCCCTGGAGGCGATACCCGTAACGGTGAAACCGGGGGGATTCTCCAACATACCCTCAACCCTCAAGATGGCTTACCCGTATTTGCCGCCTTCCAGGGAACCAGCATGGCCTCGCCTCACGTGGCGGCGGTCGCGGCCTTAGTCAAAGCCACAGGGGTTGAGAGTCCTGATGAGGTGATGCAAATTCTCAAGGAGTCGGCCCGTCCTGTCGAAGAAGATAGTTTTAACTATTTTGGGGCCGGACATCTCGATGCGGCTTCAGCGGTGCAGTTGGCGGTGAAAGGCCAGTTGAATTTCCGGGACTTTTTCCGTTGGTTACGGGATAACGGCTATTTGAATCCCCGCTTCTGGATTGATGGCGGAACCATCGCCCTGATTCCTAAGTTAGCGATGGTGATTGGGTCTTATCTGCTGGCCTGGTTGCTACGCAATTACTTCCCCTTCCGCTGGAATTGGAATCTGGCCACGGGGTTGGTGATGGGAAGTTCGGGAGTCTTCATTCTCCGCAGCTTCTATATCTTTGACTTGCCCCAATGGCCCCTACGGCTGGCGGGGAGTTCTCTACCGGAGTTCGGGACAGCGGTTCAGGGGAATCCGGCCTTGAACCCGATTTTTGCCAGTGTTTTGATTCCTGGAGTACTCTTAGTGCTGTTGTTGGGTCATGCACAACGGAAGTGGTGGGCCATTGGTGCGACCCTTGGGGTGGCGAGTTGTTTGGCCGTCAGTGCCGTGGTCGACCCTGAGTTAGTCTGGCTGGGAAGCGGTTGGCTGGCGCGGGGTTTCTTGGCCGCTAATGCCCTAGCCTGTTGGTTGCTGGCCCGACTCGCTGCAAAACCTGGAGGAATCACGGCATGAAATTGAAAGGAGTTGTCAAACACGTCGTTATGGGGACGGGGGCCTGGACCCTGGAAACCGAGAACGGCAAGATTTATGAGCTTCACGAAAGTACCCCCTCGGAGGTCTTACAACAGGATCAGGTGGTGACCTTAGAGGGACAGATTCGTGAGGATGTGATGACCCTCGCGGCCATGGGGCCGGTTTTTGAGGTTGAATCCTTTACGTTGGGAACCCATTCCTAGGGTTTCGAGTCAACTGAATTGTGAATGGCATTAGAAACATCTTGGAGAAGAAATATTCCAAGGTGTTTTTATTTTTTAGGTAAAAATCATGACAGCACATCTGTAGTTCTACGGAAGTCACACCTACGTATTTATACGGGGTTTACTGGGATGCACTGCCTTTAAAATCAGGGGTCAGACCCCTCTTGCCAAAACGTTTAAAAATCCTTGAAGTGTTTTCCTGGTGAGCGATTAGACACTTCTACTGATGCCAGTAAGAATCACGTCTTTTTTGTGAAGTTTCCGTAAAGCCACAGAGTTGAGATGATGAAGTTTTGATGAACTCAGAACCAAACACGAGACATTTGCGAGGCAACCTCTTAAGATAGAACTGTGGATAAAAGCACCACCTCACTGAAGGCGACGACCCAGAACTCGGTTCGCTTTCTAAACGTAAACTCTTTAGAATGGAGCCATTCACTATGAAATTTTCTAAATCGGGCTGGATTAGCCTCTCTCTCGCCACCGTCGCCTCCTTAACTCTTGGTGTTGACGGAGCGAGTGCGCAGCTGTCGGCCACGGGTATGTCGTGCAACGTGGCTAACCTCACGGGTACGACTGACTGTGAAGGCGTCTTCAGTGGCAATGATTCCAACACGATTACGACAGAGACGTCCTTATTCGGGAAAACGGGTTGGACAGAACTCTTTAAGGTTGACAATAGCAATGGTACAACTGGCCCTCTAACCGTGGCCTTAGATGATGCCCGAGAGGACACCTCTGGAACCTGGGAATTATCGGAAGACTTTAACTTCGATAGCTATGAGTCAGTGATGTTTGTGCTTAAAGGCGGCAATAGCTTCACCGGCTATCTCTCCGATGGTGTGACGATGGCCGGCGATTGGAATACTGATGACACCCTTAAAGGCAACGGCCGACGTGGTGCGGGTTTATCTCACTTCACCGTCTGGACAACTCCGAAGAGTAACGAGGATGAACCCACCCCCACCCCGGTTCCCGAACCGGCTGCCCTTCTCGGCTTAGGTTCGATCGCCTTAGCGTCTCGGTTCCTGCGCCGCAAGTCTGACAACGTCTAAGTTGGCAATAAGTTAGGAATCTGAATCGAGACATCTGTTTGTTTTTTCGATCGCGTTACCTGTGTTACTCATCTGTCTCCCCCCTGGTTATCATCAGGGGGGATTTTTTTGAGTCTGCTCTCACCGTGGTCTCAGTGTTACCTCGTAAGAGTGGCTGGGGGCATCAGGTGACTGAAATCAACTCAAATTGCGTAGATATACGGTATAAATTGACGAGTACAGCCAATATTGCCCTAGATTGGTGAGAATGATTCTTGAAAAATGCGTAAAGACACGGAATAAGAATGATGAAGCTTTGATGAACCTTGCCTGTCAATTCTTGTGTTCGAGATAAATTCAGCTAGAATGGGCGTATAAATGCGTAAGACTTAGGTCGTAGCCCGCCATTGCTGCTTTCTACAACTAAGCCTTACCCGTGATACCCCCTTTAGGATAATGTCCCGCTCATGAAACGACTGAACTCAGCGACTACAACTCTCTGCGGTGTGGCTGTCGCCACCGTCGCCTCCTTCTCAATTGGTGTTGAATCGGCCAATGCCTTATTCAAGGTCTCTGGTACATCCTGCTCAACCGATAACTTCACCCTATCGGCGGACTGTGAGGGCATCTTTGGGGCAGATCCCCCTGATTTTTCCGGTAATGCCTCGAATGACATTGATATCAGCACAGAACTGTTTGGAGAGACTGGCTGGAAGGAACTGTTTAAAGTCGATATGTCTGGTTCAACGGTAATGACCGATGACTTGCTAACCGTTACACCAGATGACTCGGATTTACTCTCAGGAACCTGGAGTCTTGGTGCTGGATTCGACTTTGGTGATTATGAAGATGTCATGTTCACCCTCAAGGGTGGGCCGACGTTTAGCGCCTATTTGTCTGATGGTGTGTCCACCTCTGGGACTTGGAACACCAACGATTTGCTCAAAGGTAATGGCGATCCTAATCCCGGCTTGTCTAATTTCATTGTGTGGGGACGGGATAAAGAAACGGAGTCTGTTCCTGAACCGGCGACAATCTTGGGTTTAGGTTCGATCGCCCTCGCCTCTCGTTTCCTACGCCGCAAGTCTGACGACGTCTAATCTTCAGCCGGGAGATTCACGACAACGTTAGATTACAACTGGCTGAATCAACGCCCCCAAGATACCGTTGGGGGCGTTTTTTGGGGCCATCTTCAGGGAACTTGCCGGGAGGGTCAGCAAAATGTGAGAATGCTGAGGTAGTTCGACCGTCACAGTCTCAAAACCTTATGGCCAGTCAATCCCCCATTCCTGTTGTTGTCAACGGTGCTGCCGGAAAAATGGGCCGCGAAGTCGTTAAAGCCGTTGCCCAAGCTGACGATATGATGCTGCTTGGGGCGGTGGATAAAAACCCCAATGTGGCGGGCCAGGATGTGGGAGAGGTGGCCGGCTGTGGTCCGTTGGAAGTGCCGATTCTCACGGATTTGCAAAGTACCTTAGTCATGGCTACTCAGGAGCAAACTCAAGGGGTGATGGTGGATTTCACTCATCCGAGTGGTGTGTATGAGAATATCCGAGCGGCGATCGCCTATGGGGTGCGTCCGGTTGTGGGAACCACGGGCCTGAGTCCTGAACAAATCCAAGAGTTAGGGGAATTTGCTGAGAAAGCCAGCACTGGCTGTCTGATTATCCCCAATTTCTCGATTGGGGTGGTCTTGATGCAGCAGGCGGCCATTCAGGCCTCGAAATACTTTGACCATGTCGAGATTATCGAACTCCATCATAATCAAAAGGCTGATGCGCCTTCGGGAACGGCCATTAAAACTGCTGAGATGCTCGGAGAGTTAGGCAAAACCTATAACCCGGCGGCTGTGGAGGAAGAGGAGAAGCTACAAGGAGCGCGAGGGAGTGTGGGGAAAGAAAATATCCGCATTCATAGTGTGCGTCTTCCGGGATTGATTGCCCACCAGGAAGTGATTTTTGGGGCAGCCGGCCAGGTGTATACTTTACGTCATGATACGAGCGATCGCGCCTGTTATATGCCCGGTGTTCTGCTCTCGATTCGTCAAGTCACTCAACTGACCTCTCTGGTGTACGGCCTCGAAAAAATCATCTAACCTCAGGTTTGCTTCACCGGGCGATCGCTCCGGTTAAGTTCTGCCATTCTTCGTACACTAGAGATAGTCTGTCCCGTTAGACGTACGGAGGTAGCAGACGCTTAGTGACGGGTTCTACGACACTGAGGCGATCGCACTTGGGATATCAAATATGGTCGAAATTCTCGCCGCATTGTCTGCATCTGCTGCGGCTGGACTGAGGATTGGACTGCCTCTGCTGATGGTTGGGTTAGTTAAAACCAATCTTTGGTCAGATGTGCCAATTTTGTCTAACTTCTCTCCCTCCGTCGTGGTGGGAGTTTTAGCCGCTTGGTCTTTTTGTGAACTCTTTGCTTCTAAACAACTTATAGGCCAACGGGTTTTACAACTCATTCAACTGGTGTTCTCCCCCATTGCCGGGGCTATTGTTGGTATGGCCGTGGCCCAACTGGCGGAGATTGAAGATTGGCAAGTTGGCGTGATTGGCATTGTCGGTGGACTGCTGGCCCTGGTTTTGCAATTGGTGCAAACGGGCTGGTTTTTCCGGCTGCGAGGCCTTCCCCTTTGGGCGATTTGGGTCCAAGATGCCCTATCGGTTGTTTTGGTGTTATTTGCCTTCGATGCCCCACAACAGGGGGGATTGATTGCTCTATTGCTGTTGTGGTTAGCGATTCGCAGTTCCTCGGCTTGGTATCGTTGGCATCGCGAGGAACGCTATAAACGCCGCTTGATGCAACATGCCGAGTATCAAGAGGCGTTGGAAGACGAGGAAATGGAACATTAGTCTTGACAAAATCAAGCTATTGTGTTAACAAAAAATCCTCTGAGGCTAAGACGGTGGAACAATTGATGGGATTTTTGCAAAGTCTCCGGAATGCCTCGAAGGCGGACGAAAGTAAAAGACAGGTAGATGCACCCTGATGATTCAACCCCGGCGATTACACCCCGCCGGGGTTTTTTTGTTTTTGTCTCAAACCTTGCCTCAAAAGGGCAATCTCAACCAGCGACGGAGACGATTCGAGAGGCGATCGCCCACGCTGAGTTCATCCTTCCAAGTCTTTTCCTGGGCGGCCCACTCCGCCGTCAAGGTTCGCCCCAAAGGCGTTAAGCGAAAACTATCGGTAATTCCCTGGCCATCGACTTCTCGCCGCAATACACCCACGTTAATCAGCCATAATAGATCGTTCTCGACGATCAGTTCTGGGAGAGGGTTGAGGGTATAGCCAGCGGCGACTCCCGCCGGGCCGACAATTTTTTCGAGGAAAATTCCCTGTTTCTGAAAATCCTGATAGAGTTTCAGGGTAAAGGGAGCGCAACGCAAGGCACGACGGGCGCGGTTGAGGCTATTGTCAGAATAGGGGATTGAAGGGGATGCTGGCACAGTCATAAATACGAACAGGACATCCGACAGGGGGGATTGTACCTGTATTCTACCTGTATTCTACTTGTATTCTTAAAGGACGAGAGGTGCGATCGCCGCTGCCTTCTCCCCACCTCATTTGCTCATCGTTTCCGTTGTTGTCTGTCTCATGTCCATTATCGTCGCCAGTTTCTACCAATTTACCCCCCTCGAACAGCTTGAGGGACTGCGATCGCATCTGTTGGCCCTCGGCCGCGATCGCCACCTCAAGGGAACCGTGATCCTCGCCCCCGAAGGCCTCAACGCCACCCTGGCCGGATCTCGAACGGCGATCGATGATTTTATAGCCCAACTGCGTCAAATCCCCCAATTTCAAGGCTTAGATCGGTTGAACTATAAAGAGTCTCAAAGCCAAACTCCTCCTTTCCAACGCTTCAAAGTCCGCATCAAACCCGAAATTGTCACCTTCAGACAGGACAATGTCAATCCCCAAGACACCGTGGGAACTTACGTTGAAGCCACCGAGTGGAATCAACTCATCTCAAATCCCGATGTCACCGTCATCGACACTCGCAATAACTTTGAAGTCGAAATTGGCACATTTAAGGGGGCAAAAAATCCCGAAACTGCCTCATTTACGGAGTTTCCGGACTACATCCAAGACAACCTAGACCCCGAAAAAACGCCCAAAATCGCCATGTTTTGCACCGGCGGCATTCGTTGCGAAAAAGCCACATCCTACCTGTTAAAACAAGGCTTCCAAGAGGTGTATCACCTCAAGGGGGGGATTTTGAAATATCTCGAAGATGTCCCCGAAGAGGACAGTTTATGGGAGGGAGACTGTTTTGTCTTCGATGAGCGTGTCGCCGTTCAACATGGCTTAAAGCCCGGAAACTACGAACTTTGTCTCGGATGCGGCCATCCCGTTTCCGCCAAGGAACGAGAGTCGCCTTATTATAACTGGGGTATCTGTTGCCCCCATTGCCACGATCATCTCAGCGACGAGAAACGCCGCCGCCGAGAAGAGAAAGTACGCCAGTTAACGCTTCAACGCCAACGTCAAGCCGTCAGCGATGGGAACGAGACTTAGGGTGATGCGATCGTCGTGGTGAAGCTGGCGGTTAAACTCGCGAATCGCCTCAGTGCGCTTATCGGTCACGGTTTCATCGGCCACACGCCCGGACCATAGAACATTATCGATCGCAATCAGTCCCCCCGATCGCACCAGTTGCAGACACTTCTCGTAATAGTGAGGATAGTTACGCTTATCGGCATCGATAAAGGCAAAATCAAAACTCCCCTCTTCCCCAGACTGGAGTAACTGTTGCAAGGTATCCAGGGCTGGGGCGAGGTGTAGCTGAATCTTATCGGCGACTTCGGCGTGTTGCCAATAACGACGGGCGATCGCCGTCATCGTTTCATCAATATCACAGGTGACAACGATTCCCTCTGGCGGCAAGGCTAAGGCAACCACTAAGGCACTATAGCCGGTAAATGTGCCAATTTCCAAGGTTTTCCGCGCCCCCAAAAGCTGCACCAGCAACGCCATAAACTGCCCCTGTTCCGGGGCGATTTGCATCCGCGCGGCGGGGAATTGGGCTGTTTCCTGCCGCAATTGTTGCAAAACGGGGTTCTCCCGCAGGGAGGTATTGAGGAGATAGTCGTAGAGTTGGGGCGATACACCGAGGGTTTTGGGAGACATGGGGGGAAAGGCAAGAGGTAACAGGCAACAGGCAACAGGCAAGAGGGGGGAGGGATGCCGCGAGGGGTTAAAATGAGATCCAACTGACTATGTTAAAGCGTTACAGGGTTTTTACGACGGGATGGATACTACAGATAATCGAATTGAACTCCCAGACGACTTAGAGGATGCGATCGCCCAGGCGAAAGCGGCCACCAAAGCCGCCCTGGAGGATGGCTACCGCTTAATCCAAGTTGAGATCGTCTATCCAGAACTGAAGGCCCAACCCATTGCTGAAACCTTTATCCCCGTATTGACGGAGATGGGCTATAACCTGAAAGTGCTATTCCCCGACACGGGGGCCGCCGCCTTGGCCCGCCGCGATTGGGGAGAGACACCGTTCAAAATTGCTGATGTGGGCAGTCGTCGCCTCCCCGTCACCAATCAGATGGATGACAGCGATGAATGCTATCTGTTGGTGGAACCCTCTGACGTGGAAATTGAACAGGTGGAGAAACTGGCGAACGAAGCCGGCGATCGCCCGGTGATTTTACTCCTCCCTCGCCTCGAAAGTGTGGCCACCGTGGGTATTGGCTACGCCGCCCGTCAGTTGCGCGAACGCTTCCTCAGCAAAATCACGTCATGTTATTATGTCCGCCCTCTCCCTGGAGGGGCTGTGTTCCGGGCCTATCCCTCATCTTGGATTGTCTGGACGTTAAATGAGGAGAATCAATATGAGGTGTTAACGGAAATGTCCTATAAACCTATTGGTGAGGAACTTGAACGCTTACTAATGGGTGAAGAACTCGACAATGAGTCTTCTGAAGCGGCTGAGGTTGATCCAGATGCGTCTACTCGTTCCACCAAACCCAAATCCCGAGGCTTATTTGGTGAAGTGCAACGCTTTATCCGCGCCCTAACTCAATAGTCAGTTCACCGCAAATTGTTGCCCGAAGAGCAAATCGTTGCCTGAAGAGGGCGACCATAAAGGTACGCCCCTACGTCTCTTGCCTCTTGCCATCCCCTCTTGGGAGGGGTTAGGGGTGGGTTATGCCTTCTTCCCCCGTTTGCCTCTTGCCTCTTGCCTCTTGCCTTCTTCCCCTGTTCCCTGTTCCCTGTTCCCTGTTCCCTGTTCCCTCTTATGCCAGATCTACAAGACGAACTGATTGAGGTTCTCCAAGAACCGCCCGATTTGGATTTTGATTTACCAAATCCCGATGATGAAGACTTGCCCGATTTTGAGTTTTTGCAACAGGTGGATCGCGCCTGGTTGGTGTGCGATCGCTTTAATTTGCAAACGGATATTTGGCGGGGACGAATTTTGCGTGCGGTGCGCGATCGCGAGAAAATTGGCGGTGAGGGACGCGGAAAAGGTTTTCTAAAATGGCTCGGTGAACGAGAAATCAGCAAAAGTCAAGCCTATTCTCTGATTGAACTTGCCAATAGTGCCGATACGTTACTCGAACAAGGAAAACTCGATCCCAATAGTATTAATAACTTTAGTAAACGGGCATTTGTCGAAACGGCTAACTCGCCGTTAGAGGTGCAACAACTCGTTGCCTCGGCGGCTCAGGATGGCGATCGCATTACTCGCCGTGAAGTTAAACAACTGTCTGATGAATGGATGGCCATGACGTCGGAGTTATTGCCCGAGGAAGTCCGCGATCGCGCCGCCGATCATTCGTTACCCGCTCGTCATGTTGCGCCTCTCGTTCGGGAGTTAGAAAAATTGCCCGAAAACCATCAAAAAGAAATCCAACGGGAAGCGGCGGAACATCCCGATGTGGACACCTTAAAACAATTGACAACGGAGGCTCGCAATCTCTCAAAATATATTGATGCTGCTTCTCAGGTACAAACTCTACAAGATCCCTCTCTGGATCTGGAGATGGCTTTGGAGGAAGCCTTACGGGTTGGATCTCTCAGTGTCGCCTCAGATTTGGTCAAACAGGCGGCTCAATTGGAGCAAACGGTTACAAAGCTCTATACGACCTGGAAGCGCCTCTCAAGCCAATCTGACCGCCTCTATGTGGATACTGGAGCGAGTACCCCTAACCTGCGATCGCTCATTAATGTGATTGAACGAATCAGTGGCCCCATTATTGAAGTTCCCCTCGACGACACGGGAGAACACACGGTTCGCCTACAAATCCTGAGCGACTAGCCAACTGAACGAAAACACTCTAGGCGACTACAAGGCCTAAGTCTTGTCTTTTGCCTCTTGCCTCTTGCCTCTTGCCTCTTGCCTCTTGCCTTCTTCCCCCATGCCACATCTTCTAATTACCGGAGGAGCCGGATTCATCGGCTCAAACTTTGCCCGCTACTGGTGCGATCGCCATCCTGAGGATCATGTGGTGGTTGTTGATGCACTTACCTATGCTGGAAATCGAGCGAATATCGCTGATTTAGAACAACAGAATCAACTCACCTTTGTTCAAGGAAATATCTGCGATCGCCCCCTCATTGATCGCCTCTTGCGCGAACATGAGATTGATACTGTGGCTCATTTTGCGGCGGAATCCCATGTCGATCGCTCGATTCTCGGGCCAGAAGCCTTTATCCAAACGAATGTTGTTGGAACTTTCACCCTTCTCGAAGCCTTCCGCAGCCATTACGCCAATCAGCAACAGGGGCGATTTCTCCATGTCTCCACTGATGAAGTGTACGGAAGTCTTGGCCCCGATGATCCTGCCTTTTGCGAAACAACCGCCTACGCTCCCAATAGTCCCTATTCTGCCTCAAAAGCGGGAAGTGACCATCTGGTGCGTTCCTATTTCCATACCTATGGCCTACCAACGCTGATCACGAACTGTTCTAATAATTATGGCCCGTATCATTTCCCGGAAAAGCTGATCCCGTTGATGTGCATTAATATCCTGTTGGGAAAAGCGCTCCCAGTTTATGGCGATGGGCAAAATGTTCGCGATTGGTTGTATGTTGAAGACCACTGTAGCGCCCTGGATACGGTGATTTCTAAGGGACAACCCGGACAAACCTACAACATTGGCGGCAATAATGAAGTTAAAAACTTGGATTTAGTGCATCTCCTCTGTCGGTTGATGGATGAGATGGCACCTCAGCTTCCGCAGCGTCCGAGTCAGGAGTTGATCACATTTGTCCGCGATCGCCCCGGCCATGATCGACGCTATGCCATTGATGCCACTAAAATCAAAACTGAACTGGGATGGCAGCCATCGGTCACGGTAGAGGAAGGGTTACGACGGACAGTGGACTGGTATCTCAGCCATGAACCGTGGTGGACACCGCTACTCTCTCAGGACTATCGGGAGTACTATGACCGGGTCTATGGTGCTAATCCTAACTCCTGACATCCCAGAGTTAGACACTAGAATGAAGAGAAGGGAGTTATTTTAAGACCAACAGATGCTATCCCTTCTCTTTAGTTGTGGTTAGTCCGATATGTCCAATGCTGTGATAATACCGATTAAGAAGCGGATACAGCGACTGAGTAGCCGGATTCCGTTACGTTTGGTGCTGGTGATTCCATTTTTGCTGGAAATCACGGTAATTGTTGGGCTGACGGGCTGGTTTTCTTTGAATAAGGGCCGCCAGGCTGTTCATAATTTGGTGAGTCGACTGGCTCAAGAAAAGAGCGATCGCATTGAAACGGAAATTGCTAAGTTTTTAGACGTTCCCTTGACGGTGAATCAGGTGACGGCTCGGGCGATCGCGCGGGAGAATATCGATGTCAGCAATGTTCGCAATTTACAGTCTTTGTTTTGGGATCAACTGCAAAGTTTTCCGTCGATTAACGCGATCAGCTTCGGGGAAGCTCGCCAAGGGAATCTGATTCGCATTGTATCACGGGAAAAGACACCACCGTTAGACCCATTCGAGTCAGAACTGTCCTATTTTATTGAATATACGGATGTAGAAACGAACGGTGAGTTAATTAGTTTTTCTGTGGATGTTTTGGGGCGTATGACGACTCAATTGCGGATACAAGAGGAGTTTGATGCTCGCGATCGCCCCTGGTATCGACGAACCATTGGTTTAGGTCATAGTAATTGGAGTCAACTCCACCGTTCTCTGAGCCAAGCTGCTTATGATGCACTTGTTATCACGGCCTCGCAGCCGATTTATGATGAGAATCATGTGCTTTTAGGAGTTACCGCTGTTACCCTTAGACTGAAGTATATTAGCACCGTTCTCAATGAAATTGATATTGCTGGAGGAGGACAGGCTTATATTGTGGATTCGACCGGACAATTGATCGGGATTTCTGATGGAAGTGATCCTCTCAGTGCTATTCAATCTAATCTCAATCATCCCCACCTTATCGAGCGTCCGTATGCTCGTCATAGTCGTCATCCTATCATTGCTCAATCGGCTCGATACTTAGAGAAAGAATTTGGACATTGGAGTCAGATTACAGAGCGGAAAAATTTGTACTTCAAGATAGAAAATGAGGGCTATTTTTTACAAGTTCGGCTAATTCGCGATAACTATGGTGTGCGTTGGCGGAGTGTCGTGATTATTCCTGAAGCTAACTTTATGCAAGAGATTGAGGAGAATCAGCGTCTGACGTTGCTGTTATGTGCGATCGCTCTGATTGTCGCTGGAATTATCGGGTGGTTGACGGCTCGTTGGCTCACCCGTCCTCTGTTACAACTGAGTAAAATCAGCCGTGATATTGCTAATGGAAAACGCGATCGTACGATTCCCCACGGAGGAATCCGAGAAATCAGTCAACTGTCTCAATCTTTTACAGAAATGACTCAACAACTCAACAATGCGTTTGAATGTCTAGAAGATAAAGTTGCAGCTCGTACCGCTCAACTCCAAGAAGCCAAACTCACCGCAGATGCAGCCAATGCTGCGAAAAGTAAATTTATTGCCAATATGAGCCATGAATTACGAACCCCGTTAAATGGTATTCTTGGCTATGCTCAAATTTTGATGCACTCTCAACAGTTAACTCCCCTCGAAACGAAGCAACTTAACTCGCTTTATAACTGTGGAAATCATCTGCTGAACTTAATTAACGATATTCTCGATTTTGCAAAAATTGAATCGGGAGAACTAACCCTCCAGCCAAGACTGGTTAATTTATCAAATCTACTAAACACTGTTGTTGAAGTTTGTCAAGTTAAAGCCAACGAAAAACGTTTGAATTTACAAATATTTGCAGATCCCAAACTTCCTGCTCATGTTATTGTCGATGATAAACGGTTAAAACAAGTCACCATCAATCTCTTGAGTAATGCCATTAAATTCACTAATTGTGGTGGTACCGTTGAGTTTCATATTTCCTGTCTTGAGTGCCTGAGTCCAGGGGAAACTCTTGCGGAAGCCGATCATGAATCTGTTTCTCAACATCATGCTCAAGAGAAAGTGCGTCTTAGATTTCAAGTGATTGATAGTGGAATTGGAATTGCCGAAGAAGACTTAGAGCGTATTTTTTATCCGTTTGAACAAGTCAGTGACCCAGAAGATAATAATGATGGAACCGGTTTGGGATTAGTCATTGTCCAAGAAATCCTCCAGCGGATGGGAAGCGAACTTGAAGTGAAATCAAAACTGGGATCTGGAAGTTGTTTTTGCTTTGATTTAGATATTTACATGAATTCCTACGAACCTATCAGTGAGGATTCCATGCCAGTTATCGTATCAACGAGTCACCCGTCAGTCTTGTCCCAATCCCCAAAAAGAGTAGAGGAGCTTCCTGAAACAGACGAGTTGGCAGAATTACTTCATTTAGCGAAGCGAGGGAGTTTAAATCGTTTGGGTCAGCATCTGAATGCGATCGCAGAGAACCATAAAAACTTAGAAGGGTTTTGTCAACACTATCGCGACTTAATTGAACAGTTCCAAGTGCGAGAACTGGTACAGGAACTCGAACGAGATCTTCGGGTAAAATCGTCATCACAGGATCAGTGTGACGAATTGTGATGCGATCGTTGAGGTGAGATGTCTCAAGAAACGCTCCCAGGAGGATTACGTCCTGGTTTGAGAGAATTGCTAGAAATCGCCAAATTAACCGGAGTGGATGTGAAATGGACCCGTCTGAGGGTGGAAATTAGCGGTACAGTACGCTAGAATGGCATGAAAAATGCCTACTAAACTCTTGTAATTTGTGTGTTAGGGTTCTGCAAAAAACTATGAAATTTCATATTCAATCGGATAGCGACATTCCCGCGTCCAACCAACTCTTTAATCAAATTCGCTTTGCGATCGCCTCCCGTCAGTTTCCCCCCGGACATCGGCTTCCGAGTACCCGCCAACTGGCCATGCAGACGGGCCTACACCGCAATACCATCAGTAAGGTCTACCGTCAACTCGAAGATATTGGCTTAGTCGAAGCCCAAGCCGGTTCAGGAATCTATGTCCGCGCCCAAGGTCACGAAGGAGGAGGGACGCATCTGAGTTCCCCCATCTGGGCGCAATATCCCGAAGCCCACGAAGTCATCAAACGCAGTCTCGACGAACTCCTCAATAAAGGCTGTTCCCTCAACGAAGCACGAGAGTTGTTTCTCGGGGAAATTGACTGGCGTTTACGTTGTAGCGCCCGAGTCTTAGTGACGGCGCCACTTCAGGACATTGGCGTAGGGGAGTTGATGTCTCAGGAACTCGAACAGGCCCTGAAAATTCCCGTTCAACTTGTTCCTATGGAGGAGTTGTCAGAGATTCTCGATAAAGCCCATTCAGGAACCGTCGTCACCAGTCGCTATTTTATCGGGGAAGCCGAATCCGTCGCCGCCCCCAAAGCCGTGCGGGTGATTCCCATTGATATTTACGATTACGCCAAGGAAACCGAACTCGTCAAAGAGTTAGCCAAGGATAGCTGTTTAGGACTCGTCAGCATCAGTTCCGGGCTATTGCGGGCCGCCGAGGTGATTGTTCACAGTTTGCGCGGTGATGAGTTGTTGGTGATTACCACGGAGTTAGGGAATACCTATAAACTCAATGCCATGGTACGCAGTGCGCGGACGATTATCTGCGATCGCGCCAGCTTTGAGGCGGTCAAATCTGCCATCCAATCGGCCCGAGATGACCTGATTCGTCCCCCCCAAGTCACCTGTTTCGAGAACTACATCAGCAGCAAGTCCATCGAACTCCTGAAACGGGAGTTAGGCCTAGACTAGCCGTTGTCCCAACTCACCCAGACACCCGGTTTCTGGCAGAAACCGAGTGTCTCAACCCCCAGCAATCCCCCCCCGCGTCACCCTCACGTCAACAACCGTTGCACCTCCTCAACAGATACATTAAGCACTTGCGCGATGTCTTCTAGGGAGTAGTTGCGATCGCGCATCCGTCGAATTAGGAGTCGTCGTTCTTCTTCCTGGCCTTCTTGACGGCCCTCCAAAAAGGCCTCTTGATAAAAGCGGGTTTGTTTTAAATCCGTGATTTCAAACATTTGGGCAATCTCCTCGCGACTGGCGTTGGGAACTTGGGAAACGCTCGCTCCACCCAGACACCCGGTTTCTGGCAGAAACCGAGTGTCTCAACCCCCAGCCGGCCACCCCCGCGTCACACTTACGTCAGGAACCGTTGCACCTCCTCAACAGATACATTAAGCACTTGCGCGATGTCTTCTAGGGAGTAGTTGCGATCGCGCATCCGTCGAATTAGGAGTCGTCGTTCTTCTTCCTGGCCTTCTTGACGGCCCTCCAAAAAGGCCTCTTGATAAAAGCGGGTTTGTTTTAAATCCGTGATTTCAAACATTTGGGCAATCTCCTCGCGACTGGCGTTGGGAACTTGGGAAACGCTCGCTCCACCCAGACACCCGGTTTCTGGCAGAAACCGAGTGTCTCAACCCCCAGCCGGCCACCCCCGCGTCACACTTACGTCAGGAACCGTTGCACCTCCTCAACAGATACATTAAGCACTTGCGCGATGTCTTCTAGGGAGTAGTTGAGATCGCGCATCCGTCGAATTAGGAGCCGTCGTTCCTCTTCCTGACCTTCTTGACGGCCCTCTTGTTGACCCTCCAAAAAGGCCTCTTGATAAAAGCGGGTTTGTTTCAAATCCGTAATTCCTAACATTTGGGCAATCTCCTCGCGACTGGCTTCGGGAAGCTTGTAAACGACAATGGTTTCAATCAAGTCAATCAGATCTCGTTGTAGCGGCGTGGCTGGGAAACGCTCCTGAGTCTGTTGAATGAGTACCTGTGCCGATTCTATCGCGGCCGATTCGGGTTCGACGACCAGTTTCATCAGGTTGACCCCAAAACGGTCCGAGTCCGGGAGTTCATTGAGATAAATCCGAGTGACGCGATCGCACTCTAGCAAGTCTTGGAACTGATGCAACTCCGGTCGTTCCGTGCGTCGCGTTGGATAGATGACCACCACCCGCCAGGGATGAGACGGCCGATACTGTCGCAGATAGAGGAAGAGTTCCGCAAAAAGCCGGTAATAGAGACTGTCGTCAGCTTGGAATTGGACTTCCACTAGATACAGTGGCTGCTGGGGACTGTCACCGGTGGGTAGGAATAGACCATCGAGGCGAAAGGCCAGTTGTTTCACTTCCACGGAGGTGAACTGATATTCCTGGGCTTCATCACTCGGACGCTGGAGGAGGTCGAAGAGACTCCGAGGATATTGTTGGAAGATGCGGTAGAAGATGCTATCAGTTTTCACAGACTTAATGGCGATTGACCGGCTGAAGTGATTGTATCTCCAAGTCCACCGCAACTCATCCAGACACCCGGTTTCTCGCAGAAACCGAGTGTCTCAACCCCCAGCACCCCACCCCCGCGTCACCCTCACGTCAACGACCGTTGCACCTCCTCCACGGATACATCCAGCAGTTGTGCGATGTCTTCCGGGGAATGGTTGCGATCTCGCAGCCGTCGAATTAACTTTCGCTGTTCGGCTTCTTGACCCTCCAAAAAGGCCTCTTGATAAAAGCGGGTTTGTTTCAAATCCGTAATTCCTAACATTTGAGCAATCTCCTCGCGACTGGCTTCGGGAAGTTTATAAATAACAATGGTTTCAATCAGTTTAAACAGAAAACAAAGAGCAATAGAGATAAAGCACCAAGGGCTATAGAGTCCGCGCCACGGAACAACAAACCCGAAAACCGACGCCGTATTTGTCGAGGCGAACATCCAGGATATTCCTGGAGCGATCTGCACAACGACAGTTCCTAGGGGGGTGGTGCCACGAACCACCACGCAGGAGCCGTAAATTTTCTGTCATCCTGTCATCCAACCAGGGACGACCATCACTGGGCGCACCCCGATAATTTTTATGCCACACATCTAAACACCATTCATAAACATTGCCGTGCATATCGTACAGCCCAAAGCCATTAGCGGGAAAACTCCCCACAGGGGTTGTCTGTCTACGATATTCTCCTTTGGGACTGTAACCATAAATATATTGGCCATCATAGTTGGCTACATCAGTAGCTATCATTTCCCCAAAAGAGAACGGTGTCGTCGTTCCCGCACGACAGGCATATTCCCATTCCGCTTCACTGGGGAGCCGATAGTCCCGTCCCGTCGCTTGGCTGAGGCGCTGGCAAAACTCCACCGCTTCATACCAATTGACTCGCTCAACTGGATGAGTGTCCCCCTTAAACCTTGAGGGGTCTGGGTCAAGGTCACGCTCAATCTTGGGCAGTCCCCTGGCAACGGCACGCCACTGCGCCTGAGTCACGGGATATTTCCCCAGGAAAAACTCGGCAACTGTCACCGAATGTTGGGGAAACTCATTATCTCTAGCCCCGTCCTCCCCCTCTGCTGCTCCCATGAGAAATGTCCCTCCGGGAATCTGCACCATTTCCAGTATCACCCCCTCTCCTAAGTCTTCTCGATATTGCCGAGCAGTTCGGGGACGACGGCGGAGGCGATATGGTATCGGGGAAGTCATAGCGGAGGCGGGGACAGATAGGAAGTCTTGCTTGAGGAAAGAAAACAAAGAGCAAAGGTAATAAAACGCAAAGGGCTATGGAGTCTGCGCCACGGAACAACACACCCGAAAACCGAAGCGGTAATAACGAGCGCTCGGGGGATACATGCTGCGGTTGGCAGAACGGCAGTTCCTAGGGAAGACGTCCCAAGAACCACCGCGCAGGAGTCGCCGATTTTCTGTAGCCTCCTCATCCAACCAGGGACGACCATCGCTGAACACAACACCCTGATAATTGTCATGCCACGCATCTAAACACCACTCATAAACATTGCCGTGCATATCATACAGCCCAAAGCCATTGGCGGGAAAACTTCCCACAGGGGTCGTCTGTTTACGATGTTCACCTTTGGGACTTTGACCATAGGTAGAGTTGCCATTATAGTTGGCTACGTCAGTCGTTATGATATCGCCAAAGGAGAATGGTGTTGTAGTCCCGGCACGGCAGGCATATTCCCATTCCGCTTCACTGGGAAGTCGATAGTCCCGTCCTGTTGCTTGGGACAGCCGCGCGCAAAACTCGATTGCGTCATGCCAACTCACCTGTTCAACAGGACGGTTCTCGCCTTTAAACCGTGAGGGATAAGGTTTTAAGTCCCGCCCAATCTCGGTTAGTCCTGTGGCAACAGCGTACCACTGTGCCTGAGTGACGGGATATTTACCCAGGAAAAATTCGGGTACTGTCACCTCATGTTGAGGAAATTCACTATTTCGAGCTTTTGCTTCACCCTCTGCTGCTCCCATGAGAAATGTCCCTCCGGGAATTTGCACCATTTCCAAAGTAAACGCCATCTCGGGACTAAACAGAGACTCCAGAAACTGCAACCCCTGACCCTGAGAAAGCTCAGTTTCCACCTCTGACTCAACCTTTTTGAGTTGCACGGTTTCAAAAGCAAAGGGTTCGAGGTCAACCTCATCGGATGCCGTCACTGGCTCAAAATACCCTTGTCTAAACTCAAACGTTTCCAGGGGTGGGAAGCCATCCTCCTCCCCATCCAATACAGCGGGTTCCAACCCCAATTCGCGCAAGACATCCTGCTGGTCCTGCGCCAACTCAAGCCAACGTTGCCGCTCATCATCCCGTCCCTCAGCAATGGCATCCCGCAGTCGTTGGCGCAGTTTCCGAGACGCCTCATCACCCGGTAGACAGGCCAAGGCCAGCCAGTCAAAATCTCCCCCCAAGTCCCGAGTTATCCTGGGATTGTTCGGTAACTTCGCTGTCACATAAGCCGTCATAAACCGTGCCAGTTCCTGGAGTCGGGCCTCTCCAAAACGGCTGTCCTGCCCTAACTCCCGTAATAAGACGGCCCGCACCTCCGGGTCCATCTCGTAGAGGTCATCACCTACACTGTCAAACCAGGGAAATAGCAACACCTCGGGAACCGCAATCCAGGGACAGTTGGGGAGAAAGTTTTCCCGCAAGCAATAGAGCAGTTCCGAGGTTACAGCAAAGGGAAATGCGGCATGATAGGCAAGGTCAAGATGGCGAAACCCATAGGTTTGCCGGAAACTGCGGATGATGCGGGGGAATGAGGCAATAGACAAGGGGTTCTTTATGGTGCTTTTTTGTGGTGCTTCTTTGTTGTGCTTTTTTATTGCGGACGGTTCGTTGTCAGGGTCATCAGGCGCTAGTGGCGGAGTTGACTGAGGGCTTGGCTGACTCCGGCTTGGCTGAGTTCAAACATGGCGCTGCCGAGCTGTTGCAGGTCGCTAGCGATGGCGGCGGCGGTGGTGTCTGGCCAGCGGTCTTCGGGCATAGGATTCACCCAGACAAGAGCGTGCAGATGGGGCTGAATCAGGTGCAGAAAGGCACGGGTTAGGGTCACTCTATCACTGTTGTATCCCCCTCGTGCAGCTCCCCCATCGCTAAAAATCAGGGCAACGGTACGACTGGGCGAGAGGCTGGCAAAGAGGTCATCGAAGAGTCGGATATCAGCCCCTTTGGCAGAGCAATAGACAAATCTCTCGGGGACATTACGAAAATAATACTGCTCGACGCGCTCAAAGTGTTTCGGTTCAACGGTGGCTAAAAGACAATCGCGGGGAAAGCGAAAGGGAACCATCGACCCATCCACATCGATGAGAAGGAGTAGTTCTAAGACATTGACTCGTTTGGCTTCTAGGGGAGGGCTTAAACAGCGTCCCTGGGTTGCCAGTTGGGTGAGGGTGGCGGCAATATCCACCTGACCTGTGGTGCCTCGTCGCAGCAGTCGCCGCACTTTCCGCCAGCTTCGGCGAGTCAGGCGGGGGTGAACGGGACTGTCTCTCGGTTGTAGGCGATAGCCTTCCTCGGAGGTCTCCGGGGGCGGCAAATCCCCTCCCTGAAAGGCACTGAGAGTTCTAGGACCTCGACGGGGTGCGGGGGGTTGCGGCGGCCGAGGAACGGTAGGGGGGGTTGCGGCTGAGGTTGAGTCGTTGGGGGTGGTGGAATCCGTGGTTGTTTCGGCGTTGGTTAGGTCGTTTGGAGTGGTGGAATCTATGACCGTTGGGGCGGCGGTTGGCTCAGTTAGAGTGGTGGAATCTGTGGCAGTTGGGGCGATGGTTGCAGTGGCTGCGCAGTGTTGTTGAAAGACACGTTCAAAATAACGAACTGTTGCCTCATCCTGAGTTTTGAGCCAGAGGAGACGGCAAAGCTGTTTTAAGGAATCCTGACTGTTGACAGCTTGAGGTTGCCCGAATCCCAACTCTAGGGCAGTGAGTAGGAGGTGATAATCTTCGGGAGATAATCGCAGGGGGTCACGGAGTTCTAAGAATAATTCAAATAAGGGAAAAGACATGGGGGTTTTGATTTTTGGGTCAGGTGCATTATGACGTGATTCATGGTTATCGGTAAACGTTCTAGGTTTTTTCTATTATTTTGGCTAGGTCAAGACAGGCGATCGCGCTCTCCTTTAGATTTTAATAAAATTCCTGCATAGGCTGGGTTTTGGGCGATTGTATCAATTTTCTCCAACGCATCTGTCTGGCCAATTAAAACAGTAAGCCAGTCGAGAAGTTCGCTGGTGCTGGGCTTCTTGCCATAGGGAGGAACCTGTCCGCGAATTTCTAAAAACTTAGCAATTGCTTTCTCGATAATCTCCTCCTGTTCCGACGCTGGGAAATGACATTTAATGATATCCTTAAGATGATCGTTATCTGGGAACGGCAAATAAAAGAACAAACAACGTCGTAAAAAAGCTTCCGGCAGGTCTTGCTCTTGGTTACTGGTAACAATCACAATAGGTTTCTTAGCTCCATCTTCCTCAGCCGGAACCCGCTTCTGAGTTTCATCAACAGTAAAATAGCTTTCTTCGAGAACTGAGAGCAAGTCATTGGGAAAGTCAATATCTGCCTTGTCAATTTCATCAATCAAGAGAATCGGCCGCCGTTCCTGATGTTGTAATGCTCGTCCCATTGCTCCCCATTCCAGATAGCCTTCGGGGTCAGAAAGACGCTCAACCAGTTGTTGTCGTTGTTCATCCTTCAAGAAGCGGTCTAAGGCAGGAGTTCCGACCAGTTGAGCGTCCCGTAATTTACCCAAGGCATCATAAATATAGCAGCCTTGTTTGGCGGTGGAGGTTGATTTAATGTTCCAGCGGAAGTAGGGCCAAGTTTGCCCCTTTTCAAGATAGCGTTGTGCAAATTCATAGGCAATGGCAGGAGCGAGTAGAGTTTTGCCACAACCCGGTTCTCCTTGGAGAAAGAGAGGACGTTCTAGGGCAATAGCTAGGTTGACGGCTTGGACTAAATCAATACCATTTTTCAAAAAGTGTGCTATACATGGAAGCGTAGAGTTAAATCTCAAAAAATAGTGAGGTAATTATGTCAGGAGTGTCGAAAGTAGAGGTTCTCGAGTCTGCCGAAGAACTTCGTGAACTAATGAAAAAGCAAAAAACACCTCTAACTTATGCCAAAGTGCAAGCCCTATATCTGTTGAAAATAAATGCCGTAGATAGTATTAGGCATCTAGCGGTCTTGGCAGCCCGTGATGAAACAATTGTCCATCGTTGGTTACGCTCCTATCGAGAAGGAGGGATTGAAGAATTGTTGGCTGAAAAGAAGTCAACAGGACGACCCAAAAAAATAAAGGTAGAAGATGTTGCCAAGCTACAGCAAGAACTACGAGACCCTCAAGGATTTTCTAGCTATAAAGAACTCAATTTTTGGTTAAACTTCATTAAAGGAGTTTCTGTAAGTTATAGTACATTGTATAGATGTGTTCGTTACGAGCTTCAGGCTAAGCTAAAAGTTCCTCGACCAAAAGCAGCAAGGCAGGACAAAGGAGCTATCAAAAAATTCTGGTTAGAATTGCCCAAACGCTTGTCAGACATGAAATCCAGCATTGAAAATTGTTTCAAAAAGGTTCCTGAAATTCATTATTGGGTCGGTGATGAAACACGCCTAGGTTTACAGACTCTTGGCGGCAAAAAACTAACTCTTAAAGGTGTTAAGCCAGAAGGATTGCACCAATGGAAATTTGAATACATTTACCTCTATGGCTTGGTTGAACCGAGGACTGGAAATAGCTTTTTTTATGAATATTCTCACGTTGATTCTGGATGCTTCGAAAACTTCTTGGAACAGTTCTCTTTGGCTTATCCCGAGGAAATTCATATTATTCAACTTGACAATGCTAGAAGCCATACTGCTAAAAATTTATCGCTCCCTGAAAATGTATATTTGATTTTTCAGCCCCCTTATTGTCCAGAAGTCAATGCAATTGAAAGAGTCTGGGAATATATCCACACTTTTTTAGAATGGTTAATTTTT
>FSSI02000024.1:0-73120 GCA_900149785.2 Phormidium lacuna HE10JO | reverse complement strand
AAACATTAGAAGCCGGAGGTAAACTCCCGAGTGCTATAGACTTACACAAGAGATTAGTCGCCGAGGTAAAAAGTCAAAATCCTTGGTACTATGAGGTTTCCAAATGTAGCCCTCAAGAAGCGTTGCGTCACCTCAGTCAAGCGTTTAAGCGAGTTTGGCAAGTCAAAGGAACAGGTTTYCCCAARTTTAAGAAAAAGAATGTCAAAGATAGTTTTTACCTGGAAGGAAGTATTAAAATTTCCGGTTATTGGGTGAAGCTACCTCGGATCGGTTGGGTAAAAAGCCACGAACAGTTACCGCCAGCTCATCCCAAAAACGTCACGGTCAGTAAGCAAGCAGGGGACTGGTATATTGCCTTCAAAATTGATTTTGAACCTCAAGTCACCCCCAAAATAAGGGAGCGGATTGGGGTAGATGTAGGAATTAAAACTCTGGCCACCCTGAGCGATGGTAAAACCTATCCCAATCCGAAAGCTTATCGTCAAGCTCAGAAAAAACTAGCCCAACTCCAGAAAGAGCTTTGCCGCCGTCAAAAAGGAGGTAAAAACCGAGAAAAAACTAAACTCAAGTTAGCTAAAGCCCACAGACGTATCGCGAATATTAGAGCCGACCATCTACACAAGTTAACAACTTACTTAGCCAAGAACCACGGCGAAGTAAAAATCGAAGACTTAAATGTGTCAGGGATGCTCAAAAATCATAAGCTGGCTGGTGCTATTGCTGATGGTGGGTTTTATGAGTTCCGTCGTCAGCTTGCGTATAAATGCCAGTGGTATGGAAGCCAATTCACACGAATTGACCCGTGGTATCCCAGTTCGCAGATCTGTTCCCACTGCGGACACCGACAAAAAATGCCCCTGGACAAAAGACAGTATGACTGTCCGAACTGTCACGTCTCCATAGATCGTGATTTAAATGCGGCAATTAATTTGGAAAACGCGGAGAGTTCAACCGTGTAAGCCTAGTGATGGAAAGGTCTCGGAAGATCCAAGCTAGGAACTAAACATCAAATGATTAAGTTTGAGTAAGTTTTAGAGAGCGGGTATTCACAAACTGACTCATGACTGACGGGTGGCTTGGTGTGGGTGAGGAGTGGGGGTGAGGGTTTGTCGAATGGGAATCTCAATCACAAACTCGACGCGATCGCCCTCTACTCGACAGTGTAGCTGACCGCCATGTTTCTCTGTAATAATCTGATGGCTAATGGATAAGCCCATTCCTGTCCCCTTTCCCCGTGGCTTGGTGGTAAAAAACGGCTCAAAGAGATGATCCTGAACCTCTGGAGACATGGTTCCGCCATTGTTGGCGATCGTAATACTGACCTGATCCCCCTGAATCACCGTCTCAATCTCAATATAGGGACGCCAATCCTGAGGCTGACGTAACGCCGACTCATCTAAAGCATCAATGGCATTGCTAAGAATGTTCGTAAAGACTTGATTAAGTTGTCCACTACAACAGTCAATTAAGGGCAACTCACCATAGATTTTATGGACCTGAATATCAGGGCGAAAGGATTTCGCTTTAATCCGATTGCTCAAAATCAATAATGTGCTGTCAATGCCCTCATGGATATTAATCGATTCAAATTGAGTCTCATTAGCACGGGAAAAGGTCTTGAGCGATTTAATAATACCCTGAATTCGACCGGCTCCTACTTCCATTGACTTCACTAACTTCGGGAGATCTTCTTTGAGGAACTCGAAATCAATCTCTTCGGCAAATGTTTCAATGTCAGGATTTGCATTTTGGGTTTGCTCCTCATACAGCCGTAACAATTCCAATAAATCAGCAATATATTCTTTGGCATGAATGAGATTCCCGTGAATAAAGTTTACGGGATTGTTAATCTCATGAGCAACTCCCGCCACCAACTGACCCAACGATGACATTTTTTCATTTTGAATCAATTGCACTTGAGCTTTCTGCAAACTGTCTAAGGCTTCCGATAACTCTGCCGTGCGCTCTTTGACTTGACCTGCTAAGTTGTGATTGAGATGATACAGTTCGAGATGGACTTTAACTCGTGCCAAAACTTCCTCTTGCTGAAAGGGTTTTGTAATATAATCAACCGCCCCAAGATTCAACCCTTTCACTTTATCAACGGTATCGGATAAAGCCGTCATAAAGATAATGGGAATCTGAGTCGTATCTGGATTCGCTTTGAGGCGGCGACAGGTTTCAAAGCCATCGATTCCTGGCATCATGACATCTAATAAAATTAGATTGGGGGGTTTATAGGCAACTTGTTCAAGAGCCGTCTCTCCATCGAGAGCAACAGCCACTTGGTAGTTGGCACTGGTGAGTGATTCTGATAATACTGCTAAATTCGTTGGAGTATCATCAACAATTAGGATAATATCCGATTCAGAGGTAGCCATGGGACAGACAACACAGAGCAACGACAAAGCAATTAAGGCTGATATCAATTACCCGCTTAAATTTCAGGCATCTAAAAACAGCTTAATCACTGAACGCCAATTATAGTGAAATACGCTATAATTTTCGTTCGTATGTTCGGGAGTTCCTCCTTTTTATCACATAACTCAACCACTTGTCTCCTTTTTGATATTTTTGACTGTTGCAGTTTGGCTAAACTTAGGTAAACGCCTATAAACTTTTAGATGAGTAATCCATTTGGAGCCTCTTAAGCCAACGGGTTTTCGAGAATAATGTCTGGGTGGCGATCGCGTTCAACCCCCATTCAAGATAGATCGGAGAGTTGTAAGACTCTCTAAGGCAAAATGTCTTGAGGCTAAATTCAGGAGCATCAATCATTTATGGAGATCTATTCGCCACGAATGTTCTCTAAAATTTCACGGATTTTTTTGATTTGAAACTCACGCGCTAACTGTTCAATTTGTTCTGAAAATAGCTGATAATCTGAATGCTGTTCTCGTAACTGTTGAACTTCTTCAACAATGCGATTGAGCAATCCTTGTCGTACTAAATCCAGTAGTAACTCAATTTTCTCTGGAGGCGGTGGATTAAACTCAGCCTCTTCTACCGATTCTCGCTGAGTTTCAGTCGGTGTAAACTCTGGATCTTGCTGTTCATACTGCCAGGTAATGTCAATATTATGATGAATTTTTTGGAGGAGTTCATCGGCTTGAACGGGTTTGGCGAGAAAATCATCACCGCCGGCGGCTAAACTTTTATGTTGATCAATAGCCAAAACACTAGCGGAGGAGACAATGGTGGGAGTATCTTTAGTTTGGGGATGTTGACGTAACTGTTTTAATAACTCATAGCCATCAGTTTCGGGCATGGCTAAGTCTGTAATGACTAAATCCGGTTGATGCTCAAGAATCCGCTCAAATCCTTCCTGGCCGTCATTTGCTTCAATGAGATTAAATCCTAGTGGGGTTAAAAGATTGACAATCACCGAGCGATTTTCCCAGCGATCATCAACAATGAGAATTGTGCGGCGATCGCCCTCATAGCCTATAATTTTACCCAGTGCAGACTCGGTGGCACTATCAACCCAATCATCGGCTTGTTCCAGAACCATGACGAAACTGAAGCGACTCCCTTGTCCTGGAGTACTCGTCACTTCAATTGGACTATCCATTAAGTCTAAGATTTGGCGCGTAATCGTCAATCCTAAACCAGTACCTTCAGCCTGTTTTTTACCTTCACCGACTTGTTCAAAGGGCAGAAAAATTTTCTCAAGCTGCTCGTTTGTCATACCAATTCCGGTATCGGTAATCTCAAAACGAATCCGATACGTTAAGAATTCTGCATCAGATTCCCTTTCACGATCCATCTCAACATCTGGTGACTCCAGGACTTCTACGTGTAAACATACACTCCCTTTGTTCGTGAACTTAATGGCATTTCCTAGAAGATTGATTAAAACTTGCCGTAAGCGTTTTTCGTCAGCTTTAACGCCAGTCGGTAAATGGGGATCGGCGACATAGTAAAATTCAATGGTCTTGGACTGCGATCGCACCCGGCAAATTTCCACCACCCCTTGCAAGAACGCCGGAAAGTGAAACTCATTGGGGTGCAATTCCATTTTGCCGGCTTCAATTTTAGATAAGTCTAAAATATCATTAATGAGCGTCAACAAATGAGCACCACATTGCTGAATAATCTCGACGCCATGCAAATCTTGCCCCGTTAAATGAGACGATCGCTGCAAAATCTGGGCATACCCTAAAATACCATTGAGAGGTGTTCGCAACTCATGACTCATGCTGGCTAAAAAATCACTTTTAGCGTGATTTGCCATATCCGCGAGTTCCATGGCCTGTTGTAGTTCAGCCGTTCGCTCCTGAACCCGTTGTTCGAGTTCTGTCGCCCAATTGCGGAGTCGTTCCTCTGACCGCTGGAGAGCTTCTTGATCCTGTTTTTGCGTGGTGACATCTCGCAAAATAGCCAGGTATTCCCGAGAGGCTTCCGTTTCTAACACGGAAATTCCCACTTCTACCGTTCCTAGCTCAGCACCCCGTTTAAACTCCTGTTCACTAATCCGAGGTGCTGTTTCAATCACCGTGGGAAAATGGGGTAAATACTCCGAAAGCGGTCGAGTCAGCAGTTCAAATCCCGGCAAATTAAATAAAGCACTCGCGGCGGGGTTGACTTGCTGAATGGTACCTTGGTTATCGAGAACCATAATCGCATCTTCAGCAATGCGAAAGAGGAGTTGAGAGCGATCGCGAGCCTCCACGATCGCCTCAGCTTGAGGTAAACTCGTCCAACAGGCGATCGCCACCCCAATAAAGCTCACCGTCAGCAACAACAACACCAACAAATTCGCCGACACATCCGCCAACACCGTCGCATCAGTGACCGCTCGCATCAAAATCTGAACCTGCCAACTCACGAAGGCTGCCCCACAGAGCAAAACCAGCAACACTCCCACCTGCACCGCCACAAAATTCTGGAAATTTTCGCCCATTTGTCGGCGATAAAAGCGAATCCACCAATCCGTTTGAAACAGAAAAAAGCGATTGCGGGCGATCGCCGCATCAAACATCAACACCACAACCGGAAACGCTAACCCCAACGCTAAATCCCAGCCACTCCACATTAAGCCACCGAGGACTAACACCGTGGCTTCTAAGATGAAAAATAGCAACGACCAACGGGGAAGCCAGGAGACCGCCGTTCCCCGTTTGAGCCACATTCCCAAATGTAGCAGCATCGTACTCGAAAGATAGCCCGTACCCGTGACCATCACCACCCGTTCCACATCACCCCACAACAAACACAGAAGACTGAGGGCAAAGGTAAAGGTTAACCCCGGGCCAAACGCTCCCCGTCGAGACACCACAGCGAAAACTGGGGAGAGATAGCGATCGCGGGACAATTGATACAACACTCGCGGCGTTAAAGCCACCGCCGTCGCCGAACTCAGGAGACAACCCGCCGCAATGAGAAACGTGACCAACACCGGGGCAGCATCACCCCAGAAAGGACGAGACACCGCCACCAACTGTACAAAAGTATTACTCCCCAACTCCCGATTCGTGGCCAGACGCATCAATAGCCAAGACCCCCCGCCATAGATAATCGGCAGCAGAATCGCCGCAAACTTCAAACTTCGTAGAGTCTGATGAGGCTTCGGGTTATCGGCAATAAATCCCGAAGCCGTCTCACAGCCGTAGGCCGCATACACCGCCAAAAAATACCATCTGGCCCAATCGCCAACGGCAAACCCTTGCCACTGACTCGGGAAAAACCCAGGACTTTGAGGAGAAATCGCGAGCCAGCCGAGGCCCTGAGTACAAAAAACGAGGAAAAATCCCACCGCTGGTAAGACAAAAAATAGATGGAGGATGCTGATGGCTCGGGTTCCGCTGTAGGCAACAACAAACGGTAACGCCGTGAAAATGATGCGTAATAAACCTTCAGGAGCATCAAGGCCGAGACTTTCAAGGTTGGCTGCAATCAACCCCGCCAAAACAATGCCATTCATCGAAGGAACGGACACCCAACCTAAAAAATAACCAATCGCTCCATAGCGGGCTAAAAATGGGTGATTCTCCAGCAGTTTGGTGATGTAGTTTGGTGTTCCTCCTGATACATTGGGATAGTGGCTGCCGAGATGTTTAACCTGGAGATTATAGATGACGCCAATCGCCGCTGCTACCAGCCAAACCCAAATCACCGGCTGTCCTAAATCCGCATTTGAGGCCGGCCCGGGGCCAAGCCAGAGCAATAAACCACTCAAACCAAATCCCCAAACCTCCAAAACACTGAGAAGTCGAGGTAACTTGAGACGAGGAAGTTCGGGGTGGGATCGGGATGTCGGCATAGCCGCGAGCCAGCTAAACATGAGAACACGCAAAATCAGAATGGAACACCCATCTCAGCCATCTTTCAGGGATATGTGGCTCGATAAAAGTGTTGGAGAATAGGTTAAGGGCTATCGTAACCTAAAAACTGTTTCATGCAAACTGTTTTATGCAAACTGTTTTATGCAAACTTTATCAGGTTGAATCTCTAGTTGATGTCTTTGTCCCCTTCTGCTAACCGTTGCAAGCTATCGCGATCGCGAATCTGAATCTGTCTAGCCTCAATTTCAATGAGGTTAGCCTGAGTTAGCTTGGCAAAAGTCCGGGATAAGGTTTCCGGAATCGTTCCCAAAAACGCCGCTAACTGTCCTTTGGCTAAATCGAGTTCGAGGCGATCGCTTCCCTGGCGATCGCTCAATTCCAGTAAATAGCCCGCTAGCCGACTCGATACATCTTTCAGAGACAGGGTATCAATGAGATTGGCAAAGCGACGCAGATGTCGCGACAAACTCGCGAGGAGGTGAAAGGCTAAACTGGGATATTGTTCGACTAAAGCGAGTAAGGCTTGATTGGGAATCAGCAGCAGTTGTGTTTTTTCTAAGGCTGATGCTGACGCCGGATAATAGCCCCCATCAAACGCGGGAACTTCGGCAAAGCGATCGCCCTCTTCAAACCAATGTAAAATCTGCTCTTTACCATCGGCAGACATTTTATAGACTTTGACTCGTCCCGACTGAACCAGGAAAAAGCCTAAACAGCGATCGCCTTCTAAAAAAATGGGATCGCCGCGATCGTACTTCAGAGGTTTCGCGATGGTTCCAATAGCACGAAGTTGTGAATCTGGCAAGTCCTTAAACAAGTCTAATTCCGCCAAAAAATCTAAAATATCTTGCATTTTCAACCCAAATTATCGTTAATCAAGTGATATCTTGTTCTGGCATTTCCAAACAACCGCCAAAAAAACAAGTCTCTACATTATTCCCCATTTCCCCCCTCTTGCCTGTTCCCTGTTCCCTATTCCCTATTCCCTTCCTGGTCTGATGTGGCTCAATTTCAACCCGCTTCCAGCCGTGAGGCTCTCATTCAACAGGGCAAAGACGCCGAATATGCCTTCATCAGCCAAGGAAGCCAGGATGTTGATATCTTTTCCCTAAAACTAACCGTTTTGTATGGTCTCAAAGGCATTGCCGCCTACGCTCACCACGCCGCCGAACTGGGACAAGAGAGCGATCGCGTCTATGACGACTTCTACGAGGCCCTGGCCGCCCTCGGACAACCCGATCTCGACCTCAACGACTGGGTGACCCTAGCCCTGAAACTCGGGGAAATTAACCTTACTGGCTGAAACTCCAGAAGAAAATTGCCAGAGTCCATCAACGGATTGCCGACACACGAAAAGACTGGCATTTTAAGCTGGCCCATCATCTCTGTGACGGTGCAGGGATGATTTTTGTGGAAGATTTGGATTTCCGCATTATGGCTAAGGGAATGTTGGGCAAACACACTCTCGATGCTGGACTGGGACAGTTCACAAACCAAATCCTTCCCTGGGTGTGTTGGAAGCGTGATGTGTTTTACGGCAAGGTGGATGCGCGAGGCACGTCTCAAGAGTGTCCGGATTGTGGGGCCGAGGTCAAAAAAGACCTTTCAACCCGGATTCATCACTGCCATAACTGCAGGTCAATCAAACCCCGTGATGTAGCCAGTGGACAAGTGATTTTTACCCGTGGGCAACGGGGAATCGAAAATGCCTGGGAAGGGGATGCGGCGGGGGCTGGGGTCACCCAGTCTAGCTGGCACCTGTTGAAGCCCGAAATCTTTGGGGCGACCCATCGCGAAGCGTTCGGGAACCGAATAGGAATCTCCACGCATAATCTTTGATTTGCGTGGAGAGGATGTCAATTTCGCAAACCTACAACCTCCAAAGGATTTCCACCGCCGATGAAGACTTAGCGGCCTGTCTAGCCGGACGCTAGGGGAGGGGTTCAGGGATTAGCTACCTGAGAAATTGCCCATCAAGGATTGGCCCTCTCCATTGGGGAGGGCTTGGGGCTGAGCCGTCATGTCTGCGTCTCCACCAATTTGAGCCATTAGACTGGCCATCTCCAGAGCGTCCATGGCATAATTCCAGCCCAGATTGCTCTTAATTCCTGCCCGTTCGAGGGCTTGTTGCAAGGTATCTGTGGTGAGAACCCCGAAAACAATGGGAACTCCGGTTTGGAAGCCAGCGGCGGCAACGCCTTTGGAGACTTCAGCGGCAACATAGTCAAAGTGAGGGGTATGGCCGCGAATGACGGCTCCGAGACAAATGATGGCGTTGTAGGTTCCCTTTAGGGCCAGTTGCCGGGCGACCAGGGGAATTTCAAAGCTTCCGGGAACCCAGATATAGTCCACCTGAGTGCCTTGGGGGTCGACATCAATCCCGTGACGTTTGAGGCAGTCTTGACAGCCACCGAGCAGCTTTTCAGTCACGAGATCGTTGAAACGGGCGATAACAATAGCGAAGCGGTACGGGGCAACGCTGGCAAAAGTTCCTTCAAAAACTGCCATAAATCTTTGAGACGTTGAGGTGAGAGAAAGAGGGTTGAGAGGAGGTGTCGAGGTTAAGACTGAAAGTCTCAGGAGGGATCTCGGGCGAGATTCCTCCTAATTTGTTGTGGGGATGGCTTAAACAACGAGATAGTTTAAAACACCCACCGCCAGAACTAAGGCCACCCAGATCCCAGAGCCAATCCAGATCAGTCCTTTGGATTGATCCCAGTTTTGGGGAGAGGCATAAGCCACGGGAACCCCAATCACCATGATGAAAGACCACAGGACTAGGGCGGCTAGGCAGATTTGAAAAATAATTGAAAACATCGTTTTGTTTAACGTCGCTGAATGTAAGGACTTTCACCTTATACTTATCACATTTCGGACTCCGATTTCCCAGAAGTTTGCCTTACTCGGGGTCTGGGAAGAAGAGAACGGGATGCCAACTGCGACGCAAGAGGAGGTTGGCGAAGTTGGGCCGCGACCATTCTAGGAGGCGAGGAACGCTCGGGGAGTTGACGGCGATCGCACTGATGTCATACTCCATAGACAGAGTCATCATCGCTTGCAAACGCTCTTCTTCTCGAACGGCGGTGGCGACGGTTAGGTTGAGTTGTTCTAATTCCTGTTTGACGGCGGCGAGTTTTTCCTCAGCATCCTCGATGGTTTGGGATTGAGGGATTTCTCGGCGACTCTTAGATTCGACGGCCCAGGCGAGAAGACAGTGTTCTAAGGAGTTCTCGGGACGGTTGCGGGCGGTCTCGCTAATCTGCTTGACTAAGGTCTTGGCGGTGTTACTGTCATCATAGGCAATCAGAAGATAGCGCAATAGATGGCGACAGCGTAAGTCGAGTTCCTCGCGGGTATAGGTGGACATCAACGCCGGACGGACAACTAGCAGCGGAATTTTAATCCGTTCAACCAGTTCGGCGGTGGTGCTACCAAAGAGTTTTTCGTTTAGGAGCGTTTTGTTGTCGGTTCCGAGAAGAACCAGATCGCAGTGGTGGGTTTTAATCGTGTTGAGGATATTTTCAACAATGCGATCAGATTCGACAACCACCTCGACCTCGACACCGTCAGGAACGTTATCCTGAGCGACGGATAGGCGTTGGCGAGCGGTATCGATCGCGGTTTGGTTGACTTTGGGGACACCGCGATCGTCATCAACGCGAACAGAGTGAAAGAAAACGAGTTTACGGATTCCTGAGGCGGCCAGGCTAGGAACGAAGCGAACCAGTCGATGTAGACCGTCGTGTAAATCTGTACAGATGAGAAGGTTTTGAAACATATCAGGCTTGCGTCCCGAAGACATTGTTCATTCCTAGGGTAGTCGAATTTGCGGTCACCTAGGTAGTCACGGAGTCTGTCATCCGGGGCTAAGCAGCAGGGTTAGAGAGTCTCCAGTAACGCCTCAGCACCCCTGGTTCGTTTCCCACAGCCAGGAACTGAGCCAGAGACGGAGGTCGCCCTGAGAGAGTCTTAAAGGGACAGTCTACGACATACCATTGGGTTCAATGCCCCATTGGTGTTTGAGTAGATTTTTGTAAGTCACTTCGCGCAACATCATTTGTTCGTACAGTTTCAGAAGGAACTGTTGCGCTTGCTCATGGCTCATTTGAGCCACTTGGGTTTCGAAGGAACGCAGACTAAACTGCTGTTCGAGACTGAGTTGAATCGGTCGGTCCATGTGATGTACCTCTCAAGCGAATCGTCTCGTCAACACAGGGTGTAAGTTCGAGTCCTTCAACTCGGGCTAACCTGGGGGGTCAACCGGATCGTTGAAGTGGGCTTCCCCTGTCTTGTTACAAAATATAACAAAGGTTTGACAGAAAATGCAACATCTGCACCCAGATATTTTTCAGGACGGGACAATATCCATTGAGGTTCCCCATTCCCTGATACGAGTTTTAGCAATTTGTCAACGGTAAAAATGCTCATCCTGAACCAAGACTGAGACAATTTGGGGCAACTCACTGTTGAGGATAGCCAGTTGAGAATGGACAATCAAAAATCAGCAAGGTTTCTTTTTTTAAAAGGTTTGGGCGTTTTGGTTGTCCAAATTCATTAGGCTAATGCTAGGGGATAGAAGGCAATAAAAAAGGCGGGTGAGGATTACCCGCCTCTTGCCTCTTACCCCTTGCCTCTTGCCTTCTTCTTCCCTGTTCCCTGTTCCCTGTTCCCTGTTCCCTGTTCCCTGTTCCGGTGTTCCCTGTTTAAAGCCTGACTAAAACAACGGTGATATTATCCCGTCCGCCCTGTGCCTTTGCCGCTTCGATCAGACGGGTGGCCGCGTCGTCACAATCGTTGCTGGCTGTGAGTTCTTCGGCAATGCGATCGTCAGTCAGTTCCTCGCTGAGTCCATCGCTACAGAGGAGAAACTGATCGCCTGGGGTTACATCAAGACCGCGAATCTCTAACTCGCCCATATCTTCGCGGCCGAGACATTGAGATAACACATGTCGCCAGGGGTGATCTCGGGCTTCATCTGCCGGCAAGACTCCCGCTTTGATGGCTTGAGCGACCCAGGTATCATCTTCGGTGAGTTGTTCGAGACTGCCATTGCGGAAGCGATAAATCCGAGAATCTCCCAAATTGGCGCACCACACCTGAGAAATGTCTCCATCGGGTCCCGGTTGCAGCAGAATCGCGACGGCTGTAGTCCCCATATCGGCATTTTCAGGATGAACCAACTGATCCTCCATGATGGCCGTGTTCGCGCCAATAAAGGCGGTTCTTAGAAGCGTCTCGGGTGTATCATCTTGGTCATAGCCAACTTCAAGATGATGACAGATGGCATCTTTGGCAATGCGACTGGCGTCTTGGCCAGCGGCATGACCCCCCATGCCATCGGCGACAATAAAAAAGCGGCCAGCTTCATCGATGTGGTAAGCGTCTTGGTTGACGGCCCGGATTAGACCTTTATCACTCTGGCCGGCAAAGGCTGGTTTCATACCTGAGAATTATAACGTTGCGGGTGAGCGGCTAATCAGAAGCGATCAGCTCGGTTGATACGCGCCATGAGTCGAAGTAGGGCTAAGGCAAAGGCGATCGCCAACAGGGCAGCACCTCCGGCTAACCAGACTTCTCCACTGACTACTAGAATCGTAGCGGACAACGTCAACGCACTGACTAAGAGGGTATAATTCGTTGTCATTTGCATGTTGGCCATCCGTCGCAGTAGGCGATCGGTTTCCGTCGCCCGCACTCGCACCCGCACATCGCCGCGTTCTAGTTTCTCTAGGCTATCTTCAATACGCCGAGGTAAGCCCAACGCGGTTGAACTCACTTCACTGGCCTGACGACCGAGTTCTGAGAGAATGCCATTACCATAGTCTTCTCGTCCTTGGTTCATAAGATCAAACGCGAACGGTTTCGCCACCTCCATAAAATTAAAGTCGGGATCGAGACCTTTGCCAACTCCTTCTAGGGTCGAGAAGGCCCGCATCACAAAGGTAAAAGTTGCTGGAAAACGGAACGGCTGATCATAGGCAATTTCATAGAGATCATCGGTGATGGCTTCGACGGATTGCTCTTCAAAGGGCTTATCCATGAGGTTGTCCAGGATATATTGGATCGATCGCCGCACGGGGCCAACATCCTGCATTGGGGCCAACGCTTCTACGGCAATCAGGGCTTGCACCACGCGATCGCTATCCCGTTGGGCCACGCCAAAAAACAACTCCATCAGCTTCTGACGCAGATTAGAGGTAATTTGCCCCATCATGCCGAAATCATAGAAAATCAAGGCACCATCTGGGCTAACGGCTAAATTTCCGGGGTGGGGATCAGCATGGAAGAAGCCGTGATCGAGGAGTTGATTGAGATAGGCGATCGCCCCAAGACTGGCTAAATGTTTACGATCCAAGCCAGCCGCTTCGAGGGCCTCATAATGGCTAATTTTGATCCCTGGACGATATTCGAGAGTTAACACCCGCGCCGAGGTGTAGCGCCAATAGACGCGCGGCACTCGTACCCAGTCAACGCCCCGAAAGTTGCGACGAAAGGTGTCCGCGTTACGTCCTTCGTTGAGATAATCAATCTCAAGATAGAGAATGCGGCAGCATTCGTCATAAATGCCCATCCAATCACGCCCTTTGCCCCATTTAGAGTGGTTTTGCAGATAGAGCGCAACCCCCCGAGCAATGCCGAGATCGATGTCAAACAGTCGCTTGAGTCCGGGCCGTTGGACTTTCACGACAATTTCTTCGCCACCCTTGAGTTGAGCCTTATGAACTTGTCCCAAACTGGCGGCGGCTAGGGGAACCGGGTCAAAATAGCGATAGAGTTCCTGAGCGGGCTTGCCAAAGTCTTCCTGGATAATCTCGTAGGCTAACTCGGAACTAAACGCCGGAACTCGATCTTGAAGCTTTGAGAGTTCTTCGACATACTCAGCCGGGAAAATATCCGATCGCGTCGAAAACAGTTGTCCGAGCTTAATGAAGGTTGGACCGAGTTGCAGGAACGTTTCACGAATCCAGATCGCCAAGCGGCGACGACGGGCCGCGAGTTTGGCATCACTGTAGCCCCCCCAATAACTCCATTTACGGTCATTGAGCCAGAGTTCAAACAGAAAGCGACCCACAAACGACCAGATCTCGATGCGGCGACGGTTGCGGGAGTAGTTGGGCCGGTTCCAGCGATAGGATGAAGCGGTTGGGATAAAGGAGCGATCGCCCGGCGTTGTCATGTGATGATCACTCAAAGAGCGATCCGTTCGTGGCGATCGCTCAGGGTGGGTCGATTGGGGCAAGGAGTCCTCAGACAGAGCAGACACTCGACGTTCTCGATGAAGTTGGCGGGTAGATGGGGAGGGGGAATCGGTGGCGTTAGTCGTTGCCACTGGTATTACGGTAGCGTTGTAACTCAGACCGTAACTGGGCAATTTCGGCACGCAAGCCATCAATCAAGGCTTGTAAGTCCTGATCCGTTGACACGGCACGACTACTGCTAGAAGAGCCAGAGGGGCTGCGATCCGACTCAACCCGCTCGGCCCGTTCAACCACTCGCTCGGAGAACTGACGCAGGTTCTCGCGCTGTTCAGCATCAAACTGACCAAAGGCACTGAGAGAGTTGGAGATTGTCCGCTCTAGGACGGCGCCGATTTCTTCTGCGAGGATACGACCGACGAAAAAGGCGTGAACCGGGGATTTACTCATGTGTGGGTTTGATTATTAAGCTTCCTTAACAAAATTATAGCAGTTCTCTTGGGTTGGGGAAGGTAAGAGAGGCAAGAGGCAAGGGGCAAGGGGCAAGAGGCAAGAGGCAAGGGGCAAGAGGCAAGAGGCAAGGGGCAAGGGGCAAGAGGCAAGAGGCAAGAGGCAAGGGGCAAGAGGGATAACCCACACCGCCGTCCGGGCCTCCCTCTCAAGAGGGGAACCTTTAGGGTGGCCCAGAAATCCCATCGGGGCGTATCTTTGTGGGAACGATATCCTGAGTGAACGGGTTTTCCAGGACTCATACTAGACCTTGCCGAGACAGACCTTGCCGAGACAGACCTTGCCGAGACAGACCTTGCCGAGACAGACCTTGCCGAGACAGACCTAGGAGGGAGACGTTAACCCTTTGTGATAGTCGCGGTTCCAGGAGTCCTCTCGGGAGGGGGGCATGAGTTTTGCATCTGACTCATGCTCCCTGGTGTTTTCTTGCCCCCAAGGGCGTTCTAACGACTCCGGTACCGGCTCAGACCAGATGGGTTCATCCGTTGTCCGTTCTTCGGTAAACGTCTTATCCGAGAGTAGGGAGTCATCATCAGCGTAGGAATCCTCATCGGAATACCCATCGTCATAGCCATTGCTGTTGTAATCGTTGTAGTCGTCGTCGTAGTTGTTGTAATCGTTGTAGCGAGTCTGATTGGAGTCTTGATAGGTATCGGTATACGTCTCTGGCTGATTGCCTCGAACCGACTCGGAACTTGAATTCGACCAGGAGGAGCCGTTATGTCGAGCGGGTCGATCCTCTTGCCAGGGGTTGTCGGTGTATTCAGCGTCAGGAGCGGGCTGAATCGGAGTCCAGGCATCCACTTCCAGGATGGGATCGTCGGACTCCTGACGGCTCAACCCATGAGGTCCTTGGCGTAAGCGAGGAGCGTCAGCGGCCCTGGGGCGGGTCTGGGATCGCTCGACTGGCTCGGACTGAGGCACACTGCTCATGGCACTGCGAAAGTTCATCATGGCGGCGGCCCCGCCGATCGCGGCTACGACAGAAGTGGTGGCAAATAGAGCGGGAACCCAAGGCCGTTGGAAAATTGGCCGAACCTCCGTTGACTCTGAAGGGGGAGTGAGATGGCTCGCTGGTGCAAGTTGAGGACGTTTAGCGTTGGTGGTGACGATCCCTGTGGCATCCGGTAACCAAGCGCACCAGTCACGAATGGTGGCTGGACGGGTTTCCGGATTGAGATCGAGTCCTCGAACGATCGCCTCTTCTAAGGCGTCTCCTAAGGGACTCCCGTCACTGAGAGGGGAGAGGGGAACGCGATCGCGTAGGGGGGCGCTAGCCGGCGGTTGGCCCGTGAGCAGGTAGTAACCGGTAGCGGCTAAGGAATAGACATCGGTGGCGGGGCTGGAGGTGGCACCACTGTACTGTTCGGGGGCAGCATAACCCGGTGAGAGTAACCCGCTGTAGGTTTGTCCGGCTCCGGTGGTTAAATCTCGGGTTAATCCCACTTCAATTAAGACAAGGCGATCGCTCCCTGAAACCTGCAAACTATGTTCGGGCTTAAGATCCCGGTGCAATAGCCCCTGATGATGTAGAACCTCAACTGCTGTGGCCAGTTGTTGCAGATAAGTCAATGTGGCCTGGGGCGATCGCCGTCCCTGGCGGTCAACGAGATCTTTGAGGCTGGTTCCAGAAATATAGTCAAGCACCAGAAAGGGCTGGCCCTGTTCTTCAAATAAGTCCAACACCCGAGGGATGTTGGGATGTTGACAACGGGCCAACTGTCGCGCCTGCTCAACAAACTGGCGGGCAAATTCATTCCGGTTAGGATGGCTCAAAAGGCTATCCCCAAGGCTTTTAAGAATCACGGGTTGCCAGAGTTGACCGTGGGTCGCCCGATAGGTTGCCCCGAAATAGCCCTGACCGAGTGTGGCTTCGATGGCATATTTCCCGTTATTTAGGAGAGTTCCTGCCCGAACATTCATAAATTGAAATGTAAAGTTTTTCCCATGCTAATGTCTTTTGACCATTTATCCCAGATGTTCTGGATCTCGAACTGAGATCCAACCGAGATCAATTGTCAAAGCTCCCTGACCGATTGGCGTGATGGACTCGGCTGGGGGTGAGGCTTCGAGATCGCGATCGCCGAACCCGGCCCTAACTTAGCGTACCGGAGTTTCCCCGCTGCCATACTCGACCCCGGATGGCTCATTGAATCCGGAAAGAATGGGGCCGAACCTGAATCTGGCCCTGTTCATCGAGGGAAAATTCGGGCAAGTTGACGGTATACAGGTGTAAACAGCCCTGGCCCTTCAACTCAATTAACTGGCGTTTGATCTCGGCGATGGCCCCATTTAACTCAGCAACCCCTTCACGAGCCTGAAGCGTCTGTTCCTGACGGCGTTCAGCTTCAGCCAAGGTCGCTTCTAGGGTATCGAGTTGATCGGCTTTCTCATGAATTTGCTCTTGCGTCCAGGCGATCGCCACCTCTAAGCCCTCGAGTTTCGCCTTCCACTCATAGCGAGCCAAGGCCGCTTGGGTCGCAGAGGCTAACAGAGTCTCAGGGGAGGTTCCCTGGGGTTTCTCGGGGGGCTTTTGAGCCTGGGCTTGGGCCTCTTCAAGTTGAGGCACAAGACGGCTAAGATGTTCTTGCAACGATTGCAGTTGGATTGTCAACTCCTCTTGACGGGAGAGGAGATCGCTGACGGAGGCTTCATTATCTAGAGACATGGTCGGTTCCAAATCAGGCTGAGCAGAAAATTTAGCGGAAAATGGCGTTATTGGTGTCAAGTCCATTGAAATCAATCCTGAACAATTTCGGCAACAGGTCGGGCTTCAGGTTATGCTGGCAGATAATAGGTGCATCGACAATTTCGGTCGTTTGCAACCCCACATACGGGAATCAGGGAAACAACACGAGGGATTGATGGAGCTAGAAGTTGCTTACCAACGCTGCCTGGACAGCCTAGTCGGCTCAATTTCGGAACTGGCGGCCCCCCCACCGATGGAGGAAATCGAACCCATCGCGTCATTGATCGTACAAGCGATGACGGGACAATGGCGGTATTTCCATACGCCATCCCATATTTTTGAGGTTGGAGGGTCGAGTGACCCCATTGAAGTCTTGTCGGCACTGTTTCATGATTTAGTGTACGTTCAAGTCGATTCAGGCATTAACCTCAACGTTAGCCGCTATATCTCCCCCTATATCGAAGAACTTAACGGTAAGTTATCGATTCTTCCGGCTAACTTGCTTCCCGACGACGGAAGTTTCCTGATGGTCTTGTCGGTCTTTGGTTTTGTTCCTGAACAAGTCCTCGATCCCTTCCGAGGACAAAATGAGTTTCTCAGTGCGGTCATTGCCAGCAAAGCCCTAGAACCGTTCTTATCCCTGGGAGATCTGGTGCGAATCGCCGCCTGCATCGAAGCAACAATCCCCTTTAGAGGCGTCTCGGCCGAGGGGTGGACTGCCAGCGATCGCCTCGAACAGAATCTCCATCGCACGCGCGAACAGTTTGACCTCGATTGGCAAGATCACGAGATCTACGACGCCGTGAAACGGGCCGTACGGTTAGCCAATCGGGATGTGGAAAACTTCGCCCTGCCCAACTCGGCTGAATTTTTAGATAACACCTGGAATCTCCTCCCAGAAACCAATCACGAACTCATTAGCGCCAATTCCTATACGGTACGGGGCTATCGGCGTTCAATTCAGAAAATGGAAGGGTTCATCAACTTCCTCAAGCCGGAAGTGGTGTTTAGTCAGTATCGCGGTGAACCCGATGATGACACCTACGCCGGTTTAGTCGAACGTACGCGCAAAAACCTGGAAACCGCTCAGTTGTACCTGGGGGTGAAACTGATTACCATCGCCGTCCTCGAAGCCCTCTCCTATCGTCTTGGGCGCAATGTGCATATTTCGACGATGATGGGTGAGTTTCCCGAAGTTGGGGTCAAAACTCCGGCCTTGGCTGAGTTCTTGCCCCATCTGTCCAATGACTGTCCCCCCTCGACGCAACGGGAAGCTGAAGTCCTACAACTGCTCAGCCAAGGTCGGACTCGTGAGTCGGCTTACGATTTGAAAAATTCTCCCTTAGCGACGTTTATCATCGAATCGGTCGGCTTTGATTGTGTCACGGAGTTGTTGGCGGCCTCTAAGGAATTTCTCAAGGGAGAGTTGCCCGCTGAACACTTCTTGCAACACCGCTTTCTGCGCCAAGGACGCGTGGATGTGGTGCAAATCATTACTCAGGGGGTGTTAGAACTGGCTAAACATCGCGCTAACTTGCTCAAGGGCAACCAAGCGGTTCAAGTTTAAGCCCTCGTTCAGTCTAAGGGCGGCCCTGAGATGGCCCCGCTCTAGGATAGAATTCTCTCATCTGGCGATCGCCGAGTTAGACCCGAGGCCATCGCCCCTCCCCTGTTCGCCAATTCCCTGTTATCCACCTGAATGCTTCATCCGTTTACTGTCACCGTCCCGGCTACTACGGCAAACCTCGGACCCGGTTTCGACTGTTTAGGGGCGGCGCTGTCGTTATATAATCGGTTTTCCTTTTTGCCCGCTGATGGGCCTGGGGATCAGGCTGGCTCACGGTCTGGGCTCAAGATTTCTGTGCGAGGTGAGGAGGCGGCACGGGTGGCAACGGGGGCAGAAAATTTGGTTTATCAGGTCTTTTGTCAGTTATTTGAGTCCCTCGGACAAACGCCACCGAGTCTGACCCTAGAGATTGAGTTGGGAGTCCCTTTAGCCCGAGGGTTGGGCAGTTCCGCCACGGCGATCGTCGGCGGGCTTCTCGGTGCGAATCATTGGGCGGGTAATCCCCTGAGTCCTCAAGCGTTGATGCGTATGGCGATCGACCTCGAAGGCCATCCCGATAATGTGGTTCCGGCTCTGTTGGGAGGCTGTCAGTTGGCGGCCAGTGATGACCAGGATTGGCTACATTGTGCGATCGCCTGGGATTCGGATATTGTCCCGATTGTGGCGATTCCCCATTTTGAACTTTCGACGGCGGCGGCTCGACAAGTTCTCCCCCAGGACTATTGCCGCGCGGATGTGGTCTTTAATACGGCTCATTTGGCCCTGTTGGTGAAAGGCCTCGAAACCGGAGATGGCGATCGCCTACGGGTCGGAATGCAGGATCGAGTCCATCAACCCTATCGTAAGCAGTTGATTCCTGGGTATGGGAGGGTTCATGAGGCGGCGATCAAGGCGGGGGCTTATGGGTTGGCCATTAGTGGTGCGGGGCCAACGCTACTGGCGTTAGCCTCGACGGCGACGGCTTCGACGGTGGTGGCGGCGATGGAACAGGCCTGGCAGACGCAGAAAACTCCCGTCACGGTGCGATCGCTCCAGTTAGATCGCCACGGGGCCACCATTTGTCAATCCGTTGACTAGCGCACCCGAGGCCGTGCGATAGCCTAGAAGGGAGGTTAACAGAATCGGGAGTATTGGGAGATGTCCCCATGCAAATTTACTTAGACCATAGCGCCACCACGCCAACACGCCCAGAAGCGATTGAGGCGATGATGCAGTCACTGAACCAGGCGTGGGGCAATCCTTCAAGTCTTCATCATTGGGGAGAAACAGCAGCCACAGCGTTGGAAACGGCTCGATTTCAGGTGGCCGATCTCATCGCAGCTCCCCCGGAATCGATTATCTTTACCAGTGGCGGCACTGAGGCTAATAATCTGGCGCTAATGGGGGTGACGCAACGGCTTGAGCAACCCGGACATCTGATTATTTCGAGTGTTGAACATGCGGCGATCGCCCAACCGGCTCAGCAGTTAGAACGCCAAGGATGGCAGGTCACCTATTTGCCGGTGAATGGGCAAGGACGGGTTGATCCGCAAGGGTTAGAGGCGGCCATTCGCCCTGAGACGCGCTTGATCTCGGTCATTTATGGACAAAGTGAGGTCGGAACCTTACAACCCATTGAAGCTCTGGCGGCCATCGCTGGCCAGCATGGGGTCTTGTTTCATACCGATGCCGTTCAAGTGGCAGGACGATTGCCCCTGGATGTGGCAGCGTTGGGCGTTGATTTGTTATCTCTGTCGAGTCATAAGCTCTATGGCCCCAAAGGGGCAGGGGCGTTGTATGTTCGTCCGGGAGTGTCTCTGGCACCTCTGTTGGCCGGGGGTGGACAGGAGGCGGGGCGGCGATCGGGGACGGAGGCGGTTGCCAATCTTGTTGGCTTTGGGGTGGCGGCGACGTTGGCCAAGGCGGAATTGGAGAGTGAGGCGCGGCGGTTGGCGGGGTTACGCGATCGCCTCTTTGAGCAATTGGCGGGGGTTTGGAGTTTACAGGTTAGCGGCGATCGCCACCATCGTTTACCCCATCATGTCAGTTTCTTGGTGGACTTGGATGATGCTCAAGGAAAACCCGTCACGGGCAAAGCCTTAGTGCGACAGTTAAATCTGGCAGGAATCGCCATCAGTTCTGGCTCAGCTTGTCATAGCGGTAAATTAGCCCCTAGCCGGGTTCTTCTGGCTATGGGCTATCCTGAACGCCTGGCTCGGGCGGGGATTCGTCTGACGTTGGGGCGAGAGACGACTGAGGCGGATATTGATTGGACGGCGATGGTCTTAAAACAGTTTTTGATGCGCCAATTCCCCTGATGAACGACTCTCGAACTCCTCTCTGGTGACAATCAACGCCAAGTCCCGATGAGAATAAAGGGAGACCAAACCCCAGGGTGATTATAGGCAAAACTGTCAATGGCATTTTTCTGAGCCGCTTGTAAGGCTTGAGCTTTGGTTACACCTGGTTTTTGTAGTTCTTGGTAGAAATTTTCAATCAGAGAAACTGTGGCTTCATCGTTAATGAACCAGAGACTGGCTAGGGCGGTTTTGGCTCCGGCCCGCACGGCGACCCCGCCAATCCCTAGGGCAGAGCGGTTATCTCCGGCGGCCGTTTGACAGGCACTCAGGACCAGTAATTCCAGGGGTTGTAGACTATTGCCTGAACGCCGTCGCGATCGCAGTAGTTGATCCATCGCTTCGATGGTAATGCGATCGTCAAAGGCAAGCAAAAAGGTATTATTGGCATCAACTCCGAATTGACCGTGGGTTGCCAGATGGACAATTGAATAACTACGTTCAGTCAGTTCTTGTTCTAAGTTTGCGATCGTAAAGTCTGCATCCATTAACGTCAATCCTCCCATCAAATCTTGGACAGCCTTGACTTCCTCTTCCACATTTTTCAAGGCTGCAAAAGGAGGGATCTCAACGGTTAATCCTGCAATTAAAAGGTTGTTTTCACGACGATTAAAGTCCCCAGTTGTGGTTAAACGTAAACTCGGAGTGGTCGCCAATGCGTAAGATTCAACCAAAAAATTCTCACCATTATAGAGAGCTGCCACCGGCGTTTTACGTAAAACTCCATCTTGAATAAAAACCAAGGTTTCCGGGGCGATCGCCTCTAATTTTTCCTCTAAGGGACGAATCAACCAATCGTAGAGTCGCTGGGCAGGACGTAGATATTCATTGGTTCCTCGCTTTTCGAGTAAATCCCGAAAGTTGTCCACCTCATCTTGCAACTCTTTGCCAGCGTGAGCAACCTGATAACTGGTCAAGGTTCCATCGGCTTCTTGTAAGATTAAGACTGTTGAGTCTGGTAAGAGAATACTATAAATGATAACAGCGCTTGCATCGGTTAATTGCCCATTCTCCTGGACAACAGTTTGAGCAATTTCAACACAATCATCTCCGAAAAAGTTGCGGAGTTCAGCCAACTTAAGGCGCTCCAAGATATCGAGAGATTCTTCAAGTTTGTTTTGAGTATTTCCAGGTGTTTCTGATTTTAGAAGTAGCCCAATCAACTCACGATAAACGGGTTCAACCGTATCACGAAATTCAAATTGCAGATCGCGGCTGGTGGTAATCAAATCTCCTCGTAGATTGTCTAAACTCCGGGTTGCGGCGCGATATTGCTCCAGAGCCAAGTTGAGTTGGTTGGTTGTGTCATAAATGCGGCCCGCTTGCCATTGCCAACGATAGAGACTATCAAAGGCTGAAATTTCTTGAGCCGTGAATTGGGCCTGTTGAGTCAGCCGCAGGGCAATCTCATACTGTTGATGCTGTTCATAGAGTTGGCCGAGAGTTCCGAGGGCGAAGGATTCGGCCCGAGGATCGCCAATTGAACGGGAGGTTTGGATGGCTCTTTCGAGGAGGGATTGAGCGTGGCTGATGCGGGAGGGCGGTTGCTCTTGGGCGAGGTAGATCAGAGCAAAGATCTGATCTCGTGATGCGGGTAAGGAAGATACGAGCTGTTCAATGGTGTCTCGGAGGCTGTCTAAGCGCTCTTGGCGTTCAGAGAAGAACTCTTGTAGGAGACGGTGAGCATTGAGGAGACTGCGGATTTGGCTCAAGCCTCCCACTTGTTCCCCCAGGCTGAGACTTTGGCTGAGCAGACGATCCACGGCTTGGCGATCGCGTTCAAATTCGACGTTGGCCTGTTGCGCGTCTACGTCTTCGCCTTCCTCACGGGCCACTTCTTCTTGGTAGCGAGCGCGACGAGCTCGGAAACTATGGGCGTTGGCGAGGTTACTCAGGGCCGTGACGATGGCGTGAGGCTGCTCTAAGGCTTGAGCATAACGGAGGCTAGTTTCATGGGCGTCGATCGCCTCTCGATAGCGGCCGAGGGCAGAATAGGCGTTTCCCAAGGCTCCTTGAGCGGCGAGTTCACTGGCGCGATCGCCGTCGAGGACGATGAGGGCCTCTTGCAGTAAGTCAACGGCCCGCTGATGCTGTCCCATTGCATCATACAGTTGGGCTTGTTCGACCTGGATTTGGGCTTGTTGGACGCGAGCAGACTCCTGTAACGGAGCATTGGGGTTCGCTTGCATCAGTTCTAAGACTCGATCCCAATGAAATAGGGCGATATTCGGGGCGCTACCGAGTCGTTGATAGGCGTTGGCTAAGTTACGGTGCAAGAGTCGCTGATGCTCGCGGTTTTGAGTTTGCTCTAATGCGCTTTCCCAGAGGGCGATCGCTTGGACATACTCTCCCCGTTGATAGTAGTCTAAGCCGGGGTCAGTGACCGTCTCACGGTTGTCTTCGAGGGCCATCAGAGGAGGTTCCCTGAGGGTGTCGTGATAGGACAAGGCCGGTGACGGGGCTGGTGATGGGGGGTGTGAGAGTGCTGGCTGCTTTAGGGTGAGCCAAAAACTTCCCACACAGAGAATTAGCCAGAGAATACAAGCTTTAAAGGCATTTGTCATTGATGGTTGAGTCTTGCTGAACGCGGCCGGGACATGAATCAAGACACCTCTAGTGAGAGGGGGTCTTCAGGAATCGCATCCATTCTAACTCTGCAAGATTGGGAATGGTTGATGGTACTCAGGTTTCTGCTTGGTTTGGGATAGGGTATTTGTCCGTGAGCAATCTCTTGCTTGTTTAATAAATATCTAATGCGATTTTCGAGTCATATTTCAAGGTCATATTTCAAGGGGTACTCATGATGGTACAATCCGAGCATCTTGATGGGGAACGCCACCTGAAAGTACACGCCTGAAAGTACACGCCTGAAAGTACACGCCTGAAAGTACACGATTATAATCGTGGTGACTTTACCCCAATCCAGATTTTCCAGATTTATAGACGGTGTTTCTACGATTACTTTTGTATTCTTTGCTACATTGCCTACTCTATCTCTGAGCTATTATGGTCAACTTTTTGGGCGTTAAAATCTCCAATCGTAGGATTATTCTGACACTAGGAATTGCGGCGATTCTTTATCTGGTTTTAACCTTCAATTTAAGTTTCTTAACCCTGTCTGGTAATGTGGGGGCACCAGTTTGGGTGGGAACCGGAATGGCGATCGCCATCCTAGCCGTTTGGGGCAATCACGCCTGGGCTGGACTGGTGCTTGGAGTGGTGTTATTTAATAGTCATCGTTACCTAACGTTATCAGAACAGTCACTCCTTTGGACGATGATGATTGTCATCCAACTGTTGGAATTTTGGTTAGGGATTAACCTACTACGTCGCTATAGCCGCTGTTCCCCTGGATTTCAAAGTTTGCGCGATGTGTTGGTGTTCATTGGTGTCGTCGCAACCATTCCCGCTGGAGTGAGTGCGACGTTAGCTACGGCGACGTTAACGGTTCTCGGAGAAATTCCTCGGGAAGACATTTTATCCCTATGGAAAACCTGGTTTACCAGTAATGGGACGGGAATTTTAGTCATTACCCCGATGATCTTATCCTGGAGCGATCGCCGCACGGCTCAACAGTACTTACTTCGGGATAAACTTGAGCTGGGTGTTGTTAGCTTTCTAGCGGTTGCGATCGCCTATATTGCCTTTTTTCAAGACTATCCCATCGAATATAGCCTCTTACCCTTACTCGGCTGGATTGCCTTTCGTTTCGGTTGGCGAGAGGTGACAACCCTTGTGACCGTGATTGCGACAATTGCCATTATTGGTACGGCTCAAGGGGTGGGGACTTTTGCTCGTCCTTCTGTAGCATTTTCTTTAGTTCTTCTACAGTCTTTTATTAGTGTTATTGCCTTAACGACTCTTGTATTTTGCGCCGTTTTACAAGAGCGACAACTTGCTCAACAGCAGCTCAACCAGTATAATCAAGAACTCGAAAAACGAGTTGCTGAACGAACCGCATCTTTAAGAGAAAGTCAGCTCAACTTATCTCGTCAACAAACCTTTCTACGAAACGTTATTGATACCAATCCCAGTTTAATTGATGTGCGAGATGTTCATAATCGCTTTGTTTTAGCCAACCGCAGTCTGGCTGAGTTCTATGGAACCTCCGTTGAGAATCTGATTGGCTCAATGCCAAACTCAGTTGACGATAACATCAGAGCGATCGCAGACCCGCTTCAGTCGTCAGCGAGCCAGTCTAACGCCAATCTAACAAGCCTTTCGCATGATCCGATCCTGGCAGATGTTCGCGCATATGAACAGGTTTTGACCAATGCGCAAGGAGAAGATCGCTGGTTTTATTGTTTAGAAAAACCCCTCATTGTTAGGATATCTGAGCATGAGACAGCACGATATCTCTTAAGTGTTGCCACAGACATCAGCGATCGCAAAGTTGCCGAACAAGCCCTCGAACAAGCCCGAGAAGCGGCTGATCTTGCCAACCGAGCTAAAAGTGAATTTCTGGCTAATATGAGTCATGAATTGCGAACGCCCCTCAATGGCATTCTGGGTTACGCGCAAATCCTCAAACGAAATCCTCATAGCGAGAAACAACATCAAGGCATCACAATCATTCATCAATGTGGCTCTCATTTACTAACCCTGATCAATGATATTCTCGACCTATCCAAAATTGAAGCTCGCAAAACAGAACTTCATCCTTTAGAATTTCACTTTCCAGCATTCTTGACGGCTGTATCAGAAATTTGTCAAATCAAAGCAGCACCGAAAGGGTTAAACTGGAACTATCAGGTCATAACACCAATTCCTGAGGCGGTTTATGCCGATGAAAAACGCTTGCGGCAGGTTCTGATTAATCTGTTAGGTAATGCCGTTAAATATACTGACGTCGGTGACGTCACCTTTGAAGTAGCTGTGATTGAGCATTTAGAGCAGAAGGTAAAACTTCGCTTTAAAATTCAGGATACGGGTGTGGGGATGAGCCAAGAGCAACTTGAACGCATCTTTGAGCCATTTGAGCAAGTGGGTAAGGCATCAACAATGGCCGAGGGAACTGGATTAGGTTTAGCGATCTCTCAGAAGATTGTGCGATTGATGGGGGGTGAGATTCAGGTTCAGAGTCAGCTAAATCAGGGGAGTATCTTTTTCTTTGATTTGGTCTTACCGTTAGCGCAAGAATGGTCATTACAATCTCTAGGGCGATATGGTCATATTCTGGGCTATGCGGGTCGACAACAGACAATTTTGGTGGTTGATGATAAGCCAGAAAATTGCGGTGTGATCCAACAGTTGTTAGAACCGTTGGGATTTCGGGTGTTGGTGGCGACCGACGGAAACGAGGGATACGATCGCACCTTGGAAGTCCAGCCAGACTTGATTGTGACGGATTTAGTGATGCCCGTCGAGGATGGGTTTCATTTCATTGAGCGACTACGAGAGAATGCTGAGTTTGCCGAGATTCCCATTATTGTCTCCTCCGCCAGTGTTTTTGATGAGGACCGCGATCGCAGTTTACGGTTTGGCGGGACAGCGTTTTTGCCCAAACCCATTCAGGCGGAGGAACTGTTAGATCTGTTGCAACAGCTTTTAGAACTTGATTGGCAATATGCGGCGACTCCTTCTGCAAAAACGCCGATTCAGCCTCAGCCGATTCAGCCTCAGCCGGGTTCAGAGGATCATGAGGATGGTGTGAAGGATCTCACGCTTCCCAATGCCGATGTTTTGGGGCAACTCTTAGACTGGGCAAAACGGGGCAATCTCAATCGGATTCGTCGTTGGTCCCGAGAGGCCGTCAGCCAAAAAGCCGAGTATCAGGAGTTTGCCGAGATTTTAGGCGATCGCGCTCAACGGTTTCAAGAGCGAGCCATTTTATCGATGTTGCAGGGTGCGCTGCGATCGCCTACAGTCTAAGGTCGATGTGAGCGAGTAGGGAGTATGGTTCGAGTTCGTCCGAGCTTAGAGAGCCAATTTGCCGAGGAATTGGCAGCCTTAGCTGAGGCTGATGAGCGGCCCCGTCCTCCTCAATGGCGGTTGTCACCCTGGGCGGTGCGAACCTATATTTTGGGAGGAACCCTCGAGTCTGGGGTTGAGATTACTCCGAAGTATATTGGCTGCGATCGGGCGATTGAAATTGCCATTGCGACGCTCGTGACGGATCGGGCCTTGTTGTTGCTGGGGGTTCCGGGAACGGGGAAGTCTTGGCTGTCGGAACATCTGAGTATTGCCATTTCGGGTCATTCCCATCTCTTGGTTCAGGGAACAGCGGGAACGCCTGAAGAGGCGATTCGCTATAGCTGGAACTATGCCAAACTCTTGGCCGAGGGGTTTTCGGGGGAGGCCATTGTTCCGAGTCCGGTGTTGCGGGCCATGGATGAGGGGGTCATTGTACGCATTGAGGAGTTGACGCGACTGCCGACGGATGTGCAGGATTCTCTGTTGACGATTCTCTCGGAGAAACGGTTGCCGATTCCTGAGTTGAGGGGCGATCGCTTCGCCAATCAGGGGTTCAATTTGATTGCGACGGCCAATCAGAAGGATCGGGGGGTGAATGACCTCTCTAGTGCCTTACAGCGGCGCTTTAATCGGGTGGTGTTACCGTTACCCGAGACGTTGGAGATGGAGGTTGAGATTGTGCAGCGTCGGGTGGCGGCGTTGGGAACTCCGTTAGATTTACCGTTAGAGACGGAGATTTTGTCGGACATTCGCCGGGTGGTGACGATGTTTCGGGAGTTACGAGGGGGAATGACGGAGGATGGCCAGACGCGGTTGAAGTCGTCTCAGGGGGTGTTAAGTCCGGCGGATGCGATCGCGGTGGTTCAGCAGGGGTTGGCCTTGGCGGCCCATTTTGGCGATGGCCGGTTACGGGTTGAGGATCTTGTGGCGGGGGTGGCGAGTGTGGTGGTTCAGGAGTCGTCTCAGAATGCGATCGCCTGGGAGGAGTATTTAGAAACGGTGGTTCAACATCGCTCGGGTTGGCAGGATGTTTATGAGGCGGGAATGTCGTTATGAGGGAGTTGTTATCCGGGAGATGAGGGGATGGTGAGACATTCGGCTCGGTTACGTCCGTTGTGTTTGGCGGTATACAGGGCAATGTCGGCTTGTTTGAGAAGGTCGTCGAGGTGAGTGATATGGCTTGGGGCGGTGACTACGCCTAAACTCATGGTGCAGCTGAGGGTTTTCAGGCCATAGTACACTTGATTTTGTTCAATGTTCGCTCGCAGGGCTTCGGCGCGATCGCGGGCGTTTGAGACCGGACAATTGGGAAGAAAAACGATAAATTCTTCACCTCCCCAGCGTCCTAATAGGTCTGTGGAGGTGAGTTGAGATTCTAAGACGCGTGCAACTTCTTGCAAGATGCGATCGCCGGCATCATGACCATAGGTGTCATTAATTTTTTTGAAATAATCGATATCTAATAGAATCAGGGTGACGTCAGTGTTGGGGTGACGTTTTAGGTATGTATTGAGATGGCGAGCTGTTGCTCCTCGATTAAAGACTTGTGTTAAAAAATCCATTTCGGCCAGTTGATGGAGTTCAGCATACATCCGTTGACTCACCATCAGGACAAAAAATCCATTTCGCAAAAAGTCAACAATAAACAGAGATAAAAACGTGAAGTTGTTGGCAAATGTTGCATCGACAATGGACTGAGTTTCCCCATCCAAAAGCAAAATAATACGCAGCAAAAAAAGTAGGGAGCCGGCCGCTAATATCATGGCCAGACTTCGCGATGTTACTCGAAAACTGATAATTTTAGTTTCAAGAATATACTTGCAACCAATGCTATAGGCTAAGGCGACTGTTGTCAAAATGAAGACATTACGCCAAAAGTAATTATCAAAGTAATAAATCAGATAAAATTGCGATAGTAAAAATCCGACAAAAAACAAAAACCAAGCCGTTAGGTTGACTTTGCGACTCAAAAACCGTCCAATACCCAGAACATGTAAAAACATGGCGGTGATGAGTATGATATTATTAATCAGGCGAAATTCTAAGGAAAGATTATACAGATTTCTAACCAAAAAACCCGTAAAAGACAAGCAGGAAAATAAATTTCCTACAACGTAGATTGAAATTCCCTTGTATTGGTTCGCTGAAAACCAAAGACCGACTAAAACAATGGATTGCAGTAATGATGATATGGCGATCATCATTATCATTGTGTCAGAATTCAAGAAGCTCATGGATAGTTCCCTCCCGATAAAACCATTCTAGTTCACGTTTAGCGAAGGGTCTACTTGAAGGCTGACATTTATATCCGTCAATGTGTTAGTTTCATGAAATAACAATATACTCAGCACGATTGGGCCCCGATTTTTTGGCATCATAGAGGGCGATATCGACGGGTTTTAATGACGTATCAACAGCACTTTTAGCAAATTACACCCGTTACTGTAGGGGCGAAAAATTTTTCGCCCCTACAATTTTATATATTATGTAACAAATCCCACCGTAGATCCAGAAGACCCAAAAATTATCGGTTTCAGACTGAAGCATACATTTAATTAGAATGCCATAAATAACGATGTTTATCATCAAAATCCATAAATTTCGTCCGATATAATTATCTTGAATAAACAAATAATAAAACTGAGATAAAATTAGTAAAACAATTAACAGTTTCCAGACAGACTGATTGATTCTTGTCCCGAGAAATTGCTGAATAGAAATTGCCAAGAGTACCCTTGAGCTAATAAGTGAATATTGCCCCCAAATTTGAGCGCGGCGGCTTCTAAGCCTACGGGAAATAGCGCGACACTCACTCCCAGAGCATAAAGAACAGCAGCGAACATATAGAGAGAAATGCCTTTATATTGATTAGCCACAATATCTAGGACTGTGATAATCCCAGCTTGTAGAAACGATGAGAACACAATCATGATCAACATCGTTTGGGGGGCAAGAGAGAGAAGTTGAATCATGAAAAAATTGGGGTAGGACACCGGAACGACTACCCATTATCGCTACAATAGCGTCCAAGACAGCCTCTAAGACAAATCTGATTTAACGACGACGGCTCGGCGGAGGTGTGCGACGGCGATCGCCTCGGCCAAGTTGTTGACTCACCTCTTTGAAGGCTTCCCGTTGTAACCAGGGATAATCACTCACCCAAATTTGGCGATTGGGAATGTATAAATCCGAGAGTTTGGCAATGCGGCGTAAGTCAGGGTCTTCGGACATCACCAGTAGATGGACTGTTTGCCCGGGTGCAATAAATTGATGTTGACGGCGTAGGGGAACTTGAACTTGGGCAAAAAACCCGCGTTCATCGCCGAGTTCTAAATTCAAGCGACGTTCACGATTTTCAACTAAGACTAATTCCCCTTTGGCGTTGGCTGTTTCTTCGGTTCCGATGACTTCTTCGGTGACATAAACATCGAGAATTTCCCCCTGCCAAAACCCACTATAGGGATAACGTCGATATTTGGCGTTGCGAAAACTGGCTTTGGCGACGGGGTTCCAAAGCCAATAGAGGCCGGCAAAAATGCCGAGAAAAAGACTTAATCCCTGACTATGGAGGGTGAGGCTGAGAAGCCAGACGAGGAGAATCCCCAGCAGCGAGAAGAGGATTTGTTTGACTAAATTCTGCCAATTGCCCCAATAGTAGGCGTACTGAGAGGCAGTGGCGGTGAGGGGAATTAGGGTTTCAAACCGTTCTCGGGTGATGGGGATGAGCATGGTTAGCAGGGGGAACGTCAGCGGTTAACGAGCGTCGGCTTGGAGTTCTCCGGTTCGGACTCGTAGAGAAAGAGTACGATCGCCGCGAATCACTTGCAACCGTAACACTTGTCCGACTTGACTTTCTTCAACCTGTCGCTGTAAGTCTTCGGCACTGGTGACGGGTTGGCGATCGATTTGGGTGATCACGTCGCCTCGTCGTAGGCCCGCTTCTTCGGCGGGGCTGGCGGCGAGCACTCGCATCACGAGAACGCCATTCTCTTCGGGAATGGTAAAACCGGCGTTGGGATCACGGTTGTTCTCTCGGGCCAGATCTGGGGTGAGGCTGATCATCTGGATGCCGATGAAGGGGTGGGCGATGCTTTCGCCTCGGGCCAGGCGATCGCTGACGGCTTTGACGGTATTGATGGGGATAGCAAAGCCGATTCCGTTGGCGTCGGCCCGGATGGCGGTGTTGACACCGATGACGTCTCCGCGAGCGTTGAGGAGCGGGCCGCCAGAATTGCCGGGATTGATGGCGGCGTCAGTTTGGATGAAGTCTAGGCGTTTATCGGGAATCCCCACTTGGGCACTGGAGCGGTTGAGGGTGCTGACAATGCCCAGGGTGACGGTGTTATCGAGTCCGAGGGGGTTGCCGACGGCGATCGCCCAATCTCCCACTTGGACCGTATCACTATCGCCGAGGGGAGCTACGGGTAAATCGCGGCCGTTGGTATTGACTTTAATGACGGCTAAGTCAGTGACGCTGTCGACGCCAGCAACGCGGCCCTCTAAGTCCCGGCCATCTTTGAGGCGAACGGTGACGCGATCGGCTCGGTTGACGACATGGGCGTTGGTGAGGATGGTTCCGGTGGCGTCAACGATGAAGCCGGAACCTTGTCCCCGTTGCAATTGCTCCCGAGGGGCGGGAGTGGGGAAAAAGTCGTCGCCGAAAAAACGTTCGAAAAAGGGATCGTTGGGAAAGGGATCGACGTTACGGGTGACGACTCGCTCGGTGTCGATGCGGACGACAGAGTTGCCGACTCGATTGACGGCGGCGGTGACGAAACTACTGCCATTGGAGGGGCCATTGGAGGGGATTTGGGCTAGTTCAGGGGCGATCGCATCGGTGAGGGCGATCGCCGTTGGGGGAACGCTGATGAGAACCAGCAGGGTGATGGCGAAACTGAGGAGTTTGGCTAAGAACGTTTGGGTAGAACTCAAAGCTGAATGTCGTCCCATAAGAAAGTCACGTCAAGATTGGAGGAAAACGGTTGGTCAACAATCGCCCCTGGAGGCGATCGCTTAGATACATGGCTTCAGGCCGATTTTTTATCCATTTTGACAGGTTTTCCTGACGCTTGACTGCTTTTTTAACCGGGATATCGGTGCGGATCTCCGGGCTGAGTGGGGGCAAAATTGGCTAAGCTCTGTCAAACTTAGGGAAGTGTTGTGTATTCGTTAGATGAGACGTGGTGCCTGTGATGAGAGCTGAGCAAGGTCGAGGTGGCTGGCCCTGGGGGCAACTGGTGTGGACTCTGGTGGGAGGTTTCCTCCTGTCAGGTGTTCTGTTTCAGCCACTGCGGGCGGATTCGACGGAGGAGGCTGAGTCTGAGTCGGTGGCCTCTCCTGATGAGATGGAGGAGACGATTGAGCGTCAGCCCGAGATTCCTGAGGGTTGGCAACCCCTCGAACACCCCCAGTTAGGGTTTCAGGTGAATTTCCCTCCCGGCCAGTTACGGGAAAGTATTGAGCCAGTTGAAACCAGTTTGGGGATGCTGGAGATGTATATTCTGGGATTGGAGCGTGATAATGAGGTGTATGGGGTGATTGTGGCGGATTTCCCCGATTTTTTTGAGGTGATTCCTCGGGAAACCCGCTTTGATGGGGCGATCGCCGGCGTGTTAACCAATATCCGTCAGCGTCTGGTTCAAGATCGTCAGGTGGCGTTGTCGGGCTATCCGGGGCGGATTCTGTTATATGAGGGGCAAGATGGCTTGATTTATCAACATCACGTCTATTGGGTGGGAACTCGCCTCTATCAGACGATTGCAGCGGTTCCGGCTCAGTTTCCTCAACGCCGGCGAGCTGAGTTTTTTGAGTCCGCTCGACCCTTTTTTCGATCATTTACCTTGACAGAATGATTATTCTGTGGTATTTAAAATCTTTTTCCCGAAATCTCCCCCCCGAAATCTCCCTAGGGAGAGAGGGGATTGACGCGATCGCCCAGATGGCGATCGCCCGTGGTGTATTTCCTCTACCTATCAGATGATTGCAGGCCACTTCATATTTTGTTACAAATAGAGAAGTTGCCTCTAGGATATGCGGACACGCATTGCTTGATATGTTTGGGAGTTTAATCGGAAATCCAACGACGGAAGGCACGGATTGGGGCGCAAAAATGCTCGATACCGTGGCAAGTCGCTCTATTGCCCAGCTTTTCAGTCAAAGCGAGTCCGTGGACGTACAGATTCGCTGTTCACCGTCGAGCAAACTGCTACAAGGGAGTATTGATAGCTTCAAGATGAACGGCCGGGAACTGGTGATTCGTCGCCGTTTTCCGGTACAAGAGATGTCCTTTGAAACTGATAGTGTCTCACTCGATTTTAGTTCTGTGTTGAGTGGACAATTGCAACTGAAACAGCCCACCCAGGCGATCGCCCAAGTGGTGCTGAGCGAAGCCGGCATCAACCAAGCCTTTGAAGCGGATTTAGTCACACAACGCCTAGAAGAACTCGAATTGCCCGGTTTAGAATCACTCACCCAGGGAAAACCCGTTTCCTTCACTCAAGTCAAGGTGAAACTGAAACCGGCGAATCGGATTCAATTGACAGCCAAGGCTCAAATCGCTGCTGGCCCAGAAATCCCCATTGTCTTAGAAACAACCGTAGAAATTGAACGCCGCCGCCGCATCAATTTCACCAATCCTGAATGTATTGATGAGTCAGTCCCCGAGGAGTTACGCCAAGACAGTCAACAACTCAGTCAAGCCCTCCTCGAAGCCCTCAATGGGATGGTGGATTTAGATCGCTTCAATCTCGACGGCGTGAAACTCCGTCTCAACCGTCTCGAAACCCGACAAGATACGCTCACCTTTAATGGCTATGCTGAGGTTAGTCATTTTCCGAGACATGGGTAAGGGAAGGCAAGAGGCAAAAGAAGGGAACAGGGAATAGGGAACAGGGAATAGGGGAAGAAGAGGCAAGAGGTAAGAGGCAAGAGGCAATATAGGGGAATACCAGAACGTTCTCGCCCTCGTATCGCCCTCGTATTGCCCTCGTATTGCCCTCGTATTGCCCTCGTTCCTAGGCAGAGCCTAGGAATGCCAACTGGGAGGCTCTGCCTCCCGTACCAGGCGGCAGAGCCGCCGAGGGTGCGTGTCACGGCTTCAGCCATGACACGAGGAGGGGAGGGGTAAACCTAAATTAAATCCACGAGAGCTTCGATGAGGGTTTGATTTTGTTCCTCAGTTCCCACCGTGATGCGCAGTTGTCTCTCAAGGCCCGAATGATTGAAATAGCGAACCAGAATACCTCGGGCCTTCAGAGCTAGATAGATCTCCTCAGCATTCTCCCGAGGGGGAGTCACCAACAAGAAATTAGTTTGTGAGGGCAGCACCTTGAAGCCTAACCCTTGCAACTCCTGACTCAACCGATGGCGAGAGCGTTTAACTCGTTCAGCACAGTGATTTTTGTAATCCTGATCTCGCATCGCGGCGGCCCCCATGAGGGCGGCGATCGCATCGATGTTATAGCTATCTTTAACTTTAAACAGTCCCGCTAACAGTCCCGGTTGGGCAATCCCAAACCCAAGTCGTAATCCCGCCAAGGAATAGCCTTTCGAGAGAGTTCGGGTGACGATGACATTCTCGAACTCTGCCACGAGAGGTAACGCCGTCCCGTCGGCAAAATCCACATAGGCCTCATCCACCACTAAGACCCCAGACAGCCCTTTGGCAAGGCGACGAAGGTCGTCGTTTGAGACTAAATGACCCGAAGGACTATTGGGGGAGGCAATGAAGGTGACAGCCCCTTGAGCGTTGAGGAGGGCATCAACGGGAAGTTGATAGTTCTCGCTATAGGGAACTTCTAACACCGTCGCCGGTTGGATGGCGGCGAGAGTTTTGTAGAGAACGTAGGTGGGGGTGGGATAGACGACTCGGCGAGAGTCCCCTTCGGCGCAGGCCCGAATGAGCAGGTTGAGGATTTCATCGCTACCGTTACCGACGATAATCGAGTCGAGGGGGAGGTTGAGAACCTCGGCGATCGCCTCGCGAAAGGGATTCGCGTAAGGATGGGGATAGCGTCGCAGCAACTCCCCGTCAAAGTTCCGCAACAGGGCCATGGCTTCTGGGGAAGGGGGATAGGGGTTTTCGTTGGTGTTGAGTTTGAGGATGCGGGTTCCGGGTTTAGGCTGTTCTCCAGGGATGTAACCCTGCATGGCATCGACGGCGGGGCGAAAGTAGCTGCTCATTAAGGGATTTTGAGGTATCAAACGGTTTCAGTTTAGCAAACAGGGGGGATGGGTTGAGGGGTAAAGGTTAGGGTCGAGTTGTCCCAGTTTGATTCGGTATTTTACCAAGTTTTGGGGAGAGGAAACGGTTGATGTTTGCGATATTCATAAGCGCCCATGAGTGCGCCCCAGAGTCCTTTACCGCTGTCTGGATCGACGCCGCGATCGCGACTGTAAAGACAGTCTGGCGTGAGATCAAAGCCGAGTTCGACTTGGCGGGTTTTTCCTTGATAGTCGAAGCAACATTTGGCTCCCTCGGGGGGATTGGCGATGAAGCGATCGCCCTGACGTTGGACCCGCAAGCGACAACCAGGAAGTTCGAGTAACGCTTCAGAGGTAATGCTGGCAAGGCGTTCGGGGGTTTGGGCGGCCCCGGCGATCGCGGCGGGATCTCGAAAGGCCCGATAGATGATCTCAAGATCGCTATGATTCGGGTTTGCATTCGGTCCTGCATCCGGGCTGGACAACAGCATCAATCGTTGTCGATAGGGCTGTTCTGGGGTCAGGAGCGGGGCTTGTTCGACAAACATGGCATAATACCCATCAATCTGTTGTACGAGGGGATACTGCCACAGTCGGGTTGGGACAAACCAGGTTGGGGTCTCTTGGGCTTGACGCTGATTATCAAAAATGCCAGCGAGGGATTGTCCGAGGGCTTTAATTGGAGGATTGAATGACATGAGATTTGACGAAATGGCGCGAAAAATGGATTAAGGTTTTCTGAGTTTTAGAGCGGCGAAAATAGTCGAACATCGAACCGTTGTTTGCCTCTACAAATCAAAAAAAGAAAATCAAAAGAAAATCAAAACTATAGTTTTTCCTGGGTTTCAAACTCAGGACTACGTCTTAATTACTAGCTATTAACGATGATGAAACCCTATCAAACAATTCCCATTCAAGAGTGTGGTGAACGACTGGTTCCCATTCCCGATGGCTTGTTCTCCTTAGAATGTCCCCATCCCTATCGAGAATTGGGCGCCCCCTACGGCGATCGCAGTCCCTTTTGTTTACGCGAGAGTGTTCTCGAACGACTGCTTGAGGCTCAAGAGATCCTGCAAACGACCCATAGAGGCTGGCGATTGCGAATTTTTGATGCCTTTCGTCCCGTGGCGGTGCAACAATTTATGGTGGATCAAGCGTTAACTGATTTAGCGGAAGAACGGGGCTTAAAACTGCGTCGTCTTTCCGATTCACAACGGCAGGAACTTCTCGAACAAGTGTATCAGTTTTGGGCGCTTCCGAGTCTTGATCCCGAAGATCCACCCCCCCATGCGACCGGAGGGGCGGTAGATTTAACTCTGGTGAATGCAACGAATCAGGTGGTGAATATGGGATCCCCGATTGATGAGATTTCCCCGCGATCGCATCCCGACTATTTCGCGACCGCCGCCAGCGATCCCGAACAAGGCTATCATCGTCATCGCCAACTGTTAGCGGAGGTGATGCGTCAAGCCGGGTTCGCCCAGCATCCTCAGGAATGGTGGCATTTTTGCTACGGTGAGCGGATGTGGGCTTGGCTGACGGGGGAAGCGGCGGCGATTTATGGACGAGAGGAGGCGAACTAAGCCCCACCTGGAGTTAAATGGAGTTAAACCCTCTAGGTGGTCGAACGGGCTTGTTTAACCATCGCAATTAGGGTTTGATGAGCATCTTCGGAGTCTTGCAAGGGGTGATCGAAGGGAATCCGTAAATTAAGGGTTTCACCGTTGGCTTGAACCGTTAAATCCATCCCTTGGGGATCGATGGCCTGCATTTGGGCCGCTTCAGCATCGTGGCGATCGCCGTAAACTTTGGCATAGACTAACACGGCGTTGGCGTGGTCGTCGTTCATATGTTTACAGATGCGATCGCTGACGGCGGGGGTAATGGGATCACTCATGACAAGATTTTTAAGATTGATAAACACTGTCTCTCTAGCTTAAATGGGATTTTTCAATCGAGACAAGCCAGGAACGCCGATTGCAACCCATCTCGGCGGGAACGGGCCGGCCCTCTGGCGCGTCATCGTGATTTTGCTGTTGGGAGTTCTCGCCATCTCGACCGGCTCAATTTGGGTCCGTTTAGCCCTCAAATTGCGCGGTGAGGGGGGCCTCGCGTTCAGCCTAATTGTGGCGGCATCTCGGATGAGCGTGGCGGCGCTACTGCTATCTGGGAACTGGCGTAAGATGCCCGGTCGCGTGAGTGGTCAGCAAGTGGCGGGGGCGGCTTTGTCAGGGTTGTTTCTGGCGTTGCATTTCGCGGCCTGGATTAGTTCCTTGTCCTATACCTCGATCGCCGCGTCAACCACCCTGGTGACCACCACGCCATTGTGGGTGGCGTTGTTCTCCTCGATTGTCTTGGGAGAACGGTTATCCCGGCGGACTTGGTTGGGGATGGTTCTGGCCTTGAGTGGCGGGGTGTTGGTGGCGTCGGGGGAGATGGCGATCGCCGTTCCGGGGAGTCGGCCGCTGTTGGGGAATGGCTTGGCCGTGTTGGGGGCTTGGATTGTCAGTATTCATCTGCTGTTGGGACGCCGGATTCAGCAGCAGGGGCTGGATTTAGGCAATTATGTGACGATTACCTATACGGTGGCGGCGTTGGTTTTGATCCCCCTTCCCTGGCTTCTGGGAGAAGGCTATGGGGGCTATCCGCCGTTGTTTTACGGCTATTTGTTGCTGATGGGGCTGTTTCCTCAATTGTTGGGACATACCAGCCTCAACTGGGCGTTACGTTGGCTGTCTCCGACTTGGGTCACCTTGGCGGTTTTGTTTGAACCAATTTCAGCCAGTTTTTTGGGATTTTTGCTGTTTGGAGAGGTTCCGGGATCTGATGTGTTTTTAGGCGGAGTCGTCGTGTTGACGGGGGTGGCGATCGCCATTTTGGGGGGCCGTGAGAGGAGGGGCGATCGCGATCGCCAAACGGACTGATGCCGATCGCATCTCTGTCCTATGGCGATCGCAACAATCCTGATAAAAACTGTCATCCTAGTAATAGAGACTATAGACCACTTCAAAGGCGATCTCGATGGATAAGCAAACGGTTGTTCACGTCAACAACGACAACATGACAGAGACGAACTCAAAGCGTTACGCCCATGAAATTTACCAGCAAGAATCTCGGCAAGTGTTGAAATCTGTAACGGATATTCTTGCCGTGGATCTGATGTGGTCGCTGGTGGGCTTAAAATCGTAACAGGAGGCTGTTTCGATATGCAGAAGTGCGATCGCAACAACATATTATCTCAGGTACATTTTTGGGGAGGACAGTTCTAAAATTGTCCTCCCTATTTTGCAAGATTGATTTTAGTTGAAGTTGGGAATTGCGGGAAATTTGCTAAAACCAAGCCACTTCATTGATACTAAGGGAGGCCCCTATTCCTCAACTGTCCCATGTCCACTGCTGCTCAAGTGACCATCATCGGCGCCGGTCCCGGCGACCCGGACCTCATTACCCTACGGGGCCAACAACGCCTCGCTCAAGCCGATGTAGTCTTCTACGCTGGGTCTCTGGTTCCCCCGGCCATGTTGCAGCATTGTCGACCCGACAGCGAACAAATTGACACCCGAGGCGAGACGTTAGAACGTTGGGTGTCTCAGCTGCTGAACCACGTCCAAGCCGGTAAAACTGTGGTGCGACTGCAAGATGGGGACCCCAGTCTTTATGGTGCGGTTCATGAGTTGGTCGTCTATCTGATGAAAGATAAGATTTCCTTCGAGATTGTTCCTGGAGTCAGCGCCTTCCAAGCAGCAGCGGCCCGTTTACAAACGGAACTAACGGTTCCTAATTTAGTGCAAACCATCATCCTCACCCGCACTCAGGGACGCACCCAGGTTCCGAGTCGTGAAGATTTAGCCAGTTTGGCCCGTCATCGCGCTTCGCTTTGTCTCTATCTCAGTGCGGGTCAAATTCACAAGGCGCAAAGCCAGCTTTTGCAACATTATCCTCCAGAAACGCCGATGGCCTTGTGTTATCGCCTGGGTTGGGAGGATGAGTTAGTGGAACTGGGGACGGTGGCGGATATGGCGCAGATGACGGAACAGTTGGGTTTAAAACGGACGGTGTTATATGTGGTGAGTCCAGCGTTGGGGGCCACGACGGAGGGGCGATCGCGGTTGTATGATCGTCAACATCATCATCTGTTTCGTCCTCCATCGTCTCAAACGGGTGAATGTTAACCGTAAGCCAGATACAACAGGAGAGTGATTGCTGTGGCTTCTATCACGATTGATTTGTCAGATAGCCAATACCAAAAGCTAGAGAGATTAGCAACGGCTCATGGAATTGCGACTGATGTGCTGTTGAAGGCCAGCTTAGAGGATTGGCTAAGTTTACAACAAGATGATTTTGACAATGCAGCGGACTATGTCTTGGCGAAAAATGCTGAGTTGTATCGGCGTTTGGCATGATTCGCTATTTGAGCCTAGTTGACGTCTTAACGCTGCATCGTAGGATTATTGAGCAATCGGGGGGAGGGTTGGGAATCCGAAATCTGAGCCGTAGGGGCGAAAAATTTTTCGCCCCTACAATTTTGTACATCATGCAAACAATCCCACCGTAGATCCAGAAGACCTGTTTCTTGGAGTCTGCGATCGCCCAGCCAAAAATGACGTTTGACACCGAATACCTATACCCCAGTTTACTAGAGAAAGCAGCATATCCCACCACCTATCATGCAAAATTCCGGTTATACCCTCCCCGTATTCGCCATCGCTGCCGCCAAAGCCGCCTTACTCCACCTACAACAACGCCAGTCTCCCCAAACCGTCAAACTCGACCTCCTACCCGGTGACGCCGAAATCCCCATCGAACAAGTGGCCAGTCTCGACCACAACCGCGCTTTAGCCATTACTCGCAGTGACCCCGGCGCAAATCTCGACTTAACCCGAAATACTCCCATCTGGGCCGATGTCAGCCTAGACCCCTTTTGCGGTGATTCCCTCTCCTTAGTCGGGGGAGAAGGAATTGGTAAAACCGAGGAAGGACAAGCCGCCATTTATCACTATGCGCGTCGTTTAGCTGAAGCCAATCTCCTGGAAATTATCCCTCAGGGAAAAACCCTGCGCGTCGCTATTATTCTCCCGGAAGGACGACAGCTTGCAAAACGAACCTCCAACGAAGCCTTTGGTGTTTTGGACGGCTTATCACTGCTGGGAACTCATGGTATTGCTCAACCTCATACGGCGGTTGAAAGTTTGAAACACGCCAAAACTCAGCTTCAGGAAAAATCTCAACAGCACCAGGATTTGATTTTCTGTATTGGGAGTAATGGTTTACAGGTTGCAGACCGATTGCAACTGCCCCAAACTGCCATTGTTCAGGTAGGAAACTGGCTAGGAGCGCTATTAGTTGAAGCGGGATTACGTGAGGTTCGTTCGGTGTTATTGCTAGGCTATCATGGAAAGTTGGTGAAATTGGCGGGCAAGATTTTTAATACATCGAGCCATATTGCGGATGGAAAATTGGAAATCTTAGCGGCGGCTTTATCACAATACACCGATAATGTCAAGCTCATTCGTGGGGTTTTAGACTGTCCAACCCTGGCGAAAGCCTATCAGTATTTAGAGCAAGAAAACCTAGCGGATAGGGTATTTCAAGACTTGTGCGATCGCATCCGCCAAAATTCCCAAGCCTACGTGCAAAAATATGCCAATACCGAGTTAGAAATCGGTGTCATTCTCTTTGAACGCCAAGGAGTCATTGTCGCCGAAACTGCGATCGCCTCAGACCTCATCGCGCGACATCACGGCTAACCGAAATCCCCCCAATCCCGAGTATCATAACAAGAGTAACTCCATCAGCCAGCCGATTCTTCTCTCATGGTCTTAAAAATTGCTCAAATCACCGATACCCATCTCTTTGCAGACCGAAAAACCGCCAAACATGGAGTGGTAACCTGGGACTCGCTCGGACAGGTTATCAAGCAAGTAAAAGCCTGGACTCCAGATCTGCTTCTCCTCACAGGAGACTTAACCCATCATGGCGAACCCCAAGCCTATCAACACCTCATTGAACGCATCGCACCCCTGAGATTACCCACCTACTACATTCCGGGAAATCATGATAATGTCGAAGTCTTACATCAGACCTTTCAAGCGTCTCCCTTTCTCCCCGAGAAAACCATTCAGCGTCAAGGTTGGCAAATTCTCCTTCTCGACTCGACTTTAGCCACCGCTGAGGCTGGTGAAGGCTATCTCAGTGACGCCAGTTTACGGGATTTAGAACAATCTTTAGAGAAGTGTTCTCAGCCAACGGTGGTGGTGTTACACCATCATCCTGTTCCCATGGGATTAGATTGGCTCGATCAGATTGGCCTACAAAATTCCCAAGCCTTGTTAACCTGTTTGCACCGTTATGAGTCCGTCAAACTGGTGTTATTCGGTCATGTTCACTTGCAGTTTGAGGAGGTGAAGCAGGGGATTCACTTCTGTGGAACACCGTCAACCTGCGCTCAAGTTCGTCGTGAAGGGTCTTCTGATTGGGAGCAGTATCCGGGGTTTCGTGGTTTAGAACTATTTGACGATGGAACCTATCGCACAACGGTGATACGAGCGAAATAGACCATAATTCCTCGAAAATTGGATCTAAATACTGTCCGAATTGTGAGCTAAATTCTCTCGTTTGATCAATCTATCACAAGGTCTCTTGATACTCCTTCTCCCTCTATTGAGAGAGGAGGATTCCTTACTGGCGATAGATGGCGGAGAACGCCTCGTTGACTAGACTGAAGATAGTCGAGTTACGTCTAAGAGTTGTGTTTTAGATTTGGCAACATTAACGAATCGCTTGCACTCATGACTCCTATAGATGACTCGTCTGGATCACTCATACAGAAGGAGGTCTTGTTTATGTTAGGACAACCGCGATGGATGAAAATGACTCTAGTGGCGACGATCGCCGCCTCGTTAAGCCTCAGTGGACCCGCCGCCTGGGGAAACTCTGACGGAGTCTTTACACCCCCCGACTACGATCGACAGTCAGTTCCTGAACATCTCAACACCGCCGAAGATTGGGAAGTCGTTGGACGAGAAGCGGCGGCGGTTGGAGACTATCATAACGCCATTTTTGCCTTTGATAAAGCCATTGAATTGGCCCGAGGTGAGACCCCAGAACTGCTGGAGTTACGGGGGTGGACACAGTATTTAGACCAAGATTATGACGCGGCGATCGCCGACCTGTCCGCCGCCGTTGAACTCTATGGCCAACTCGAACGCCAAGACGACTATCGCAACGCTCTACAAATGCGAGATTACGTCGTCACTCGCCAATCTCAAGAGCAACTATCGGCGACTCCCATTCATCTCCAGCGGTAATTTAATCCGAAATAAACTTCCTCGACCGACCTCTGAAATCACCTCAATTTTACCACGATGAGCATCCACAATTCGCTGACACAGATGTAAGCCTAAACCACTTCCGGAGCGTTTGTGATGGCCTTGACGAAAACGAGTAAAGAGACTGGCGCGATCGCTCGCACTAATCCCAATCCCTGTATCTTCAACTTCTAACACCAACCAGGGATTAGGAACCGGAGAACGATACAGCCGCAATTGAACTGTTCCCTTGTCGGTAAACTTAATCGCATTGCCAATCAGGTTCATAAACACGCGATAGAGTTCTAGGCGATCGCCAACCACCTCACAAATTTCGTCCTGAAAATCACGGATAATCTTAATTTGCTTATCTTGTGCAATTGGCGTCAGTTCATCTAAAATTTCTTCTAGGGTAGCACAGAGATTAAACGGCGTGAACGTCAGTTGTTTTCGACCGGCCTCATAACGATAGACTTCTAACAATAAATTCACCATATCCAAGAGATTATGGTTACTGCGAATCATAGTGGCGATCGCCTCATCCATCGACTCAGAAATATCGCCAAATGCCTGAGATTGCATCAAATTGAGCATTCGATCCGCCGCTACTAACGGGGTTCGTAAATCATGAGTCAGACGCGAGACAAAATCCTCTCGTTCTCGGGCCATGCGATCGCGTTCATCAATGGTATGCTTTAACCGCAGCAGCGATCGCACCCGTGCTTGTAACTCCTCCATCTCCACCGGTTTACGGATAAAATCATCCGCTCCCACATCGAGGCCTTTCACCACACTTGATGCTTCATGAGCAGTAATCAATAAAATGGGAATATAAGGAAGATTTGGGTGAGTTCGCACCCGACGAGTGACCTCATAGCCATCCAAATTTGGCATCATCACATCAAGAAGAATCAAATCCGGCGGATTCGCCTCAATCTCATCAAGGGCCGCAAAGCCATCCTCCGCTAACTCAATCAGATAGCCTTCATCTTCGAGAATCGCTTGCACAAGAAATAAGTTATCTGGAGAATCATCAACAGCGAGGATTCGATCAATTTTAGGTTCAGGTGTTAACATTTTCAAACAATTTTCAAGTCAATTTTTAAGTCAATACTTCTCTCAAACATGTCACGCAACGCCAGTGATGAGGCTCGTTTTTTATAGAGCTCGTTTTTTATAGGGAATGTAGGCTTCTCGTGGCTCACGGGGAGACGGTTCTAGCACAGAACGAGGTAATTCTACCCGAAAGGTTGATCCCTGTCCCTGAGAACTCTCAACATGAATCGTTCCTTTCATCATTTTCACAAGAGAATCGACAATAGCCAAGCCTAATCCAACGCCGTTATAATTACGAGCCAGGGAATTATCTAACTGTTCAAAGGCGGCAAAAATTCGTTTGAGATGTTCCGGGGGGATGCCAATTCCCGTATCCGAGACCGCAATCGCGAGGCGATCTGGAGTCACTTCCCAAATGTGGACCGAAATATCTCCATCTTCCGTAAATTTCAAGGCATTGGCTAACAAATTCGAGACCACACGGCGGACTCCCTGATGGTCTTGAAAAACCCGAGGATTCTCGACGTTAGCATCAATCCAGAGTGCTAAGCCTTTCTGTTCACAGAGCCAACGAGCATTTCCGGCAATCGACGTGACTAACTGCACTAAATTAAACGCTTTGGGACGAAGTTCTGAGGCTCCTGCTTCTAATTTAGACCGTTCAATGATATCATTAATAACCGACAAAAGCTGCTTGCCATTATTAAAAATACACTGTAACGTTTGCACTTGAACTGGCGTTAACGAGCTATTTTTTTTGCGCAATAGCAGTTGAGAAAAGCCGATAATGACATTCAACGGCGTTCGTAACTCATGAGAAACCGTTGAGAGAAACGCAGACTTCATCCGAGACGCTTCTAGGATCGTCAAATGTTGACGGCGAATCTGCTCTCGTTGTCGTTTCAATTCCTGATGTTGAGCTGCAATGAGACGATTCTGCTCACTAATGCGAGCCTCCAACTGTTGGCAATCGCCACTCAAATGGGAAATATCGCCGTCTTCCTCAAAATCTTCCCCAACAGTCAACCGTCGGTTTCTAGGGCCATCGCCACGAAACAGAACCCGCCAGATCATGGCCAGTCCCTCAGAGGTAAAATAATGACGATTGACCACCTCATCGGCCCCAGCCGCTAACTCACCAGTTTCTAACTCGGGATTATACCCTGTGACCACAATCGGCGTTTGAGGAAAGTCTCGTCGTAATGCGGCCATCACGGCTTTGAGATTGAGGCGATCGCCATCCAAGAGGATTCCAGCAACAGTTCCGTCTCCCCGGCTTCCATCTCCCGTAGGGTAGGTCTGACAAAAGCGAAGTGTGGGGCTGAGATCTCCCTCCTGGGGAGCGGCAAAGGCTTGCAAAGCCGCCTTAGCGTTAAGATCCGTCTCGGTATCAAAGCCGATCACAAGAATTGGGACTGGTCCATTTGTCATGGGTCGTGGGAACAAAATATCTAGAGATGATATCGTTCAAAGCTCAATAAGGGGTATAATACGAAGTTATAAATTTTTAGGCAGTTTGTCCTCTATCCTGAGTAAGAGGTTCAGCAACTCAGATAGAGCCGTGTCCCCTTCCTAACGATTTAATCGACTAAAAACTGTTTCGATTTTGCCAGAGGAGATTCTGCCTCGCAAGTGTGTTTTCTCTCGATTTGCCCCTAAACTAGACCTCAGTTTAAGCTGATTTCCCCTGATAGATTAGGGTCTGCCCCGTTCTCTTAACCGGTATAAATCCCGCAAAATCCGTTAATAGATAGTATGATTCGCACCGTATTGATCGAAGACCACGAACTGACTCGCGTTGGCATCCGAGCGGCCCTCGAGCAAACTGGCGTCATTGATATTGTAGGAGAAGCCGCCACGGGTCAAGACGGGTTAGCCGTGCTTCAGGACACCCAACCCGATGTCGCGATTCTCGACATTGGCTTACCCGATCTCGACGGGATCGAACTCTTACAACAATTTCGTCAGTCCAACAAGAGTACCCAACATCACGTCAAAGTCTTAATTTTGACCATGCACGACAACGAAGATGCCGTCTTAGCGGCCTTCGCCGCCGGTGCAGACTCCTACAGCATGAAAGATGCCAGTTTGGATCGTCTCCTCGAAGCCATCCAAGTCACCCATGAGGGGAATACCTGGATCGATCCCAACATCGCCCAAATTGTCCTGCGTCAAGCTCGCAAATCCCAATCAGCGGCCTCGTCAGTTCAAACCCTGACCTCGGACTCCTCCAAGTCCTTGGCCACAACCGTAATCAATGAGGTCGAGACCGCTGAGCAATGGGATGACTCTCGCCACATCGAAGGGGTTGACTCAGAAGTGCAGCAGTTGATGGAATCAGACCCCCTCACCAAACGAGAGTTAGAAATCCTAGAGTTAATCGTTGGTGGCTGTAACAACGCCCAAATTGCCGAAAAACTCTATATCACTGTCGGAACCGTTAAAACCCATGTTCGCAGCATCCTCAATAAGCTCTGCGTGGACGATCGCACCCAAGCCGCCGTTCGGGCCTTGCGATCGGGGTTAGTCAACTAATCCGAGTCCGTCCAGCGGGGACGACCGGGTTTTAACTGTAACTCCCAAGTTCCCAACTGAGGATCATCGACCCTGAGGCGGCCACTCCAGAGTGATTGGTTCACATAGGGACTCTCCAAAACCGGGGTCTCACTCCGGGATTGTTCCCTTCCATTAATACGTGCGATCCCCGCTCTGCGGCTCGGGTCGTCGATGAGTTCGAGGCGATCGCCCTCAACGCTGGTATACATCAACCGTCCCTCAGTCTCTAAGGTCTCGTCATTGACCTCCGTCTGAGCCAGGGCCGCCTCGACTTCAGCCAAACTCCCATACTCTGAGCGAGCCAGAACCTCCGTAATCCAAGCGGTTTGCTCTCCCTGAGCCACCAGCGCCAAATGCTCCGGCCCGTCCTCCAAGGGCATCTCTAAGCGAACCTCATCTCCCCAGGCCCGCGCAGCAAGCCAGACCCCTTCAATCTCCCAGACAAACCAGTCTTCGATCGACTGCGGCTCCCCATAGTCCGTGGGAATAACCAGGTGAGATTGACCGGGAACCCCCGCCGCCTTATCCTGCGCCGTCAGTCGCAATTGATAGAGGCTGGCTCCCTTTTCTTGAAGATAGCGATCGCCGGGACTGCGTCCTGTGGCCCGGGGACTGTGATAGGTTCCCCCCAAACTAATCACAGCATTGTCTCGACCTTGGCGATCGCGCACCACTAATTTATAGGTTGCATATTGAGCGTTAATCGTCCCCTGAACCTGGTAACTGCGTCCGGGAGCTTGCAGCGTTCCTAAACTATAGTCCGGGGTAACATAAAAGGTTTCCCAAAATTGGTTGTCCTGATGATATCCGTAATAACTCGGATGACTGGCCCGCAGTTGAAAGGGAAGGGGAAGGGTTTTCTGAGCCAGCGATCGCAACTGGGCCGGAGGACGATAGCCACTGGTGGCCGCCAAAATCGCCAAACGAGAAGCTCCACGGTCCATTTGCCCGACAATCCGCTCAATCTCTTGGCGATCGTCACCTCCCCACCAAATCCAGGCCAACGCCGTCAAACCACTATTCCAAGTCTGGCGATCGAACCCACGACTTTCAGCCCCCCCAGCGGTTCCCCAACTCAGGCGCACCGCCATCTGAGTCGATAGCCAATCCAACACCGCCCGCGCCAACTGTCGCCGTTGTGGGGTTTCGGCAAAGTCATAGAGATTCAGCAACGCCCCAATGCTATAGCCATAGTAGGTCGAAGAATGAAATTCCCCTTGACCAATAGTGAGATATTTCGTCAGTTCCGCCCTCAGCCACGCATCATGAGTCGCCAGGAAATGGGGATGGCTGACGGGGAAGCCGCTACCATCCATCATGGCTAAACCGGACATATACTGTTGCCAGAGATGATTTTCGGTCCCCCCTTCGCCCCATTCAAAGATCCGTGGCGGTTGCAACATACTCCGATAAGCCTGACGAACTGGCTCGGGTAACGAGTCTTGAAACAGGAAAAAAATCCGCACGTCATAAAGACTGCGGAAATGATAGAGATCCCCTTTATCCTCCTCCAGACTCAACCACATCTGCCAAATCGGTCCCTGTTCTGCCTTGGGGGTGAGGCTAAGCTGGGCCAACATCGGCGGTAGGAGATATTTATGGGGATCATAGATATCTCGGGAACGCCACCATTGATCGAGTTCCTCAAGATCCGTCTCGGCCAAGACCTGCCGTACCGCCAAACTCCGGGCCGCCACCCCAGCCTCGATCGCCTCATTGGTGCGCTCGGCCTCCGTCAGAACCATCTCTGCTGTCGCGACCGGGGAAGGGGGGACGAGCCTCTCACAACTGCTTAAACCCGGTAGAAGCAAGAGAACACTGAGGGGAAGCCAACGAGGAGTCATGGCTGAGCGAAGACCAATAGGGAGATATGTCTACTGTCGAGGCTCTGCCTCTATCCTGTCAACGTTAAACTCTAGCCAATCGGGCCGGTCGCTTGATTAATCAACTGTCCAGGGAACGTCCTCTTCTGTTGCTCCCTGAAGCACTTCATGTTTGCGACGAGCATAAACCTGCTCAAAGGGTTCAACGGGTTGTGCAAAGGCTCCCGCTGAACGTCGTCCCTGCTGTTCAGGCTTAATGACGCGCTCAATCAGGAAGTCAATGGTTTGTTGCTTAATCCAACCGCGATCGATAATGACTTCTGAGAATTTCTTGCCGGTCACCTGCTGATCATAGGCGGCAACCTGAATCTGGGCTGGTGTAATCAGTCCAGCTTCGAGGAGATAGGCGCCTAAACGTTTGCGTCCTAATCTCGATGTGGGTAAGTGGGTTTGGGTTGCTGTACTGGTTGAGTTATACATTATTAAATCCGACGCTCTCCGTAATGTCTGAACTAATATCTGAACTAATGTCTAATGTCTGAACTGTGGCAACATTGCCGCCACAAGGCATCTTATCCACCCCAGTGAGAGTCATTGGCCGACTGGGCCATCGGCGAATGCTCTCAAGAACCCTGATTGCAACGACCCATCCGACGCCTAAAGCCCACGGCTCGAACAGGATTCGGTCAGTTGGCTTTACATCTTTGCCAACTCTGTAAGACGATTATAACCAATATTGAGATTTTTTTGCGTATATCCACGCAAAAAACAACGTTAAATTTCTTAACGTCAAGACTTGCCCCTGACTAAGCCATCAAAATTAGACCGTAAATATACGGTCATAAGCCGTCACCTCAAAGGGATGGGGGACTGTAACGTGATTCGCTCAATGGGAGCAGCCGCACCAGCAACCCGTGCTGCTCAAAACAGAAGACGAACTGAACTGCTCTGTTCGAGACTCGATCTAAACCTGAGTCTTCATCACCCGCCACTGAAGCAAGGGAACATTGACTCAAAATTTAGCTTTTTCCGCCTGTATTCTTAACGTCAATCAGCTTGCGTAGCAAGTCATACCAGAATGACGCCCCCATCGAAATGGCAATACCACTAATCAACCAACCCAAAACACGTTTGAGATAGAGCAAGGGGTTTCCGATACGCCACGTTGTACCGGGAATCATCACCGAGGACTGAGGCGGAATCTGTTGTCGGCGAATCTCCTCATTCCAGCCAATGGGAAGGGAGACATCATTGAGTTGGTCGCGTACATCGCGTTTAACCTGCTCCATATTTTGAGTTTGGGTCGCCTGGGTTTGTGCATAACTGCTCACCGTTTCTCGTAAAACCGTATTGTGTGACAAGCTATCAATCATAAAGAGAGTATCTGAATTGGTGGCGATCGCCAGGATAAAGCCAATTAAAATCGCAATTCCTCGGGCATTGCGACGATAAACCCCACTGGCCCGCGTCATCGACTTATCAAACCAGTCTTCTAACTGAGTTTGTAAGTCATGAATTTCGTCCTCGATACTTTCTTTACGTGTCTCAATTTTTTCAGTTAGAGCTTTTAAACTACTTTGTAATGACTCCGGCAACTCGGGCAAAGTATCAATAATACGCTTGAATCCCTGATAAGTTGGACTATTTTTATCCTGAAATGCTTGCTCTAACTGCTGATAAACTTTAGGTTTGTCACGAACCAGCTCAATCAGCTCATTCAACGTTGGTCGTAAGGTTTCTAAAACCCTTGGCTTTTCCGTTGGGTTATAGTAACGGTCTTTTTGAAATCCCAACTCATAGAGAAAAAACTGTTTAATCGAATCAGGTTCATCAATAAACTGTTCACAATAGCCAATATAGCCATTTAAGGTGTTTTCCATCCGATCAATTGTTGCCAACAATGTAATTCCTCCATCAGCAAACTCCTGACGGGTTCGATTCCAATCTCGTGTCATCTCTCTTAACCGTTCTGTCGCTAACCGCTGAGACTCAGGTTTACGTAGATACTTTCCCGTTTTGAGGAGGGCTGAAACTTGCCGTTTCTGAAACGTCTCAAGTCGAGAAACGGTCACTAAACGACCAATTTCTGACATATGAAATGTCTTTAAAATAGTTGAAGCGAAGGTTTCAGGTGGAATATGAGAGGGCGCACTGGTTTGATTACCAAAGGGATTTCTTAGGGTTTCTTTAGGATTCCCCAAAAGGCGATTCACAGCATTAAAAATCCAGGATATAATCCGATAAGCACCATCAATAAATCTGTTGACAACCCTACGATTAAACTGGGCGACTTGTCCTTTTGCTTCCTGATTTAACGTCCGAATCAATGGATGTGAATAGAGGCGGTCAGTCAAGACCTGAACCTCTTGCTCTCGCTGCTTAAGATGAGGGTCATGTTCGGTCTTTCCGCCCCCCTCTAATAAGACACGAATTGAGGTTCGTAAATGTTCCGCTCGCCACTGTAGCAGTGTTGTCATGAGTTCATGAATTTCAGAAGAGAGTAAACTCAACGTTAAATAGACAAAGATAATGCCAATTGCAATATCCAAAACTAGAGGTAGATTCATGGCAAATTCCTAACAACAGGCACAGTAGTATAAAACAAGAGTATTAGACCAGTCCAAGCTCCTCAACGATCGAAGGCAATAGTCGAGAGCTTGACTAGAATTAAGGATGGAGCGATCGCCCCAATGATTGACAAACCTCAGTCGCTCAGTTCAGTCTAAAGGAAAGTTCGGCGATCGCAGCCGCCTCGTCACAAAATTTTGTCCGCCCCATATGATGCAGTCGTCTGTCTTTGCCGAGATCCAACGGAAGTTTCTATCAAGCCGTAGCCCCTACCGTGACCTAGCCTGGAGTCTTCTCCTCTGGGGGGTCGCCCTAACCCTGCTGACGAGCGGCCTCGATCAGCTCCCCCTGCGAGATTGGGACGAAGGAACCGTCGCCCAAGTCGCGCGAGAAATCTGGCAATATCCCGACGCCTGGTTGCATCCAACCCTGCACGGTCAACCCTACCTCAACAAACCCCCCCTACTCCATAATCTCATCGCCCTGAGTTATCACAGCTTCGGCATCGCCAACGAAGCCTCAGCCCGTCTTCCCGGAGCCATACTCACGGCCACCTCAGTTCCCCTACTCTATTACCTCGGCCGAGAACTCTGGCCCCATCGCGCCGCCGCCATTTGGTCCAGCATCGTCTATCTCACCTGGCTGCCGGTGGTGCGTTATGGACGTCTAGCCATGTTAGACGGAACCATCCTCTGTTTCTGGCTCCTCTGGATGCTCTGCCTACTGCGGACGCGTCGTAATCTCAGGTATGCCCTAGGGGTGGGGATTGCCTTCAGCCTCGTGGGCCTGACCAAAGGCATTATGTTGGCCGTACTCTTCGGGGCGATTTCCCTGGGGTTTCTCCTCTGGGATACACCGCGCCTGTTAACTCACCCCTGGTTTTGGCTCGGGATCACCCTAGGAGCCATTCCTCTCGGGGCCTGGTATCTGGCCCAATGGACTTATTACGGTCAGACCTTTTTAATTGAGAATTTGCTCAATCAATCAGCTCATCGGGTTTGGCAAGCCGTGGAAAATAACAGTGGCCCCCCCTGGTATTACCTCCTTGAACTCCTCAAATACGGATTTCCCGCTCTCATCTTCGTCCCAGCGGCCTTAAAACGAGTCTGGCAAGAGCAGAATTTGAGCTGGGCGCGATTGTTGCTGGTGTGGAGCGGTGGCTATTTAGCCGCCATTTCCCTCATGGGAACCAAACTTCCCTGGTATATTTTGCCCCTGTATCCTCCCTTAGCCCTGGCCGTGGGCGTGATCTTGGCCGACATTTGGCAGCAGTTTCAACACCAAGGACACCCCAGCCGTGACCCGCGTCCGCGCTATCGGCAAGGGTGGCTGTGGGGCTTTATCGTCATGGCCCTCGTTGCCTGGGCCGGAGCAGCCATCGGGGCCACATCTGTACTAGAATCGGGAGTTCTCGACCCTGAAAAGGCTCATTTGACCGTGACCCTCCTAGCGGCGGCCATGACCTTCACCATGACAGCTAACCTCATTCCTCAACGGAACCCCAATATGCCAATTGTGCTGTTCTGGGGCTGGTTTATTACCCTACTCTTGTTCGTCAACTCCTGGGATTGGGTGTGGGAACTCAATGAAGACTATCCAGTTAAACCAGTGGCGACGATGATTCGGGACGAAACTCAGGGACAGCCAATTTATACCTCTCATCCCTACGATCGCCCCTCCTTAAATTTCTACGCCAACCGCCCCGTGATCAGTGCTGACCCTCACCAACTCTATCAACAATGGCACAGCAACGAACCGATTTGTTTACTACTCGACTATGACAGCTTTGACCAGCTCAACTTAGATCCAGAGGCTATCGTTGCACGTCAGCTAGATTGGCTGTTACTCTGTCATGCCGGCCAGGGAACTATTGGGATTCCCACTCGTTATCCAGGGTGGGGGCTTCCTCCCAGTTGAGGGGGTAAGGTTCAGACTCTGACGCTTTTAACGACACCACCGTTAGACTCAAGGCGATCGCCCCTAAGACAACAATCCATTTCAATCCCCCAGCATCTCGCAGCAGTCGTGAGAGGGGACGACTTTTACGGCGTAAGACATCCCCCGTGTTGAGACTCAACAGAGGAACCTGTCCTGATAAGGGATCTCGCACATAATGCCCGCTCCAGCAGACCACCAAATGGGTTTGACACGAAGGACAGGTGTACAGTCCATTCAGGAGCTTTCCAGCGGGAACCCGATTACGATGATGACAAATCGGGCAAGTTAGGGAATGGGTATCAGATAGCGGGGCGCTCATAACCGAGTTGACGTCAATAGAGGTTACATTGAGGTTGAAGGGTTGCCAGAGCTTAAGCCGAGCCATGTCTCTAATCATGGTTAACTCAGCCCTCGGGGGCTACTTCTTAATGTAATACGATTTTTTAGTAAGGGGGCAGCGATCGCCCGAGGCGCAAACCCGCTTTATAGTCCAGAAAAACCAAGATAGAGTGGGAATTGTGGCAATTTTGCTCACGTCAAGGCTTCGCAAAACTTAAACTAAAATTCCAGTTTTGCGGCGGCTTGACTGTCATTTCCTCTACAGCCGTGGCGCGCCCTTGACCGGGATATTCCCAAATGTTTGCCCGGTCTTGTCGATCCGGTCTCGTCAACGTCTCAAATGGTTATGGCCCACTCATCATCCCTAAAATCTTTAACTCGTTGCGATCAGGTTCAACAGGGAGTCGACGAACTGCGTCAATGGCTGTGCGATCGCCTACAACTCGGTTGGGCTAATCCTCCTAGCCGCCAGGACTGGCAGCGAATTACCGCTCATATGATTGACGCTCAAGCACCGGGCCTCGCCCGACGACTGCGATCGCTGGCCCAACTAGCCAGCGACAACTTCCCACCCAAGTTTTTCGAGGAACTCGGGGAACTTTGGCTTTTACTCGAAGGCTATCAACAACGTCAATCTCTGCCCGAGTCTTTGCGCAACGACGTGCGATCGCAACTGGGGTGGACCCAAAGAAAAGCCGACCTTCAGCAACGTCCGGGACTCTGGGATCATTGGCTAGTCTTGGGCCAAGTCCAGGGCCAAGAAGCCACCGGCGCCACCACCCTGAAACGGCAACGCACCTGGCTCTGGGGATTGCAGCAACACCGATTCGCACTCCTGCTCGACTATGTCCACCATCGCCAATCTCTCCCCAAAGACCTCTCCCCAGGTAGCACTTGGGCCGCCGAACTGGTCTTCTACGATGCCGCCTACCCCCAACGGGCTATCCTCAAGGCTCCCCAAGCCCTCTTAACCCCGCCCGTTCACCTGCCAGGCTATCCCAACATCAAACAGGGCCTCAACGCCTATGCTGAAGCCCTCGCCATTGCCCCTTGGTGCGATCGCATCCCCCTCAGTCTCAGTCAAATTCTGCCCCTCAACGCTGGAACCCAACTGCGAGACCGTAGCGGTCAATCTCTACCCATCTCCCCAGACTTCCAACAAGGCTGGCAACTGATGGCCCTCAGTGGCGGCCGACCCCTCAGCCTCTTTGGTGAATGGGATGGTGACTCTTATCTCCCCCTCGCGCACCTCGGCCACTCAGAGCTATTGTGTTTCTCATCCCCCTCACCACCGTCTTAAAACCGGTTGGGATCGAGTTGAGGATTGTCCGGGGAAGCCGTCGGCGAAGACCGTTGCAGGTTTTGTAATTGTCCGCCGGTTCCCCCATCGGTCGGGGCTAGGAAGGGACGCAAATCAATCCAATCCGAGGACGTACCTTGGCGGCTTGATTGCGAAGACCGACGACCCCCGAGGCCTTCAGGAAGCTCAATTCCCAATAGGCCCTCGACAATTTCAGCCCCATCACTTCCCGTTAACGCGGTTACCCCATCAGTCGCCGTACCTGAATCGGCCAAAACAATGTTCTCAAACACTAAATCACGAGTTTGTCGGGGATCTTGTCCCGGAGGAACCGTCAGGACAATGCGACAACTAGTATTCGCCTGAGTGGTCACACAAATCACGTCATAACCATTTTCAACGTTAGTTCCTAACTCCAACAAGCCATCCGGACGATACGATTCCAGACGACGGCTAATTTCGTTGCAACGACGTTCAGGAGTCCAGCCTCCACCTAACGCCGTGGGTGTGGCCCAAGCATACTGTTGCCCCCCTTGACCCTGAGGATGATACATCACCGTATAGTCCCCATTCACGTTCTCACAGGAGAAGCGTACATCCTCAGAGACGGGATCAGTCGGCTCAGATTGGCGGCGGTCATCTTCGGGGAGTTCCGGGAGTTGGGCCATCGCGCTAGGGACAGCCACGCTCAACCCAACGACTGTGGCGAGGGCCAAGCTGCGGGGAGATGAAAACCAGGAGAGGTTAAATAGCATAGAAAATTAGCCGTGAATGTTATCAAATCATGCAATTTCAGCGAAGAACCTGGTGGCCGATCTCCTCCCACCTGGAGTCTTGAGTTGAACACAGACCACACAGCGACTTCGGGATCCCGAATGGGTCCTATGGAGTTCAGACGCTCGGGGCCAGGGAAAAGTTGCGCCAGCCGCCAATCTCCTCACAACTGTGCCCTGCTTGACAAAAATTCATCTTTCCCTGTTACCATCGGAAGGTTAACATTCCGCAATCATTATCTATAAAGAAGCATATGACTGCAATTGCTTCAGATCCAAAGCCTATCACGACGGTTCCCAAGGAATTTCTCGGTCCACCGGCAGCATTACTCAATCCCACCGTACTGCTGATGTTGGGTGCAACAGGCTTGGTCGTTCTGTCAGTGTGTGGCTATTGGATTTGGGAGATCCCCCATTGGTGTTGTTTCCTAATGAATGTCTGCGCCCTCCATATGGCAGGTACGGTCATTCATGATGCCTCTCATCATGTGGCCCATCGCAACAAACTGGCCAACGCCGTCCTCGGCCATAGTAGCGCCCTGATGCTGGGCTTCGCCTTTCCAGTGTTTACACGAGTTCATATGCAGCATCACGCCAATGTCAATGATCCTGAAAACGACCCCGATCATTTTGTCTCCACAGGTGGCCCCCTTTGGATGATTGCGGCGCGATTTTTCTATCACGAGATTTTCTTCTTCAAACGCCGACTCTGGCGTAATAACGAACTCCTCGAATGGTTCCTCAGTCGCGTATTCCTGATGGCTGTGGTGGGAGTCTCCATTCAGTTCGGCTTTGTGGGCTATATCCTCAACTACTGGTTCTCAGCGGCGTTGGTGGTTGGGTTAGCATTGGGCTTATTCTTTGACTATTTGCCCCATCGTCCCTTTCAGGAGCGCGATCGCTGGCTCAATGCCCGCGTTTACCCGAGTCCCCTACTCAATATTCTCATTTTGGGACAAAACTATCACCTGATTCATCACCTCTGGCCCTCAGTCCCCTGGTATGGCTACCAAGGGGCCTATTACGCCACCAAACCCCTGTTAGATGAAAAAGGCTGTGAACAGTCCTTGGGGATTTTCCATGAAGGGAAAAGCTTTTTTAGCTTCCTCTATGACGTATTTCTGGGGATTCGCGTTCACTGACACCAAGGCGAGAAGGCTGATACGGTTTTCCGGTTTGCCTCCCCTTCTCCATAAATTGTTACAATCTGTGAAGGACTCTCACACAGAAGGCAATTTATGGATGTCAAAACCATTTCCCCGCCCCAAACCTCCTCAGATTGGGATCTAGACTCTGACCTCAGCGATCCCGTACTTGAGGGAGATTTTGATGACGATGGTAAAGGACTCCGCTATGACCCCGAGATGGTCGCCGCTCGCTATCGGGGTCGGTTTTGGCATGTTGCGGGGCGGCTATTTGACATTGTTTTCCCCTTTCTGAGCTTTTTCCTGAGTCTCTGGTGGGATCGCCGCACCGGCTCAGTTGAGAAAAATCAACGGCGGCGGGCCGTAAAAATGCGGGAAATTTTGACGAAACTCGGACCCGCCTATATCAAAATTGGTCAAGCACTCTCGACTCGTCCCGATTTAGTTCCCCCCCTCTACCTCGAAGAACTCAGCCGTCTCCAGGATCAACTTCCTCCCTTCCCCAACGAGGTGGCGTTCCGCTTCATTGAAGAAGAACTCGGGGCTTCACCCGCAGAGATCTACGGGGAACTCTCGGACAATCCCGTGGCGGCGGCGTCCTTGGGACAGGTGTATAAAGGGAAACTGAAAACCGGCGAAGCGGTGGCCGTGAAAGTCCAACGGCCCGATCTCCTCGAACGAGTTGCCCTGGATCTGTATTTGTTGCGTAGTTTGGCCATCTGGGTGCAGAAACGCGTCAAACGGCTACGCAGTGATTTAGTAGCGATTCTCGATGAATTTGCTGCCCGTATTTTCGAGGAGATGGACTATAGTCATGAAGCCCAAAACGCTGAACGTTTTGCCAGTCTCTATGGTCATTTGCGGGATATTTACGTCCCTCGAATTTATGAGAAATACACTCGTCGTCGGGTGTTGACGATGGAGTGGATTTCTGGAACCAAACTGACGAATTTAGAGGCGATCGCCGCCAAAGGAATCGACGCTCGCTACTTGATCGAAGTTGGGGTGCAATGCTCCCTACGCCAACTCCTCGAACATGGCTTTTTCCATGCCGATCCCCATCCAGGGAACTTATTAGCCATGGATGACGGCAAGTTAGCCTATCTCGACTTCGGCATGATGAGCGAGGTCAAATCCTATCAACGCTACGGCCTCATCGAAGCGGTTGTCCATCTCGTTAACCGTGATTTTGAGGGCTTAGCCAAGGATTATATCAAACTGGAATTTCTCTCAGAAGACACCGATTTAACCCCCATCATCCCTGCTTTATCAGAGGTATTTAATAATGCATTAGGTGCGAGTGTTGCTGAACTCAACTTTAAGAGTATTACCGACAAACTCTCAGAGTTGATGTATGAATATCCCTTTAAAGTTCCCGCCTATTATGCCCTAATCATTCGCTCATTAGTCACCTTAGAAGGCATTGCCATCAATGTTGATCCAGAGTTTAAGGTATTAAGTAAAGCCTATCCCTATGTCGCCAAACGGCTCTTAACTGACCCGTCTCCTGAACTACGCAATTCCTTGCAGGAGCTACTTTTTAAAGACGATCGCTTCCGCTGGAATCGCTTAGAAAATCTCCTTAAAAATGCTAAAGGGAGTGAAGATTATGATTTGGCGAATGCCTTAAATCAGGCCCTAGAGTTCCTATTTTCTGAACGAGGAGAAGGAATCCGCGATCGCCTCGTCGATGAAATCGTCAAAAATGCCGATCTTCTCTCAATCGATGCCGTACAAAACACCAATGCGGCCCTCAGTGACTGGCTCGGTTTGAACAACGGTAAAAATAATGGTAAAGGTACCCGAAACCGCCCCAAACCTCAACCCATGTCCGACCAAGATCGGCAAAACCTAGACCATATCAAACGTATCTGGGCAATTGTGCAAGATACCCCAGGATTTGACCCGATGAAGTTTGTCCGCCTAGTCCCTGGACTCCTGGCGAAACCCGAAACCCAACAAATGGGACAAGAAATCGTTAGTAGTCTCGCGCAACGGGCCGCCGCGCGGTTAATTCGCAATTTTGTCTTAACGGGAGAAAACGTCCCGTCCGGGCCGGTCATTCCTCCCGAACGTCGTTTACCACCTGTGGGGCGTTAAAGAAGGCAACAGGCAACAGGCAACAGGCAATAGACAACAGAAACAACTTAGGGGCGTACCATGATAGTCGCCCTCCCGGTCAATTCATGGCTAAGTGATTTTCCACAAAAGCCTCGTCCGTCTCCTGAAACCAAGACCCCACGCCGAACCCTAAGGCGCGGGGTTTTTGTTGTAAGTCAGCCGCTAGACGGAGGGCCGCCTGGCGACCCACGGCGGTCTCAAACACCGACGAAAAGACCAGATCCGGCTGAAATTGTCGACAAAGTTGGCGTAAACGTCGCGGTGACCCAATAATCGCCGCTTTGATCACAACAACCCCAGACCATCCTTGAGTTAACCAGTCCTGTAAATCCGAGAGATTGGCCACAGATTCATCCAGGGCGATGGTGACGAGTCCCTGACGCTGTAGGGCCAGTAATCCCTCTCGGTTCGTCACGGGTAAGGGTTGTTCGAGATATTCAATGGGTTGTCCCTCACAGGCGGCTAACCACTGTTGGGCTTCATCCCAGGTTAAACCTCCATTCGCATCGAGTCGTAAGCGGCTGGCGGCGGGGAGTCGGGAGAGAAGTTGCCGAAACCAATGCTGTTCCTGGTCAATGTCCGTGACGGCAATTTTCCATTTGAAGCTAGGTGAGGGTCCCCAATGGTCGCGAGGAGTCGTTTCGAGTTGGTGTAAGGCGGCTTCCCCGGTGGGGAGGAGATGACAGTGAGGTCGTGGCGGTGGTGGGGCATTCGATGGATTTTCGAGGGCTTCTCGGGCCGATTCTAAGGCGAACTGACAGGCCGGATAGCGATCGCGTAGGTTGAGAATATCGCTATCTGTGAGATAGCCCTGAAAGCCTTGACATAGGTCGAGGGCCGCTTCTAGGGATTCTGATCCAAATTCCGGTAGAGGGGCAATCTCACCCCAGCCTTGCCGCTGTTGGCGATGGGTTTGGGCATCGGCTAGTTGCAGGAGAATCCCCCGCCGTCGCGTCCAAAGACCATGATGGGTTTGCAGGGGTTGACGGAAGGGGCGTTCATAGGGGTAGAGGTGGAGGCGGTACATGGGGGAGGGGGAAAGGGGCAAGAGGCAAGAGGCAATAGGCAATAGGCAATAGGCAATAGGCAATAGGCAATAGGTGGGGGGGTATGAATCAAAGGGTTAGGCCGAGGCCGAGGAAAAGACCGCTGAGAAAATGTAGATTGACGGCGATGAATTTGCAGTTACTGACCTGTTGGGGTTGGTTGTGATGACGTTGGACATGGCGACAGAGTTGGATGGCAATGGGGAGGCTGAGAAAGGTTAGAAGAACCCAGGTTGAGAGGTAGCCGAGACTAACCGCGATCGCCAAACCAACAAACATCAGACCCGTGACATAATTTAAAACGGTTGCCCCTCGTTGGGTTCCTAGGCGGACAATGGGCGATCGCTTCCCGGCGGCCAGGTCGTCGTCGACTTGGTGAAAGTGGGAACAAAAGAGAATAATGCTGGTACTCAAACCGATAAAACTAGAGGTAATGAGAAAAGGCAAGGGATTATGAAATAAGCCTTGCCAGGAGTGGGTTTGACTGTAGTAGGCGGCGGCGAGGGCCATGGGGCCAAAGGTGAGAAAGCAAATGGGTTCGCCGAGTCCTTGGTAGCCGAGACGAAAGGGTGGCCCCTGGTAACTATAGCCGAGGGCGCAACAGCCGAGGATTAGGGTCACAAGGGTCATGTCTTGTTGCCAGATGGCGATCGCCACAATACCACTTAACCCGAATAGCAGACAGAGGTTGGCTAGACTAAAAATAAGGGATTTGTTTCCCGTAAGGTTCACCAGAGAATGGACTTTGTTTTTGTCAATTCCTGTTTCTGAGTCAAAGACATCATTGCTGAGATTTAGCCAGGCAATAATCAAAATGGCTGCTATTAAAAACGTGGCAAAGATACGCAGATTTAAGGTTTGTTGTTCAGCAACGGCGACAGCAGTGCCCACCCAAATGGGAATAATGGCAACAGTGTACATGGGCGGTTTGATCGCCGCAAACCAAATTTTGAAGGGAGTGGGAGATGGAGATAAGGTGGTCATTCGTTCGTTTTGATCTAAGGTTTCAGGAATCGAGGTAAGTGTTAAAATCTGATGTTGTCTTTTAGAGGTATTTTACAAGTGAGGCGATCGCTTCAGACAAAACCTGCCGAACCTTCCCCCCCCACGACCAAGGACAGCACCCCAGCATCGATGGTAGCTTAGTAGTCGGGAGAGGTCAGCGCCGAGAGAGGCGTCCTGTGATTCCCGCATTGGGTAGCGGTTTGAGTGATCACCGGAACTCTCGTCGGGGTTTGAGGGAACCGAGACGCTGGCAACCTAACTCTTAATACATCTTTACATTACGCTCGTTCATGGTCGTTCAACCTAGTCCGACACAGTGCTTTAAAAATTGTCAAGATATTGAGAGATTTCTTTTCAATTGGCAGCAAAAATTAGCGAAAACAGCACGATCGCATTGGCTAAGTCTACGAATCATCCTGCCGGATCTGGACCCCCTCATCGCCTTCGATCAGCATCATCGTTGCGATCAGCCCTCATTTTACTTAGAAAACCCCAGTCAACAGCAGGCGATCGCCGCCTGGGGGAGTTGCTGTCAAGCCATCGCCAACGGGCCACAGCGGTTCCAAACCATCCAAGCCTTTGTGGATGACTGTCAGGAAAACGCCACCCTCATCAACCCCCGTTTAGGCCATTCCCCAGGATTACAAATCTTCTGTAGTTTCAGCTTCTTCGACGACGGCGCCAATCGCCTATTTCCCGCCGCCAGTGCCTTTTTGCCCCAATGGCAACTGAGTCATCAACAGGGGCAAACCCTCGCCACCTGTAACCTACCCCTGACCCATAACAGCGATCTAGCCCGTTTGAGTCAACAAACCTGGCAAACCCTACAACAGTTGCGATCGCTGCCCTCACGGCCCCTCAGCCGCGATCCTCAGGTCATTCCCCAACCCGTTTATTGCGATTGGCGGGATATCCAACAATTCCAAACCAACGTTCAACGGGCCTTAGAGGCGATCGCGGCCAACCATCTGCAAAAAGTGGTTCTCTCCCACGCCATCGACTTACAGGCCCGTTCCCCCTTCCACCTCACCACGGCCCTGGCCCAACTACGACATCGGTATCCCGACTGTTACAGCTTCGCCGTGGGCAATGGGAACGGTCAATACTTCATTGGGGCCAGCCCCGAACGTCTTCTGGGTAGCCGCGATCGCCAACTCATCGCCGACGCCCTAGCCGGTTCAGCCCCGCGAGGTGAAACCGCCTCAACCGATGCCCAATTGGCCAATCATCTCCTGTCGAGTCCCAAAGAACGCCATGAACATCGCGTTGTGTTACACTTCATCGAGCAAAAACTGCAACAGTTAGGCCTGTCCCTCCATCCTGTCCCTCCCATTCGTCTGCTGCAACTGTCCAATATCCAACATCTCTGGACTCCCGTTCGCGCCAGTCTACCCGACTCAGTTCATCCTCTCGATGTTCTCGCCCAACTCCATCCCACCCCGGCGGTGGCCGGAGTTCCCTGTCAATCCGCCTGTCAGGCCATTCGCGACTGGGAAGCCCTCGATCGCCAACTCTACGCCGCCCCTCTCGGCTGGGTGAATGGGCAAGGAGACAGTGAGTTTATTGTTGGGATTCGTTCGGCCCTCATCAACGGCGATCGCGCCCGCCTCTACGCGGGGGCCGGCATTGTCGCGGGGTCGGATCCAGCCAAAGAGTTGGCCGAAATTCAACTCAAACTACAAGCCCTCTTAAACACGTTAAATAGTCAATAGGTTGCAAGTCCCCGAGAGGCGGTGCGTTCCGGCAGCTTACAACTTGTCGGTGAAGGCCCAAACGGGTTGCAAGCCGGAACACACCCTACCCCTGTTCCCTGTTCCCCGTTCCCCGTTCCCTTCCCCCCATGTGTCGACTTCTTGCTTATCTCGGTTCCCCAATTTCCCTAGATTCTATTCTCTGTCAACCGCCCCATTCCTTGGTGGTTCAAAGTTATCAGCCCCAGGAAATGACAGCGGGGTTGCTGAACGCCGATGGCTATGGCCTGGGCTGGTACGATCGCCGCCGACAATCTCAAGCCTTCACCTACAAAAGCATTTTGCCCATCTGGAGTGACATTAACCTGCCCTCCCTCAGCCGTTATATTCACTCCGACTGTATCCTGGCCTATGTTCGTAGTGCCACCCCTGGACAGGCCTTAGACCTCAGTAACTGTCAGCCGTTTACCTATCACAACTGGTCGTTTATTCATAACGGGGCGATTCCTAAGTTTCGTGATTGCCTCTATCGTCCCTTGCGCGATCGCCTCCGTAGCCCCTATTACGAACTCATCAACGGCAGTACTGACTCAGAACATCTATTTGCCTATCTGATGCAGTTACACCACGATCAGCCTCAACCGTCCCTCCAGGAAACCCTCAAAACCGCCCTGCAAGACTTTCACGCCTTGGCGATCGCCCATAACAGCAAACTCTCCGCCAACCTCATCCTCAGCGATGGCCAACACCTCATCGCCTGTCGCTTCGCCGTCAACACCGAAGCCCCCAGTCTCTATTACCTGGCCCAAAACGACCAACATCTCATCGCCTCAGAACCCATTTTTCCCGGAAACTGGCAAGCCTTTCCCTCAGGCAGTATCTTAAATTTGACGATGACAGCCGATACAACGGCCGATACAACGGCTAATCCAACGGCTAATCCAACGGCTAATCAGACCGAATCACCAGACTGGATTCTTGTAAACCCCTAATGTCAGTTCCTTCCGAGTTTTCCAACACCGAGGTCTTACGACAAGCCCTCATCGAGTGTCGTCAGGCCACCCTGAACCAAGTCCAAAACCTAGGCGATCGCCTCTATTACCAACAAGCCCATCCTGACTTTAGCCCCATTGGTTGGCATTTGGGTCATATTGGCTTTACCGAAGAACTTTGGTTATTACGTCATTGTGCCGGCCAGGCCCCCCACCAGCCCCAAACCCATCGCCTCTATGCCGCCGATGGCCTGCCCAAACAGCAGCGAGAACAACTCCCCAGCCTGACAGAGACCTGTGAGGCCCTGCAACAAGTTCGCCAGCGAGTTTTGGACTACCTACCCCGCGCCCCTCTCTCGCAACAGGCCCGCCTCTGGTGGTTCATCCTGCAACATGAGAGTCAACATAGTGAGACGATGGCGATCGTCGAAGCCCTACATCGCCGTAACTATCATCATAAGCCCCTCTACGTAGCCCATCCGGCCGCCTCTAGCGCTCCTGACTTCAAAAGTATTAAAATCCCCGCCGGAACGTTTCTACAGGGCAATAGTGACGCTAATGCGATCGACAATGAACAACCGGCGTTTCTCCAACATCTCGACGGTTATCAAATTGACCGCTATCCCGTCACCTGTGGCCAATACCGTCGCTTCATCGAAGCGGGAGGGTACAACAATCCCGATTATTGGTCGGCCGCCGGTTGGCAGTTTATCCGCCAGCAGAATATCCAGGAACCCCTCTATTGGCCGCAACAGGTATCCCAAACTGAAGCATCCCACTTCGACCATCATCCCGTCTGTGGCGTAAGTTGGTATGAAGCCAACGCCTACGCCAATTTTGTCGGCAAACGACTCCCCAGCGAGGCAGAATGGGAAAAGGCCGCAAGCTGGAACCCTCAGCAACATCGCCGTCAACCCTATCCTTGGGGAACCGAACCACCCCAATCTCATCATTGCAATCATCATCGCCAACTCGGGGGAACGACTCCCGTTCATGCCTATCCCGACCATTGCAGTCCTTGGGGCGTCGCCGATATGCTAGGCAACGTCTGGGAATGGACCTCAACTCCCTTTGCCGGTTATTCGGGGTTTCGGTCGTTTCCCTATACCGGCTATTCCCAAACCTATTTTGATGACCAACATTATGTCTTACGAGGGGGAAGTTGGACGACTCGCCCTTGGACCCTGCGTAACAGTTTTCGCAATTGGTATTTTCCCCAAGTTCGGGAACTGTTTGCGGGGTTTCGGCTTTGCGAGAGGGAATAGGGGGGAGAAGGGAACAGGGAACAGGGAACAGGGAACAGGGGTAGGGTGTGTTCCGGCTTGCAACCCGTTTGAACGTTGACCGACAAGTTGTAAGCTGCCGGAACGCACCGCCTCGGGGACCATCATCGACAACAATAAGGAGAAATTGGCAGTTGTGAAGACCGTCACCTATAGTCCGGCCTATACGATTGTTCCGACCTATGAATGTTTCAATCGCTGTGAGTATTGCAACTTTCGTCGGGAACCGGGGGACGATGACTGGATGAGTTTAGCCCAGGGAGAGGAGATTTTGCAGTCCCTGCGGCAGATGTCGGGCCAGAGAGTGACGGAAATTTTGATTCTCAGCGGAGAAGTCCATCCCCATCATCCTCGCCGTCAACCTTGGTTTCAACGCATTTTTGACCTTTGCCAACTGGCCCTATCAATGGGATTCTTGCCTCATACCAATGTCGGTCCCTTGAGTGAGGCGGAAATGGCCCGTCTGAAAACGGTGAATCTCTCTATGGGGTTGATGTTGGAACAGGTGACCCCTAAATTGCTAGATACCGTTCACCGTCACGCCCCGAGTAAACAACCCAAACAGCGCATTTTACAGTTGGAACTGGCCGGAAAGCTGAGGATACCCTTTACAACGGGATTGTTGTTGGGAATTGGGGAAACTCCGGGGGATTGGCGTGATAGCCTCTCGGAGATTGCCCGGATTCAGCATCGCTGGGGTCATCTGCAAGAGGTGATTTTGCAACCTCATCGTTTGGGACAACGGCAAGAGTCTGACATAGACCACTTTGAGTTAGGCCGACTTCCTGAGGTGGTGGCCTTGGCCCGAGAGATGTTGCCGGCTTCGGTGACGCTGCAAATTCCGCCCAATTTGTTGGAAACGCCTGAGATTCTCTTGGACTGTCTGGCGGCGGGGGCGCGGGATTTGGGGGGAATTAGTCCCCGTGATGAAGTGAACCCGGATTATCCCCATTGGCAACATCAGCGTCTACAGGCGATTCTGGAACCGGCCGGTTGGCAGTTACGCCCCCGGTTGCCGGTGTATCCTCAGTTTGAGACTTGGTTATCTGGGGAGTTGCGATCGCAGTTAGCCACAATTTCTCAAAAAATCTCCCATTGTTGACCGAGGATATGTTAGGATGGCAAAGCTAGAGACATGGGGACATGGCCAAGCGGTAAGGCAGAAGACTGCAAATCTTCCATTCCCCGGTTCGAATCCGGGTGTCCCCTTTTAACGTGAAACCTCAATATCGCTATATTCTCTTTTACAAGCCCTACGACGTGCTGTGTCAGTTTACCGACGACAGCCAGACACCTCGCAGGACGTTAAAGGACTATATCCCAGTTCCTGGGGTCTATTCTGTGGGTCGTTTGGATCGTGATAGTGAAGGACTGCTGTTGTTGACGAATGATGGGCCGCTGAAACATCGTCTGACGGACCCAAAATTTGCTAAACCGCGTACCTACTGGGTTCAAGTAGAACGCACTCCTGATGAGGCGGCCTTAGCGGCCCTGCGGCGAGGGGTCAACATTCGCGGTTATCAGACTCGTCCGGCCCAGGTTCGTCGTCTGGAGTCTCCGCCCCCACTTCCTCCACGCAATCCGCCAATTCGTTATCGTAAAACTGTTCCCACGGACTGGCTGGAGATGACCTTAACGGAGGGACGCAACCGCCAAGTTCGCCGTATGACCGCCGCTGTGGGCTTTCCCACGCTGCGATTGGTTCGGGTTCGCAGTCTCAGGTTAACGCTTGAGGGGTTAGAACCGGGACAATGGCGGGAGTTAACTCCCCTGGAAATTCAACAAGTGAGGGAAGATAGTAGGGAACAGTCGTCTTCGTCGCGATCAACACCCTGAATCCTCATGATTTGGTTTGCTATCCTCATCCCTAAAGCCGACCGTGGCGGGATGACGCTTCCGGGCTATCTTGACCCCCAGCGTCGCTATCGTCCTCTTAAACATCCGGTCTTGAATGATTGGGGGGATATTGAGGTTCAGGTGTTAGACCAAACGCCGACGGAGTCTCCCTATTATCGGGCTACGGAGACAGCGTTGATGCGATCGCTTCCCGATGTCGCCGAACCCTATATTCACCCCTATTGTGCGACAAACTCAGCCCTCCCTCGTCTCCATGATGCGTGGGAGGATGAGGACTATGCGATTGTTTTGTTGGAAGACCGTTCATCGTTGTCGCCGTTGATTGAAGCCTGGACGATGAACGAGTCGTCGAAACGTCAGGAGGTGGCCCTTCAACATCTCCATTGGATGTATCAGATGACGGATTTGTGGATGTTGCTGACGGAGTTGGCGGGCCGTCCGAGTTTGGTTCGCTTGGATAATTTACGTCTTGACGGTGAGGATCTGTTGTGTTTGCAACGACTCTATTTGGAAACGTCGGATCAGTCGGTGTCGTTGACCCAGTTGGGGGACACTTGGAGTCAGTTATTTCGCTTTTCTCAGATGTCTCCTCACCCAGATATTGCGGAATTGATTCAACGGCTACAGCAGGGACAGATTTCCTCGCCGCAACGGTTGCGATCGCATCTGGACCAAATTTTAGATTCTCTACAACCTGACTCGCAGACGGATGAGGAGGAGGATGACGATCCCACCGGCTGGAATTTTCAGGAGGAAGATTTCACGATTACGGCCCCGATTATCCCTACGGTTCAACTCACTCATGCGGGCCAAACGGATATTGGCCGCCAACGCCGTCACAATGAGGATACGTTTTTGTTGTGGTTACGGCAACATCAACGGGAAACGCCCACTTCGCGGACGGAATCGGCCCGAGGCCTGTATGTTCTCTGTGATGGAATGGGGGGTCATGAGGGAGGCGATGTGGCGAGTGCGATCGCCGTCGAAACGGTAGCCGATCGCATTCTCCCCTATTGGGATGAGGATTTCCCGGAACAATGGCGGATTAATGAGGCCATCGCGGCGGCGAATACGGCGATTTATGATCTCAATCAAGATCAAGGCCGCCGGGGAAATCGCCGCATGGGAACGACGCTGGTGATGTTACTGGTGGATAATAATCGGGCTGCGATCGCCCATGTGGGAGATTCGCGTCTCTATCGCTTGACGGTGTCTGGCGGGTTGGAGTTGTTAACTCGCGATCATGAGTTGGGACAACAATCGATCGCCCAAGGGGTCGATCCTACGGTCGCCTATCAAACACCTCAAGCCTATCAACTGACTCAGGCCCTTGGCCCCCGTGAGTCGGTTCGCCCGGATGTCCGCTTTTTGCCGATTTTGGAAAATACTCTCTTTCTTTTAGCGTCCGATGGTCTGACCGATCGCAGTTTGGTGGAACTCCATTGGAAAACCCATCTTAAACCCTATTTGGCGGTATCCACCAATCTCAATTTTGCACCCCAGGAATTGATTGATTTGGCGAATCAAGAAAATGGACGGGATAATGTTACCGCTGTTCTAGTTCGGGTTGAACTTAAATCGTTTTAACTCTAAATTGATGACTAATTTGGCGGTTTATAAATTGAGATGAATTAACGATTGACGGCAATATAAGTGATGGGGAAAATTAGATATTCGAGGAAAAAGAGTTTCCAGATGAATTGATAGAAAGCCGCAATAGAGGTGCGATCGCTCAAATCCAGACTGCGACGACGAACCCAGAGTAGGGTTAAAAGTAGTAAATGAATGATAGCCAAAACGGTTCCATTCATCGCTTCGAGGATGGTAAATCCCGCCACAATCATAAATAGATCACAGATAGAAATCGTGATGAGGGCTAAGCGGGCCACGGCGGCGGCCCCGAGGCGAAGGGTAAGCGTGCTAATTTGATAGCGTTTATCCCCTTCGAGATCGGGGATATCTTTGAAGATGGCAATGGCAAAGGTGAAAACCAGGACAAATAGGGTTAAGGCCCAGACTTCAGGAATGACAGGAAAGCCCCCTTGGAAGTGCAGGAACAGCCCTAAATTAACGATGACCCCTCGGACGGTAAAAATGCAAAATGACGCCCAAAAGGGAAAGCGTTTGAGGCGGATAGGGGGCAGGGAATAGGCGGTTCCAATCAGGAGACTGACGGCGACGGTTGCGAGTAGCCAGGGGCCTTGCAGGGCCGCTAAGGCGATCGCCGCCAAACCGGAGAGGGCCACAATCCATTGGCCCTGACGAGGGCTAAACTCCCCGGAGGCTAGGGGGAGTTGGGGTTTGTTGATGCGATCAATCTCGATATCTTCGAGTTGATTTAAGCCGACAATATAGAGGTTTCCGCCTAAACAGGCCAACCAAGCCCCCAGTAGCGATCGCCAGTCGGTGGCGGTGGGCCAATCTCCCCCCTGGGCGATGGCAAATAAGGCCCAGACGCTGAGGGTGGTGCCGATAATGGTATGGGGGCGACTGAACCGCCAGAGGGCGGATAAGTGTTGGCTGAGTGATGCGGTGATGGGCTGCGATCGCGACTCCATAACTCCTCTAGGTTTAGATTGATCGAATCGGGTGATACAACCGAAAACGCCTGTCCTGTCAGGGTTGGGGCGGTGTCGTTACTCGGGCTTCCGTCCTGAGAGAACCCCATAGCGAATTAAGCCGGTCTTATAGCCCTCTCGCATTAGGTTAATGGCAAAGGCCCCCTGGATGGTTTCCCAACCGGACAAGAGAACCCCTAACATCACTTTGGGATCTAAGGCCGACTCCAAGACGACATCCCAAAATGGGGCCACAGCGGCGGACCAATCCTCTGTTTGCAGATGTTCAAATCCTATCCCGTCGGCGATCGCCTCATAGTCCGGTAGAGAAATAACATAGGGTAAATGATAGATCTGATAGAGTTGCGACAGGTGATCGACTTCCGCCGCCGATAACCGACCCGAGTCGAGGGGACGATGACACCAGGTGGCTAACATCAGGGTTCCACCGGGTTTGAGGAGGCGATAACATTCGGCTAAAAAGCGGGTTTTGTCGGGCATATGTTCGCCGCTTTCGAGGGACCAAATCCAATCAAAACTGGCGTCGGCGAAGGGAACCGCCAAGGCGTCGGCCACTAAGAAGCCTAAAGACCCGTTGGCCCCGGCTTGTTGCGATCGCTCGGTGGCCCGGCGGGCCTGGACGGGACTGAGGGTGATTCCCGTGGCCCGACAGTGGAATTTCTGCCACAGATGCAGACTACTTCCGCCGACTCCGCAGCCGACATCGAGAATTTGACTTTGGTCACTGAGGGGAAGGGCGTTTCCTGAGTCTTCTAGCCAGTCCACGAGGCGATCGATGAGGTCAACTTGGGCCTGTCGTCGGTCGAGGGTTCGGGGGTTGCGATCGCCGTAGTAGCCATGATGTAAATGGTCGCCCCAGACCTCTTCCCAGAGTTCGGTGGATGCGTCGTAAAAGTCCTGAATCGGCTGTCTAAAGGGGTTGGTCATCGGGTCTGGGGAGTCGGTTTGCTATCTCTATCACTCTCCAACCTACCGCAAACTCCCAAAAAAATACCTCTTCTCGGGGAGAAGAGGAACTTGGCCGATTCACCAATTAGGGAAGTCAGATTAGGATAGCCGTGGACAGGGTCTCGATCGCAGGGGACGGCCTGGCTTTGGGGCGATCGTCCTTGAGCCTCGGAAGACGGCTATGACAGTATTCGCCTGAATACCCTAGTTTAGAGCCGCCAGAACGTTGAGTCCGCTGGGTTCGCTACAAGCATAAATCCCGTCTTCAGCGAGGGCAAAGCCTGGGCAAGATCCCCAAGTGCAGGCCGTCGCCGCCATATAGGCATCGTAATCGGTGTCTTGTAAACAGGTGGCCCAAGCTTCTAGATCTTCCCCAGATGCGGCACATTTGAGGGTATTGACCAAGCCAATGGCTTTCAAGGCACAGCCGGCATCAACGGAACAGCCATCTTTGCTGTAGGTCATCATCCCCGGTTCGGGCGGGCTATTGGGGTCGACGGAGTCGCCGTCATAGAGTCGTGTCATCTCGTCAGGGTTGTTGAGAAGGTCACTGCCGTCAAAGGACAGTCCTAGGTTAAAGCTGAGCATTGTGAGAGTGTTTTTTTGCTCATCACTTGTGCCGACTGTTCCATCGGTGATATCGGAGAGTTCATGGTCGCTCTCAGTCCCGAAGATGGGCAGGGCCTGAATGGGGGCCACGGCGATCGCCCCAACCCCGACCACGATACCTGAAGCAATAATCGCTAGTTTTCTTTTCATGATTTTTGTACTCACGCTCATGGGTCTTTTACCGAAGTTATCTTGAGGTTAGCCCGTGAAAATCTGTGTATCTTTAGCCAATGACTCCGGGGTTGGGTGAACCCGTCAGAACAGGTAAAATCAATACTAAGATTGGGGCTATGTCCATCTTAACCTTGGTCACCCCTGGGGTCCAAGGGATTTCTTGTAAAGATATGATGAAGATCACCCCCAATTGTATAGAGTTTTTGTAAAGTGGCTCTGATCTTGGGGTGCGATCGCTGAATTACCGGTTCTAAATGACGGCTTATGCTTCTAATTCAGTAAAACTTGACGGACAGACGAGAAATTATGATATCCAAAGACTCTAAAACAAGTCTAGCTCTAGCTTCAAGGGGGCTAAAACTCGCTGGAACGGTTCTCATTCTGGTGACGCTTCTTAACTTTATCTTACTGATGATTCCGCCGAACTTTAACAGTCCCAATTGGTGGCTCAATTTGACGTCACAAATGATTCAACAAGGGATTATTCCGTTACTTGGTCTGGCGGCATTGCTGGCGGCGATCGCGTGCGAGGTGGTTCTTGGAACCGCCAGCGAAACTGACCGTTGGATTGAAACCACCAAAACCCGGATGGTTCGTCTATCTCTACTGTTGGGGGTCATCTTTGTGCTTCTGATTCCCACTCATGCTTTGGCGGCGGTGCTTGCGAGTCAACAGGCGATCGCCAACATTGATCGCGAGGCGGACGCAAGCCTAGAACAACTCGAATTGCAACTACAACAGCAACAACAGGTTTATGTCGGGATTCTCGAAGCCGATGCAGATCCCGAGGTTCTTCTCAATGACTTTCTTGGTGAGGAAACGTTAACAGAAGAGCAACTGGCTCAATTTCAAGAGTTTGTCGAGAATCCCCAGGCCATTGACCGACAAATTCAATCACTTCGTGCCAGTCTCGTTGAACGGGTGCAAAATCGCAGCAGTCGTGCTAAAGAACAGTCCCGTTTTGGGGTTTGGAAGTCCATCGCCCGCTTTGGCTTAACGGGGATCATCCTCTCGACGTGTTATCTCAACATTGCCTTTATCGGACGGGGGATTGGTAAGAAGCCCAAACCGGCTAAGGTGAAAAAACGCCGCCAGCCCAAGCCGAGCGCGCCTCCTCAAGCTAAAACCCGGCGACCCAACCCGCCACCACCGTCCGATGACCCGCCCTTTATGCCCTAGCCCTCTCCGAAGCTCTCCCGGAGCGGGGATTTCAACACGGTTAGAGCTTTTTTTAAGTTTTTTCGGATTTTTTGACAAAGGGGGGTTGCATTTCCTGATGCTTGTGCTAAGATATAAATCTGTGAGCGCAAACGCGACACATTAAACAAAATAGTCATGGGTCGGTGCCCGAGTGGTTAATGGGGGTGGACTGTAAATCCACTGGCTATGCCTACGCTGGTTCGAATCCAGCTCGGCCCATTCTATTTGCCCGTGTAGCTCAGCGGTAGAGCACACCCTTGGTAAGGGTGAGGTCACGAGTTCAAGTCTCGTCACGGGCTTTTAAGTTGGAACTGAGTTCCAAAAAACAAAGATTAAGAAAAATCATAACCGTTTTGTCAACCCCCGATTTGCTAGAATTCGGGGGTGTTTGTTTTGGTGTGAGGATAAAAGCGTAATGAAAGGACTCAAACAACGGTCTGTGTTGGGATTGGCGGGTTTAAGTTTATCTCTGTTGGGTTTGGGGGTATCGAGTGAGGCCGCGATCGCTCAAGCGGCCTATGGAAGTTATGTTGGGGTGGGTGGAAGTCTGGGATTACAGGAAGGAAACGATGTTTCCGGAGTGGTCGCGGTTCGCTATCGACTGTTAGAAGTCCCCATTTCCCTACGAACTCAGGTATTAGCCGGAAGTGGTATCGCCATTGTGCCGACAGTTTCCTATGATATCCCCATTGACTGGGAAACTGATGCTTATATCGGGGCCGGCGTGGCGTTTACGGGAAGTGAAGATACCCCAGTGGGAAACACCACCAGTTTTGTCTTACAACCGGGGATCGATCGCACGTTTGCCAACAGTAACGTGGTGGTATTTGGCAATGCCATTATTGCCTTCGATGCCTATGAAGAAACTAACCGCACTGGGGTCTCGATTCAGGGTGGGGTGGGGATTCAGTTTTAGCGACTTGCTGATGTTGAACGGTTGGCGGCGATCGCGGGACGGTCGATGAGTTGTTTTAACTCAGACTGGCCCGCTCGTTTGAGTTGTCTGGTAAACAGTCTCAAACTCATCACAATGATGAGGGTTTGTCCCAACAAGATACTGACGGCGATGGGGAGCAGATCGCCGTAGAGCATCAGAAATGGACTGGTCCCAAAGACAAACAAACGGAGAAAACTAAAACTGCCCCCATCATGACCCAAAACGATTAAGACTAGAAAAGGTAAGCCAATGATTGCCCCTAACACGAGAGGAAGCACCCATCGCTGCTTACTGAGTTTGCTGAGGAAGAGCCATTGAATGGCAATGCCATAAATCCAAAGCCAGCCACCTAAGAGAAACAGTCCCAGAACACCCAGCCATTTGCAGTTGCTATCCCAGATTCCATCTTGGCCCCAGATTCCATCTTGGGTATTCCAGAAGACGATCGCCACCGCTAAAGTCATGATTGACATCAGAATATGAATACCTAGAGCCACCACAGAGGGACTTTTCTCTCCCCAGATTAAGTCCCCTCGTAGTGAATAGCGGGGCTGGCCAGGTTCCGAGGTTAGAGTCTGACGATAGCGTGCCCAGTCTTGTAAACTTTGACGGTTGGGGGATAGGCTTAAGGCTAGAGTGAGAAAAACCGGTAGCAGGAAGAGGCCATGAGCCATTAAGAGACTGAAGGCCTGGCTATCGTTAACGAAGGATTGGTTTGGACTAAGGCTACTCAACCAAAAGCCGAGGACATAGAGGTTAGCGATCAGTCCTAACTGGTAGCTTTGCTTTTTCGTGAGTAGGGTGGCGTAGGGTTTTTGATAGGATCGCTCGATTACCTTGAAGAGATAACTGTTTAAGACCAGAAGCGAAACAATGACAAAAGCTTGACAGTAGATCGGCTTCATGCCTAGTGATAATCCCCACCAAATTGCTTCAGATGTGGGCTTAGCAAACTTTCCGGGTGGGAATAATGTTTGCAAAGTAGACAGGTAGGAACTGCAAAATAGCCCGCCCAGTGCGACTCCGAAGACTAGGGTTTGTTGGCCACCTTTAATCGCATACAACGCTCCGAGTAAATAAATGGTTAATAGACTTAAGCTGATGACGCCATAGAAACTAATCAAATCCCTTAAAAAATAGCCTCCTTGAATGGCGGCAAATCCATGCAGGGGAATC
>FSSI02000009.1:54973-127735 GCA_900149785.2 Phormidium lacuna HE10JO | reverse complement strand
GCGTCCCGGCTTGCAACCCTTTTTGGCTTCGACCAACACCCTAAAAACTGCCGGAACGCACCGCTTTTGGATTCAGGGTGACAAGAAAAAATTATGACAGATTACATCCGTTGCAGTAGGGGAACCCACCCCAACCCCTCCCAGGAGGGGAACCCACCCCAACCCCTCCCAGGAGGGGAACCCACCCCAACCCCTCCCAGGAGGGGAACCCACCCCAACCCCTCCCAGGAGGGGAAATTTTTCGCCCCTACTTGCCAATACAAAAACGGCTAAAAATGCGATCGAGAACAGACTCCGTAATCTCCTCCCCCGTAATTTCTCCCAAAGCGCGAATCCCATCCCGTAAATCAATCGTCCAAAAATCGAGCGGTAACCCCTCCTCAATCGTATTCTGAACCTGTTGCAACGCCAACTTTGCCCGCGTTAACGCCGCCGCCTGACGTTGATTAATACAAAAATCTAAATTGCTAATCTCCACATCCTTCGCATTCGCCTTCTCTAAAATTGCCGCTTCCAACCCCTCAATTCCCTCCTGTTGCGCCGCCACCGTACAAACCGGAGCTGTACAATAGGGAAGTTGCGGTAGTTGAGCCACCAAATCGCACTTATTAAGAATGGTAATGACCGGCCGATCGCACACCCGCTGATAAATCGCCTCATCCTCCGCCGTCCACCCCGACAGCGCATCCAGGACAAACAAGACCAAATCCGCCTCCTGCAACGCCTGGCGCGATCGCTCCACCCCGATTTTTTCAATGCGATCGCTCGTCTCCCGAATCCCCGCCGTATCCAAGACTTGCACCGGGATTCCCGCCACAACAAGCTGCGACTCCACCACATCCCGCGTCGTCCCCGGTAAATCCGTCACAATCGCGCGATCGCTACGACTCCAAGCATTCAACAAACTGGATTTTCCCACATTGGGGCGACCGACGATCGCCACCTTCAACCCCGTCCGTAACAACTCCCCCTGACTCGCCGTCGCCTCAATCCTCTCCATCTCCCGCAACACCGCCGCCAGATCCCTAGCCACCGCCATCTCATCCAACGGCGGTAAATCCTCCTCAAAATCCACCCGCGCCTCAATTTCAGCCAAAACATCCAAACATTGACTCCGTAACTGACGAATCGGCTCGGCCAGCTTCCCCTGAACCCCCGCCAACGCCGCCTGAGACGCCGCCTGAGACTGCGCCCCCACCAAATCCGCAATACTTTCAGCCTGAGTTAAATCAATCCGTCCATTGAGAAACGCCCGTAACGTAAACTCCCCAGGTGTCGCCAAACGAGCCCCCGCCTGTAAACATAACTGCAACACCTCCTGCACCACCATCATCCCCCCGTGACAGTGAAATTCCACCACATCCTCGCGCGTATAAGAGCGAGGCGCTACCATGAGTAACAACAGGGCTTCATCCACCAACGCCAACGTTTGCGGATGACGGATCGTTCCGTAAAGAATACGATGCGTCTCCCAGACTTGTCGTCCTGGGGCGTGAAATAACCGCCGGGCGATCGCCATCGCACCGTCCCCCGACAAGCGGACAATTCCAACACTTCCCTGTTGCGGAACAACCGCCGTGGCGATCGCCGCGATCGTCTCCCGCCGTAGCACTGCTTCAGACATTCGTGAATGCTCATATTAAATAGCCTTGTTATCCTAGTCTGTTGTACAGTCCCTTGACAGTCAACTGTATGTTCCCAGGCGATCGCCCCCGCTCAACCGATTCAGATTCACCTCAGATTCACCTCAGATTCACCTCAGATTGACCTCAGATTTACCCTTGACAACCATTGCACCCACCTATGACTCAACCTCTCGGCTCACGACTTCTAAACCAACTCATTCAACTCATCGAACGGGGTTGGCGAATTAGCCGCTACTACTACTGGCGACTCATTCGCCTCCAAGATCCCCCCAAATACATCGCCAGAGGTGTCGCCGTTGGCGTCTTTGCCGGGTGTTTTCCCCTCTTTGGGATGCAAACCCCCATCAGCATCGTTTTAGCCCTGCTTCTGCGAGGTCATAAACTCTGTGCCGCCGTCTGTACCTGGATCAGTAACCCCCTCACCTACGTTCCCATCTATTGGCTCAACTTCCAAATCGGGCGATCGCTCCTTCGTTCAAGTCATGACGCTCCCAGCCAATGGGACTCCCTAGACGTTTTTCTCGACGAAACCGGCGAATTATTTGCCGACTTACTCGTCGGGTCCGTCGTAACCGGAACCATTCTCAGCCTAGCCAGTTACATTGGTACAGTCCGCCTCGTCAAAGCCTGGCGAGCCAAACGAGAACAAGAACGACAAGAGAACCAACAACGAAAGAAATACCGCCGTCATAACCCCCATCCATCCCAACTCATCTCATCCAACCGCTAACTAGAGTCCCTCAAGAGAGTCCCTCAAGAGCATTCACCGACCCTGCACCCGACCCTGCACCCGACCCTGCACCCGAAAATGTTGTCCAGTATAATGAAGACTAAAGATTTGTGGAGTTGGAGCGTCCTGATGTGGCAGGTGCGAGCAAAACCCTAGTGATCGGCACTCTTTTAGATAGACGCTATCGCATCATCAAAATTTTGGGATCAGGGGCCTTCGGCCAAACCTATCTCGCCGCTGACGTTCGTCGTCCTGGATTGCCAAAATGCGTCGTCAAGCAACTCTCTCCCGTCAAGGGAGGCATCGAATGCCTCGAAACCGCCAAACGCCTCTTTGAACAAGAAGCCGAAACCCTCGAACAACTCGGCAGCCACGATCGCATCCCCCGTCTATTGGCCTACTTCCAAGAAGATCAACGACTCTATCTCGTCAAAGAATACGTCGACGGCCATCCCCTCAGCGAAGAAATCCTCCCCGGACAGGCCCTCCCCGAAGCCACCGTGGCCCAAATTTTGTGGGATATCCTAAACATCCTCGTCTTTGTCCACCACCATGAAGTCATCCACCGCGACGTCAAACCCGAAAATATCATTCGCCGCGACCATGACCAAGAACTAATCCTCATTGACTTTGGGTCCGTCAAAGCCCTCAGCCAACAAATTGCCCAAGACGATGCCCTACGAACCATCGCCGCCGGAACCCCCGTTTATATGCCCATTGAGCAGTTCCAAGGCAATCCTCAATACAACAGCGACATCTATTCCCTCGGGGCGATCGCCGTTCAAGCCCTCACCGGCGTCTCCCCCAACAACCTGCCCAAACTCCAAGACGAATCAGGAACCCTCATCTGGCGCAAACGCACCCAAGTCTCCGACGATCTAGCGGCCGTCATCGACAAAATGGTGGTTTACTCATGCAGCAAACGCTATCAATCAGCCCAGCACGTCTTAGACGACCTCGCCCCTATCCTTGAACGCTATCAAGACAACACCGACACCGACAGTCCCCCAGACGACGAAGCCATAAACCTAGTCGCTAGCCCCTCCCCCACCCGAACCTGGCTTCCCTGGCTTGGAGGCTTCGTGCTTGTCCTCCTAACCTTAGGCCTAGCCGTTTGGCTCTGGCAACGTCCCCGCGAAAGCCGCGCCCAGGACTTTTACGATCGCGCCCTCACCCACGTCGAACAGGGCCAGCCTGACGCCGCCCTACAAGCTCTCAATCAAGCCATTCGCCATAACCCCAACCATAGCCAAGCCTATTATCAACGGGCTAATCTACGCTTCGATCGCGCAGACCATGACGGGGCCATCGCCGACTACAGCCAAACCCTAGACCTCGATCCCAACAACACCGACGCCCTCTATAACCGAGGCTTAGCCCGGGCCAAAGCCGGAGACTTAGAAGCCGCCCTAACAGACTTTTCCCAAGTCCTGCAAGAATCCCCCAACGATGCCCAAGCCTATTACCAACGGGCCTTAATCTCCTATCAACTCGGCGACTACCGCTCCTCGATCGAAGATTACACCCAAGCCATCCTCCAAGATCCCAATTCCCCCAACGCCTATCTCAATCGGGGCCTCGCTCACTCCGCCGCCGGAGATCCCGCCGCCGCCATTTCCGACTACACCCAGGCCATTCGCCTCGATCCTGAGTATGTCAACGCCTACTACAGTCGAGGTCGGACTCGCTTCAACATGGGTGAATATACGGGTGCTGAACAGGACTACAGCCAAGCCTTAGCCTTAGATCCCGACCATACGAAAGCTCTCGTCAACCGCTGTAGTGTCTATCTGAATTTAGCCAACTATGAGGCGGCTGTAGAAGATTGTACGAAAGCCCTGGAGTTAGCTGGAGATGATTGGGTCGCCTACAACAATCGTTGCATCGCCTACTACAATTTGCAGCAATACACCGAGGCCATCGCCGATTGTAGCCAAACGATTGAATTAAATCCCAACCAGGCTAAAGCCTATAGTAATCGCGGTATGGCTAAAGGAGCCTTAGGGGATCTTGAGGGGGCGATCGAAGACTACAGCCGGGCCATTGAGTTAGAACCGGATAATCCCGTGGCCTTTAGTAATCGAGGAACCGTCTATACGCAGTTGGGCAATTATCAACGGGCCATCGAAGACCATACCCAGGCCTTACGCCTCAATGATGAATCGCCAACGGCCTATTTCAACCGAGCCCTCGTTCGCGAGCAACTTCAAGATATTTCTGGGGCCATTGCTGATTATGAGCGTGGGGGGCAAGTTTGTCTCGATGTGGGCCGCGTTGACTGCTATCAGCGGGCTAGAGAAGAGATTGCACGCCTCGGTGGAGGGTAAGGGTGGAGGGTAAGCCTATCGAGGAGATTCCGGTCTCCAACGCTTATCGGCCGAAAGGAACGGGGACTCGTTGACGCAAATCGAGAAGAACCTCCATCAGATGCGGACTTTCGCTGAGAGTTTCACTGAGGTACAGATGCAGCCCAGAGCGCGATCGCAACTGTTCCCCAATGGCATCAGTCAGCCCACCCGGACAGAGGAAGTAGGGCAACACCCCCACTCGCTCATATCCAGCTTGCTGATAGTTGTTCAGTTGCATCTCTAAACTTGGCTCAACGGACCAATAGGCGGGACGAACCGGGCAGCCCACTTGTTCGGGAAGTTGAGCAGCGAGGGCTTCAATCGGGGCATTTCCCCCCGGACGACGACTACCATGAGCCAGAAGAATCCAAGCCTGACAATCCGGCTGGGCCTGGATTTGCTCCCGCAGGACTTGGCTGAGTCCTTCATGACTGCCAAGGTAGGGCAAAATCTCGATGGTTTGGCTGTCGGGGAGGTGCGATCGCGCGATCGCAACTTCTTCGGGAATATCCTCCCTCACATGGACCCCCGGCAGCAAAAATAATGGCAAAATCTGTACCGGCGATCGCACCTGCTGACAAAACTGCTGTAATTGCTCATGCAGCGGTTGCGGTTGACAGTCGAGGGCCGCCGTTCCCACAGGATGCCCCCCCAGTCGTTCCCTCATCCGAGCCGCTAAATGGTCCACAATCTGGGCGGGGCGAGGATCGCGGCTACCATGAGCCACAAGGAGATAGGCGGGAGAAGACATAGGTTAGGGGGTTGAGGGATCTCTTTTTAAGATAGCAAAAGGCAAGGGGCAAGAGGCAAGAGGCAAAAGGCATAACCCACCCCTAACCCCTCCCAGGAGGGGATGGCAAGAGGCAAGAGGCAAGAGGCATAACCCACCCCTAACCCCTCCCAAGAGGGGATGGCAAGAGGCAAGAGGGGTTGGCCAAAAAAAACGCCGCGTTGGACAATGCCAGACGCGGAACTTAAACTCCAGGATGCAACCTGCAACCTTAGCTGTCAGACTTAACGGTCTGACTTAACGATCAGACCTAGCTCATCGTTGCACCACTGCGATCATAGGAAATGGAGTTGTTATAGGAGGGTTTACCTTGAAGGTGAGACCAATGTTCCCCAGCTTCTCCGGGAATCCCGGCTTCTTCCGAAACACGGCTCAGTAAAGATTGTTGGCGATTACGGATGGCTTGATGATGACGGCTCATCAGAGCGCGGCTGCGATCGGTTAAAGACATGATTGATATTCCTCGATAGTTATTTTAAAAAAAGCGCGGTAAATCAGACACTTTGGGTTCCGCACTTATTAGTATAGCTATTTTCTGTATCTTTTTTTACAGTTTAACAATTCTTAATACGGTAAAACCGTAGGACCCTCGATTTTTGCCTAGGGAAGTAGGGTTCGGGAAACCGTACCTTGTACCTCCAGGATGTCAACCCGCAAAACCGTAATATCCCTTTTGGGATCTTGGGTGAACTGTCGTTCAAATATTAAGATTTTATGGAGAAGACCCAAAGATATTCCTATCGGTAGAGGGTCTTGAAACGCCGTTGTAATAGGGACTTTTGTGGATCTGTCTTGGCCAGCTATCTAGTTGGGATCGCGTTATAATGGTAAAAATCTCAAAAAATCAAGAGATTTTGGGTGCTTATATCTAGTTAGATCTACCGAAACCATCAATTCCCAGAAATATCAGGGCAGCGATCACTATCCATCAAGACATTTAAGAGTAACAATCGCCCCCATCAATCACACCCACCATTTAAACCCGTTTTAACCGAACTTTAACATTGACACCCATGAAAATGAGCTTAGATTCTGTATCCATAACCAGCAAGACGACCACCGTTCGTTGTCCCAACTGTGGTCGTCCTGGAGAACGGCATCATGTTGATCAAAACCGTTTAGTCCGGACCGAATGTCACCATTGTGATTACCTCATGATCACCTGTCGGGAAACCGGCAATGTTATCGAGGCCTACTCCCCAGGACTCTACGCCCACGCCATGTAGAACCAGCCTGACACGGTTGTGGTGGTGGGGCAGACCGAACCCCGAATCGGATCAGAGAATCAAAAGATCGTCATCTAATCCTTACCAAGCCGGGTCACTGTAAAGATCGATCGTAATCTTGTCCATTCCTGCCGGAACCGCTGTAATACAAGAACAAATCGCCTCACCATTGAGGTCCACCTCACAGGCGTGACAAGACCCCATCAAACAGCCAGTGGGGATGGTGAGGCCGGCCCGTTTAGCCACATCCAACAGGGGCTCACCGGCTTGGGCGGCGATCGTAATATCATCAGGAAGGAATTGTACTTGCACAGTCATAGGGCAGAAATTAGGCTAAATAGGACAACACACGGGGACAAGAAGGGAACAGGTCGCAGGTCACCAAGTGAGGCATTCTTTCCCAACTCAGAGTATCAATCCGGCAATCTTCGAGGGTTTGCTGACCGAGAAAGTTCACGGTGATACAGACAAAGTGGGTCATTCTATATCAAAATGTTAACCAGTATTGTTTAATTCTGCCGTACTGCGCTGACAACCTTGGTAATTTCTTCAGACCCCGTGGGCAAAGTGTATCTCGTGGGAGCCGGCCCCGGAGACCCAGGCTTACTCACCCTTAAAGCCAAAACCCTGCTCGAATCCGCTGACGTTGTGGTCTATGATGCCCTCGTCAGCGAGCCGATCCTGGCCATGATTGCCCCTCAAGCTGAGCGTATTCATGCTGGAAAGCGTCGGGGTCGTCATTCCTTGCTGCAAGAGGAAACCACCCAACTACTCATCGCTCTGGCCCAAAATCACACCGTCGTAGTGCGTCTGAAAGGGGGCGATCCCTTTGTGTTCGGCCGAGGAGGAGAGGAAATGGAAGATCTCTTAGCCGCTGGAGTTCCGGTGGAGGTGGTTCCCGGTATCACCTCAGGGATTGCGGCCCCCGCCTATGCCGGGATTCCTCTGACTCATCGTCAGTACAGTTCCTCGGTTACCTTTGTCACCGGCCATGAAATGGTGGACAAGTACCGGCCCGAGGTCAACTGGGAGGCGATCGCCCAAGGCTCAGAAACCATCGTCATTTATATGGGAGTTCGTAATCTCCCCAATATCATTGAAAGTCTACTCAAAGCTGGACGGGATGCCAACACCCCCATCGCTCTGATTCGGTGGGGAACCCGCCGAGATCAAGAGGAATTACTCGGAACCCTCAACTCCATCATTGAACAGGTTGAGGCGACGGGATTTGAAGCTCCAGCTGTAGCGGTGGTAGGAGCGGTCGTCAATTTGGCCCCGATTCTCTCTCGTGGCTGTCCGCAACCTTTGTTTTAGGGACGTTTTAGCAAGGTTTTGGGGAAGTTTCCCCCTAAATTGCAACGCGATCGCGATTCTCCCAGGGGGAAGACTGCGATCGCTACCGTTCTCAACGTTGACCCCGGTCCTTAGCCAGCGGGAACCGCCTGAGTTTCCGGCCGCCATCGACTCGGATCCTCGGCCTGAGCCATCGGCTCAAAGCCGCGAGTTAACGTTGTAATCTTCGCCTGTTTGGCTTGCAGCACCTGAGTTAAAAACTCCAGAGCCTTTCTAGGGTTTCCTGCACCGCAAAAAAACAGATCTGCCGCAAAATAGCCATGTTCAGGCCAGGTGTGCAGAGCAATATGAGACTCTGCCAAGGTAGCTGTTGCAGTTACCCCGTGGGGACTGAACTGGTGTACACATAAATCAATCAGCGTTGCTCCTCCGACTGAAACCGCATCCATGAGTGCCCCACGAATACACTCCGGGTCATTGAGCAACTCAGCGGGGGATTCCCAGGCATCAACGACCAGATGGGTTCCGATTGCTTTCATTTATCGACAATACTCCGTAAAGACAAACTATCTTATTTCTAACATAAATTCTTAAAACCCGGAGCATTTTCGAGTGTTTTGACAGGGTTACTGTTGTTTTGCTCATCTGCGAAGATGCACCCGACAAGCCAAGTGTAAACGGCATCGAACCGAGTCTTGATCGAGCTTAGATAGAGTTAGCACTCACTGAATCGGCGATCGCCAACCCATTAAAACTGTGATGGCCACAACATACGAGTATTTACGCAAACCAAACCCAGCCAACTCAGGATTAACAAAACAGACAAATCCATAGAAGAGAGGGAACTTAAAGGTACGCCCCTACTGTCCCCTCTTGGGCAGGGTTCCCGCAGGGCGGGGTGGGGTATTTGTTCCGGTGTTCCCGGTTCCCTGCTGCGGTGTTCCGGTGTTCCCGTCTACCCCCCAATTCCCAACCGCAACGCCAAACTCGGAGTCAGGGGCAACAGGATTAATAGCATCATTAACAGAGACACTAAACTGATAATCGCGCGAGTATCATTGGGTTCGCGGATTTCATTGAGACTCGGACGTTCTAACTCTCGTTGTAACACCAAAATAATGATGGCCCAATACAACGCTAACGGATTCGCAAACGTGGCGATCGCCAACACAATCAACGTCGCGATTGTAGCCCGTCCAGCAATTTTGCGGCCATAAATTGCCTGAATGGCTCGGCCCCCATCTAACTGTCCAGCGGGCATCAAATTAATCGCATTCACAACCAATCCTAACCAGCCCAAAATCACCAACGGATGCACCGTCACCAGAGCTTGATTGAGGCTTTGTGCCAAAAATCCCTTGGCTAACAGGGCCACCAAAACCGAACCTCGGAAAAACTCCGTCGGAAGCTGAAACAAACTTCCTGAATTGGACAAAAGCAATCCCACCACCACCATCGCCAACGAGGCCAATCCCCCCGCCAACGGGCCGGCGATCGCCACATCAAACAAAACCGAACGATTGGGAATCAACGACTCAAAGCGAGTAATCGCCCCAAACGAGCCAATTTGCCAAGTCGGTAGAAAGAAGGGGGGCGACAGACGCACCCCATAGCGACTAGCCATCAGGCGATGGCCCAACTCATGAATCAGTAAAACCGCCCAAATCCCCAACGCCAAGGGTAACGTTTCGGGCCAACGGCCGAAATCGCTAAACAAATCAAACCCCAAAAAGATCCCCGCCGTCTCTAACGACGTCACCACCGTGGCCACCGCTAACCCCAAAGCCAGGAGTTGTTGCCCTTGGCTGAGGGGTTGCGGGTCCCTATCCTGAGGTAAGATGACCACCACCGGTTTACCCTCAGGATCTGGCACCAAAAAGAGGCGGTAGCGATCGCCCAACCGCTCCCGCAAACGAGACGACAGCAGATCATACGAAGGTTCAGGTTCACCGCGCAAATTGCCCTTAAAAATCGCCCCCGACTGATAAGGGATTGTCTCCGTACAGAAAAACGTATCAATCGCAAAAATCTCTTGAATCTTGCGTAAATCCTCATCAGGAATCGCCGGAAACTCCAACGCCGCCTTCGCCATGTCCGGTTTCATCCGGGGTTGTGACGAGCCAACCTCCTCTCGCGGGGCCTCACGGCTAGGAGAAGACGGGGAATCCGACGGCGATCGCGGGGCCTCAGGCGTTCCTGAATCCGCCGAGGACGTGTCATCCCCATCAGAAAACTCTCCTTTCGCCATTTTGTTTTGCAGCAAATTCTGTAAATCCGCCCGTTCCTGGGGATCTTGGGCTGCCTGTCGCAGTTGTCGTCCGAGGGCAATATAGACAATAATCGACAGAACAATGACCAACAGTTCCAAGGCCAGATTAATATAGATCCCGGCCGCCAACAGACCGAAAAAGACCAACCAGGGTGCGGTGACGGACACCGACTGTAACCACGACAGCAGACCGATTTTGCCGTAGGGACGGGCGCGGACATAACCCCATACCAAAATTCCAGTAGCAAACAGTACGATTGCAATGGGTGTGATTGTTTCAGTCGCGATGTCCATCCACTTACCTTTAACGTCTCATCTCAAAGTAGGGGGTTAATGCACCTACTATGTTCACTTTAACCCGTTCAGGGCCTTGAATTCTCCCCAAATCCTTTAGGATGGCTCTGGGATCGGCGTCGCCTCCGGGAATCTAGCCCCCAAGCGGCCCGCCTCAACTGGGGGGTTAAACTGGGCGTTTAAAATAGAACCTGACCCCTCATTGTATCCCGTCTTCCTTCTCCATCTCAATGCTCTCTCGTTAACTTCCGATGGCGATCGCCTTCTGCTGTGCCAATGGCCCCCATAAAACGTTCCCCCCTTTCCGTACCCTGGGTGACCTTTGCGACGGGTCTTGTGCTGGGATTGACAGTTATTTTCATCGATCAGGCTGAACGCCGCCGTTTCCAGAACCAGACTCGCCAATCGGTTCTTGAGCAACTCAACACCGTTCGCAGTATCCTCGAAGGACAACTGACCACCCATGTCCTGGTAGCCCACCATTGGGGCCATCAGGCTGCCCTGGGGCCAACTCTGCCAGCCCCTCAGAGGGCTATTCTCGACCCACAGCTCCAACAAGACTATCCGGCCATTCGTCACCTAGTCTGGACACCTCTTCCCGTCGAATCCGAGTCTCCGTCGGCTCTTCCCCGACGGCAACCCCCCGAGGGCGCATCTCCTGGCGAGGTTCAACTGGTGATTCCCCTTGATTTAATCCATCGGGCCGCTAACCCTAACGTCTTGGGTCAGTTAAACCTAACGTTGGATTTAGAACGGTTAATTGAGGAGAGTCCCATCGGAGAACGGGTATCGGGGTTAGATTGGGCCTTACGTCGCCGCGTTGGAGGGGCAACACAGCTCCTGTTCGGCAATCGAGTCGTGTTTAACAATCGCCCCGTCACCGCCGATCTTCGCTTTTCTCAGGACGTCTGGCAAATCGCCGCCACACCCGTGCCAGGATGGACAGCGCGATCGCCCCTACAGCCCTGGATTCGCATCCTCGGAACCGCCACCACACTCGGGGCCATGCTGTTGCTCTCGACCATCCTGCGCAGCCGTCAACGCTACTCTCACCTAACGGAGTCGGTATTGAGGCAACTGTATCAGCAGGAAACCCAATACCGCTGTATGGCCGATCGCACGCCGGTGTTATTGCTGCAATTGGATCTCGATGGAGTGCCTCGATTTGCCAATCTCTACAGTCAAAATTTTCTCGGCTACGATTTCCCCACCCTCGAAGAAACTCCCCTCGCCCAACGCTTAGGAAGTCCTGAGTTACAGGATTTGGTACAAGAAGCCCAACAGACACAAACCCTGGCCTTATCTCGTACCGTTCCCATTCGCCGACGTAACGGGGAACAGGTTTGGATCAACTGGCATATTTGTTTACTCGCAGACCAGTTGGGAGGCCCTCGGGGGTTACTCTGTATTGGCTATGATGTCAGCGATCGCCAAGGGCTTCAAACCCGTCTGATGACCGCCGAAGCCCAATTACGACGGCTGTTTCACCTCATCGGCGATCGCCTGGTGTTAGTCGATAGTCAGGGCCAGTACTGTTCAAAAGACCCAGCAGAGGTTCAACGACCCCATCTCGGGGCTGAATCCTTCTCGAAACTTCGGGGACAGCCGTCCTTTTCAGGAACCTGTCTTAACGAGAGTTTCTCAGATGCTGATGCAGAGCAGATTTTGACAGCCGTCAAGACAGCCATCACCTATCCTCAACAAGAATGTCATCTTTGTCTTGAGTTGACCCCAGCCGAGATTCCTCATCCCGAAGTAGACACCTCCCATTGGCTGTCGTTGTGGGTGTTTCCCTTCTTGGAGGGGACGGCTCTTTTATGGATGCAGGATATCAGCGAACAACAACATCTAAAATTCCTGTTAGAACAGACTCAAGAGGATCTCGAAGCGCGAGTCCGCGATCGCACCGCCCAAGTTTACGACAGCAATAAACGGCTGCAACGAGAAGTGGTCGAACGAATGCAGATTGAGGATGCTCTACGTCGCAGCGAGGAAGGGGAACGAGACAAGGCGCGACAACTCGAAGCTACCCTCAAGCAACTCAAACGCACCCAAGCGCAATTGGTACAAACAGAAAAGATGTCCAGTTTAGGCCAATTGGCGGCGGGGATGGCCCATGAGATTAACAACCCAGTCAATTTTATTTATGGCAATCTCACCCCAGTCCGAGACTATTTTGAGGATATTTTAGAACTGCTCCATCGTTATCAGGCTCATTATCCTCAACCGCCCGAGGCGATCGCCACCTGGTATGACGAGATTGAGTTACCCTTTCTCCAAGAAGATCTATTCAAAATCCTCAAATCGATGGAGGTCGGAGCGCAGCGGATTCAAACCATTGTTGCTTCCCTGAAAAACTTTGCCCGCCTCGATGAAATGGGGATGAAATCAGTTGATCTTCATGAGGGAATTGATAGCACGTTAATGGTATTGAGAAATCGCCTCATGGGTCATAATCAACGACCCGATATTACGATTATCAAGACCTATGCTGAGTTGCCTAAAGTGACCTGTTACGCCAGCCAGATCAATCAAGTTTTGATGAATGTATTTGAGAATGCGATCGATGCGATCGAGGAGCGGTTAGAGCAACAGCCTGAACCGCCGCCGGAGATTCGCGTCTCCACCCACTGCGTCGAGGACAATAGCATCAAGATTGTCTTGCAAGATAATGGAACCGGTATTCCTGAGGAGGTGCAATGTCAAATTTTTAATCCGTTTTTTACCACTAAAGTAGTTGGCAAAGGAACAGGTTTAGGCTTGTCCATTGCCTATCAAGTCATCCATGAAAACCACGGCGGAACGATTAGTATTATGTCTCAGCCTGGACAAACTCGATTTGAGATTAAACTGCCATATAACCCCAATTATCCCCCTGGATAAAGTTCGACCTTCTCCGGAAAAACGGTGCGTTGCGGCGAGTTTCAAGTTGGTCTGATGGCTCCTGTATAGACTGGAGCCGCAACGCACCCTACCGCTTCGGCCCCCTACCGCTTCAGGAAGGCGGGGCGATCGCATCCTAGATGGCCATCGATAAATTTAAGGGAGTGGGAGTCCAGGGGGTGGGGTTAATGACCTCCGTCTCTAGTTGATGTTCCTTCAAACAGTCTTGGAACTCTTCGGGCGTTCCTGAGGCGCTAAGAATTGACACCAATAGCCCCTCAAAATTGACATCTCCCCCAGCCGCCGTCGGCAAAATATACTTAGGTTTAATCCATTCCACCAATTCTAGGGCGCTCTCTTTGCCCTTGATAAACGGACCCACCAGTGGGAGTTCGAGGTTAACCAACGGCGCGATCGCCACATCAATCGTCGGAACCTCTTTCAACAGAGGACTATGATTCCCGTGAGGCTCATAGTAGAGTGAGATTCCTGCCTGTAAATCGCTGATGACATAGGCATTTTCGACCGTTGTTGGGCCGATGGGGGAACCGGGGAAGGCCTGGATTTGTAGGCGATCGCCCCAAGTGTAAATCTGCCGCTGCGATAACGCCACCACCTCCTCGTATCCCAAATTACGAGCCACCTTAGCCGCACCCGCCGATCCCACCACCGGTAGGCTTCGCGGTAATTGTTCTAACGTTGGCGGGTGAGCATGATCGGGCAATCCCTGGGATAATAGAATTAAATCAATATCACCAGGAATGGGCCGCTCAATCGGACGAGTTCCCTTAAACAACCAGGGACTATTGCCAAACACCAACGGCCCCACCAGCCAAGGATCTAAGAGAATACGACAGCCATCGAAGTCCAGCAGCCAGGAGTTGCTATCTAAATAGGTCAGTTCCATAGGAGTAGGTTAATAGTTTGTAACATACCAGACCATTTTAAAGGATTTTTCCAGACCCTGTCCTCGACGGTGTCCCAAATTTGACGGCAGCCGCCCCTAGGGTTTCCGTACAATTACGGAGTTAAGTCCCAAGCCCTGATGATAGGATAGAAATAGTATAAAATCCGTAAATTTAGATTAAATTCCGAAGTCTCAGCGTCAGACCATTATAATTAAGTCCAAGTTTCATCCAAGCTAAATTCTTGGCGAGTGCATCGACAGACTAGGGAAACGCTTGACTTCACCAGTAGGTCACTATGACTATTCAAGAATCCAGGGAATTAAAACAAGAGAGTTTGGAACTGCTACAGCAGTTTCAATCCGAGCCATCTACCAAACTCCGTAACCAGCTCGTCCAACTGAACATTGGATTGGTTCGCAAAGAAGTCCATCACTGGCTCAAACAGTGCAACGAAACCTACGACGACCTGTTACAGGTAGGCTGCTTAGGACTCATTCGCGCCATTGAACGGTTCGATCTCAGTCAAGGCCATGCCTTTAGTTCCTTTGCGATCCCTTATATCCGAGGTGAGATTCAGCATTACCTGCGCGATCGCAGTCCCTCAATGCGAGTCCCCCGTCAATGGCTCACGTTGCATCGCCAAGCCAAGAAAGTGATCCGGGAACTCCACAGCGAACTCAAACGCACTCCCAGCGACGAAGAAATTGCCGAGGCCCTAGGGGTATCTGTCAGTGAATGGCTCGACGCTCAACTGGCCCTGCAAAATCGCTCTCCCCTCAGCCTAGATGCTCCCGTGGCCGAAGAAGATGACCACAGCACCTCCCTCGGCGCAACGGTCACCGATCGCCAATATCGCAGTTTCCAACTGGCTGAAGAAGACCGAATTCTCCTACAACAAGGACTCGCCAAACTCGAATCAGGAACCTGCAAAGTCCTAGAATTTGTCTTCCTGCAAGACCTCACCCAGAAAGAAACCGCCGATCGCATGGGAATCAGTGCCGTCACCGTCTCCCGACGACTGAAAAAAGGGCTAAGCAGCCTTCAGCGTATCATGCAGGAGAGCGATCGCTAGAGGACTGGTGAGTGGCTAATCTTGGGGCTAATCTTGGGGCTAATCTCAGCGATATTCCTGCCCAGAGTGGGTCACCGGGTTAGCAAATTTTAAAAATTCTCTACCATAGATGGAGAGAGTATGTCGAACCGGCATCTCTCTCCATTTTTTTGCTCTCGATTTGTATTAAATTCCCCATCTTCAGCCACGATGACCCGAACCCCGACGCAACCCTCATCTCTCGCCGCCTCTCGCCTACAGCAACAGCGACAATTCTTCGCCAGCGGCCAACCTCAGGACGTTAACTTCCGCCTCGAACAACTCAAACGACTGAAACAGGCCATCCAAGATCACAGCGAAGCCATCGTTGAGGCCGTCCACGCCGATCTCGGTCGTCCTGAATTTGAGGCCTACTTTGAAATTGCGGCCATCGCCGAAGTGACCCATGCCATCAAACATCTCAAATCCTGGGCCAAACCCCAAACCATCGGCACTGGCCTCGATCAGTTTCCCTCCCGAGGCCGCATCTACCCCGAACCCCTGGGGGTGGTGCTGATTATCTCCCCCTGGAACTACCCCTTCCAACTGAGTATCAGTCCGCTTGTGGGGGCGATCGCCGCCGGAAACTGTGCCATCGTCAAACCCTCAGAACTCTCCCCCCAGACCTCCCGCGTCATCACCGAGCTGATCGAATCAACCTTCGACCCCGCCTATATTAGCTGCCTAGAAGGAGGCGTCGAGACTAGCCAAGACCTCCTGGCCCAAAAATTTGACCATATCTTCTTTACCGGTAGCACTCGCATCGGCAAGATTGTCATGGAAGCGGCCGCCCAACATCTGACCCCCGTTACCCTGGAACTTGGCGGTAAAAGTCCCTGTATCGTCGATGCCGACGTGAACCTCCCCGTCGCCGCCAAACGGCTCACCTGGGGCAAATTCATCAACGCCGGTCAAACCTGTATCGCGCCCGATTACCTCTTGGTCGATCGCCGCCGCAAAGACGAACTATTGACATACATCAAAAAATATGTTAATGATTTCTTCGGAGACCATCCCGCCGAAAGTCCCGATTTCGCGCGACTCGTCACCGAGAGCCACTTTGACCGGGTGGCCGCGTTCCTCGACAATGGCACCGTTGTCGTCGGTGGAACCTGCGATCGCGCCCAACGCTATATCGCCCCCACCCTCCTCGATGACATCACCTGGGACGATCCCATCATGCAAGAGGAGATTTTCGGGCCAATTCTACCGGTTCTCACCTATGACCGCATCGAAGAGGCCATCGCCGCTATCAACGCGCGTCCCAAACCCCTGGCCCTCTATATCTTCTCCAACCGCAAATCCCTACAAAACCAAGTCTTGCAACAAACCTCCTCCGGCGGGGCCTGCGTCAACGACACCATCATGCAACTGGCCGTTCCTGAACTGCCCTTTGGCGGCGTTGGGGCCAGTGGTTTAGGACAATATCATGGAAAAGCCAGCTTCGATACCTTTTCCCATTACAAAAGTGTGTTACACAAAGGCCTCTGGTTTGACCTCAACTGGCGTTATGCTCCCTATGAGGGCAAACTTGGCCTACTGAAACGTGTCATTGGTGGCTAAGTCTGGCAACTAACTCTGGCAACTATGAATACTCCCCAACCTCTCAATTCCCAGCAACTCACCCAGGATGTCAGCCAATGGCTGCGGGAGATTAGTGAATTAAAACAGCACCTGGCCGACGCTCAAACCGCCATCAAAGAAGCTCAAAAACAGGGTGACCACTGGCGATCGCTCTATAACCGAGAAGCCGAACAACGTCGCCAAGACGTACAACGGGGACAAGAGCGCATCGCCGAACTCGAAGCCAGCCTAGACCAAGGGCGATCGCTCCCCCACGAGTCCGAAGCCGACCGTCGCCGTCACTATCAACAGGCTCTCGATGGTCTTGATATGAGCCAACTACAAGAGCAACTCTTAGATCTGTCCCTAGACCGCGATCGCCTACTGCTTCAGATTCAAGAGTTAGAAATCGCCCTCAACGCCGAACAACAGAACCATCAAAAAACCCGGACCGAGTTAACGGGAGCCTTAGCCGATGCGATCGCCCTAATCTCCAAAACCAAAGCCCAAGGTTAACCCTTAATGTGCTGTTCATTGCCCCATCTGGTCGTTGAAAGCCATACTGCCCCTCATTGCCATTACCCTGGGCACCCTCGTGCCGGAACTGGCCTATTTTAGCCCGGCCATTCGCCCCCTCTTGATGCTGCTGTTGTTGGCCACCTTCGTCCACCTCGATCTGCATCAAGTTTGGCATGGCGTGCGTCCCCAAGCCATACTCATGGCCAGCACGAACATTGTGGTCGCCTTGGCCTGGTATGCGCTGCTGTCTCCCATCGATATCAGCCTCGGCCGCTTGTACTTTATCACCGCGATCGCCCCCACCGCCGCCGCTGCCCCCGCCGTCATCGGTCTGTTGCGCCGTAACATGGAATATGTCACCGTGGCAGTGGTTCTGACCCATCTCTTCGTGGGTTTATCAGTTCCCCTATTCAGTCGTTGGCTCTTTGAAGGCGATCGCAGTGCCAATCCCCTACCCATGTTGCAGTCGATCGCCATTCTCTTCTCGGTTCCCCTGATCCTGGCTCAACTGTGGAACCGACTCCCCGAACCTTGGCGATCGCGCATGAACTGGCGACAGCTTTCCCTCTACATTTGGGCCATCCTGCTCACCCTCGCCAGCGCCACGGCCAATGACTTTATCCGCCACGAAGAGGGCCAATCGACCCTGGCCATTGCCGCGATCGCCGTTCACGCCCTAATTATCTGTGTCGTTAACTTTAGCCTCGGTCGTCTCCTCGGACAATGGCTCTACCAGGGTCGATTAGACCGGGAAGTTAGCCAATCCCTCGGCCATAAAAACACCATGTTCACCGTCTGGTTTATCCTAGCCTTCCTCAAACCGAGCTTTGCCCTCGGACCGATGTTCTACATCGTCTTTCAAAACCTCTACAATGCCTACCAGATTATGACCGCCAACCCCAAAGCCAGCCCCTGAACCGTTCCATAATCGGCTAAAATCAAGGAGTGAGCCTAAGACGAATCCTTGAGACTCATTCCCTTGAGGCTCATACCATTGCCGGGCATCTACATTCGACGTCGGCCTTCGAGCCAGACAAGACTGCTACCATATCCTTGCTCTGATATGCCATAGGATAGTTTTTCATCGTCCGGGTTGCCATTGTGATCACGATTTTTCTCATTCATCCAACGCAGGCTCAACCAATCCGCCGTTGGACCTTTAAACAAGACTCCGTCGTCCGGGTTGGACGCTCCAAAGACAATGATGTTGTGATTCACGGCTCCCTTGTCTCTCGTCATCATCTCGAACTCTGGAACCGTCAGGGAGGGTGGGAGCTGATTAACTTTGGCGCGAACGGTACCTTTGTTGACGGAGAGCCGGTGCGCCAATTGTCTATCACCGATGGTATGGTGATTCGTCTCGGCTCCACCGGCCCCAGACTCCAATTGCACTTAAGTCTCGAAGAGGGGGAAGTTCTGCGCGACGATCGCCTCAACGCAGACTCTCCCCAACCGCACCCCCATTAAGCCTTAATTCATCCCCGATAAAGCACGATTGACCGTCTCAATATGGCTTTGGAAATAGGCTTGACGATTCCCCAGGTCTTGAGCCAGTTCTAAGGCTCGGTTAAAGGAGATTAGGGCCTGGCGATAGTTGCCCTGTTGCTGCTGAACCTGACCCATCCGGTCATAGGTCATCATTAAGCCATAGCGATTGCGGGCCATCTCATGGGTTTCAATTTGGGCCTGATACACCTGTAGCGCCGCCTCCCAGTCTTGATATCGTTCATAGAGTTGTCCGAGAACCGTGAGTGCTTCCTGAGCGCGGTAGAACTGAAGCGCCTCCCAGGATAAACGATAGGCTTCCTGATACTGGGCGATCGCCTCATTTGGGCGCTCTAACGCCGCTAAATCTTGCCCAATGGCAATTTTGAGGGCCGTCACCCGCGCCGTGTCATTAAAGCCCGCGTAGTAGGCGATTAACTCCTGTTTGACGGCGATCGCCCCCTCATAATCCGTCAGGCGATCATAGATATAGGCCAACTCCGTCAGATAGCGTACCTCCTCCTCGCGATCGCCTCGGCGGCGGGCCAACTCTCGCAGGGATTCATAGGCCTCGGCCGCCGTCTCATAATCGAGATCTTGCAAAGCCGTTTCGCCCAACCGTTGCCAACTCAGCTCCTGGGTGGCCTCATCTCCGCGCGATCGGGCCACCTCCAATACCGCCTCATACACCTCCAAGGCCACCGAACGAGCGCCCACCGTCTCATAGGTCTGGGCTAAGGCCAGCAACGCCTCTAAATCCGGCGTCTCGACTTCATCAAGACTCTGGATCTGAATTTGTCGCAGCCGTTCCCGCATCACCTGGAGTTGATAAAACTGTTGCTGTTCCCAGGCGATCGCCCCCACCCGTTGCAACGCCGCCAACTCAGCCCGATATCCCAGAAACCGTCGCAGCCGCAACTCCCGATTCCACAGCTCAAAGGCCTCCGTCACATTTCCCTCGGATAACGCCGCCTCAGCCTGGCGAGCTAGGTCATCTAAGGCCACCCCTAACGTCCGCCGTTGGGACTCGGTTAACGCCGCCTCACCCGCCCAGACCGCCTCAGGAATCAGGGGATCGGGGTCTGTCAAGGTTAAGGGATTATCTGGGAGTCCTTGTTGCGTTTGGGCTTGAGCCACCGCTGGTTTGACCCCCAAACCGGCCAGGCCGACTCCGAGGGTCAGCCAAGCGAGGGCATGGGCTGATACAGTGAACAATTGAAGCGAGACTTGAGAGCCACGGCGAGGCCATTGGCCAGTGGGGAGAAGGTGAGATAAAACCATAGGAAAAACCGAGCTAATTTGTTCAATCACGTAAAACTCCTGGGAGGGTTGGAAGCTCCGTGATTGATCACGGAGAGGAAAACCGACTCAAGCGGCTTTAGCCGCCAGCACCCCCTTGCGGGGTGGAGGGGTATGGTTGCCCCTCCATGGAGCTATGGTTGGCTCCGACTCCCTTGCGGGGTAATGTTTGCTTCGCTAATGTTCAGAGTCGGTACTTTCCCAATCGCACTGTCTTAACCCCTTAGGACTGTTTAACGATTCGGTTCTAGAGCCGGGAACTAGCACGCATTCCCAGGTAGGAACTTTAACTCTTGCTCTGAACGTAGCCAGTTAAGGCTTAAGCTGGTCAGCTACCTGAAGGGGAGGGCACGAAGCCCCCGTGCTTCAGCCGGGGGTGCTGACATTCGTGTAATGACATTGGTGTAATTACATTGGTGTAATCACCGTTATGCAACCACATTGGTGTCATCACCATCGATGACCATCATCCAACTATCAAACCCGGAGGATCCGCGCTGATGTCGCAATCACCATCAACCTACCGTCTACCGAGAGCCTTGAACCCGGTTTTGTGCCGGTCTCGCCAGGTTTTACAGTTGGGGCTAGTGTGCCTGCTGTTGACCCTGTCTAGCTGCGGCTTACCCCGCATACAAGCCCAGGAACGACTCTTTTTGCCCCTCACCGTTGAGTTCCTCGATGAGTCGATTCTGCCCAGCCAAGAGATTCAGGAGACCCCCATCGGTGGACTCTCCGCCATCACTTACGATCGCCAAACCGGCAAATACTACGCTCTTTCCGACGATCGCGGTTCCTTCGCGCCCCCCCGCTTTTATACTCTAGCGATCGACATTGACGGCGGCAACGGCGATCCCTTCGAGATTGGTTCGATTACCGTCGAGGATGTCACTCTACTGCGGGATGAGACGGGAGAGATCTTGTTGGAGGGAACCGTTGATCCTGAAGGAATTGCTCTCTCCCCAGATCGGACGCTGTTTATCTCTAGTGAAGGGGTTTCCTCCGAGGCGATCGCGCCGTTTGTTGATGAGTTTGATTTAACCACAGGACAACGGTTACGGGCCTTGCCCATGCCCAATTATATGGTGTCTGATGCCCCTGAACCGGAGCAAACCCTGGGCGTGCAAAATAATCTCGGTTTTGAATCCCTCACCATTGGCGGTATCGGAACCGGGGAACCCTACCGCGTCTTTGCGGCCACGGAATCGGCCTTGTTGCAAGATGTTCCTTGGATCGAAGACCAACAAGCCGCCGCCACCCCGGAGTCTCCGGTTCCGCTGACGACACGCCTGTTGCATTATGTTGTCGTGGAAAATCGCGCTCAAATCGTTGCCGAACATCTCTATCCCCTTGATCCGCCTCCGTCGTTACTGACGATGAATCATGGTCTCGTGGAACTGCTGGCCTTGGATGGGGCCACAGCTCTGCGATCGGCTCCGGGAGGCTATTTTCTCAGTTTAGAACGCAGTTTTGGCCCCGAAGGCTTTGGGATCAAACTGTTTCAGATGGCGATCGCCTCAGCGACAGATATCTCAAGTTTGACCTATTTACAAGGGGAGGCTCGGGAGTTTAAACCTGTTGAAAAACAACTGCTCTTAAATCTGAGTCATATCGAGGGATTTAGTCCCGATAACCTCGAAGGAATGACCTTTGGCCCGCGACTGGCGGATGGTTCTCAGAGTCTAATTGTGGTCAGTGATGATAACTTTTATGGGAGTCAGGTCAATCAGTTTGTCTTACTGCGCCTGACGGCTGAGCGTTGAGCCAACCTCCATCACCCTAACCTCCATCACCGTTGACAGTGGCCTCTGGATACTTGACAATTGAGGGCGATCAAGACGGCCCCAACACAGGTCTCTGGCAACGGTTCTCGTCAATTGTTCCTAATTGTTCCTAACGGCTACACAGCCTAAAGCCCCATGACTGTCTCTGACGATATCGCAACCCTGGCCCGCTGGATGGCGGCGGATTTTAGCAACCAACAGCAAGCCTTTGATAATCCCCCCTTATTTGCTCATGTTCGCGCCTGTTTGCGGCCCCTGTCCCTAGCGGAATTGGACGGAATTAGTTTTTATCTCGAACAGGCCTATCAATATGATCTCAACCGGCCCTATCGCACGCGGGTGTTACGGATTAAACCTGAGTCTGAGACGGAGGTTGAGGGAAACGCGAAGAGCTTAGTCATCGAAAATTATGCCATTGAGCGAGCCGAGGAGTTTTTCGGGGCATCACGAGACCCTCAACGCTTGTCTACCTTGACTCCTGACCGGTTAGAGCGTCTTTGTGGCTGTAACTTCCTGGTGGTGCGTCGAGACCATGACTTTGAGGGGGTTGTCGAGCCGGGAAATAACTGTCGGGTAGAACGCAACGGCCAAAGCACCTATCTTGACAGTCGCTTTGAAATCGGCGAACATCACTTCCGGACGCTCGATCGCGGACGCAATCTGGACACCGGAGAGCGGGTTTGGGGGTCCGTGGCCGGGGCGTTTGAGTTTCAGCGCGTGACGAGCTTTGCCCATGAACTGCGCTTGTAATCTCGGCGACAGTCGGGCGATCGCTGGGCAACATCCCAAATTCCCACAGTTGCCAGATCTTACAGTCAAGCCCTGAAGCCCGGTGTCGCAAGGTACACCAAACCTGGTAGATTTAGCGAGTATCAGCTCAGCAATCGTATAACAAACCACAAGATGAAAGTACTTGTTATTGGCGGTGACGGTTACTGCGGATGGGCAACAGCACTCTATCTGTCCAATCGTGGTCACGACGTTGCAATTCTCGATAGTTTAGTCCGTCGTCATTGGGATTCACAGCTACAAATTGAAACCCTGACCCCCATTGCTCCAATTCAGCGCCGTATTCAACGCTGGTATGAGCTAACGGGAAAACGCATTGAGTTGTTTATTGGGGATATTAACGACTATCCCTTCTTGAGCGAGTCAATGCACCAGTTTGAACCCGAAGCGGTGGTTCACTTCGGTGAACAGCGTTCGGCGCCGTTCTCGATGATCGATCGCGAACACGCGGTACTGACTCAGGCCAATAATGTCATTGGCAACCTCAACCTGCTCTATATCCTCAAGGAAGACTTCCCCGATTGCCATTTGGTCAAATTGGGAACCATGGGTGAATATGGAACCCCCAACATTGATATTGAAGAGGGGTACATCACCATTGAACACAATGGCCGCAAGGATACCCTCCCCTATCCCAAACAACCGGGCAGCTTCTACCACCTCAGTAAAGTTCACGATAGCCATAATATCCAGTTTGCCTGCAAAATCTGGGGCTTACGGGCTACGGACTTGAACCAGGGAATTGTCTATGGGGTGTTGACGGAGGAGACGGGGATGGACGAGTTGCTCGTCAACCGCCTCGACTATGATGGGGTCTACGGAACCGCCCTCAACCGCTTCTGTATTCAGGCGGCGATCGGTCATCCCTTGACGGTCTATGGTAAAGGGGGACAAACTCGCGCTCTACTCGATATCCGGGATACGGTTCGTTGCATCGAGATTGCCGTGGAAAATCCCGCTGATGCCGGTGAGTTCCGCGTCTTCAACCAGTTTACGGAAATGTTTAGCGTGGCTGATTTGGCGGTGAAAGTGCAACAAGCCGGTGCATCTCTCGGCTTAAAAGTCGATATCGATAACCTGGAAAATCCTCGGGTTGAGCTTGAAGATCACTATTTCAACGCCAAAAACACGAAACTCATTGATTTGGGCTTACAACCCCATACTCTCTCGGAGTCCCTGCTCGATTCCTTGCTTAACTTTGCCATTAAGTACAAAGATCGGGTCGATAAAGACCAAATTCTCCCGAAAGTACGGTGGCGTCGTTAAGCGTTGGTTGTCCTCCAGGGTAAGCCGCAAGACAGCCAGCCCGGCCGCTTTGGGGGCAGTCTGCGAGACTGCCCCGCCCGCTTCTCCTATTCCCTCATCCCGGTCTAGTTCGTATGCGTATTGCTCTTTTTACTGAAACCTTCCTGCCGAAAGTCGATGGCATCGTCACTCGCTTACGGCATACTGTCGAACATCTGCAACGTCTCGGGGATGATGTTCTCGTGGTCTCTCCGGATGGGGGACTGACGGAATATAAGGGCGCTCAAATTTTTGGCGTGCCAGGGTTCCCGCTACCACTCTATCCTGAGCTGAAGTTGGCGGTTCCCAATCCCTCGATTCGCCCGGTGTTGGAGGACTTTAAGCCAGAGTTGATTCATGTGGTCAATCCGGCGGTGTTGGGGTTGGGGGGACTCTATTACGCGAAGTCGATGAATTTGCCCTTGGTGGCGTCCTATCATACGCATTTGCCCCAATATCTACAGCATTACGGGTTAGGGATGTTTGAGGAGGTGTTATGGGGACTGTTGCGATCGGCTCATAACCAGGCGGCGTTGAATCTCTGTACCTCCAGTGTGATGGTACAGGAGTTGAGTTCTCACGGCATTGAACGGACCGATTTGTGGCAGCGGGGGGTGGATACGGAGATGTTCCAGCCGAGTTTAGCGAGTGAGACGATGCGATCGCGCCTCAGTGATGGCCATCCCGACTCGCCCTTGTTGCTGTATGTGGGCCGACTCTCGGCTGAAAAGGAAATTGAGCAAATTCGCCCGGTGCTGGAGTCGATTCCCAATGCTCGGTTAGCGTTGGTGGGCGGCGGTCCTCATCAAGAAGCCCTACAGGCCCATTTTGCCGGAACGGCCACGAAGTTTGTGGGCTATCTGCAAGGGTTGGAGTTAGCCTCGGCCTATGCGTCGGCGGATGCCTTTATTTTCCCCTCCCGCACCGAAACCCTCGGCTTGGTCTTACTCGAAGCTATGGCGGCGGGTTGTCCGGTGGTGGCCGCCGGAACGGGCGGTATCACGGATATTGTCACTGATGGCAAGAATGGCTATTTATTTGATCCGGCCGATGACCGGGGAGCCGTGGCCGCCACGCAACGACTTCTAGCCAATCAGGAAGAACGCGATCTCCTACGCGGCCATGCCCGTCAGGAAGCCGAACGCTGGGGCTGGAATGCCGCAACTCAGCAGTTACAGCAGTTTTATCGTCAGGTGCTCACGGGACCCCGGCTCGCATCCGTGGCTTAGGGGTGTCCCGTTCGCCTTGTCCTCATAGCACTATTTTGAGCTTTTGTCAAGTCCCTACATCTTGTCGAGTCTGCCGATCGCCCAATCTGGTGTTTTTCATGACCGTGGGCGATCGCCACTATTGGCGTTGTCAGCATTGCCAGGCCACCCTATTGGCCGCCGAACAGCTCCCAGACCCGGAGTTTGAGCGGCAACGCTACGAGCTGCATGAAAATGACTCAGAAGATGAGGGCTATCGCCAATTTCTCAGCCGTGTAGTCGAGCCTCTGCTGTCCGCGTTGGCGCCCCATCAACAGGGATTAGACTACGGCTGCGGTCCCAGTCCAGTTCTGGCACAAATGCTGCAAGACGCCGGCCATCCTATGGCTATTTATGACCCCTTCTTTTTCGGCGATCGCACCCCCCTCCAAGACCACCAAGACCACTACGACTTCATTACCTGCACCGAAGTCGTTGAGCATTTCCACCATCCCGCCCAAGAATTCGACCAACTCACCGCCCTCTTAAAGCCTGGGGGCTGGTTAGCGATTATGACCAGCTTTCAAACCGAGGATGCGGCCTTCGCCAATTGGCACTATCGCCGTCACCCCACCCACGTCACCTTCTATCGAGACTACACCTTTGAGGTCATCGCCCGACAATGGGGCTATCACTGCCAGATTCCCCAACGTAACGTCGTCCTGCTCCAGAAATCCTGATAGCCAACCCTCTCCGTCACCCTGTTAGCCACGATCCCAACTCACCCAGTTGCCAATTTGCCTTCTGGGGTGTTATCGGATACACTTTGACAGTCCTGTGAAAAATCTTAATAAAAATTACAACTTCAGGAGGCATCTGCCTTGTTCCGAAGCCAGACCCTGACTTCTACCTAATCTATGCAACTACTCCCTAGACCCTATACCCTCACCGTGAGGCGAGCCGGCAAACGGCCCTTCGTCCTTTTGGTTGGTGTTCCCCTGAGACTCGCCGCAACAGCATTGGGAAGCCTAATCATCGGCGGGATAGGCCTCGCAGGACTGCAAACGTGGGACAACTATCAAGCGAACCAAGCAGAACTCGATCGCCGGGCCGAGGAAATTCTCCTACAAGTCGAAAGCCTCGAAGTCCAACTGCAAGAACTCAAGGAACGCTCGGGAATCTCCGAAACGACCTCAAATGACGACGATGAACTCGGACGTGGCGGCCCTGTTGCACGTCCCCTGAGAGCCAGCGAACTCCTCAGCAGTGCCGAAAGCCATGTCAGTCAACTGACCGAGGAACTCAGCGATCGCGTGCAGCCGGCCCTAGAAGAAACCCTAGAACTCGAAAAAGCCATTCCTCAAGGAATTCCCCTCAAAATTCCCACCCAAGTCACCTCAGAGTTCGGCAAGCGACAAAACCCCTTCGGCTTCAACAAAGAATTTCACGACGGCATCGACTTTGCCGGAACCATCGGCGATCCCGTCATCGCTACCGCCACAGGAACCGTGACTCATGCCGGTTGGGGACGAGGCTATGGCAAGTATGTTGAAGTCGACCACGGCAACGGCTACGTCAGCTTATATGCCCATTTGTCCGAGATTTCCGTAGAATGGGGAGATGAGGTCGAACCCGGAGACGAAGTGGGATTACTTGGCAATACCGGGCGTTCGACTGCTCCCCATTTGCACTATTCTATTTTTGAGGACAAAGAAGCGATCGACCCACAACCGTTTCTTGTCCGGCGTTCAGGTTTGACTCGGGCCTGGCTTCCCAACCAATCAGAAGCCCCGGTTACCGCACCGGCCGCCAATTAAATACACAAGTTTGCTCAACAGGATAACTACCCTATGACTGCTACACAAACCAAATTTCCTATTGATTTAGGTGCGTACAAACCCCTAAAACTCGACCCTAAGGTTAAAACCCTAACTGACGAGCAACGGGCAACCCTGAAGGCCAACATCCAACTGATGCGGGATGCCATTATCTTCTTCACCGCCACCGGTGCAGCACGTGGCGTTGGCGGCCATACCGGTGGTCCCTATGACACCGCGCCGGAAGTGGCCATCCTCGATGCCTTTTTCCGGGGAGGTCCCGATAACTTTGTTCCCATCTTCTTCGACGAAGCCGGACACCGGGTGGCCACCCAATATCTCATGGCGGCCCTCTATGGTGACTTGCCCGCTGAACAACTGGTGCGCTACCGGGAAGCTCACGCCAAACTCCCTGGCCACCCCGAATTGGGACTGACTCCCGGTGTTAAGTTTAGTTCCGGTCGTTTAGGCCATATGTGGTCCTATGTGAACGGGGTGGCGATCGCCAACTCCCCCAAAGTCGTCTGCTGTCTCGGGTCTGACGGCTCCCAACAAGAAGGAAACGACGCCGAAGCCGCTCGTTTCGCCGTGGCCCAAAACCTCAACGTCAAACTCTTTGTCGATGACAACGACGTCACCATCGCCGGTCATCCCTCCGACTATCTCCCCGGCTTCAGCGTCGCCCAAACCCTCAAAGGCCACGGCTTAACCGTCCTCGAAGGGGACGGCGAAGACATCGATGATCTCTATGGTCGGATGTGCGAAGCCATCACCGCCACCGGTCCCGTGGCTGTGGTCAACAGCCGTAAAATGGCCGTCGGCATCGAAGGTATCGAAGGCTCCACCCATGGCCACGACGTCATCCCCGTTGATGCTGCTCTCAGCTACCTGAAAGCTCGTGGCCAAGATGCTGCGGTTAGCTTCCTCGAAGGCATCGAGAAACCCAAAAACCCCAATACCTACCTCGGTTCCGGGGACAAACTCGGCTCCAACCGCAACGTGTTTGGTCAAACCGTTGCTGAAATCCTCTCGGCGATGGATGCTGACACCCGCAAGAAGAGTGTTCTCTGCGTTGACAGTGACCTCGAAGGCTCCTGCGGTTTGGGACATATCCGTAAAGCGGCTCCTGATATCTACGTCAGTGGCGGGATTATGGAACGCAGCAACTTCTCGGCGGCTGCTGGCTTCGGGATGGAAACCGGCAAACAAGGGATTTTCGGAACCTTCAGTGCGTTCCTAGAGATGTGTATCTCGGAAATCACCATGGCTCGGTTGAACTACTCCAATGTTCTATGTCATTTCTCCCACTCGGGGATTGATGACATGGCTGATAACACCTGCCACTTCGGCTTGAACAATATGTTCGCTGACAATGGGTTGGATGATGGCTATGAAACCCGTCTTTACTTCCCCGCTGATGCTGGCCAAATGTCGGCTGTGGTGAAAAAAGTCTTCGGCGACCCCGGTTTGCGCTTTGTCTTCTCCACGCGATCGAAGGTTCCCAACATCCTCGACAGCGATGGAAATGACCTGTTCGGTGAGAACTACGAGTTCACCCCCGGCAAAGATGAAGTCATCCGCGAAGGAACCGCTGGCTATGTGGTGAGTTTCGGGGAAGGCCTCTATCGCGCCCTGGATGCCGTTGAACGCCTCAAGCAAGAGGGAATTGATGTGGGGTTAATCAACAAACCCACGCTCAATGTGGTCGATGAAGAGATGATGACCAAGTTGGGCAATTCTCCGATGGTGTTAGTGGTGGAAGCCTTCAACCGTCGCACGGGGTTAGGTAGCCGTTTCGGCAGTTGGTTGTTAGAACGCGGCTTCTCGCCCAAGTTCGCCTTCTTGGGAACCCATGAAGAAGGCTGTGGCGGTCTCTGGGAACAGTTCCCCCACCAAGGGATTGATTCGGATGGTATCGTCGCCAAGGTTAAGGAACTCGCAAGCTAGATGCGATCGCCCGTGGAGGGTTGCCCCTTGACAATTCTCCACTTTTGATGTATGTAAACGGGGAACAGGATTGTTCCGGCTCCCCGTTTCCTGTTGCCTCTTGCCATCCCCTCGGTGGGAGGGGTTTGGGGTGGGTTATGCCTCTTGCCAGGAGCGGTGCGTTCCGGCTTGCCTTTTGCCTCTTGCCATCCCCTCTTGGGAGGGGTTTGGGGTGGGTTATGCCTCTTGCCATCCCCTCTTGGGAGGGGTTTGGGGTGGGTTATGCCTCTTGCCTTCTTCTCCCCTCTCTAGCTTTCCCGCAACACATACCCCACACCGCGCACGGTTTGAATGAGTCGTTTATCGCCTTCATTTTCGATTTTTAGGCGTAAATAGCGGATGTAGACTTCAATCACATTCGACTCTCCCATAAATTCATAGCCCCAGACGTTTTCTAGGATTTGTTCACGGGTGAGAACTTCGCGGGGATGTTCCATGAGATATTTGAGGAGTTCAAACTCTTTCATGGTTAAGTCGATCGCCCGTTCGGAATTGCGATCGCCTCCACGAACACCCCGAAACGCCTGACGACTGGGTAAATCCAGCAACAGATCAGCAAAGCGTAACTGATGAGTATCTGGGTGTTCAGGCTTGAGATAAAACGCCACCATCTTCAGAAATTCATGGGAACGGTAGGGTTTGATCACGTAATCATCGGCCCCAGCTTCGAGACAGGCCACGCGATCGTCTAGGGTATCACTCGGTAGCATCATCATCACCACAGCCCGATTGCCGACACTGCGTAGATGTTTACACAGCCATAAGCCTGAGTTACCTGGGAGAGTACGATTAATTGCAATTAGCCCCGGCTGCATCTCCGCAACTTGATGGAGGCTATTATGGGCTTCATGGGCGATCGCCACCTCATAGCCCGCTTCCTGTAAATCTAGGGCAATCCGTTGGGCCAGAGGGGATTCCGGTTCAACCACCAACACCGAAGATTGCAACTCTAAGTTAACAGTATCCATAGCAGCACGGTTAAAAACAATGAACAAGGAACAATATAAGGGTCTTCTGGGTTCAGGGTGATCAGGAAAATTTATGGCGGATTACATCCATTGCTGTCGGGGCATAACCCACCCCTACCCCTCCCAGGAGGGGAACCCACCCCTACCCCTCCCAGGAGGGGAACCCACCCCTACCCCTCCCAGGAGGGGATTTTTCGCCCCTACAATTTTGTATCAAATGCTTAAAAACTTAAAACCCGGCGTTCGCAACAACACCGGGCCAACCCACTCGCGATGAATCAGGTTAAGATCCACCCGAGAGGGAACGAGGAATCCGTCCCCCATTCACCGCATCCCGGAACTCTTCAACATCCGGGCCATAATCAATGGGCAGAACCGCCACAATGTTCTCATGGGGACGAGGAATAATCACCCAAGACTCCAACGTCGCCCCATAGGTTCGTTCAACGGCGGCGATTCCGGCATCCATGGCCGTCTTCACCTCCGAGACATCCCCACGGATATTAATGTTAAAACGAGCGCTTCCCACACGGATATAGCCCACGAGGGTCACTCGTCCAGCTTTCACCATCGCGTCGGCGGCCGCCATAACGCCTGGGAACCCTTTGGTTTCAATTGATCCTACTGCCTGCTGTGTCACGGTTGATCTCCTAAATTTGGCATGGTTGGGGTATGATTGACCCCCATTAAAGATGTATAACTTGAAGCGTTTTTATCCAAGCGCTGTGTTAAAGCCTCTGGAAAGCCTAATGTAGCGATGTTCAGGTTGCAATGTCCGGGTTGCAATGTCCGGGTTGCAATGTCCGGGTCGCAATGTCCGGGTTGCAATGTTTGGGTCGCAATGTTTGGTCATCCGACCTCACCCCATCAAAACCCAACTGAAAAATTATCCATCATTTCCCATCACTATGGCAAGGAAATCCCCATTCCTCAGCGAAATGGCTCAGTGATTTCCGTGTAGTGAATGGGTAAGACGGCCACGATATTCTCTGGGGGGTTAGGGACAATATAGTGAGACATAATTTTACCCCCAAAGGTCTTTTCCACAGCGGCTAATCCTGCCTTCATGGCTTCTTCGACTTCCGACACTGGCCCCCGAAAAGCAATGGCAAACTGACCACTTTCAGCCTTGTCAAAATACACCAGCGTCACGCGAGCTGCTTTCACAGAAGCATCGGCTGCCGCTAAAATGGAGGGAAACCCCAGACTTTGAATCATACCGACGGCAACGGGCATTAGATAGAGCGTCCTCGTAGCATCAAATTGGGCTATCCCATTATACAAGCTAACTGTACAACTGAACGAAGCCAAGTTACGATTGGAAGTGACAATCACAAAAAACGTAACGTTTCTTGACCGCGATGGAGCTTCGCATCGGCAACGGCTATGACATTCACCGCCTCGTAGAAGGGCGACCCCTGATCTTAGGTGGCGTTGTGTTACCTCACGATCGCGGCCTCGACGGCCACAGTGACGCCGATGTCCTCACTCATGCCATCATGGATGCCATGCTCGGCGCTCTCAGCCTCGGCGACATTGGCCATTACTTCCCCCCCACCGATGAGCAGTGGCGCGGCGCCAACAGCCTCACCCTCCTCGAACAAGTGAACCGCCTCATCCACAAAAAAGGCTGGACTATCAGTAATCTCGATAGCGTCATCGTCGCCGAGCGTCCGAAACTCAAACCCCATCTCCAGGAGATGCAGCAGAACCTGGCGGATACCCTGCAACTCGATCCAACGGCGATCGGCATTAAAGCCACCACGAACGAACGACTCGGCCCCGTCGGACGAGAAGAAGGAATTGCCGTTCATGCCGTTGTACTTCTGGCCAAGACAGATTAGCAGCTAGGGATTAGAATTAAAAATCAGCCTGGAGCCTCACGCTCACCCTTCCCTGGATCATGTCTGTGCTAATTCCCCTCTCACCGCATCCCCACCGAGTCCGACGGCTCATCAGCCTAGTTCTACTCGGAGTCATTCTGCTGTTGGGCCTCAGTGGCTGTCAACTCGAACGCTTCCGAGTTCAGGAGGCGGCGGAGAGTCAAATCATCTTAGGACAAATTAGCGATCCCAAAACCTTCAACGCGGCGTTGAATCAGGAGTCTCCCAATGTCTTCTCGTACATTTACGAGGGATTGGTGACCTCCGATGGGATTACTGCTGAAGTCGTCCCGCAACTAGCGGAGTCTTGGGAGATGTCTGAGGATAATCTGCGGGTCGTCTTTACGCTGCGAGAAGGATTACGCTGGTCTGATGGGGAACCCCTGACGGCGGATGATGTGGTGTTTACCTTCAACGATATTTACTTCAACCGCAGCATTCCTACGTCCACTCGTGATGTGCTGCGAGTGGGTGAAGCCGGTGAGTTTCCCACGATCCAAAAACTCGACGATCGCCGTATTGAAGTCCTACTCCCCGAACCCTTTTCCCCCATTCTCCGAACCCTCGGTTCTCCCATTTTGCCAGAACATATCCTACGTTCAGCCGTTGAGGATGTCAATGCTGAGGGAGAACCCCGCTTCAACACCCTCTGGGGAACAGACACCCCTCCGGAGGAAATTATCAGCAATGGTCCCTATCGCTTGTCCCAATATCGGCCGGGACAACGGGTCCGTTTTGAACGCAATCCCTATTATTGGGATACGGAAGAAGACGGAACCCCGAAACCGCATATTGAAGAAGTGGTTTGGCAGGTGGTGGAAAATCAGGACACTCAGTTATTACAATTCCGCTCAGGTGGTTTGAGTTCGATTGGGGTCAGTCCGGCCTATTTTTCCTTGCTGAAACAAGAAGAAGAGCGGGGAAACTTCACGATTTATGAAGATGGTCCGCAAATGGGGACGACGTTTATTACCTTTAACCTCAACCGGGGCAAAAACCCCAATGGGGAACCGCTCGTTGACCCGATTAAGTCAAAATGGTTTAATACGCTCGCTTTTCGTAAAGCGGTTGCTCATGCCATTGATCGTCCAACGATGATCAATAGTATTTATCGCGGCTTGGGGGAACCCCAAAATTCACCGATTTCTATTCAAAGTCCCTATTATTTGTCTCCTGAAGAGGGACTCCCTACCTATGAGTATAATTTGGACCAGGCTCGACAACTGTTGCTCGATGCGGGGTTTTCGTATGATGAGCGCGATCGCCTCTTGGATGAAGAGGGAAATCGGGTTGAGTTTGAACTGATTACCAATGCGGGGAACCAAACTCGTGAAGCCATTGGTGCGCAGATTCGTCAGGATTTAAGCCAGATTGGGATTCAGGTTAACTTTACACCTATGGGTTTCAATAATTTAGTCAATAAGCTCAGTTCAACCCTGGATTGGGAGGCGCATCTTATTGGCTTTACGGGAGGCGTTGAACCCCACGGAAGTTTGACGATTTTTGGGGTAGATGGACGGTTACATAGTTTCAATCAGGGTCGTGATGATCCCCCAATTGAGGGACGGGTGGTTGAAGATTGGGAGCGAGAGATTGAGTCTCTTTATATTCAAGGTTCTCAGGTTTTTGGGGATGAAGAACGAAAAGCTGTTTATGGTGAAGCGCAAATTTTGGTTCAGGAAAATCTCCCCTTTATTTATTTGGTGAATCCCCTTTCGATGGCGGCGGTTCGTAATACCATTGAGGGAACCCGCTATTCAGCGATTGGCGGTGTATTCTGGAATCTTCCGGATCTGAAGATTTCTGAGGATTAGGGAGTGTTTGGGATGGATTCAGCGCAATTAGAAACGCTGCTGAGGTTGGTGGCGACGGGTAAGATGGCTCCTCAAGCAGCCCTTGACAAAATAGAAAAAATATGCTATGAGCCGGTTGATGAGTTCGCCAAAATCGATCATCAGCGGAGTTTACGGACGGGGTTTCCCGAAGTGATTTGGGGCCAGGATAAAAGTCCCGAGCAGATTGTTCGGATCATGATGGCCATGCGCGATCGCCAATCGGTGGTCATGGCGACTCGGGTGGGGCCGCAGACCTATCGTATGATTCGCGATCGCCTGCGAGATGTCCGCTACTATCCCCAGGCCCGCATTTGTGCGATCGCCCCCGACCCCCTCCCCATCCAGCATCCCGGCACCATCGGCATTGTCAGCGCCGGAACCGCCGATCTCCCCGTGGCTGAGGAAGCCGCCGTCACCGGGGAACTTTGCGGCTTTGAGGTGTTTCGCCTCTGGGATGTGGGGGTGGCGGGAATCCATCGCCTACTGAGGAATCAACATCTACTGAAACAGGCCCAGGTGTTAATTGTCGTGGCGGGGATGGAAGGCGCGTTACCCAGTGTGGTGGCGGGGTTAGTGGATGCGCCGGTGGTGGCGGTTCCCACCAGCATCGGCTACGGGGCCAGTTTTGGCGGTCTCGCTCCCCTCCTGACGATGTTAAACTCCTGTGCGACGGGAATTGGGGTGGTGAATATCGATAATGGCTTTGGCGGGGCCATGTTGGCGGGGCAAATTCTACGCACTGGGGAAACGTTAATGCGTCAATCTCCCTGATTACCTTGACCCCAAAAGACCCCACCCCGGAGGCGGTTTCCTAGCTTTCAAGAAACGGCTTGAGGGCTGCAATTTTCTCGGCTAGATTGTCATCGTAACGAATCACAAAGGGAGAATAACCGCTCAAAAAGTCCAAGTCATCTCGAAGTTGTTTATCTTTGGCGTGTTGTTCTGAGGTGTCGTGAACGGAACCATCGCAAAAAATCGCCAGTTTTGATTGTTCATAGATAAAGTCGGGTTTGCAATTGGCCTCAGCCAGCAAGGCTTGTGCGGAGTCGGGTAAGGGCAAATCACTCTCATAGATTGCCTGTAATACTTGGCGTTCTAAATCAGAATTGGGGTCTGTTTGTTGCAGCAGTTCTTGAAAGCGAGATTGCCGATCGCCCTCCAGTTCTGGCTGTACCGTGCTACCCCCTAACTGTTGTAAATACTCGTGAATTAAGGTGCGATTTAGCAGGGGATGGTCAAATTGATTGCGGTAAGATAGGAGGCATTCATAACAGGCTTGCACGCAAGTCGGTTTAGGCGTGATGAAATGGCAAATATCTAACGCCACTTGGCTGATGCGTTGCAGGGAGGTTGGGTCAGTTAAAATTTGCGATAGCACTCCTGCGCCACCTTCAGCAGATTCCCAGAATAAAATGGTTTGAGAACGTCCCAATCGTTCCGAGGCTAACTCGTTTTCTTCTAATTTATAAATGGCTTGAATTGCTCGTTCCATTGCATATTGCAGGGTTACCACAAATGCCTGAGTTTGTTCCGAGGGTAACTGTTGGGGAGACACCAATAAAACGTTACTGGTTTCGCGGACCATTAAATGAACTTGACTATGGACAGATTCGGGGCTACTTTGTTGTTTTTCTCCCATCTCGCCCCAATTGCCAGTTTGCACGTCTAACTTGAATCCTCGTTCCCGGTTTTTGCGTAAGCCACGATTCAAGCGCCAAATAGCCGCCGCATCTCCATAGGTTAATTCGAGCAAGGCTTCCCCCGTTTCCGAGGTAACGGTCGCCTTTCGAGGTGCTGTTTCAAAGCGGTAGTGGGTGGTCAGATTGTACCCATATTTCAACCGTTCCTCTTCATCGCAGGTGATGCGATCGCGCCGCCGGGTGAAGACGGTTTGCATCTTTAAGACGCGATCCACTTTGGCGGGATTACCTTGTTCATCGGCAACCAAGCGGCTGCCGCAATTTTCGCAGGTTTCTCGCACGGCGGCTTCGCCATCATGGAAATAGCCGCATTCGGCACAGACGGCAATCCTCTGATAAGGAATATCTGCACCATGAACGATCGCCGTTCGTGCCACCTGAAATTTATTCCCCTCATAATAGACAATGTTAGACGGGGCAAACTCACGAATGGCGATCGCTCTTGGACGGGCAACAAATCTCCCCTCTTCTCGATGGCGGATGTAGGCGCGAATTGGCAGACGGGGGAAATTATATCCCGGTAAAAAGCCTTCGGCGGCAAAGTAGCGATAGGGATAAAAATCCAAGTCCTGCCCAGAAGACGACCCCCCCGATTCCCCCACCAATAAGTTTAATTGACGGCGGGCATCTCGTTCCAAGCGTTCGGCATTTTGGCGTTCCTGGGCGCTGACTTGGCCGATGGTGACGCGATCGAGGATTTGGCGGGCCTCGTCCCGTTGGCGGACAGCTTCGCTGTATAAGTCACGCCAGCGATCGCAGGCGCGATCAAAACTAGACAAGGCGCGATCAAAGACCGTTTGCACCCATTGGGGCGAATACCAAGATTTATCGGCGATACTGTCCTGACAGAAGGAATCGTTGAGAATCGCGATCGCCCGTTCTCCACAATGACACAATCCCTGAGATGACAACGTCAATTCGTGACGCAATCCCGATTTCAGGGGATATTCGTCCTGTTCTAAATCCAGGATTTCATTCATCGAACTGCCCAATTGCGCCCCAGTAGCAGCTAACCACAGTGAATGTAAGTGAGATTCGAGTAAATCTCGATTCCCCAGTTCTAGCTTAGGCGGGGCCACCACACCGGCCACCATTTGTTCAGGACGTTGGTAAAAATAGCGGTCATGGCCACTACCGACGGAGGCGTAAGACACCACCAAAGCCGCCTGGCCATTGCGTCCCGCCCGTCCGCTGCGTTGGGCGTAGTTGGCGGGGTTGGGGGGGATATTCCGCAAGTGGACGACATTCAAATCGGAGATATCAATCCCCAGTTCCATCGTCGGCGAACAGAATAACGCCGCCAAGTCCCCGGAACGAAATAACTGTTCTCGTTCCTGCCGATCGCGCGATTGCACTTGTCCGGTATGTTCGCGTCCTTGCAATTGGCGCAACTGGGTGATTTCGGATTGGTAGAGTTGTTTGAAAAAGCCATTGACGGGGATGGTGGGGATGTCGTTGCGGCTGAGATATTTGCGCGAGAGTAAATCGGCTTCGATGGTGTCGAGTTCGGCGTGACACCAAACCAGGGTTGTGATGCAAAGCTGAAAGCGATCGCCCTGTCGGGAGAGATACCCACCCCCTTGCAGAATCTCGACTAAATCCGCGATCGCCTTTTCCACCTCCGGGGTCGATAGGTCAAACTGGTGTTTGAGGAAGCGTCCGAACTTGCTGCGATGGGTGAGTTTGATTTCCTGACGACCGCGATCGCCCGGTTTGCGGGATTGAGAGGAGGGTCCCGACTGGAGAGAAGCATAAGCGGCTAATCGCAGCCGTTCCCCAGATTCAATACCCCAGCGTTCATTGAGTTGTTGACTGGCCTCCCGTTGGAAGCGTTCGAGTTCCTCGGCTTGCAGTAACCGGGCATCGATCGCCAATTCCCGACGCAACAGATCTAAGAGCGTTTTCAGTAAGCGTAACCGGTCTTCTGGGGTGGACCGCATCAAGATAAAATGGCGATTTTCCCAGAGGGAGTCGGCGCGACAGACATCTGCCAAGCCTTCATAGTCGATCGTCAGCAAGCCGCATTGTTCTAAGTTGGGTTGGACAATCCGCCAACCGCGACGCAAATCTTCGTAGAGTCGATATTCGATCACCCGTTTGAAGATTGTCTCGTTTTTAGCCGCCATTGCGCCATAGTCGGCGGGGGTTTGGGCGTAATCGGTTTGGGTTAAACCGAGTTGGTCAAACACCGCTTGGGGTAAATTGGCATAGGTCAGGCGGTGGTGGTGTTGCAATGCCCCATATAGGGCCGATCGCAACAAGCTGGTTTGAATGAAATCGTTAAAATGTCCCGCTTGCAGGGAAGCATCTTGACGGTTATCGGTAAAACTGAGGATTTTGGCGGCCCCAGGGTCGATCGCCCGATTGGCTTTTAACTGCCTCACGGCTGATAGACAGAGTAAGGTGGTGGCGGTACTGCGTCCTTCGGAACTGAGGCGGGAGAGTTTGGCGAATTCCCGGCGACGGCGATCGTGGACGATGCCGCAATTCAGGCACACTAGGAATGGGCGAGGAATGAACCAGACGGGAATCGGACGCTGGCGATCGCCCTGGGCCACGGCCCGGGTTTCTACTTTCCCGTTGGCGTAAACATAGAGTTTTTGGGGAATAAAGGGCCGGTAGTTCGGTTTGGGGGTTCGTCCCTCCCGTTTGGTGACTTTAAACCAATTGTCCGGTAGGCGATCGCTGTCTGCCTCACTCCAGATGTCGTCCTCGCCTAAGGTGAGATAGCCTTCGCTAAACTCATCCTCTTCCTCAGGGGTTTCCCCGTCACTGCCCAACAGGGGGGTCACCGTTTGCCGTTCGCGATCATAGCGGACCACATAATAGTCCTGCCCACATTCGCGACAGAAGACTAATGGATATAACAGACGGCCTCCTGTGGTGGCATATTGTCCATCTAAGGTGAGTTCGCGAGTCTCGCTGGGTTCCAAGGTGGCATACACATTGCCCCCTTGGGAGATAAATTGATGCAGGCGAAAATGCAGCCGTCCCCCTTCCACGTCTCTGGCATGGGGGGATCGAGGCCCGGCGGTATGACTCCATAGCAGCATTTGCCGTAATTTTTCCTCGCAGCGATCGCCCTCAATGCCAGTTTGTTCAGATAATTCGGCGGCGGCTTGGTTTAACGAAATGGGGGTTCGCCGCATCCAGCGATTTTCTTCCCGTCGCAATCCTAACTGACGTTCTAACCACACCGTTAAGGGATGGTTGCGAAATTGGGCGAGACTGCGATCGCCGGGTAACTCGCTGCTGAGACTCTCGGCGAGTTCTGCTGGGGTGGGTTCGCAACGGGCGATCGCCAGTTTCAAGGTTTCGTCGATGACATGATCCGGGCGAATGTCCACCCCAAAGAGTTGACTCGCTACACCGGCCACGGTTTGACGGCGATTGTCTCGGGTTCCTTCTGTGGCCATTGTTGCCGAAGTGCCGATACAGAGGAGGTTTTGGCCGCAACGTTCCCGCAGTTTCCGCACCAAAATCGCCACATCGGCCCCTTGGCGACCCCGATAGGTATGCAGTTCATCTAAGATTAAAAAGCGCAAGTTGGGAGATTCCACAAATTGCCGTTCGTGAACCCGAGATAGCATCAATTCCAACATCACATAGTTGGTCAGCAAAATATGAGGGGGATTATTTTGCAGGTCGATTTTAGTCTCTTTACTTTCTTGTCCGGTGTACGAGGCGACGCGAATTGTTGACCCCAGGGAACCGGGAACGGCTTGATCTAAAAATTTATTGAATTCTCCGATTTGGGAATTGATTAAGGCGTTCATGGGATAGACCAAAATCGCCCGAACGCCTTGAGTCTGAGGATGGCGCAGCAAATCATCAAAAATGGGCACTACATAACTGAGACTTTTCCCTGACCCGGTTCCGGTGGTTAACACATAAGATTCGCCGCCGCGATAGCAGCGAAAGGCTTGTTCTTGGTGACGATAAAAGCGATAATTGGCGAAGAATTGGGCGCAGTCAGGATGTAAGGTGTTGTCGTTGATTAAATCGTCGATGGTTGCGCCATCGGCGTAGGCGGGATTGAGTTGAACCAGAGAATCGCGCCATAAGGCCCCGCGATCGAGTTCTTCGCGGACAAATGTTTCGACGCGGGGGTCTTTAATTTGCAGGAAACTTTCGATATATTGGCGGTATTCTCCAATCACGCGATCGCGCAGTTGCAAAATATCCAGGGATTCAGAAGCCGAGATGTCCCCCGGTTCAGTTCCATAGGGATGTCCCTCTTCTTTGACTCGTATTGATGTCTCCCTCTTCGTCTCCCCCGAGTTCGTGGTGACGGCTTCAGGTGTAGGCCAAAATTCCCTCCAACACTCCCGCAACGACTCGCTAACAGTCTGTTCAACTAGAACCTGATTAAATTCATCTCTACTCCAATGTTCGGGAATGGCGGAAAACAGCGCCTCTAATTGTTCTGGTGTCAAGGTATCTACCCCTGAACAATCCAGTTTTCCCATGTTTTGGGCGATAAAGGTGCTGGTACTGCGGAGGAGTTCCGGGTTTAACAGTAACTCGGCGAGTTTGAATTCCATGGCGGGTTTGGGGTAACAACAGGGAGTTAGGGTCTAAAGGCGATCGAAGGCAGCAAGCACAAGTCGCTGAGTGCGATATTCGCCATATTTCTTGACTTCATTATTTTTCAAAACCCGGAAGGTTTCGCTAGGGAAATCTTCTCCATAAATATCGGCAGGGTCGAGAATATAGCGCAATTCATCCCGAGTTAGTCCATAAAGTTTGGCATAATAAGCATCGAGTTCAGCGCGCAGGATGGCGCGACGAGTTTCGTTCCAGATAAACGGTTCGCCCTCATATCCCATGTCTTGGGCGAAGGGTTTTAAGTCGTAGGAAGTGTAAACCAGTTCCAAGACGCGATCGCTGATATATTTGACATCTTCTGGGGTGTAAGTTTCGGGGGAAATTACGGGGAGTTGTCGTATTGTAAAATACTTAAGATGAGTTCCTCCCACCTTTTGACGAGTCACAAAATCAAACACTAAAGTATTGAGATTGCCAGCTAAACATGGCAAATATAAATTATCTACCTTTGGCAACATTAACAAAATTGTATCGCCACATCCGGCATAGGGAACGAGAGATGAAATGAAAGTTCTTTCATCAGTAGATCTACAAATATCTCGCCAACCAAGTAACCATTTTTTATCCCATTTATCTGCCACCCGATTTTCGACTTCGGTGAGATTCACCCAATAACGCGGTGTGACGGAATAATCGTGGTTTTGCTTTTGTTCAACCGTAGAATTTTCGGTTTTATCTCCCTGATAAGTTGCATAACGATGGTCAAAATGCCAAAACATCTTTGCTTCATAAAGTGGAACACGATTTTCCCCGGGTTCTTCAAAAAATAAATTGCTGTCATTTGACATATCAAACATTCTCATAAACGAAATCCCCCAAGGGTTTTCGCCCGTCTGCTCATTTTCCAAAACCGGAACGCGCTGATAAATTTTCTTCGTCAGTTCCGCATCTGTGCGAGTTCGGAAGATTGGGCAAGTTAGAGTATTGGGATTCATCAACTGAATGTCATTAGGGTGCAAATTAAATTTTTTTGCTGAATCTTCAACTTGATTAGGTAAAGTCAAAAAGAATGAAAACAGTGTTTTGTTAATTTCTTGATTTGTGATACTTAGCAAAGAAAATTTATAGCTTCTATGAACCGCAGAAAAAATTGCATTGCGATTTTCAAAATCAAATAAAGTAGCTAATGATTTTGTTTTTACCAAATCCCCAAAAAAGGCTTGTGTAGTCGAATCCGTTGCAATTCCCGTTGGCACAATTATCCCCGCATACCCATTCCCAGCAATCAACTTCCGTACTGTTTCCGCAAAAATAGCATAAGTATTGATATCTCCTGTCGCCGTCAACGGAAACCGCCTCGACTCGCGCACAAACTTGCCTTGGGCATCTGCAAAATGCTTCGCATCCTCCCACGCCTGCGCTAAACCAGGATTAGTTTGAGGCAATTTATCAATCAACTTTTTGCGCGCCGCACTATTTTTTGCTGTTACAATTGCCTCATCCTTATCCGCAAAAAACTCTTTCTCTTGCAACTTAATCCGTTCCCAAGGTGGATTCCCCAAAACGCAACTAAACCCACCTTCATCAAACACTTCCGGAAACTCCAACGCCCAATGGAAAAACCGACAGTCTGCCGCCAACTGATTCGCCGCCTCCACCACACGCTGCAACATCGCATCTGCCAACGTCAACTGTCCCACATCTGCCGAATTTAGCAACCGCTTCAACCCCGCAGAAGTCGGAATCAGTTGTAAATTCTGTTCCGTCAACGGCATAAAAAACGCTGCCGTCCACAAATTACACGCCGTAAAATCGCGCCACCACCCGGCATTACGAACACTATGCCGCAACTGATACGCCTCCTTTTTCCGTTGAATCTCCTCCGTGGTGGTTTCCGGAATCGCCACCAACTTCTGCCATTCACTCACATATTCTTGCCGAACCTGCGCTTTCGTATCGAATAAATCCAGTTCCAATTGACCCTGTTCGATATTCTGGAGTTCTTTCTGATTGCGCTTCTTAAAATTACTCGCCACCGTCTTCTCATCCCCAGTGACTGCCTTAAACGCATTATCGGGAATTCCCTCATCCAAACAATCCAAATCCAACACTCCCACCAGAGAATTGCCACATTTAATCCGGTGATCCAAAAAATTCAACGGCATCCCGCGACTGAACCCTTCAATCCATAACGCCACCTTGCACAAATCCACCGCCAAGGGATTGATATCCACCCCATAGATGCAATTTTGAATCGCATCGCGAACCGATCGCCGCAACATATCCCCACCCGGTTGCAGTTCCCCCGTCCGAACCCGCGCCAGTTCCTTCCCAATCCGTCTCGCTGCCGCCAACAGAAAATGCCCGGATCCGCAAGCGGGGTCACAGATTTTCAGGGAAAGTAAAGCAGATTCCAGATTGTCCCCTGCCTTCAAAACATTCTCAATCACCGGATCCAAGGCCGATTTCACCAACTGCGCCACCAACGCTTGCGGCGTATAATATGCGCCAGTGGTTTTCCGTTCCGTTCCCACATTGAAGCGAAACTGATACATCCCCCCGGATTGCTGCACTTGCGGGGATAAATCCAGCAAACTTTCATAAACACTGCCCAATTCTTCCACATCCAAGGCAGCATAATTGACCCGGCGTAACCTGGCGCGTTCCTCATACAACGAGAGCGATCGCACCGCCCGCAGTAAACTATGATTGTCCAAGGCGCACTCTTCCAACACCGCCAAAGTATTCGCCCCAAACAAATCCCCATTCAACGGCGAGAGTCCCAACACCGTCCCACTGCCCTTTTCATCAAATAAGCGAAAAGTAACTTGCAACCCTTGCCACAAATCCCGATACTCACTCCGTCCGGGAGGCAACGCGCGTTCGGCCAAGGCTCGCAACCGTTCGACACTATAATAGTCCCGATAAATGCGATGATTATTGAGGTCATCCCCTGCCAGCAGCAACTCTCGGGATTCCGCCACCATCAAAAACAGCAAGCGATAAATCAGCAGCAGCAAGAAGCGATAGAACTCAGCAGCAGATAAGGATGACGAGAGGCGATCGCGCAAACCCTGATTTTCCCGATGCTGCAAAAACCCATTCGCCAACTCCACAATGGCGCTTTCCACCCCATCGCGCAACTTATCGCGAACCCGTCCCCCCTGCTGTTGCGCCTCTTGGTGATAAAACTCCAACAGACAGCGATCGGCCTCTTGGGCATCCTGGGGTAACCTTGTGCGATGAAACAGCCGATAAAATAACTGAAATTCAGCAAAATTCTCATTCGTGAGAATCGATTCTAAATCAAACTCAATATAAGTGAGGCGAGTCATCAAAGAACAATCGCGCAACAACCGCCATTGCAACCCATTCGTCACCACCCCCCACAGATGTTCTGTGCGGTTGAGATACTCCTGCATCAAAGCATGGGCAGAAAGGCGAGGCGTTCCCGAAGGCGGACGTTTTTCCAACTCCAGCCGCGCCCCAATAGCGTGAACCGGAGGCCGATCTTCCCCCGGTTCAGCGCGATGAGAAATGGCAAAGGTTTGCCCATCCACAACGGCAGCCTTAGCCGTATAAACTGGGTCATACCCCAACAACGTCAATAGAGGCACAACCCAGCGATCGCGCGTCAAACTCGTTGCCGACTCATCGGCATCCAGTTGACTCAACCGCCGTTGAAAGATGTGCCAATAATCCTTAGCATCCCCCCAGGCCAAGGCCATCTCATCTTCGAGTTTGATCGTTTTCTGGAGTCCAAAATCTGCCCCAGTTTGCCCTTTCAACTCTCCCGAGGCTAAATCGGCCGCCATATCCGGGACAATCAGATTACCTTCAAAACGGATTCCAGTTAGATTAGCCAGTGGGGTCATGGTTTTGGGAGTTGGAAGTTAAGCGCGATCGTATCATAGTCCCAAGCTGGGACAGGCGTTCAGCGACGACAGCAAGCCAGCGGAACAAAAGAAGTCGCAACGCGCGTTAAATACGGACTGGGTGGGTTCTCCTGTTGAGATTGGCTGGGAGTCTATCAATCTCAATTGTCGGTCCGTAACAGATAAATTCCAATGATATCCATGGGCAAAATCGGCGTCACCTGCACTTTCCCTTCCTGAGTGATCGCCCGCACCCGATGATGTGCCTCCCCCAGTTGCTGCGATCGCTCCTGGGCCAACTCCTCCAGGAATGGGGTGAGGTCGGCTAACCGCTTCAATACCCCTTCAATGGAGGTTTTTTGTCGCGCTAACGGTAAATCTCCCGTCGGTTGGGCCGTTGCCAATAATTCCTGGACTCGTTGTGAGTCCAACCATTGGGGATTGCGGGGAGTTCCCGTAAATCCCACCGTCAAACATTCCTCCACCATCAGCAGCTTCCCCTGACGACTCTCCAAGCGATGGCGCAAGCGCAACAGCATCAACACCGTCGGTTGCGTTACCGCCTCGGTGACAATCACCTGGCATCTCGACACAATGGCTTGAGCATTTTGGTCAAAGGCTTGGGCGAAAACATACTCGGCCAACCTTTCCACCAGAGGATGATTGCGCCCCACATACTCCACTCCTTCCGGGGCTGGATGATAAAAGGTGATTGTTTTGGGGCCAGCCTCTATCGCCGGTTGTAGACACTCCGGCACCTCGGGGATTTTCCAACCCCCCTTGCCCTTAATCAAGGCCGCCTGTAACTTCTCAAAGCCAATCCGCACAAACCGTTCCACATCCGCCTCTCGACCGAGGGCGCGATCGACTTCTACCAGTTCCCGTTCCACCTCTTCGGGTTTAATGCTGCGTTGGGCGAAGCGAGTCCGAGTTCGTTTTTCCCGTTCCACGGCCCGATCCCAAGTTTGATGGACTCCATCCAAACTCGACCCATCTCCCAACTCAAATAACGACAGTTGGCGGGCATCCGTTGCCCGTTCAAACAAGGACTTAAACACCGCCTCTGAGACAGTTTCGCTATCCATCGGCACCGGAACCGTAATCCCTAAAGTCCGGTGAATTGCCACCGCTTTTCGAATCAACACCTCCAGAACCGCCCCATCCACCGGGTTATCCTTACCAAACAGCAAGATACAGCGCACCTGTGGGGCAGTTTGTCCGTAGCGATCGACCCGTCCCTCCCGTTGTTCGAGGCGGTTAGGATTCCAGGGTAAATCGTAATGGATCGCCGAGGAGAAATGCTCTTGCAGGTTAATCCCTTCGCTGAGGCAATCCGTCGCCACCAGAATCCGTTGCGGATAGCCCACCAATTCAGCCAGGCGCGTTTCTCGTTCCTCTTCCGACTGTTCTCCATGAATGGCGATCGCGCGAATGTTACTGTTGCGCTTGCGTTCAAAAGTATTCTGCAACGCCGAGGCGACATACTTCGCCGTGGCGATATACCGACACCAGACGATCGGATTGCGGCCATCCTCAAGGAGTTCTCCCACCAAAGTAATGGCCCGTTTCAGTTTGCGGTCTCCTTTTTCCTGCAACCCTTGCGCCGCCTTGACAAATTCCCGCAATAACCGCCGTTCGCGATCGGAATAGCTTTGTTTCCCCCGCTGCACGATCGCACTGGGGGCCAGGTCACTGGTGCGTTCCTGTTCGGTGGGGTCATCTACATAAGCGGCAGCTAAATCCTCATCAAACAAAGGGTCTTCACTGGGGAGAATCTCGGGTTCTGGGGTCTCCTGGCGACTCGCTTGCCGTTGCAATGTGGCGACAGCAGCAGCGGGAGAGGACATCACACAGCGAATAATCGCCAAGGCTGACCAATACCGCCCCCGACGTTGGGCATGAGTCAGGTTATCGCCAGTATTGACCAAGCCTCGGGCAAAATCATAGACCCCCTCAAACAAGGTTCGATAATCACGACTTAGGGTGTAGTCGGCTTCTTGAGCGATGCGTTCTGGGAATGGGGTAGTATCCCCCAACCACTCTCGCACATCAGCGCGACGGCGTTGGATGAAGTGCGCCGCGAGTTGTCGGCGTTGCGCTTCGGGTAGGTTTTCCAGTTCAAGCTGCTCAAATTCCGGTTTGAGTAAGCCGATTAGAGACAGGAATGACCGTTCAATGCCACTGTGGGGGGTGGCGGTGAGCAGAATCAGATGGCGATCGGCTTTTTGGGCAATTTGGCCGAGAAGCTGATGCCGCTGTTGCACTTTCTCGCTGCGATTGGCGCAGGTATGGGCCTCATCGACGACCACACAATCGGGACAATGGGCCAGGAAAGTGGCGCGACGGCGATCGGATTTGACGTAATCGAGACTGACGATGAGGTGTCGGTAGTATTCAAACAGGTGGCGATCGCTGTTCGGGATTTGCCGTTCTAACTTAGAAATTGTGCCAGATCGCACGACGACAGCATCAATATGAAATTTTTCCGCCAATTCCCGCCGCCACTGGTCGCACAACTGCGGGGGACACAGCACGGCAACTCGTTCAATTTCTCGGCGATCGAGCATTTCCCGCAAAATCAAACCCGCTTCAATCGTTTTCCCGACCCCCACATCATCGGCAATCAGCAAGCGCATTGTTTCTTGACGCAACGCCATCAACAACGGCACCATTTGATAGGGTCGCGGACGGACTGACAGCCGTCCCAAACTGCGAAAGGCCCCGCCACCACTGCGCAGACTCATACGCACCGCATCCACCAGCAATTGAGCGCCTTGATAGTCTTGTTGACCCAACCCATTGGAGTCCGGCAGGGGAAAACTGGCAGCTTCGATGGGGTCTAAATGCAGCAGAGGTTGATAAATGCCGAAAATTTCGCTTTCATTCCCACTGAGGGGACGTAAGCAAATGGTATCCGGGGACTCGGGGGGAATCACGACCCACTGCCGTTCACGGCAAAACACGATATCACCAGATTGGGGAATGAACGCAGAGGCGCGATCGGCAACCATAGCAGAGAGAACGAATCAAATGGCAAACCAATAACCAGCAAGAGCTAGGTTAGATCGTAGAAGGGAACAGGCAGGCGATCGCAAGAATCTAGTCCAGCTTCCCGGACACAACGAACGTCCTCACCCTGAATCCCTTGCCCTTTGAGGAGAGGGACTCCCAGTCTAGCCCCTATTCTACCAGGGAGAAGGGACTGGGGGACGAAGGAACTCACGAGGAAAACTGAATTCCCTCTTCCTAATCACCAACCGCCACCTCTCCCAACCGTTTTAAAATCTGCAACACTGAATGCAATTCACGATCAGGATTAAGTAACGAAAACAAGCGAGAATTAGCATATTGCGCCCTTGGCTGATGGGTGGCTTTTAAAAACAAAAACTCATTGCCATTGGTAATCATGCCAAAGGTTGAGGACGTGCGATCGCCATGTCCCAACATATAAGCCAAAGCTTGCGGAATCGCACGACTCACGGCAAAATCACTACGCTTTGATTCAATCACCAACAACCACAGCCGATTTTTCTGAACCAAAACATCAATTCGCCCCTGAATCTTCATCCCTTCGTCTTCCATCTCTAGGGTGACACTGGCTTCAGTTTCAATGCGAAATGGCTTGCGGTAAAATCCAGCTAAATCTAGCAACGGTGCTAACACCACCATTTTGACAGTGTTTTCTAATCGTGGCGGGTCTTCCATCAGGGCTAAGAAATTGTCCGTCACCCGCTCTAAAGTCTGTTCTTCCGTTTCACTTAAACGGGCATTGGCTTGCCTCCATTCTGGGAAAAACTGCCCATCTTGGCTTAATTGCAGCCCAAATTGCTCTTTTAGAGTCCTTAATGTGACCTGATTGGCCGGGATTGTCTGAATCATTGCCACGTCCCTCCCCTGCGATCGCCAAACGTCCCCAGAATTACCATCAATGGACATTATCCCATAAACTCACATTATGGCAGCCGAATCCCAGCCCCTGGACCCAGCGGCAACCCCAACAGAAACCAGAGGGCAAAAAACAGAGACCAGCTCATCAGGAACGCCACCGAATAGGGCAGCATCGTCGCAATCAACGTGCCAATCTTGAGGTTTTTATCAAACCGCTGCCCAAAGGCCACAATCAATGGAAAGTACACCATCAGCGGCGTAATGATATTACTCGTCGAGTCGCCAATGCGAAACACCAGTTGTGTCACCTCGGGAGTATAGCCCAACAGCATCAGCATCGGTACAAAAATGGGAGCCATAATCGCCCACTGCGCCGACGCTGAACCGATAAAGAGGTTAATCAACGCACTCAGCAGTACAAAGCTCAACAGCAGCGCAATACCTGTAAAGCCGCTGGCTTCTAGCAAATTTGCCCCATTCACCGCCACGATAACCCCCAGGTTACTCCAGCTAAAGTAGGCAATAAACTGGGCCGCCACAAACGACAGCACGATGTAGTAGCCCATGGCGCTCATCGCTGTGGACATCCCCTTGACCACATCCTTATCGTTGCGCACGGTTCCCGCCGCCACGCCATAGGCAATTCCCGGTATCAGAAAACCCAGGGTAATCAAAATGACAATGCCGTTGAGGAAGGGAGAGGGTACAAGGCTGCCCGTCTCAGGATCGCGCAGAACGCCATTGGTCGGTAGCACTGAAATGGCGAGCAGAGCCAGCACTGCCAACAGAGCATACAAGGCCCAGCGAAGCCCCTTGCGCTCGGAGGCCGTGAGGGTATGTTCCTCCTCTGGGGTGCGATCGCCCCCATAGCTACCCAGACGAGGCTCCACCACTGTGTCGGTCATCCACCACCCCACCAGGGTAATCACAAAGGTCGACGCCGCCATAAAGTAGTAGTTGCCGGTGAGATTCACCACATAACCTGGGTCAATAAAGCCGGCGGCATCCTGACTAATCCCGGCCAGCAAGGGGTCTAGGGTCCCGATCAGCAGGTTGGCACTAAACCCTCCCGAAACCCCCGCAAATGCCGCTGCCAGTCCCGCGATCGGATGGCGACCCACCGCTGCAAACAGCATCGCCGCTAGGGGCGTTAACACCACGTACCCAGCATCCGACGCTAGGTTCGACATCACCCCCAAAAACACAATACCAGGGCTGATCAGAGCCAGCGGTGTGGCCGATACGCCCCACCGCAACGCCGCAGACAGCAGCCCAGTCTGTTCGCACAAACCTACCCCCAGCATGGCCACCAGCACCGGCCCCAAGGGAGGAAACTGCACAAAGTTCTGCACCGCCTCGGTCACCATTTGTCGCAATCCTTCGCCAGACAGCAACGACACGGCTGTCACCGTTTCTTCGGTTGCTGGATGCACCACAGAAAGCCCCAGCGCTGCCGCCAAGGCGCTCAAGAGAATCACCCCGATCGCCAGCATCAGGAATAGCGTCACGGGGTCAGGTAGGGCATTGCCAACCCGTTCGATCCAACCCAGAACCCGGTCTAATCCCTGTAATTTCCCCGCAGACTGGCGGGGAGATTCAGATTGAGGGGAATTGTTGTCTTCCATGGATGGCTCACCTTAAACAAGTTGTGAGATGAAGCTTGGGGAAGTCTCTACCTCCGAAACGCAAAACGAGCAGTTCCCGAATTGGAAACCACTCGTTTATACTTTGGAACGGGCTAGGAGGGATTCGAACCCCCGACACCGTGGTCCGTAGCCACGTGCTCTAGTCCACTGAGCTACAAGCCCTTGCGTTGTTCGCTAGGAAACCATCATAACTGAAAAAAATAGATGACGCAACCCCCCCAGCCGAAAAAAAATTTAACTCACCTCGATGAGAGCGGCGAAGCCCGTATGGTGGATGTTTCCGAGAAAGCGGTCACCGTTCGCGAAGCTACGGCCGAGGGCTATGTGCGGATGAAGCCAGAGACCTTTGAGGCGATCGCCGCCGGAAATGCTCCCAAAGGCGATGTCTTGGCAACGGCGAAACTCGCAGGCATCATGGGCGCTAAACAGACGGCCCAACTCATCCCCCTCTGTCACCCTCTGCCCCTAAAAAAAATTGATGTTCAGATTGACGCTGCGCCAGATTTGCCCGGATATCGCCTCGAAGCTACGGTGAAGACCAAATCAGAAACGGGAGTGGAAATGGAAGCCTTAACGGCGGTCTCAGTTGCCGCTCTGACCCTCTATGATATGGCGAAGGCTCTGGAGAAAACCCTGCAAATTGAGGGGATTCGCCTGCTCAGGAAAACTGGCGGCCAATCTGGGGATATCCAAGCCGGCGATCGCCCCCGTCCCTAAATCCATCCCGAAATCCATCTCGACATCCAGATCGGACTTCCGATGGACACCGCCGCTGCCCGCATTCGCTACAACAGAAACAGAAGCTGACACAAAACAACACCCCCACCCCCCCAAACTACCAGGAGCAAGCAATATGAAAATTCCCCCCGGTTTTAGCCAACAGGCGATTCAAACCTCCTTGGGCCGCATGGCCTATTACACCGCTGAGGGCGATCGCGCCCCCAGTGACAACACCCTCGTCTTCCTGCATGGACTCGGTGGGGGGTCGTCGGCTTATGAATGGTCGAAAGTCTATCCCGCCTTTGCGTATCGCCATCGCATCCTGGCCCCGGATCTCATTGGCTGGGGGCGATCGGAACATCCCCAACGAGACTATGTCCCCGATGATTACATCACCACCATTGGCGAGTTCCTAGCCGCCACCTGTGACGAACCGGTGACGGTGGTGGCCTCCTCCCTGACGGCGGCCTTTACCATTCGCGTGGCGATCGCCTATCCTGAACGCTTCAAATCCCTCATCCTCACCAATCCCACGGGCCTCTCGGATTTTGGCAATAGCTACAACAACACCTTTTTTGCCCAAATCGTCAAAACCCCCATCGTCGATCGCCTCTTCTATGGCTTAGGTGTCGCCACCCCAGGGGGAATCCGCTCCTTCCTCGAACAACGTCAATTTGCCGATCCCAAACGCATTTACGACGAAATCATCGACGCTTATCTCGAATCGGCTCAACAGGAAAACGCCGATTATGCCGCTCTGGCCTTTGTTCGCGGTGATTGTTGCTTTGACTTAGCCCGCTATCTCCCGGAACTGAACACCCCGACGGCGATGCTTTGGGGCCAAAAGTCCCAGTTTGTCAACTTTGAAGTCGGTCGCCGTTTAGCGGATCTCAATCCCCAAGCGGTTCAGGCTTTTGAAGTTCTCGAAGAGGTCGGCTTAACGCCTCATCTCGAACTTCCCGCCGTCACCATTGGCCTCATCGAACGCTTCCGCCAACAGCTTGAGACGGGCCATGACAACTCCATCAACCACGACTCCTCAACCGCCGTATCAGAAGTCTCGGCCGGCGAGTCAACCTAGGTGAATCAACTAAGGCGACCGAGATATGCTGATATCATCGAGGTCAAGAGAACAACTGCTGCTCAATTGAGGTGCTTTCATGGCTAACCCCACTCCTCCCGAATCTCCCCGGCCGGTTGAACGTGATGAATGGATTGCCATTTTCGTCACTCTGGCTACGCTTGGCGGTGTCGGCTTCTGGGTTTTGACTGGGGGTAATCTCCGACGCATCACGCCGGACCAAATTGCGGGGGTTGATATTCCCGGTTTGGCGCGAGATGGCGATCGCCCCGGAGGGTCTTCGGAGACCGCTTCGGAGACATCTGACCCCGATGGGGAGACCGCAACCGCCCCCTATCAAGACCGGTTGCAAACACTGCTGAGTCCCGACAGACGCGCATCCGAGCGATCGCAAGACCGCTCTAAGCAAGCTGAGATCGAGGAGGAGACGGCGGAGGAGACGGCTCGACGTTCCCGGCAACAACCCGCCGACGAGGAAGACGCTAGAGGGTCTATTTTCCCCAATCGTGATTCTAGTGGCGATTCGATGGGCGATTCGATGGGCGATTCGATGGGCGATCGCAATGCTGCCGGCCAGTCCCCCTCAGGAGATAATAATGTTGGTGGTAGTCTGGGAAATGAAGCCCGCACCGCCCTGGAAACTGGGGATTTAGAGGAAGCCACGGGGACGGACATGGAGAGTCCCCTCGATGAGGTTCCTGTCGATGAGATCCCCCTCGATGAGATTCCTACAGAAGAAACTCCCACCGGGGAAATTCCCCCAGAAGACACTCCCGCCAATGAGTCGGATTCTCCCGAGACAGAAGATGCGATCTCCGACGAAGAGATCCCGGAAGAGGAATTAGCGGGTATTCCTACCCCAACTGATGATGGGAATGGGACTAATGATACGGCCAACGAGGTGCGTCCCGATGTGAGTGAAGATGTCGGCGATCCCATTGATTTTGCCGATGTTGAGGCGGGGAATTGGGCTAAACCTTATATTGATGCCATGTCAGCTCGAGGTTTGATTGAGGGGGTTGCCAGCGATCGCTTCGCCCCAGAAGAACCGGTCACTCGCGCCCAATATGCGAGCCTAGTTCAGCAAGTGTTTGAGGGCAATAACGGTGTGCGAGATCCCTTAGACTTTGAGGATGTTAACGATGACTATTGGGCCGCCTCAGACATTGATACGGCTGTTCGTCTGGGCTTCTTGAGTGGCTATCCCGGTGCCGAGTTTCGTCCAGAACAGTCCATCTCTCGCCTGGAGGTGTTACTGTCGTTGCGGGCGGGCCTAAACTTGGACGACCCGGACAACCCCGACCAGATTTTACAAGCCTACGGCGATCGCCAGACCGTCCCGGATTGGGCCAAATCTCCCATTTCCGCTGCCATTGAGGCAGAACTCGACCGTCAACCGCCCAACGCCCAAGACTTAGACCTGGAGCGACCGGCCACTCGTGCTGAAGTGACGGCCATGTTCTATCAGGCCCTAGTTCGCGCGGGATATGCTGAGCCTTTACCCTAACGAGATCTGCGGCCAGCCAGAGTTCGCAACGGGTCCCCACGCGGTTCGCGGCGATCGCCTATTCCGATAGGATGAAGACAGACCAACAGACCATTGAGCGCAACGAAACCATTTGATCCCTTGTTTGTTGTCCCCGACAGACGGTAAAATCGCTTGTCTGCGGATCAGCCGCATCAAATTGCTGCGCCAGTTAATATAGGAAGCCTAACGATGAGTCAAACGAACGTTTCAGAGAAAGTCCAGGAAATTGTCGTGGAACACTTGGGTGTTGAAGCCAGCCAAGTTAAAGAAGCAGCCAGTTTCATCGAAGACCTCGGTGCCGATTCCCTCGACACCGTGGAATTAGTCATGGCCTTTGAAGAAGAATTTGATATCGAAATTCCCGACGAAGATGCCGAAAAAATTCTGACGGTGAAGGATGCCATTAGCTACATCCAAGAGAAATCCGCCACGGCCCAAGCCTAAGAGATGACCCGAGACCTCAACCGACCGCCTTGGTTGAGATCTCCTGGCGTCATCCTCGTGAGATCGCGCCATCACAACCCCATCGGCGTCTTGTTGAATCTTGTTACTTCCACAACGTCGGCCGCTGTTGAGACTCGCGCGATCGCCGAACGTCCACTCAAATTCATCGCAGTCGCCAGATAAAACAGGACATTTACGACAGCTCAAAACACATCACTGATAGAGTTTTGTTTCATATAAATGTCCATTCTAAACTGTCCACTGCAATAAAACCCTAAGACTTAATAAAACTAACCATTTTGGTATTTCGTCGGGTTCGACCTTCCCTCGATACTGACTGACATCATGACCCAATCCTCAACCCAGCGCAAACGTGTTGTTGTCACGGGACTCGGGGCGATTACGCCCATCGGGAAAACCGTAGACGACTATTGGCAGGGACTCCTCGCGGCCAAAATCGGCATCGGGCCAATTACCCTGTTTGATCCGACCGACTACGCCTGTCGGATTGCCGGAGAAGTCCAAGACTTTGACCCCCATGACTACATTGACCGCAAAGATGCCAAACGCATGGCGCGGTTCGCCCAATTTGCCGTGGCCGCGAGCAAACAAGCCCTCACCCATGCTGGCTTGGAGATCAATGACCTCAACGCCGAACAAATCGGTGTCATGCTCGGAACGGGGGTCGGTGGACTCAAGGTGATGGAAGACCAAAACGAAGTCCTCCTCAAACGCGGTCCTTCGCGAGTGAGTCCCTTCACGGTTCCTATGATGATTGCCAACATGGCAGCGGGACTCGTGGCCATCCATACGGGCGCCAAAGGACCCAACTCCAGCCCCGTCACCGCCTGCGCCGCTGGCTCAAACGCCATTGGCGATGCCTTCCGCCTGATTCAACAAGGCTATGCCCAAGCCATGATTTGTGGCGGTGCCGAAGCGGCGATTACGCAACTATCTGTCGCCGGTTTTGCCTCCGCCAAAGCCCTATCCACCCGCAATGATGATCCCCTACGGGCCAGCCGTCCCTTCGATGCTCAGCGGGATGGCTTTGTCATGGGTGAAGGCTCTGGGGTGCTAATTCTCGAAGACTTAGACATGGCCCTGAGTCGGGGAGCCACCATCTACGCAGAAATGCTGGGCTATGGGATGACCTGCGACGCCTATCACATGACTTCGCCGGTTCCCGGAGGCGAAGGGGCCGCCCGCGCCATTCAACTGGCCCTCAAAGATGGCAACATCCAACCCGAGCAGGTGGATTACATTAACGCCCACGGAACCAGTACCACCGCCAACGATCGCACGGAAACCGCCGCCATGAAAGCGGCCCTAGGGGAAGACAACGCCCGCAACGCCGCCATCAGTTCCACCAAAGGCATGACCGGACATCTCCTCGGCGGTGCCGGTGGCATTGAAGGGGTGGCGGCCGTCTTAGCCGTAGCCAACGATCGCGTTCCCCCCACGGTGAACCTGGAACACCCGGACCCCGATTGCGATTTAGACTATGTTCCCAACCAGGCCCGAGAGCGAGAGGTGAATGTGGCTCTCTCGAATTCCTTTGGCTTTGGTGGTCATAATGTCTGTCTCGCCTTTGGGAAATATCACTAAGGCGTTGAGTTGAGCGTTCGGCTCTCTCGGGTCTGCCCCTTGCTCCTCGATCCCCATAGTGGGATGATGGGGACACTTTCGTGAGGGCGTTTGGTTCGTCTATCCGTTCGCGAATTCCTTCACCTCACACCTGTTCGTCCAGTCAATCGTTTAACAGTAGAAACTATGGCAGTCGCCACCCAATCACTCCAAGAACTTTGCATTAATTCCATTCGCTTCCTCGCGATTGATGCCGTTGAAAAAGCGAAGTCTGGACACCCCGGACTTCCTATGGGAGCCGCGCCGATGGCGTTTGTTCTCTGGGATCGCTTCATGCGCTTTAACCCCAAAAATCCTCAGTGGTTTAACCGCGATCGCTTTGTCCTCTCGGCCGGACATGGCTGTATGTTGCAATACGCCCTGTTATATCTAACCGGTTATGACAGTGTCGGCATTGACGATATTAAACAGTTCCGTCAATGGGGCGCTCGTACCCCCGGACACCCGGAAAACTTTGAAACTCCTGGCGTAGAAGTCACCACCGGACCTTTGGGACAAGGGATTGCTAATGCGGTGGGTTTAGCGATGGCTGAGGCTCACTTGGCGGCTCGTTTCAACAAACCCGACGCGGAGATTGTCGACCACTACACCTACGCCATTCTCGGCGACGGCTGCAACATGGAAGGGGTTTCTGGGGAAGCCTGTTCTTTGGCTGGACACCTAGGACTCGGCAAACTGATCGCCTTCTACGACGATAACCACATCTCCATCGACGGCTCGACAGATATTTCCTTCACCGAAGATGTGGCCAAACGCTTTGAAGCCTATGGCTGGCACGTGATTCACGTCGAAAACGGTAACACCGATCTCGATAGTATTGAGAAGGCGATCGCCGAAGCCAAAAAAGTCACCGATAAACCCTCCTTCATCAAAGTCACCACCACCATCGGCTACGGTTCCCCCAACAAAGGCAACACCGCTGGCATTCACGGTGCCGCTCTCGGTGCCGAAGAAATCGAAGCCACCCGCAAAAACCTCGGTTGGAACCACGATCCCTTTGAAGTTCCCGAAGATGCTTTAGCGCATTTCCGCAAAGCGATCGATCGCGGTGCAGAAGCTGAACAGGCCTGGAACGCCACCCTAGACACCTATCGCAGCAAATACCCAGAAGAGGCCGCCACCTTCGAGCGGATGCTTAAGGGTGAACTGCCCCAAGGGTGGGATGCAGACTTACCCAGCTTCACCCCCGAGGACAAAGGAATTGCTACCCGTAAGCATTCCCAAGCCACCCTCAACGCCTTAGCCCCCAACCTCCCGGAACTCATCGGCGGTTCGGCGGACTTAACCCACTCCAACTTGACGGAACTCAAATGTTCTGGCAGCTTTCAAAAAGGCACCTATGAAAACCGCAACCTCCGCTTTGGGGTTCGTGAACATGGCATGGGGTCGATTAGTAACGGGATTGCTCTCCACAACTCCGGCTTAATCCCCTACTGTGCCACCTTCTTAGTGTTTGCCGACTATATGCGGGCGGCGATTCGTCTGTCGGCCTTGTCAGGAGCGGGCGTGATCTATGTGATGACTCACGACTCCATCGCCCTGGGTGAAGATGGTCCCACGCACCAACCGGTAGAAACCATCGCCTCCCTGCGTGCGATTCCTAACTTAGTGGTGATTCGTCCGGCCGATGGCAATGAAACTTCGGGGGCGTATAAAGTGGCGGTGCAAAATCGCAAGCGTCCGACGTTGATTGCTTTCACTCGTCAGAATGTACCCAACTTGGCCGCTAGCACCGCTGACAAGGTGGCTAAAGGCGCTTACATTGCGGCTGACTGTGAGGGAACGCCTGAGATGCTGCTGATTGGTACCGGGAGTGAAGTCTCTCTCTGCATCGATGCGGCGGAGAAACTCACGGCTGAAGGTAAGAAGGTGCGTGTGGTTTCGATGCCTTCTTGGGAACTGTTTGAGGAGCAAGACGAGGCCTATCGTGAGTCGGTGTTGCCGAAAGCGGTTACGAAGCGTTTGGTGGTTGAAGCGGCGACTCGCTTTGGCTGGGAACGCTATATGGGTGCTGAGGGCGATATGCTCAGTGTCGATACCTTCGGTGCGTCGGCTCCGGGTGGAACGGTGATGGAGAAATTTGGCTTCACGGTGGATAACGTGTTGGCTAAAGCGAAAGCGGTTCTCGGTTAAGGTTTCACGGTGAGATAAATCTAGGGGCAATCCCTAGGTTTATCTCTGTATGCGATCGCATTCTGTCTGATAGCACCACGTTCTAAGGCGGTGGGCGACATTAAGCAGATGTTATCGTTAGTGAAGATCCTCAAGATGAGCAGTCCCCATGCAAATCACCTTAAACCCCGAACAAGAGGCATTTGTTAAAAAACAACTTGCCAACGGTCACTATCAAAGTGTTGAAGACCTTTTCAGTCAGGCTCTAATCCTGCTCCAGCAACAACAAGAATACGAGCAATGGCTTGGTGAAACTCGCCAAAAGGTTGAAGCGGGGATTGCTGCACTCGATCAGGGCGAGGGACTCGATGGAGATGTGGTCGTGGCTCAACTGCGCGATCGCCTCCATCAAGGAAACGATGGATAAGTCCATGCGACAATACATCATTTCGCCCCCGGCACTTCGCGACTTGCAAGACATTATTGATGGTCTTTCGGGTAATCGTCTCGAAGCCGGAGAACAGTTTCTCAATCAATTTGAAGCTTGGTGTCAAAGGTTACGTCGCTTTCCCACAATTGGCAAACCCTATGATGGTTTATCGGTCGGTTTGAGGGGGGTTATATGGGACAAATATATTTTATTTTATCGACTGAACGATGAGGTCGTCGAAATTGTTCGTGTTGTCGATGGTCGGCGAGATTTAATTAGCTTATTTAATGCTAATTAGATGGCGGTTTGACCTAATCAGTCCCGCTTCGTCCCCTCCTCGTGTCATGGCTGAAGCCGTGACACGTCCTCTGGGCGGCTCTGCCGCCTGTGGACGGGAGGCAGAGCCGCCCCCGGAGCATTCCTTGGCAGAGCCAAGGAACGAGGGGGAGAGAGAGAGGGGGAGAGAGGGGGAGAGGGGACTTAGCCGATCGCCTCCCCATAGAGGTCGTAGGCATCGGCATCGATAACCGTCACAGGAACCAGGGTTCCCAATTGCGGGGACATTTCAGGAGATCCCTCCACATAAATCACCCCGTCGACTTCCGGGGCAAAACGGGCCGATCGCCCAATCCATTGTCCCGTGCGTGGGTTAAGTTCTTCAACTAACACATCAACCACCTTGCCAATTTGCTGTTGATTGCGTTTTTGGGAAATTCCCTGCTGAATCGACATCAAGATATCTCGCCGTTCGTCCATCACCTCTTGGGGAACTTGATTTTCCATGGAGAAGGCTGGGGTTTCTTCTTCTGGGGAGAACGTGAACACCCCAACATGATCGAACTCGTGACGCTTGACAAACTCCACCAGATGCTGGAATTGTTCCTCCGTTTCGCCGGGGAAACCCACGATAAAGGTGGTGCGTAACACCGCTTCCGGGAGGGCCGCTTTGATGCGATGGATAATCTCGTCGTTCACTCGTCCTTGCCAGGGACGGTTCATGGACTTGAGAACGTCGGGATGAGAATGTTGTAGGGGTAAATCCAGATAGGGGAGGGCGTTGGGGGTGTCGCGAATGGCATCCATCACCGCTGGGGTGATGCCGGTGGGATAGGTGTAGTGCATCCGCACCCAGGGAATATCGACCTTGCCCAGTTCTCGCAACAGTTCTGCCAGTTTGGGTTTGCCGTAGAGATCAACGCCGTAGTTGGTGGTAATCTGCGAGATCAGAACCAATTCTTGGACCCCTTGTTCGGCCAGTTGTTCGGCTTCAGCGACGATGGACTCAATGGGACGCGATCGCTGGTTGCCCCGCAGATGGGGGATAATGCAAAAGGCACAACGATAGTCACAGCCTTCGGCAATTCGCAGATAGGCGTAGCCCTGGCTGGTGGTGCGATAGCGGGGGGTGGATTCGTCGGCGATGTAGGTGGGGTTGGCCGAAATCTCTTTGACGCGCTCCCCTTGTTGGGCACGCTGGATCACATCGACAATTTTGTTATAGTCCCCGGTTCCCACGACGGCAACGGCTTCGGGGATTTCGTCGAGGAGTTCGTCCTGGAAATGCTGGGCCATGCAGCCGGTGATGACAATTTTTTTGCCCTCTTCGGCCAGTTCAACCAGAGTCCGCACCGACTCTTCCCGCGCGGCTTGGATGAAGCTACAGGTGTTGACGATGACGTAATCGGCGAAATCTTCGCTAGCATCGATGGTGTAACCGGCTTGTAGCAGCAAGCCAAGCATATGTTCGGTATCGATGCGATTTTTCTCGCAGCCGAGATGGGAGACGGCGATGGTGGGAGTGCCAGACATAGATGAGTTGTAAGGGGCGTTGATAGGGACAGAGAAGATTTTGCTGATTTGGCGTGACCTGTTGTGGTTGGGCCACACGCACTTATACTACACTAAAACTGGGATGAGGGGTTTTGTAACTGATGGTGTTGACGTTGATGCTCGCCCCCGAATACTCAACCCCCCAATACTCAACGTTGTACAAGTTTAAACAAACCTCTGCATTATGACTGACCTCAATCGTGGAATCATGAAGTTTAAAGGTGCGGATACCCCAGTGGCGATCGCACTGTCCTCAGTCTTTATTCTCGGTGGCATTGTGTTCTTGCTTTGGTGGGCGTACCAGGCTGCATATGCCGGATAATCCGACCTCGGCCAAGAGGATATTGTTAAGAAATCCTGGCGTTGTCCTCGGACAAGCCGGGGTTTCTCATGTTTTATAACCGTCGTAATGCTGCTTGATTCATCGTCTTTCATGTACTTGTTTTTGGCAACGTCTGATATTCCTCCTCTTTTGGGAAGTGTCTGGCTCGATATTGCAGTCCTCATTTTGACATTACTGTTATCAGGGTTCTTTTCTGGGTCAGAGACAGCACTGACGGCCTTGGATAATTTTAAGATTCGCTCGTTAATTCAGGAGCCAAAGAGTCCTAAATTTATTTTAAATGCTTTATTAGAAAATCGGTCACGGTTTATTATTACGATTTTGGTGGGGAATACCCTAGTCAACAATCTTTCGGCGATTTTGACGAGCAATTTATTTAGTATGTGGTTGGGCAATCGAGGGGTAGGAGTTGCCACAGCAGTTGTAACTTTTTTGGTGCTAACGTTTGGGGAGATTCTACCTAAATCTGTCGCGATTAACCATGCTTTTCTCATTTTCTCAATCGTTATTCACCCGATTTATTGGCTCTCCAAAGTTCTCTCGTTGTTACGGGTGATTCAACTCTTTGAGGCGGTGACTCAATTTGCCTTGAAGCGATTTAAGTCGCGGTCTGGCCAGCAGGGGGAGTCTGTGCGAGATTTGCAGTTGATGATTGAAGTCCTCGGCGGGAAAGGCAAGTTGGATTTCCATAAACATCAGCTTCTGAATAAGGCGTTGATGCTGGATAGTTTGAATGCCAAAGATGTGGTGAAATCGCGAATTGAGATGCGCACGATCGCCTATGATGCCAGCCTACAAGAATTGGTGGATTTGTGTTTAGAAACCGGCTATTCTCGGATTCCGGTTCAAGAGGAGTCGAAGGATTGCATTTTGGGGATTGTTCACCTCAAACGGGCCTTGCAACATCTGCGATCGCATCCCCAGGGGGGCGGCGATCGCGTCACCACGATTATGGATTCCCCCGTCTATATCCCGGAAACGAAGCGCGTGGCGGATTTACTCAAGGAAATGCTGCAACAGCGACTCCATTTGGCGATCGTTGTCGATGAGTATGGAGGAACGGTGGGGTTGGTGTCCCTCGAAGATATTTTAGAGGAACTTGTCGGCGAAATTTATGATGAAAGTGACTTTCTCAGCCGCCTCGAACGGGCCAAACAATTGAGAACCCCTCCTCACCCCGGCGATCGCCTTGACTTCCCTGAGGGGCGATCGCGGTGAGAACGTCGGCTGGGCAATTCTCAAGAACCGGGTAGCCATGACGGGATAGTCTACCTGGGAAAACCCCCAACTTAGCCAAGGCTACACCTGGATTTTGAGGTCAAATGTCACCTCGCCGCCCCGAGCAATAAATTGAGAATCATAATCTAAATCGCAGTTCTGATTAGATAAATCTATCTAAAATTATTGCTAATCTTTCTCAAAAAATCAAAACACCTGCTACGCTAAGACCAACACTATTGCACTTAATTCTCAATAAACATCGATTCCATTGAGAATGATTCACGGAGTTGTTTTGCTTAAATCGCGCCATGTCTAAGATTCCTCAAGTTATCTGGCTTAACCCCAATCCCAGTTGGCGACGGTTCCACCGTCCTCTGATGCAGGATTTATCGAAAACCATGCTGGTTGCCGAGTGGGAGTATTGTCAACATGCTGACGAGCCAACGTCCCTAGAACTGGCGCTAAACCTTCTCCACGGCTATTTGTGCGATCTCAACCATCCGGTTCATTTGATTGGCCATAGCACTGGGGGAGCCTTAGGATTGCTCTATAGCCGCCGTTATCCAGAACGGGTGAAATCCTTGAGTTTGCTCGGCGTTGGCTGTCACCCTGCGGTAGATTGGCAGGCTCATTACTATGTGCAGCGGCAATTATTACCCTGTAGCCGGGAGATGCTGTTAGCCCAGATGGTGCGGGCGATCGTTGGTTCGTGTTCCTGGGACGATACCAAACTGGGAATCAAGATTTTAGAGGCGGATTTACTGAAATCTCCCTCGGCCCATTCTCTGTATGAGCGCGATCGCATTACACCGGGGGGCGTCTCAGTGCCTCTGTTCGTCTGTGGGAGTCGTGGGGATACCATTGTCGATCGCCGCCAACTACAAGGCTGGATTCCCTGGCTCAAACGGGGCGATCGCCTTTGGGAACATCCGGGAGATACCCATGTTTTCCATTATTTTGACCCAACCTCCGTCGGCGATCGTATTCGGAGTTTTTGGCAATACCATGCCCAGACGTGCTTTCTCTATCCTCAAGCAGCCTGAACATCTTGGCCAGAAACCTCTCAAATTCTTGACAATCGCCCGAGTAGACTGCGATACAGTAGAAGGTATATGTACTCAAACACTGTCATCTCAGCCTTCATGAAAGATCTCAATCTCGAAAAAACCATCGAACTTCTCAATACGATTATGGAGTTCGAGTTAGCCGGAGTGGTGCGCTATACCCACTACTCACTCATGGTGACAGGGCCAAACCGGATTCCCATTGTTGATTTCTTCAAAGCCCAGGCATCGGAGTCCTTGCTTCATGCCCAGCAAGCCGGCGAAATTCTCACTGGAATTGGCGGCCATCCCAGCCAGAAAATCTCGCCTATTGAAGAAAGTTATCAACACTCCGTCTCCGATCTCCTCCATGAGAGCTTGAACCATGAGCAGGCCGCCCTGGATATGTACAAGCAACTGTTAAGCACCGTCGAGAATGCCAGTGTCTACCTAGAAGAGTACACCCGAGGCATGATCGGCACCGAGGAACTGCACACCATTGAGTTGAAGAAAATGCTACGGGACTTTAGCTAGGGAAGCCACCTAGACCCACGCTGCCTATAATGGCAGGGATAGGATATTGACCTGACGGCTAACTGTTGCGATCGCCCATGACTCTGGATTTGACTGCTGCACTCCCCACCTTCGTGATTACCTTGCGAGAAGGCTTTGAAGCCGCTTTAGTGGTGGGGATTGTTTTGTCTTGTCTCAAAAAAGCCCAGCAATCCCAACTCAAATCCTGGGTATTTGGGGGGGTAGCAGCCGGAATCGGGGCCAGCGCCCTTGTCGGCTGGCTGTTCTACAACGGAATGCAGGCCTTGCGCCGTTCCGGGCATCCCTATACGCCAGTTGTGGAGCCGTTGTTAGAAGGAACGCTCTGTGTTGTGGCAATTGTCATGCTCAGTTGGATGTTACTCTGGATGACCCAACAGGCGCGATCGCTCAAGGGAGATATCGAAGGGGCGGTGACATCGGCCCTAAAGCGAGGGAACCCCAGCTCAGAGACTCCCCTGAGCCAACCCCTAATCCAAGGAAATGCCGCCGCTTGGGGGGTGTTTAGCCTCGTCTTCATTGCCGTATTGCGAGAAGGCTTTGAAACGGTGGTGTTTATTCTGGCGAAATTTCAACAGGGATGGATTCCGACGTTGGGGGCTGTCGCCGGATTAGCGGTGGCCGCAACGTTAGGGCTGTTGCTATTTCGCCTCGGGGTGAACATCAATATCCGTCAGTTTTTCCGGGTGATGGGGGTGTTTCTGTTGCTGATTGTCTCGGGCCTCGTGATTTCGGCCTTGAAACAGGTCAATGGCGCGGTGGAGGCGTTGGCTGGGTTACAACCCCAATTTGCCAATTGGTGCGATCCCCAGGGTGCCTCTTGTGTTCTCGGGGGATTGGTTTGGGATGCACGAGCCGTCTTACCCGATCAACAATTTCCGGGAGTGGTCTTGAAAACTCTCTTGGGTTACCGCGATCGTCTTTATCTCGTCCAGGCGATCGCGTATGTGAGTTTTTTACTGGGTGCAGGATGGCTGTACTTCCAGAGTCTGAGAGGAACTGCGGTACCGAAAGCCAGCCATCCCCATCCAGCGGAACGTTAGGGAAAAACGGTCTCGGAGCGATCGCATCCGTTGAGAAGCGCGATTCAGTCCCCTGACTCACTCCGGCACATTAACGACAACCGTTGCCTCAATGGCCTGTCCGTTGTGGGTCAGAGCTTGATGATTATTGGCATTCAAGCCAATCGTAATTTCATTGCGGCCCGGAGGAAGTTGAGGCAAGTGCAGCCAGGAACCATAAACCCTAGCCCCCTTTTCCCCATTGATATACAGATGACCATGTCCAGCATTCGGCTGGTTCTCTTGATTCACGTCCTCCGGGGCAAAGCGAAAATTAGTCGTCTGAATTTCGAGGTTCCAGCCTTGCATTGGGTCAGGATGAGCGATCACAGCAATCGTTGGAACCGGCTGTCCATCAGGAATTTCTAAAGCATCATGGTGATGATGATGGTCTTGTCCAGTATCACCCTGATCAGGGTTGACATGATCGTGACCATGAGACTCCCCCTGAGTCAGTTCTGCATTCTGCTGCTGTTCCTCACGCTCTGTCGTGGGGACTGAAGTGCAGCCTAGAATGAGTCCCAAGCTTTGCAGAATAAGGATTAGGATTGACGCTTTGATAGGAAATTGCTGGAGGGACACCGGATTCACCTGCACAATAAATGGGTACATGGGTGGATCACTTCACCCAGCTTGCGTCATGGCTTGAGTCAGGACTAGGTTGACACCCATTGCTGGCGAGCGATCGCCCAAGAATTGTCGTATTTTGAGACGACAGAAATCAAAAGACACCCGGTCAAATCCCCGAGTGGTTCAAGCCGGGGATGCCCTCCCCTGAGGTATCTCAGAGGGAGCATGACGGGGCGCTAGATGACTCTATTTCCGCATATGGGAGGGTAACTCGATATTGGGCAGAAGTGGCCGCAAATCATCGAACGAGATAGGGCCATATTTGAGAATCGTGGGGCGATCGAGGGTGCAATCGACCATCGTTCCCCCACGGGCATATTTTGAAGGACCCCCATCGACAATCAGGGGAACCTCGCCCTCAAAAAGCTGCATCGCCGAACGAGCGTTCGTCGCTTTAAGATCCGTTGAGAGACTCGCTGAACCTCCCGCCAGGATGAGGGAGGTTGAATCAACCAGTTTTTGCACAAACTCATCCGGGCAACAGACCAGAAGCGAGGGATAGCCAGCGGTGACAGGGGCGGGGGCTTTGTCCGTTTTCGGCAGAATTAAGGTCAGCGGGGCGGGAAATTGTTGCAGAAGAAGATCTGCATCAGCGTTAATGTGGGCGAGAGGGGAGAGGCGATCGCGGGTCGAGAAGACGGCCAGTGGGTTAGGAGACGACCACCGTTTCAATTGGTGAATCCGGGCAACCGCATCAGCATTCTCACCGTCACAGACAAACGCATAGGTCGTGGCAGTGGGAATAATCACCACCTCTCCCTGTTCCAATAACTGCAAAATGTCAGGAATAGCTTGAACAGGATGATTGAGGGTTTGGGTTGGCATATTAAAACTTCGCGATAACTAAAACTTATGCTTTTTTAGAAAAGCACGAGTCGATGTTATCACAGACACGTCCATAGACAGGTCAATAGCCATGTCCATAAAACTCCCATCTCTATCCCCCATCCATCACCCCAGCAATCAACTTCCAACAGGGGGCATCTCCCTGCCAATTCGGCGGAACCCAAGGCATCCCCAAACTCACCGTTACTAGACAATGATGACTCGGTTCATAACCCCAATCGAGCCGTTTCACCAACGCAGGGTCCGTAATTCGTCCCTGCAATCGCCGTCCTCCCGTGGTCAGTAACTCACCCTTCCATTGATGACCCCCTTGTTGACGAACCTTAGCCACAGTCGTCGTAAACCGTTGCGTCTCCACTAACTGCAAGGTTCGTCGTTGCTGAAACGGTAACGCTTGAAGCTGAGGAATCGTCACATACGCTCGTGTATTATGCAAAATCTCAGTCTCCGTCTCACAATAGGGCAACATTGCCTCTACAGTCACCGTTCCCAACTTCCGCCAGGTTCCCGGCAAAATCCGTCGGTTCTCCGACGCGAAACCAAAATCCGGCCCCGTTTCCGCTAAGGGAATCTCCCAAACCTCTAGGAGTTTAATCTCTTTGACCCGAATCGAGCCCACTCGCTGGGGAATGCGACCATCCTCTAGGTCAGAAACCGGTCGAATCCATTGCCCCGTCTCGGGATTTATCCCCGCTAGACATCGTCCCTGATGTTTCCAAGAATTCGCAAGGCAAATGAGTGTTGTCATAGCCATCTAAGCCGAGTTTTACATCGTTAAAGATGCTGAATGTCAACATTTCCCCACTGTTGATTAAGATATTCAGCCACTAACCGTCGATGACAATGATTGGGGCTGGCTTCACTACAGAGGAAACAGGCACCATCAATGAGATCGGGGGAAACTTTGTCTTCAATCTTCCGTTGGCGAATTAACTCTAAAAACTGCACTTCGTAGTGTTGCCAATCTCCTTTATTTTTCTTGTATTCGTCCACAATTTCTTTAGTGGGAGCGAGGTCTAGGAGATGGGCATAGTCAATATCGCAAATGGTATTGAGGAAGTATTCTAAATCAGCTTTTTTGGCAAATCCCGCCAGTTGAGAAACGTTGTTTAGACGAATATCTAAGAGTCGTTTTACACCGGCATTTTGCAAGGATTCAAAGAAGGTTTTTGCGCCTTTTTTAGTGAAACCAATGGTGAAGAGTTTAATGGAATCGTTCATATTTAATGTCGCGATGAAGTTGACGGGTTTTAAAATGGACTGAAACGAGAGTTTGGCGAGTTTTCAGGAAATCGGCTGTAATTTGGACCAATAATTTGTTGCCTTGGATACCAACTTGTAGGGTAACCCACCCCTAGCCCCTCCCAGGAGGGGATTTTTCGGATTTTTTGCCCCGACGGCAAATTTTTTCTGATAACCCTAAAACCTAAAGATCCATATTTTCCGGGTTTATTTCTCAACATAGGCAATTTCATCTCCTTGGCGTTCATAGGCTTGTTCTAAACAGTCCTCTCGACTGGGGAGCGTTTCCTCGGGACTGGCAAAAAGCGACAATTGAATCGCAGGATTGGGCTGACTCGTCACCGCCTGAAATCCCTGTTTAATCAGGAGTCGTTCTTCTAACTGATGCTGGGATTCTAACTCGCCCGTTTGTAAGATGTGATTCACGTTGATTTCGGGATTCACCTGTTTGGCGTGACGACAGACGAGGATGGCCCGATGACAGGTGAGTGGGTCTTTTTCGGCGCACATCACGGCGATACGATGGGTTTTTAACCCCGTGATGAGTCGCTTTAATCCTTGCTGAAACTCCTCGGTCGCCGCAATTTTATCATATGGGGCTTTTTTGCCCACATAACAGGCTAAATTGTCAGGTCTGGCCCCGAGTTGTTTGCCTAAAAAGACATAATGAATCCCCGCATTGGTTAGGGATAACTTGAGATTCTCTTGATTAAAATGGGGCAAGAAACGGCTATAGGGAGCCGATCGCACATCAGCAAGGGCAGTAATCTGGTGCTGTTTCAGGAGATTGAGAAATGCCTCAATATCGGAGTTGGAATGTCCAATGCTGAAAAGTTGCATGGCTCGTTCGGGACGTGGACGTGAGGGATGTAGAACGAGGCTGTTGGCAGACAACCTAAGTCGTAGCTGAGAGTTATAATCAAGTATGAAAGATGACTTAGGGTCTGTCAATCAGTTACGATCGCGGGATGGTGCAAGCCTTGCGATCGCGATCGGACTCAGGAAACTGCCAAGAATAGGCAAAATGACTCACCGAATTCACACTCGGGGCCACCTGACGAATGGCCGACATCTGAGTCTCCAGAGAAGGACGATTGGTCACCGATTCTCCCCAAACCCCAGCCAAGGCCGGCACAACCCGAGTTTCCTCAGCCGCAAAAGCCATCACCCGTTCCATTTGGTCTGTTAAACAACTGGTATCGCCGCAAACCCCATAGACCATAGGATGCCACTCCATCGAGGGTAAAAAGCGGTCCCAGGGCTGGAGACGGGAATCAAACCCTTGCTCCCCCACCGGCTGATTGCCGTTGGGGAAAAACACCGCCCCCGAAGGGATATTATGAGGATTCACCTGTTCGACTGCGCGATGGACAAAATCGAGAATCCCTTGGACCGCATGAGCGACACTTAAATTCCAGAGATAATTTTGTAGAGAAACCGCCGGACGACTGACAGCTTGCCAACGGGGTTGCTCATCACCAGGATGCTGTTGGCGAATTTGCTCGATGTCTCCCTCACTTAGAGAGCCTTGCTGTAAATAGCGGTCCAATAAACTGCGGGCAACATCATTGCGAGCGCGGTCTAACAGAGCGTTGCGGGAGGCTTCCCCGTGAATCCACAGTTGTTGAACATTGCTGGCTACCGAATCGCTGCCAGGGAGTCGAGGATAGCGTACATAATCAAACAAGACTCCGTCCGGTTGCCGCTCTAGGAGAGCATGGAGGAGCCATTCATAGTCTCGTCGAGCTTCGGGACTATAGGGGTCGATGAAGGTTTGAGAGGCGTAACTATGGAGTTCGCTGTCATAGGCCGTATCTTCTGAGCGAGTGCGATTGAGGGTGGTTTCGTTGGCCCCATTGCGGGCAATGGCATTGACGCGATCGCTCCGTTGTCCGTAAGAATAGCCAAAATTCATCGTAAACAGCCACGCATAGACCTTTAACCCTCGTTCATGGCCTTTACGAATTACCTCCGCTAATAAGTCACGATCGCCCAACTCCGGAGATCGCACCACCGACGGCCACACCGTGGGATTATCATTCAGGGGCAACAACACCTGGCCATCGTAGAAAACTTCCACATAAATCTCGTTGTAGCCACGACTGACGATGCGATCGAGAACTTCATCTAATACCCCTGGATAGGCATCACAAGAGTAGAGTCGCAACCAGAGGGCTAAATTTTGCGGCCAACTTTCGCGGCGACAGTTCTCCAAATCCGTAGCGTGGAGTTGAATCTGTCGCTCATACTCTGCTTGGGCCTCCGCATCCCCCTGCAACGCCGCTTGACGTAGGCTTTCTTTAGCCACAATTGCCTCCGCTGGGAGACGACAAGGATTTAAAGGCGCAAATTGGGCTGTTGCGGCGTCAGGAGAACTCAGCAACGGTGTCAGCCCCATTGACAAAGCCATCGCCATCGAAGAAACCCGTCCCGACAGCCCACGGGAGAGACGATCAACTAAAGACCCCACCGCCTCAAGGGCGAGGGGCGATCCGACAGAAAACAAGGCAACCATAGGGCCAATAGAGTGGAGGAAACAACTGTAATCCCAAATGCAGGCGATCGCGCCATGAATCCGTTAAAAACTGGGCGATCGCCCATCACCGGAGTCACTAGCGACCCCGTTGAACTGCCATTTCAACTTGTTTAAACTCTTGTTCCAAACGAGTTTTTAGCTTTTTCGACAAAGGACGATTACCATAAGAGCGATAATGACCCGCTAAAGCATCTAACGCCGTGTGCATCGTCGTAAACGACGGCAAACTGGCCACCGAGGAATCCCGGCGATAGAGGGAGAAAAAGTTATCAATACGGGTTTTCGCTTCCGCTTGGGCTTCCATTTTCTCAGGAGTTCCCTCCGGGAGTTCAATGGCTTCGCGCAAGCTACCCACCAAGTCCAGAGTATCTTGGCGATAATCTCCGGTTAAGTTAGACCCAGCCGAACAGCCGGTTAGTCCGACCACCGCCACGAGTAAGAGTGCCAAGAGGCGTGAGACCAATCGATTCATAAAACTAAGGTACCGAGCAATAGATGGATGTCAATCTTTCCAATCCTACCGTGATATTGCCCCAGCATCTTGAGCGGGATCACCTTCACCCCTCCCCCGCGTCAATGGCATAATGCCCAAAAGATGATTTACTGATTGCCCATCTCACCGTAAGCTCACCGTAACTTGCCATGACTAACCCCACCTTCACCGGCCTCGCCGTGGCCGCCCTAGTTCTGCTGGCCCTCGTCACCGGCGGTATTGCCTATCTGACCTTTGCCGAATGGCGCGATCGCCGTCGCCAAGATCGCGAAAAACGAGAGCAACGCTAGACCCAACCCCAAAATAACCAGCAACCTCATCGAGCAACCTCATCCCCTGTGCTATATTGGTTTATTGCTGAGTTAACCGAGCCTCTAAACCTATCTTATGTCTCTGACCCAAACCGAAAAACAGGAAATCTTTTCCCAATACCAGACCCACGAAACCGATACGGGGTCAGCCGAAGTCCAAGTTGCCATGCTCACCGAGCGCATTAACCGCCTCAGTATGCACCTGCGCAGCAACAAAAAAGACTACTCCTCCCAACGGGGGCTGATGAAAATGATTAGTCAGCGTAAAAGTCTCCTCGGCTATATCCGCAAGAGAAGCGAAGAGGAGTATCGCAACCTGATCACTCGCCTCGGCATTCGCGGTTAAACCGCCTCAACCGAAGTCTGATCAACCCAGTCCGATCCACTGTCTCCGTTGCCGTCACCCTCAACCTCACCATGGCTTCCGACTCCTCGCGCGATCGCCTGCCCTTTGAACCAGCGAAGAAGCGTAAAAAAGACAAAGCCCCCAAATCAGCCCCAGCCGCCGATTCGGGGGCGGATCGTTCTGAATCCGCGAAACCCTCATCGGCTAAAACTTCTCCCAAGGCCTCTCCCAAAGCCAAAAACGCAGCCAAACCCAGCGCCTCCCCTTCCGGCCAGCCTCAAAAAGCGCCCATCCCCGAATCCGTCAGTCGGCGCATGATCACGCGCATGGCCCTGTTTAGCGGAACCCCCACCAGTCTAGGAGTCCTGAGTCTAGTGGGGAGTTACTTCATCATTCAAAAAGAGTGGTTTCCCCTCCCCAGCATTGCCGTCTTACTCGTCAGTAGCGGACTCTTTGGCTTAGGAGTTCTCGGACTAAGTTATGGACTCCTGTCGGCCTCGTGGGATGAAGCCGATCCCGGCAGTAAACTGGGGTGGCGCGAATTCCAAACCAACTTTGGACGAATGCGACAAGCCTGGAAAAAAGAATAGACGACACCAACGAATCATTAACGGTGTTTGGAGGCGAGTCTATCGGACTGGCCTCCTCTTTTTTGGTGGTTCCTACCATACTTTTATTTTTTTGTCAACAAACTGAGTCCTGGGAAAATCTGGAGTAGGTTCACTAGAATGGGAACAGAACCGTCGCCCAATGGAACCGGATGCCAAAGCAGCCGATCGCCTAAGCTAACAAATTTTTCAAGTGTCAACCGTCAATACCGTGAATCGCTAACAAGCCCGTTAACAGGCCACGAATACCCCTTACCTATCAGTCGTATTAAAGGAGAAAATCTGAATGATCATCGTCATGAAAGTGGGGACCCCCCAAGACGAAGTCGATCGCCTCAACCAAGAGATGTCCTCACGGGGACTAACCCCCGAAACCATCTTCGGACGCTACAAAGTCGTCATCGGCCTAGTAGGAGACACCGCCGAACTCGATCCCTTGCAACTGCAAGAGATCAGCCCTTGGATTGAACAAGTCCTGCGCGTCGAAGAACCCTTCAAACGGGCCAGCCGCCAATTCCGTCACGGCGAACCCAGCGACATTTCCGTCACCACCCCCGAGGGACCCGTCCTCTTCGGAGAACATCAACCCGTCGTCACCATCGCCGGTCCTTGTTCCGTCGAAAGCGAAGAGATGATCGTGCAAACGGCCCTAAACGTCAAAGCCGCCGGGGCCAAATTCCTGCGCGGTGGGGCCTACAAACCGCGCACCTCTCCCTACGCCTTCCAAGGTCATGGCGAAAGCGCCCTCGGACTTCTGGCCGCCGCCCGAGAACAATCGGGACTGGGGATTATCACCGAAGTCATGGATGCCGATGACATCGAGAAAATCGCCGAAGTGGCCGATGTCCTGCAAGTAGGGGCGCGGAACATGCAGAACTTTGCCCTCCTGAAAAAAATCGGCGCCCAAGACAAACCCGTTCTCCTCAAACGAGGCATTTCCGCCACCATCGAAGAATGGCTGATGGCCGCCGAATACATCCTCGCCGCCGGGAACCCCAACGTGATTCTCTGCGAACGAGGCATTCGCACCTTCGATCGCCGCTACACCCGTAACACCCTCGATCTCTCAGTCCTCCCCGTGTTACGTACCCTAACCCATCTCCCCATCACCATCGATCCCAGCCACGGAACCGGTTGGGCGCATCTCGTCCCGGCCATGGCCAAAGCCGCCGTCGCCGCTGGAACCGATGCCCTCATGGTTGAAGTTCACCCCAACCCCCAAAAAGCCCTCTCCGATGGCGCCCAATCCCTAACCCCAGAGGAATTTGAAGACCTGATGACGGAACTGGCCGTCATCGGGAATGCCGTCGGACGTTGGGAAAAACAACCAGCACTCGTTTAATTCCCCTACCAGGGCCCCTACCAGGGTAAAACCTCACCATTGGCGTGCCAAAAGGTTCCCGTCGTCTCTAAGGTGAGGTCATCAATCCGCTGCAACAAGCCCCCAACGGACTCCGCTGGGGGCATTCCTGTGTGATGGGTCATGGGAGTACTGACGAGGCCCGGATGCAGAATGGCCACGGCAATACCTCGGGGTTTCAGGTCATGGGAGAGAGACTTACCCGCCATAGACATGGCGACTTTAGACATACGATAGCCATAAGACCCGCCCGAAGTGTTGTCATCAATCGATCCCATGCGACTCGTCATCAGAATCAGTTTTGACCCTTGAGAGAGATTGGGCAACAGGGCCTGAGTGACGCGCAACGTGCCGATCGCATTGACTTCAAACTGGCGGCGAATCCCGTCAAAATCTAGGTGTTCGAGAGGAATCGACTGCAAAATCCCAGCATTATTGATGAGAACATCGAGAGGTTTCCCCTCTAAGCGAGAGACGAGATCGGCCACCGCCGCGTCAGAGGTAATATCAACACCCGTTTCGACGCGAACCCCCAATTGGTCTAATTCTGGGGAACTCGAACGACAGACGGCAATCACCTCATCGCCCCGTTGTTTCAGTTGTCGGCAGTATTCACGACCAATGCCGCCATTGGCCCCTGTAATGAGATAGGTTGCCATACTTGTGAGTTTAACTCCCGGTTGAACAGTTTTCTGGATCTAGTTTAGGAAATGGCCACCCAGTTCTACTATGGTGGCATCGACTATGGCGGCCACAGTCCCCAATTCCCCGAAGCCTCCCACCGCAAGCAGACGCGCCTCTTGCCTCTTCTTTTCCTGTTCCCTGTTCCCTTCTTTTGCCTTTTGCCTCTT
>FSSI02000009.1:0-54893 GCA_900149785.2 Phormidium lacuna HE10JO | reverse complement strand
CCTGTTCCCTGTTCCCTTCTTTTGCCTTTTGCCTCTTGCCTCTTGCCTTTTGCCTCTTGCCTCTTGCCTCTTGCCTCTTGCCTTCCCCCCCACCATGCTCATTCTCACCCTACTTTCCTTGGCGATTTGGATTGGTTTACTGGCCCTGCGGGGTCAGTTTTGGCGATCGCACATTCGCTTACGTCCCGTTCCGGCCAACGTCGATCCCTTACCCAGTGTCTGTGCGATCGTCCCGGCCCGCAACGAAGCCGAGTTACTGCCCAAAACCCTGCGATCGCTGCTTCTGCAAGAGGCCGTCACCAGCTTTCGGGTGATTCTCGTCGATGATCGCAGTGATGATGGAACCGCCGAAATAGCCGAGGCGATCGCCGCCGAAGTCCAAACCCTAGCCAACGAATTACAACTGCATCTGCCCCAACTCGACATTATCACCGCCGATCCCCTCCCCCCCGGCTGGAGTGGCAAACTCTGGGCCATGGACCAAGGCATCCGCTATGCCCAACGCTACAGCCCCGTCTATTATCTCCTCACCGACGCCGATATCCAACATCATCCCCATAACCTACGACAACTGCTCTTTAAAGCCGAACGGGAAGGCCTCGATCTCGTCTCCCTGATGGTGAAATTGCGCTGCGAGAGTCTTTGGGAACGACTACTCATTCCCCCATTTATCTATTTCTTCCAAAAACTCTATCCCTTCGATTGGGTGAATAATCCCCAAAAACGCACCGCCGCCGCCGCCGGAGGCTGCATTCTCATTCGTCGTCAGGCCCTCGATCGCATCGGCGGCTTAGCCCACATCAAACACACCCTCATCGATGACTGTGCCTTAGCCCAAGCCGTCAAACAATCCGATGGCAACGACTATCATAGTATCTGGTTAGGTCTAGCCGACAAAACCATCAGTTTACGGGCCTATCCTGGACTTGGGAGTATCTGGGGAATGGTGGCCCGAACCGCCTATACCCAACTCAACTACTCTCCTCTCCTGCTACTGCTAACCATCATCGGCATGGGCCTCACCTATTGGGTTCCCCCCATTGCCCTAATTTGGGGCTTAGCCAACGAGCAATCGTTTATCGCCCTGCTGGGCCTGGCCAGCTGGTCCTTGATGGCGTTTTCCCTTTTTCCCACCCTGTCCCTCTACCGTCAACCGCCATTTCTGGGCTTGATCCTGCCCCTGATTGCGGCCCTGTATACCCTCATGACCCTCGATTCTGCCCTGCGACATCTCTTCGGGCGAGGAGGCGCTTGGAAAGGGCGTGTTTATCCCGGTGGCCACCGAGGCGATCGCAGCAGCTAACTGGGGCGGCCACCCTATCCCCAACTGCCCAAACGGTATAAGATAATCTCTGCTGGCTAACCGCCAAACCACCGTTGTTATTGGAACCTTATGGACGCGGCTGAACTATTAAATCGCTATGGCACTGGCGTTCGCGATTTTAGTGGCGTTGATTTGCGGCGCACTTCCCTAAGTCGGGCGGATCTCTATCAGATCTGCCTCAAAGACGCCATTCTCAGCGGCGCCTCCCTCACCGATGCCGATTTACGCGGGGCAGACTTGTCCAAAACCGATCTCGTTGGCGCCCGCCTCAATGGGGCCTCCCTGGTGGGGGCCAGTCTCTATGGTGCCGATTTGACGCAAGTGGAGATGCGATCGGCGGACTTGTATCGCGTGGATTTGCGCCAAGCCTGTCTCAAAGGGGCAGATTTATACGAGTCGGACTTTCGGGAAGTCAACCTGGAGGGGGCCAACCTCTGTGAAGCCAGTTTACGTGGGGCCAACTTCCGTCAGGTGAAGTTAGATCAGGTGAAACTCCATGATGCCGATTTACGCGGGGCTGACTTACGCGGCGCGAGTTGGATGGGAGTAGAACTCATCCGCGCCTATTTTGAGGAAGCCAATCTCAGTTATGCCAATATGGAAGGAGTCTCCTTTGAGGGGGCGAATCTGCAAAAGGCCAACATAACCTGTTCGGTTTTGACGGGCGCAAATCTCACGGAAGTGAATCTGATGGGGGCCTCGTTAAAGGGGACGAAACTCGATCAAGCCAATCTCTACGGCGCGAACCTCAGTAATGCCGATTTAACGCAAGCGGATTTAAAGATGGCCGATTTAACCAGTGCCGATTTGAGTTACGCCAACCTCACCGGGGCTGATGTCTGGGGCGCCCACATGACGGCCGCCAATCTCCACGGCGCAATTCTCCCCGACGGAACCCGTCACGATTAACCCCCATTCCCCCCTCTTGCCTAGGGCGACCATCACTTCGACTATCGCTCAGTGACCAAGGTACGTCCCTACGTCTTTCCCCTCTTGGGAGGGGCGAGGGGTGGGTTCTTCCCTATTCCCTGTTCCCTGTTCCCTTCTTCCCCATGCCTACAACCTCCAACAGCCTAGAAACCCAACTCACCGACCTGCAAACGACGGCGATCGCCGAAATCACGGCCACCGATCGCCTCGATCAGTTAGAATCGCTGCGGGTTGGCTATTTGGGTAAAAAAGGACAAGTCTCGAAAATTCTCGGCGGAATGGGTCAACTCGATAAGAGCGATCGCCCCCGCATCGGAAAGCTGGCCAATGAGGTCAAAACCGCCCTAGAAACCGCCCTCAGTGACAAAAAGGACGAATTACAACACGCGGCCATTGAAGCCCGTCTCGCCTCAGAAACCCTCGATGTCACCATGCCGGCGGTGGTGGTTCCCCAAGGTCGTCGTCATCCCCTCAATAGCACCATCGATCGCATCCTCGATATCTTTGTCGGCCTCGGCTACACCGTGGCCACGGGACCGGAAATTGAAACGGATTATTACAACTTCGAGGCCCTGAATACTCCGGCGGATCACCCGGCCCGGGATATGCAGGATACCTTCTACCTGCCCGGCGATCGCCTCTTGCGAACTCACACCTCGTCGGTGCAAATTCGCTATATGGAACAGCAACAGCCCCCCATCCGCGTCGTCGCCCCGGGACGTGTCTATCGTCGCGATACGGTGGATGCCACGCATTCGGCGGTGTTCCATCAAATTGAACTCTTAGCTGTTGATGAGGGACTCACGTTCACCGACTTAAAGGGAACCATTCGCGAGTTTGTGCGGCAAATCTTCGGGGATGTCGAGATTCGCTTTCGCCCCAGTTATTTCCCCTTCACTGAACCCAGTGCTGAGGTGGATGTGAAATGGAAAGGAGACTGGCTCGAAGTTCTCGGTTGCGGAACCGTCGATCCCAATGTGCTAGAGGCGGTCGGCTACGACAGTGAACGCTACACCGGTTTTGCGGCAGGCTTCGGGGTGGAACGCTTTGCCATGGTTCTACACCAAATGGACGATATCCGCCGCCTCTATAACAGCGATTTGCGGTTCCTCAATCAGTTTAATTAACGATATTAACGATCCCAGCCAGGCCAAACGAGAGGTCAATTCTCCAATACTTGGCTCGAAGAATTGGTGGATTGATGGTTTCTCTAACCCCGTAAACCTTCAATTCCCCGCGCCACGGTATAGCCGGCCATGGCCAGCAATAGGAGGCGAAATAAGACATTGACGAGGGAGTCGGGCAACTTGGGAAGGCTGCGACTGCCCAATTGCGATCCAACCATTCCTCCAAGGCCTAACAAAAGTCCCTCTAGCCAGAAGACATTGCCTTCCGTGCTATGTCCCATTAACCCGGATAGGGCGATAAACATAATCGCCCCTAAACTGTTGCGAATCGCGGGTTTAATGGCCATGCCAACCAATAGCATTTGCAGCGGAACCATGACCGCACCACCGCCAATGCCGAATAGGCCTGAGAGAAATCCGGCCAGGAGTCCAATGCTAATCAGGATCGCCATGGCCCGCCTTGGGGGAATTGAGTCTATCTTTGAGGTGAGATGGTCTTGGCCCTCAAGGTCTTGGCCCTCAAGGTCTTGGCCCTCACGGTCTCGGGCCAGACGGCGACGCAAACCCATGAAATAGATCGTCAGCAGTTGCAAGGCGGCGAAACTAAAGGCTAAGCCCCAGGCGGGAACCCAGGTGGCTACCTCGGCCCCAAATTGTGCGGTACTGATGCCGCCGATGGCTAAGCCCAAAGACCCCCGAGGCTGTGAGTCTCCGGCTCGCCAGTTACGCACGGTTCCTGAGAGGGCGTTAATGAAGACGGCGACTAAACTGGTGGCGCTGGCTTGTTGGATGGGTAAGCCCCAAGCGAGTAGGCCCGGAACCATCAAAATTCCGCCGCCGATGCCCAGGACTCCTGAGGCGATGCCGGTGATGAGTCCTAAGAAAATCAATAGTAGTTGTCCAATCTCCATGATTAAGATTTGGGACGCGGTTGTCGGGCCAGGCGGAAGACTTCGGCGGCGAAGTCGGGATTCTCGGACAGGCGGCGAAACAGGGGCGGTAAGTCTTGGGCGTGCTGTTTGAGGAAACTCTCGTAGCGGCGAGGGGTGCGCCCGGCCAGAAACACCAGTTCTTCGGCGTTGAGGTTGAGACATTGGGCAATGGCACGAATCACCTCTTCTTTGGCGGCGTAGTCGGCGCGATCGTTCTCGAGTTTGGAGAGGTAGGTGAAGTCTAATTCCAGTTGCTGGGCTAGGCCTCGCTGGGAGAGTCCTAATTCCTTGCGGGCGCTACGAATGACTTGTCCAAAGCTTTCTTCCACGATCTGATCCTCGGGGCTAGGGCGCAACGGTTCTCTGGGGCGATCGCCCTCGACCGGCACTTGGCCTCTTTAGTTTAGCCAGCCCTTGACAAAAAAATCAACGGTCGCTACAGTAGAGATACGTTGATTTTTAAATCAACACCGCTAGCGAGAGCGACGCAGCAGACCTCGTCGGATTGGGTTAAGGCTCCGGCCAAGGCTCAATCCGACCTTCCTCGCCAGCGATGGATTAGACTAACCATACACGTTAGCCAGAAACGACTTCCAGGAGAATTTTGTCGTGAGTCATGACCAGCAGAACGATAAAACAGTTCGATTTGAGCAATTTCAGGGGATTTTAGCCCGACAGCAACAGCAGACCTATCGAGTGAGGACGCGAGAGGAAGACGTCCAACAGCATGAGGATCAGCAGTTAGTGTCTCGGGTTGCCGGTTATACGCCCGATGCTATTGTGCGGGGGTTAGCGGACCTGCAACTGGAGGTGGATACGACGGTGACTCAGTTGGGCGATCGCCTGCGAGGGGAGTTCGAGAAGCAAGATCACCTGCAACGGGCGATCGCCGTTGCCCGGCAACAGCAACAACAACTCCATGATCTTGGCCTTGTGGCTGATCACCTGTATCTGTTGCGGGGAGAACATGCTGAAAAACGACGACAATTGAGCGATCGCATCGCCCAAGAATACGAATCCCTCGACAAACGTCGCCAGCAAACCCGCAAACGCTGGCAACAGGACCAACAGCAACATGAGGAGATCTGGGACAACAAACGGCAACAGCGGCAAAAACAACGGCAACAGGAAGAAGCCGATGCAGCCTATCATCAGCAACAGCAGCGACAACGGGATGCGGATGATTATGCCCGAGCCGCCCGAGAACAGGAGATTGAGTTAGCCCAACAGGGTCAGATGAAGCAGAAAGACTGGAACGCCCGAGAAGCGGTGTTAACGGCTCATCAGGCCGAGATTGAGCGCGATCGCCAGCGGGTGACGGGCTTTGAGGAGGAGTTACAGCAAGCCTTTGAAACGGCGAAAACTGAAGCCATCCAAGAGGTCCATCGGCAGTCACGCAACCGTCGTGAGTTGCTGGAGAAGACCTGGCAGGGACGCGAACAAGGCTATCAGGTAAAACTGGAGTCTTTAGAGGCGGTGTTGGCGCAGCAAGATAACCAACTGGCTGAGATTAGCGCCCAACTGCAAGAGGCGCGGGAACAGGCGCGGACTTTGTCGGTGCAGGCGTTTAATTAAGGGAACAGGGGAGAAGAAGGCAAGAGGCAAGAGGCAAAAGAAGGGAACAGGGAACAGGGAACAGGGAACAGGGAGGAAGAAGGCAAGAGGCAAGAGGCAAGAGGCAAGAGGCAATAGGCAAGAGGCAATAGGCAAGAGGGGTTTACCCTTGTCGTCGCTCTTTTCCGAGTTGTGTTTTGGAAAGCGAAATTACCGACCGAAATTACCGAAAGAACAACATTTTTTGCTCGAATAAAACAATATTTTGGAGGCTTTTATTATGGCTAAACGCATCAATTCTCGGAATACTAAAGCCGAAATTTTAGAGGCGTATGAGGCATTGCTCAATGAGAAAAAAAACTTGCAGGCTCAAGTGAAACAGGCGCAGCGATCGCCGGACTCCAAACCTGCCGCTAGTCCCAAGTCTTCAACCCCTAATCCCTCAACAGACTCACGTTCCTCTGAGCCGTCAAACCAGCCAGGGCAAACCACAGTTAAAGGTCACGACACCCTAGCTCAATTGCAGCAAATTCAATTAGGATTTGGGGGATTTGTTAGTCAGCTTTCGGAGGTTTTGACCCGAGATGCCAGCCAATTTGCAGAGGTTTTAAGTGCTATTGAAGCTGAACAAGAGCGCTTGCAAAATCTCTATGACATTGAGTCTGTAGATGAAACAACTCTCACAACCTTGGCTGAGAGTTATCGCAATGAATCCAAACAATTTGCCGAGGAATTTGAGGCGGAACAGGAGCAATTAGAACAGGAGTTGCACACTCAGCTAGAGGCTTGGTGCAAAGAACAAGCCGATTGGCAACATTCCTTTGACGAAGAACGGCAACAACTCGAAACCATCTGGAAACGGGAGAACGAGGAGTATTATTATCAACGAGCCATTGCCCAAGAAATCGACGAGGAACGCTATCAGCAACAGTTACAGGAGCAATACCGTCAACTTGACGAATCTCGGCAAGAACAGGAACAGGCCTGGGAGGCGCGAGAAACGGCGATCGCCCAACGAGAGGCCGAGTGGACTGAGTTACAGGCTAAGGTGGCGGCCTTCCCAGGCCAGCGAGACGAGCAGATTCACAACGGGAAACGCCAAGGAGAGGCGATCGCCACCCATCAAGTCAATAGCGCCCTGGAACTGCGTCAGCAAGAGATTGAGGGACAACAACGCCGCTATGAGTTGCAAATTGAGGGCTTAGAGCGTACCATCGGCGATCGCCAACAGCAAATCCAGTCCCTGAGTCAACAGCTTGAGGCCACCTTACAGCAAGTTCAAGAGTTAGCCGTCAAAGCCATTGAAGGCCATGCTAACGGTGAATCGTTGCAGGCCGTCAAAGAGATCGCCCTCGAACAAGCCAAAACAGCGGGACGAACCAAGTAAGCAACATCCGTTAAGATGGACGAGGATGGCAACAAAACCGAGGTTGTCATCCACTATCCACGGTTATGGGGGAGTCGTCCAAACCATGCTCATTGAAGATGAAGAACTCCGGGGAATCTTTCAAGAAGCCAGTGAAGATGGCTTACGAAAAATCAAAGCAGGATTGGCCCAGTTGCGAGAGAATCCTGAAGATACGGAAACCCTAGAGGACTTACTTCGAGAAAGCCATTCCCTCAAAGGTAACGCCGGGATGTTGGGGCTAAAAGATATCGCCACCTTAACCCAACAGTGGGAACATCTACTGAGTCAGGTCAAGGGCGGTCAGGTTAACTTTGATGACGAGGTTCAGCAACGGCTAGACGAGGGCTTAACGGCCCTCGATGGCCTGGTCCGAGAAGCGATTACTGGGGAACCGTCGGGGGTTCAAACCTTCTATGTTTTGGCGAACTTAATGGGATCTCAGGAGTCGGGCGTGTCCTCTGATGAACATCAGGCGCAATCGCCACGGCCGACTCCAGGGAAGACACAAGCGAGTCCACCGCTCTCAGTGGAGCGTCCTCGTTCTCATGCTCAAGAGACGGCTCAAGAGACGGCTTCAGAGATGGCTTCAGAGACGGCTCAAGAGACGGCTTCAGAGACGGCTCAAGAGATGGCTTCAGACACCGTTGAGGTCGATGATATTCTCGCCGAGCTTGAAGCCCAACTGTTAGCCCTAGAAGACCATGATTGGGATCCGGCCGATAGTCAGACGGAGGAGACAATCCACCAGAGCGATCGCATTGAGTCCCTATTTCAGAATCTCGATCGGTTGGAGCAGTTAATGGGGGAGGATGGCCAGTTACAGACCTTAACCCAGAACTGGAAACAGGACTTAGTGACCCTCATTGAGAGTGGTGGTAGTTTTGAAGCCGAAGCTGATCATCTCTACGATGGACTCGATGCCATTCGCGCCCATTTCCACCCGCGCCTGTCCCCGCCGCCGCTGAGTGAGACCGCTCCCCCCAGTTCCTCCGCCGTTCCTCAAGGGATAGCGAGCCAGGAGACGGCCACCTATATTGAAGATGATGAATTGCGCCATACCTTTCAACAGGCCAGTCAGGATCATCTGCAAAAACTCTATGACGGCTTACTGCATTTAGAACAATTCCCCGAAGACCGAGCCAAACTCGAAGAACTGCTCCGGGAAATTCATAGCCTCAAAGGAGATGCGGGGATGTTGGGGGTGACGGCGGTGGCCCAGTTGGCTCATGACTGGGAACAGGAATTAGCGCCGGTGAAGTCGGGCCAGATGAGTCTTAATAATGAACAATGCGATCGCCTGCTCATGGGCCTCGATCGCATCCGGGCCTTAATTCATCAAGCGATTACCCCCCCTGACCTGTCTAATCGTGAGCCGGACGAGGAGAATAACTCTGCGCCGGTGGCGGAACGTCGCTATATCGAGGATGAGGAGTTACGACAAGCCTTTCAGGTGGCGAGTGAGGATCATTTGCAAAAACTCGATGCGGGATTGTTGTATTTGGAAGAGCATCCCCAGGATCAGCCGAAACTCGATGAGGTGTTACGGGAAATCCATAGCATTAAAGGGGATGCCGCCATGTTGGGAATGAGTGATATGGCCCAACTCGCTCATGAGTGGGAACAACAATTGTTGCCCGTGAAACAAGGACAACAAGCGTTTGATAGTCGCCTGTGCGATCGCCTTGGGGATGGAATTAAAGACTTACGACAACTGGTTGACGAGGCCATCAGCAACAGTCCCGCGCAACTGTCTTTAATGGAGAGTTTGGCTCGGCTTCGGGGTGAGGCGGGACAAGCGGCCCCCACCCCAGCTCAGACGAAACCCTCAGCGAGGGGTTCTGAGTCATCGGGAGCCGATAATCGTGATGGGAATTATCGCATTGATACGATCCGGGTTGATACGCAACATCTTGATGCACTGATGACGACGGCTGGAGAGTTGACCGTTACGAAAATTCGCATCGCCCATCGACTCTCGGAAATTGAAGAAGTGGTGGCCTTCTGGGAAGAGTGGGCGCGAGAGGCCAGTAACACGCCCTTAAAACTGAATCAGCCGTTCCAGAATGAGTTACAAAAAACCGTTGAGCAGCATGGCGGCGGGATAACCGGGACGAATAGGAATGGCCCTGTTCGTCAGATAGCTCGAGCGCTTCAGGCTCCGGTGTCCGAGACGGCTGTGCTGAATCTATATCGCTTGCAAGAACAGAATGAAGCTCGTCTCGAAACCTTGGGTAAATTGGTGAATCGACTTCAAGCGGGGATTGCTGAGGATACAGCTCGTTTAGAAACCCTCGCCGATGACATTGAAGAAGGGGTACGAACATTGCGGTTGCTGCCCTTATCGACGATTTTTAATCTGTATCCTCGCTTGGTGCGGGATTTGGCGCGATCGCAGGGAAAAGAGGTGCGTCTCAAGATTATCGGCGGCGACACTCGGGCCGATAAACGGATTTTGGAGGATATGAAAGATCCCCTGACGCATATTATCCGCAATGCGATCGACCACGGGATTGAGTCTCCTGAAGAACGCCAACGTCAGGGAAAACCGAGTACGGCGACGATTACCCTGCGGGGCTACCAAACCGCAAGTACCATTGCGATCGAAGTGAGCGATGATGGACGAGGCTTAGATCTCAAAAAAATTAAAAAAACGGCTATTAAAAATGAGGTCGCCTCGGCCATGGAACTCGACACCATGACCGCGAATCAGATCCAAAACTTGATTTTTATGCCCGGTTTCTCAACCCGTAATTTTGTGACCGAAGTGTCAGGCCGGGGTGTGGGATTAGATGTGGTACGGGCCAATGTTGAACGGTTGAAAGGGTCGGTTCAGGTCAAGTCCAATCCGGGCCAGGGCTGTTCGATTCATCTTCAGTTGGGAACAACTCTGGCGACGGCTCATGTGTTACTCCTAGAAGTGCGTCATATTTACCATGAGGCCACGAAGACGATTCTACCGCGACAGGCCTATGCCCTGCCGGTGGAGTTTGTGCAAACCGCGTTGATGATTGCCCCAGATGATATCTTTTCTCTGGAAGGCCGAGAGACGATTCTCCATAATAATCAACCCATTTCGGTGGTTCACTTGGCCGATATTTTGGAGTTACCGATTCGGGCGCAGATGGAGGATAAGCAATCATCGTTTGCCTGTATTTTATTAAGGGTGGGTGAAGATTGGTTGGGATTATTAGTCGATCGCCTCATTGATGAACAAGATGCCATTCTCAAGCCCCAAAGTAAGCTCCTGAAGCGAGTTCGCAATGTGTCGGGGGCAACGATTCTTGGCACTGGGGAGGTCTGTATGGTACTCAATCCCATCGATATCATCAAATCGGTGCGTGGTGTCCATCGTCGTGCCAATGTTAGCCCTGAGAGGGTTGAGCCAGCACCGCTTCAGGCTGAGAGTCTTGACAAACAAATGCTCTTGTTAGTGGAAGATTCAATTACCACTCGTACTCAGGAGAAACGAATTTTGGAGGCCGCCGGGTATGGGGTGGTGACGGCCGTCGATGGCCTCGATGGTTACAATAAACTGCGCAGTGGCCGCTTTGATGCCGTGGTTTCAGATATTCAAATGCCCAATCTCGATGGGTTGGAGTTAACGGCTCGGATTCGCAATCATCAGGAGTATAGTGAATTGCCGATTATTTTGGTCACGTCTCTGGCAACGGATGAGGATCGTCGTCGCGGTGCTGATGCAGGCGCGAATGCTTATATCACAAAAAGCAGTTTTAATCAAGATGTTTTAGTCGAAACCCTCCAGCGGTTAATCTAAATGGAGGCCTTTTGAGATTGACCGAAAGATTGACCGAGAGATTTACCAATTCTGACGACGACCCAACATGCCCATTCGTGTTCTCATTGCTGAAGATTCTCCCGTTGTGCAGGTCATTCTGCGGCGGATGTTAGCCACGTATCCCGATATTGAGTTGGTGGGCATGGCCAGCACGGGGAAGGAAGCCTTAGCCATGATGTCTCAGGCCCGGCCGGATGTGGTTTGCACGGATTTTCATATGCCGGAGATGAATGGCCTGGAATTGACTCAGGAGATTATGGCCACGATGCCTCGGCCGATTTTGGTGTTGAGCGCGTCGGTGCAGGCGGAGGATACACAGAATGTGTTTCGGGTCTTAAATGCGGGGGCGGTGGATGTCTTGCCGAAACCGATTGATGGGGGAGCCAACAATTGGAATGATTTGCAGCAGGAGTTGATTACCAAAATTCGGGTGTTGTCGGGGGTGGCGGTGTTTACTCATCGTCGTCAGTTGATGGGCCAGTCTCGTCGCCCCCGAGGAACGGCCCCGTCGGCGTTGCCGTCGCTGTCAACCATCGCGCCGGAGGTGCGGCAACGACACTATGAGTTGGTGGCGATTGGGGCCTCGACGGGAGGACCGCAGGCGTTACAGGGGATTTTGCGGCAAATTCCCGGAAATTTTCCGGTGCCGGTGGTGTGTGTGCAACATATTAGTCGCGGCTTTTTGACGGGGTTGGTGAATTGGCTTAATGCTGAATGTGCCGTGTCGGTTCAAATTGCTCAAGTGGGGATGCGGGCCGAGGCGGGGGTGGTCTATTTTCCGCCGGAGGATCAGCATTTAACCTTTAGTCGTCGCGGTGTGTTTGCCTCGGCTCCCCTACCGCCGTTTTCGGGCCATCGTCCGTCGGTGACGGTGACGTTTGAGTCGGTGGCGGCGGTGTATGGACGGCACTGTGTGGGCATTTTGCTGACCGGGATGGGGAAGGATGGAGCGGTGGGGATGCAGTCGATTGCCCAGGCAGGAGGGGTCACGATCGCTCAGGATGAGGCCACGTCGGTGGTGTTTGGGATGCCGAAGGAGGCGATCGCCCTCGGGGCGGCTCAGTATATTCTGCCCCTGGGTGAGATTGCTCCGGTTCTGTTAAAACGTTTGTTGAATGTGCCAAGTCCGAGTTAGCAGACCTCGTCACCAGACCTCGATTACGTTAAGAATTGCGGGCTAGGGCTTTTCTTTCGCTCCTGGATGGGGAATAATTGGAAGCGGCTAATTCCGAATTCTGTTATCGTTCCATGACTGCTTCTAAAGGACTGCCTCTGTCGAGTCGTAAGCGACATTCGCTTAAGTTGTCTCAATCTAAGACCTCGGCTATGGCTGGGGTGACTGGGGTTGAGCGGATTGAGCCGTCACCGCTATTGTTGCAACGATTGACCCGGGGGGTGTTTTGTCAACATGGGTTGCGATCGCTGCGGTTATGGGTTTGGCTCGGGTTGCTGTATGGGCGTCAGTCGGGGTCCCTCTGGGACGATGTGACGCCGGGAACCCCTCGTGTGTTTAGTTATGCTCAATGGCGCGATCGCTTTTTTACCCCTGGACATCCCAAGGGGGAGGAGGTTCCCCCCCTTCACGATCGCCGCTGTCCCTGTAGTCGCACGGCCTATGATTGGGTGCGATCGGTGGTGGGGTCAGCGGGGATGGAGGCCTGGATTGAGCAGGTTTGTCTGGAGTTAGGAGTGGAGTTGTCGGAGTGGCGCGAACGCTTACAACAGCGGTTGTTTGGGGTGACGCGGCGATCGCTGGCCGATGATTTGCGCTTGTTGGTGGAGTTGGGGTTGTTGCAGCGGCGGGGTCATAAATTTGAACTGTTGGAGAGGTTGCCAACCTGGGTGACTGAACCGGTGGCCAAAACGTTGCCGAGGGACCGTTCTCAGGGTGCGTCGAGTGGGACTCGGGCCTCGGGAGATGTACTATTTGCGAATTTGGATTTTGCGAGTTTGGCTCAACGCTATGTTCAGCCGGTAGCGGGAGTACAGCGGTTTTTTGTCCATGTGGACTATGTGGTCCGAGATTGGCAAATTGACCAGGTCGAGGATAGCATCGAGGCGTTGTATCAACTCTGGCAACAGCCTCAAGTCTCGCCGGTGCGCTTGCTCTATCGCAGTTCTCGGCTGCGGACATCGCGCTCTTGTGTGGTGTATCCGGTCTGTTGTTATTATATGCGGCGATCGATTTATCTCTGCGGCTTTGGCCAAACCCCCACGGGACAAGGACAATGGTACAACTTCCGCCTAGATCATATTGAGGCCTTAGAAGCCTTGAATTGGGACTGTGAGGCGCTGCCCTTTTTCTTGCATCAGCGCTATCAAGAGCAACGGTTACCGGTTCCAGATGATATCCGCGCCCAGATGGAATCCGTGTGGGGGTTTGATTTTTATTTACCGGCTCGTTTGTTGATTTTGCGGTTTGAACGGCAGTTCCATGAAGGCTATATTGCCCAAACGTTTCGCCATGAGACGTTTAAGCAGATTTCCTATCAGCAGGTTGAACATCAGATTCGTGAGTCGGCTGAGCCGGATGAACGGGAACGGTTGTTGTCGGTGTGGCGATCGCGCTCCCCGGAGGATGCCTATTATCAGGCATTCTACCGTCACGGGGATATCAATGTGCAGATGCGTCTGCGGGCCTGGCGACCCTTCGGTGAGGTGTTATGTCCGGGGGTGTTACGGGATGAGATGGCTTTGGAGGTGAAACAGGAACATAGTTGGTATTGGGGATGACGAGACACCCATTTGCGACCGTTGCGAGGATGGGGAGTCGGATTCGAGGAAAAATAGGGGAGCGATGAGGGCGAAGAGAATACCGCCGAAAACGAGAATTTCGCTGAAAGTAAGGAGACGGGAGCGAGGAACAGACATGGGGCGAGTTGATTAGGGTTTCCAAATGGACTGGATTTGTTGCCACCACTGGCGAGGGGTGTCGCGATCGCGGGTTTGCCAGGTTAACATCGATCGCAATAAACTGACCCCTCCTACCCAGACGCCAGCAACAAGGTGACAAACCAGGGCTAGGGCCATCAGGACCCAGGCCCATAGATGTAGGGTGTACCAGGTGTGGGCTAACTCCCCTTCGGGTAACCAGGCTTCTTGCATCATGCGTCCGGTGATGAGAGCCAGGGTAGCCGCGAAAAGCATCACCGTATTCACCAGGCGATGGAGGGCGTAACGTCCGGCGGGACGAGGAAGTTCTGTTAGCCGGGTGAGGGTATTGGAACCGATTAAGCGGTTTTGCCCCAAATGGAAGCTATACACAGCAAACAGAGGGAATAAGAGGAGCAATCCCACGCCAAACGTCCCATGAATGCCGATAATATCGGGGATGTCGGGAACGGATAGTTGAATTAACCGTTGGTCGTAGCTGAGATAGACCCAGGCCGAACTCAGCAAGGCCAGGAGAATCACCAGGGCGGTGAGTCCGTGGAGGAGACGCAGCAGTGAGGGCTGGTAGGGAGTTGAGCGAGACATAAGATGACATTAGGGGGTCTATCCCCTGATGGGAAACGACCGAAAAAAACACGGTACCATTCGGATCACGCACAGACAGACTCGTGAGGAAGAGCCTCCCCAAAGATATCATGATCGCTCCAGCCAAGTCAGGAGGTCATCATCGCGTGAAAAACCGTGACTTCATCGAGATACAGACGAGATACAGACGAGATATAGGGTCTCAATCCGTTCCTGATGGCTGACTCGATAAGGTGGCTTCAATCTTCTCTTCGGCTTCGAGAGAAATCTCTCGCAACTGATCTAACATGGGGCGACTGGCTGAATCCCAACGTCCCCGCTGATGGGCCTCAATCAGTCGTTCCGCCATATCTCGCAAGGCCCAGGGATTCTTCTGTCGCACAAACTCCTGAACCGCCTCATCCAACACATAGGCTTGGGCCACACCCTCATACATAAACTCTTCGACCGTCCCGGTTGTGACATCATAGCCAAAGAGGAAATCTACCGTCGCCGCCATCTCAAAGGCCCCTTTATAGCCATGACGCATCACGCCCTGAATCCATTTGGGGTTCACCACCCGCGAACGGTAGACTCGGGCGATTTCCTCCCGCAGCGATCGCACTTTGGGATTTTCCACCCGAGAATTATCGCCAAAATAGACCTCGGGCGTGGTTCCTCGCGCTTGACGCACCGCCGCCGTTAGGCCTCCCTGAAACTGATAGTAATCATCGGAATCCAACAAATCATGTTCGCGATTATCCTGGTTCTGCAACACGATTTGCATCTGTTGCAATCGCGCTGCAAAGGCTTCGGGTTCTGAGGTGGCACTGCGATCGCCGTAAGCGTAACTACTCCAGTTAATATAGGCTTGAGCCAAATCCGCCTCACTGGCCCAATTTTGCGACTCAATTAAGCCCTGTAATCCCGCCCCATAGGCCCCCGGTTTGGACCCAAAGACGCGATAACGCGATCGCCGTTGGGCCGTCTCCTCCGTCAACCCTTGACCCTGCCAAAACGCCGCCTCTTGCTGCACTTGGGCCGCCAACGGATTCTCCTCCGGGGACTCAGACACCTGAGATACTGCCGTCACCGCCGCATCAAACAAGTCAATTAAATTGGGGAACGCATCCCGGAAAAAGCCAGAAATCCGCAGCGTCACATCCACCCTGGGCCGTTGCAACACCGACAAGGGCAAAATCTCAAAATCCACCACGCGCCGCCCTAAACCATCCCAAATTGGCTGGACCCCCAGTAACGCCAGGGCTTGGGCAATATCATCGCCCCCGGTGCGCATGGTCGAGGTTCCCCAAACCGACAAGCCGAGGGTTTGAGGATATTCGCCGTTTTCCTGGGTATAACGGTCAATTAAGACCTCCGCCGCCTTACGTCCCACATCCCAAGCACTTTCACTGGGGATGGCGCGGATGTCCACGGAATAGAAGTTGCGCCCCGTGGGGAGAACTTCGGGACGGCCGCGAGTGGGTGCGCCCGAGGCCCCGGACGGGATATACTCACCCCGTAGACCCCGAACTAGGTTCGTCAGTTCGGCATTGCAGCCCCGCAACGCCGGCAATAAAACGGTGTCAATCCACTGCAAACACTCCTGAACTGGGGCGGCCACTGAAGTGGGCGTTCCCGCAATCAATCCCTCCACCAGTCGCGCGGCTTCGGTTTCCAACGCCGCCACGGCATCCCCCACATTGCGGAATTGCCCCTCTAAGGGGTCTGTGGGTGGGGTGGTGAGGGGGTCAATGTCCAAGCCCCAGGATTGCGCCAGGGCTTGGGTTAAGCCCACTCGTCCCCGTCCCGGACAGCGGGCAATGGAGACGATTAAATCCCGTAATGGGTCTGCTTCGGGACAAACTCCAAAAATATGTAAGCCGTCGCGAATTTGGGCTTCTTTGAGTTCACAAAGATAGCCGTCTAATTGAGTCATTAAGACGGTTTCATCGAGGTCGTCACTGAGTCCTAAATCTCGATGCAAGTTTTCTTCTTGAATCAGGGTTTCAATGCGACGAGAGAGGTCTTTGAGACGGCTTGGATTTAAGCTTTCGGCTTCGTAGTATTCATCAATTAAGCCTTCTAAACAATCTAATTTTCCATAGAGTTCTGCCCGCGTCATGGGGGGTGTGAGATGGTCTAAAATGACCGCTTGACTGCGACGTTTGGCTTGGGACCCTTCGCCGGGGTCGTTGACAATGAAGGGGTAGAAATGGGGCAGGGGACCGAAGACGGCTTCCGGGTAACAGGTGTTGGAGAGGGCGACACTTTTGCCGGGTAGCCATTCGAGGTTGCCATGTTTGCCCACATGGACGACGGCTTGAACTTGGAAGTTTTGCCGTAGCCAGATGTAGAAGGCCAGATAGTCGTGGGTGGGTTCGAGGTCGGGGGCGTGGTAGTTTAGGCTGGGGTCGCGATCGTAGCCTCGGGCCGGTTGGATGCCAATGAAGAGATTACCCCGTTGAATGCCGGCGATCGCAAAGTCCCCAGAAGCCGGTCCCCAGCGGCGTTCGATTCCCTCACGGACGGCGGCGGGAAGTTGGGCAAAGGCCTGTTGATAGTCTTGCAGGGACAGGGTTTGATAGACGGGGCGCATTTGGAAGCTTTCGGGATCGTTGGTGACGCCGGAGGTGAGGAGGGTCATCAAGTCCTCGGAGGTTTGGGGCGCGTCCCCGACGCAATAGCCGGCGGTTTTGAGGCTTTTTAGGATTTCGACGGTACTGGCGGGGGTGTCTAAGCCAACGCCATTGGCGAGTCGGGCATCTTTGTTGGGATAGTTGGGCAGAATCAGGGCAATTCGTTGCTGTTCGACGGGGGTTTTAATGAGGCTGGCCCAGTGTTTGGCCAGTTCGGCGACGAAGTCAATGCGATCGCCGACGGGTTCATAGCGGACGACTTCGGTTTCGAGGCGATCGTCGGTTTCAGACATTTGTTTGAAGGACACGGCCCGGGTAATAATCCGTCCGTCAACTTCGGGTAAGGCCACGTTCATGGCCACATCTCGCGGCGATAAGCCCCTCAATTCGTCTTGCCATTGGGCTTGTCCACCGCCGCTGAGGATCACTTGAAAAACGGGGCGATTTAGGGTTTGCCAGAGGTCGAGATTGGGCTGTTCGCGATCGAGTTTGGCTAGGGAAAATCCGGTGGTATTGAGAATCAGGTCAACTTGAGAAAAGACCTCAATCACTTGGTCTTGAACTGACCGATCTCGTAGGGAGGAAATATAGAGGGGAACTGGCTGTAAATTTTGTTGACTTAGGGCTTGACAAAGAGCATCAATGGGTTTTGTATTGGAGGAAAGATAATGGGCGCGATAGAAGATAATCCCCACACGGGCGATCGCATCCGTCACCTCAGCCACCGGATAGGGTCCCACCCGAGGCACAGATTGCGGATCTGGGGGATAATTTTCCCCATCTAAACATTTATCTTGGGCGTATTTTAGGCCATTACAAAAGTTACTCACTCCCCCTTCATTAAAATACTGCCAAAGTCGATTTACAACCGTCAGCGGCACAGTAGAATGACTACATAAATCGGGGTCAATGCCATCATCACCGGGCATAACAATGAGATGTCCCCCGGTCATCTCCACGGTTTCCCGCAACACCTCTAAGCCATAACTCCAATAGGCCCGTCCCCCCAGCAGCCGCAGGATAATCAGTTTCGCTTGAGACAACACCTCGTCGGCGTAGGTATCCAGGGTGAGTTGCTGTTGTAGTTGCAGCAGGTTCACCACCCGCATCTCGGGGAACTCGGCGGGAAGTTCTTGGCGGGCGACGGAGAGGGTTTGAATGTCGGTGTCGGCGGCGGTGATGAAGACGATGGGGGCGGGGGTTTGTTGGATGTAGATGACTCCGTCACTATCGGGAGTCCAACCGCCTGGTGTTGCAGCAATCCGGTGCATAAATGAGTGGTTCGTGTTAGGAGACGTTTATTAGTGTAGGAGAGTTGGCGGGGAAAGACCATCATCAGTGTTCTCATGGCAGCCCTGTAAGGCCACTGAAAGCTGTAAAATCTGAGGTGGATGATGGTAACTATCAATCTCTTTGATTGTCTGAAAAATTAATACCAATTTTCATGCCTTCCTGCCACAGATAGCTGTAGGGGCGAACGGCCGTTCGCCCTTTGCTAATGTTGGATGTATTGCAATGTTATCGAAAATTGCTATAAAATTTCCGTATTGCAAGTTTATGTTGTTCAGATGATGGAAGTTATAGCTGCGCTCTGCCTGGGGATTTTAATTGGCAGTATAACAACGGCTGTAGCCCTACAATACAGGCACAATAAAACAGGATATCAGAAAATTGTTAGTTTTTATGAAGAAAAAATTAGACGTTTAAAAGAAAAACATAAACAGGAACGACAAGATATTTCTCAATCGATTAGAGTTCCTTCTGAAATCCAAGTCTCTCAGATACCTAAGACTGAAGTATCTCGGATACCCCAAAAATCATCGAACTCAACTCAATCTGCAAAAACGTACAGCATTAAGGAAATTAGAAAAACATATCCGCGTGCTTATAAAACTTGGGATTTAGCTGAAGATGAGCGGCTAAAACATCGCTATAAGCAAGGTATAGCTATTCGAGATTTAGCCAGTGAGTTTCAACGGAAACCTGGTGCAATTCGTTCTCGATTGAAGAAGTTGGGTTTGCGAAAATAAAGGATAGTTGGATCTTCAGGATATGGGGTAGAATTGGTTGCATTCAATACAAAATTGTAGGGGCGAAAAATCCCCTCCTGGGAGGGGTAGGGGTGGGTTATGCCCCTACGGCAAGGGATATAATCCACCATGATTTTTTCTTATCACCTTGAACCCAGAAGATCCAGATTTATCGATTTTTATAGAACTAATGATTTCGGTTTATAAGCTTCTTTTAAATTCTTAAGTCGCTCCTCCTTGAAAATATCCACAATTTCAACACCCTCATTTGTCTGCCGAAAAATAATGCGAAAGTTAGGATATACACGAGCCATGTACAAATTTTCTAAACCTTCACTTTTCAACAGCTTGACGCGATAATTGACCGAACTCTGTTCAGAAAAGCCATCGAGTTGGGGCAAGAAATGGTCAATCCGTTGTCGATCGCTCGGAAGAAGCGATCGCAGCGCAATCTCAGCCTGGCTACTAAAGGTAATCATTATAATGTCCTACCATAAGCCAACATCCTCATGATAGCTGATTTTCCGCGCTCACAGTAGCTCGATCGCCCTCTGAGTCGATCCTGTGCCACTGTTGAATTTTGAGTCAACTCCAGTAAAGAGTTGCGATCGCCGGTGAAGGCGATCGCAACTAAAGTCATAAACCCCTAAACCCTTCAAGCCAGAGATTAGTATTTGGCGTGACCTAACATCCAGGGGCGATCGCAGCGAGACGGTTGATAACGGGGGGTTTTGGGTTCCCGTTCCCGCTTCACCAATCGAGGTTCAGAATCCCCCGTCAAACGACCTAAACTCCCCGTATTTAAACTCACCATTGGCGCCGCAAAAATTCGCTGCGACGGACCTTCACAACTCGGACAAGGGGGCGCTTGATCTCGGTTAGCAATACTGCGCCAAGCGTCAAACTCCCCACATTGAGAACATCGATACTCATACAAAGGCATAGACTTACACCTGTGAACTAGGTTGGTAAAATATCTTGGTCAAAAATGGCTGTGGGCAAGGCCAGTGTACAACAGGCATTGGGAATATCTACAATGCCACTAATGCGACCTTCAACGGGGGCGCAACTCAACAATAAATAGGCTTGTTCCCCCGTAAACCCAAATTTCTTGAGGTATTCAATGGCATTTAAGCACGCCCGACGATAGGATACATGGGCATCGAGATAATACTGTTCCCCCGAAAACTCATCGACGGAAATTCCCTCAAAAATCAGATATTCAGAATAGTGAGGTTCCACTGGACCCGGTTTGAAAATCGGGTTGACCATGCTATATTTCTCGACTCCCCCTTTGATGATATCCACATGGAGATCAATATAGCCCGACATTTCGATCGCACCACAGAAGGAAATCTCACCATCCCCCTGAGAGAAATGAATATCTCCCATCGAAAGTTTCGCCCCTTCTACATAGACGGGGAAGTAAATCCGCGACCCCCGCGATAGGTTTTTAATATCACAATTTCCGCCATGTTCCCGAGGAGGAACTGTGCGGGCCGCTTCAGCGGCGACTCGGTCAAATTCTGAAGCGGGAAGGGTTCCTAAAATGGCTTTGTCTGGATTGGGAAGGGCCGCTAAGGGCGGAATCTCAGGCTTCCAGGTGGGGCCGCCTTTATCGACGAGGGCTTTTTCCCGGCGATTCCATTCTGCGAGGAGTTCATGGGAGGGGGCGCAGCCGATTAACCCAGGGTGGGTAATCCCCGCAAAACGAACCCCTGGAATATGGCGAGATTGGGTATAAATTCCCTGCAAATCCCAGATGGCTTTAGCCGCTTCGGGAAAATGGTCTGTTAGGAAACCGCCACCATTGTTGCGGGCAAAAATGCCCGTAAATCCCCATTCATCTCCTTGTAAAGCACCAATATCAAGGATATCGACCACTAGAATATCTCCGGGTTCAGCCCCGTTGACATGAATCGGTCCACTGAGGACATGAACGACATCCAAATTAACATCGCGAATGTCGCTGGGGTCATCGTTATTTTGAATTTGCCCGTCGGTCCAATCTTTACATTCAATGCGAAAGACATCGCCAGGGTTCACGGAAACAATAGCCGGAATGTCAGGATGCCAGCGGTTATGACCGGGCAATTCCTGTTCATTCATCGGTTTGGTTAAATCAACTTTGAAAAGGGTTTCTGGCATGAGAACAAAGCCTGATGGGGGTCAATAATGTGAGTTTTGATGGGATTAAACATTACTCAAGCCATTGGTTAAATTCACTGAGTACATGACAATATCTTACGATGGGGTTTGAGTTCGGAATGGCTGTGAGTGTGGCATTAACTTAAACGCTTTAGTGAGGACTTCTTGTTACATTTGATACCAATTCACCGGAACCCAGCCCCAGATACTCCTTTGATTGAAATTGAGAATGAGAATGAGTTTTATACTTTTTCCTAGATTGACCTGGAAGTGAGGGAATTAGCTAGGGAATTGAGATGAGAATGAGTCTAAGGCACGAGAGTCAAGTTAAGACTTGTTGACCGAAGGAAGGGTTGTTTGTTAGGGGTTGAGGGTGACTCGCCTCAATGTGGGCGTGATGGGTATCACCCCCGACGCTGTCCCCAGTCACACAGAATCGTCTGTAGAATCACGGAGGCGACCCCGGTTGAGTCACGGTAACGGCCGGGTATCAACGCCATAATAAGAGTATCGAGTTCAGCCAAAGACATCATGATTCCCCAAGTTCAACTTCTCCCCGGCGCCATCTCTGCCATTCTCGCTTCCGTCACCGACACCGGAACCCTCACTCTTTCGGATCGCTACGGTCTTCTCGCCGCCACCTTAGATGAGAACCTCGACGAATGCGATCGCCGTTCCGCCAACCGCCTCCTCCGTTCAGTGATTCGCGGACGGATTCAAATCATCAACGATCTCTGTGCAGCCTAGGGATTGAGACTGTCTTAACAGTTAAACAAACCCCGAACAATCCATTACAGAGGCTGTAACTCGACCTTTCATCGTTCTGTAATTTGAAAAAACCCCCCTCCCAGACGCGGAGGGGGGTTTTTTGGGGTTGGCGAGGGTTGCTGTTTATAGCAGTCCGACAAAGTGCAAGGGACCGTAGCCGGTAATCAACTCCGCCATGAGGGCGAGGAATCCTAACATGGCCAGACGACCATTCCAGGTTTCGGCGGAGGCGGTTAAGCCCCATTCCCAACGTTCCTGAGGATAGAACTTGGTTTTCTTGGGAGGGTGCATCACGCCATCAAAGCTGATACTGGGGGCTTGGCTGGCTTCTTCGACTAAGTCGGCTAGGTCTTCGATGAACATGGGATGGGTGTTGAGGGCGGGAACTCGATGGAAGTGTTCGATCCCGGCTTCCTGGGCCACTTCCCGATATTCCATATCGATTTCTTGCAGGGTTTCGATATGTTCTGAGACAAAGCTAATGGGAACCACCACTAGGGTGTTGACTCCCTCTTCGGCTAAGGTTTCGATCGCATCCTCGGTATACGGTTGCAGCCATTCTACGGGACCGACGCGACTTTGATAGGCCAGGGTGTACTGGTTCGGGCGATTGAGGGTGTTCATAATTCCCTCAGTGCATTTCTCAATTTCTTCTTGGTAAGGATCGCCGGCTTCCTCGACATAGCTGCGGGGAACTCCGTGGGCGCTGAAGAAGACATGGGCCTGGTCCGGGTTGGGGAGGCGATCGAGTTCTCGGGCGATCAGATCGGCCATGGCGCTAAGATAGCCGGGGCGATCGTACCAGGAGGGAATGACGGTATAATCGAGGCTCTGGAGTTGGTCATCCTCGTTCCAGAGTTTTTCTAACAGCCGGAAGCTTGAACCACTGGTACTGATGGAAAACTGCGGATAGAGGGGTAAAATCACTAACTTATCGAGTTGGTCTCGCTTTAACTGAGCGATCGCCTCCTCGGTAAAGGGATTCCAGTAACGCATCCCGACATAAACCTGAGTGTCATGTCCCCGCTGTTTTAGCGTCGCTTCCAGGGCGCGGGCCTGTTCTTCCGTAATCCGACGCAGGGGTGAGCCTCCACCAATTTGTTGGTAGTTTTCCTGAGATTTCTGGGTTCTCAGGCTTGAAATCATCCATGCCAGTGGTTTCTGCAACCAGGAGAAAGGCAGGCGGATAATCTCGGGATCGGAGAATAGGTTGTAGAGGAATGGTCGGACATCTTCGAGCTTGTCCGGACCTCCCAAGTTCAGCAGAAGAACGCCAACGCGACCCATAGCAGCCTGTGTTTCCCAATTTTTTAGATTCTTTACCAATATTAACAGTCACGGGGGCGATCGACAACCGGTCTGGTCTAAATCTCACGAGACTCTCAGCCGGTTTTGTGCCTCAAGTAACAAAATGTTGCTTTTTTTGACGAAGTTTGACAATTCCTGAGAAACCTCTTGTCAAACTTCGTTATTTGTGAACCTGGGCGATCGCCCCTCCCGCACGCTCGGCCAGGGCTAATCTATCTCCCCAAAGATATTCAGAATTTCAACAACTTCTGTTATGGTGATTCTTCGGACTGCGAACGTCAAACCTGCCCCAACTCTAGTCCGAAACTTGTTCGCTTAGGGGCAGTTCACACTTATAAAATTTGCCGCTATGTCTGCTGATTTAAGTTCCCTTGAATTACCTTTAACTCCACCCCTAAAATGGGCAGGTGGGAAACGCTGGCTGGTGGATAGCTTAAAACCCTATTGGGCGCAACAGTCGGCACGGCGGTTAGTTGAGCCGTTTTGTGGGGGATTGGCGATCGCCCTAGGACTAGCTCCAAAACACGCCTTTCTCAATGACATCAACCCCCACTTAATTAACTTTTACTCTTGGATTCAACAAGGTCTAGACATTAAAATGGAAACCGAAAACAACTCAGAATTGTACTACGAATATCGAGATTACTTTAATTCTTTAATTACTCAAAAAAAGGACAAAACAGCCGAAGCTGCACAACTCTTTTACTACCTCAATCGAACTGGCTTTAATGGCTTATGTCGGTTCAACCGCAAAGGCTTATTTAATGTTCCATTTGGACGATATAAAAAAATAAATTATAAAACAGACTTTCGTGAGTATCAGCCCCTATTCCGCCATTGGCAGTTTGAAAACTCAGATTTTGAGGACTTAGCCATCCAAACGGGAGACTTTATCTATGCCGACCCCCCCTACGACGTGGACTTTCGGCAATATTCCAGTGGCGGCTTCGGCTGGGAGGACCAAGAACGCTTAGCCCACTGGCTGGCGCAGCAATCGGTTCCGGTCATTGCCTCAAACCAAGCGACGGAGCGGATTTTAGCCCTGTATGAGCATCATGGCTTTAAGGTGACCACTCGGGCGGCCCCGCGTCGTATTAGCTGCACTGGCGATCGCACCCCCGCCCAAGAGATGTTAGCGTTCAAAGGGTTTTAAGCGGATGAGGACAGCCAAGGGAGAAGAGTTTAGAAGCTACCCCCTAGTCTGAACCCTCACCATCAGAAGTGGGTCGGAACCTATTGCCGATCTTGCCACTCTGAGTAAAGAGAGAGTAAATTGGGCTAGTTTCCTGAGCCTTTCCTATTCGCCGCTGACTCCCTGAATCCATGTCCCTTGTTTCCGTTATCTGTAGCCAATATCCCGTTAATCTTACAGATCCCAAAACTCGTTCTAGCCTAGAGTCGGTTCTCAACAGTCGCTACGAGAATCTGGAGTTGATCGCTTGGCTTCCGCAATCCCAATCGCCTCCCCCGGACTGGGAGGATACTCGGGTACGCTGGCTTGTCCCCCAGAACTCCCTATCGGGAGCCGCCGCCGCCTTAAATGAGGCACTTCGCCAGAGTCAAGGGGACTTCATCGCTTGGATTGAACCGGGGGATATCTGGAGTCCCGACAAACTCAGCCAACAAGTCGCCGCCTTAGAGTCCGCCGCCACCCCAGAAACGGCGATCGCCTATAGTCCTGTCGCCGGTTCCAAGATTCCCCATCACTCCCTTCTCCACCTCGACTCATCCTTGCATGACCATCTGCGTCTGCATAACATCTGGGAAACTCTATCGAATCCCCTGGTTCGATCGGAGGCTATCACCGCCATTAAAGGATTCGATGAATCTCTACCACTGCTGGGAGGCTGGGATCTTTGGCTTCGCCTGACTCAACAGACGATGGCGATCGCCCTCTCCACCCCCCTGGTGACCCTAAAACCGGCAAATCCCCTCTCCTGGGAGGAGTGGTCTAAATGGGAAGCCGGTTCACAGAGACTTCTGGAGCGATTCTTGCGAGAGGACGATCGCCCCGATTTCCAATACAAAGCTCGTCACAACCTGCAAAAATATCAACTAGCCCAAGGCTTACAGACTCCCATCAGCCCCGAGTTGCGGGTGGCCCTGCAACTGCGATTACATCACCTCTGGGATGAGGATCTCAGTTGTCGCCATCAAGGACAACTGTTTCTCGATACCTATCAATACCTCATTAACCCAGAGCGTACCTCTGAGGCAAACTCCCTGGGCGATCGCTGGTTGCAACAACTCCAACTGACTCCCAATCCGCTCATTTCCGTGATTATCCCGGTGTTCAATGGCGAGGCTACCCTAGGGGAGACCATTGACTCGGTGTTAAACCAAACCTTTAGCGATTTTGAACTGCTCATCATCGACGATGGATCGAGCGATCGCACCCCCGAGATTAGCCAATCCTTCCGGGATTATCGCCTGCACTACCAACGATATGAGAATGCCGGCCCCGCCACCAGTCGTAATCGGGGAGCAGCGATCGCCCGGGGTCACTATCTCTCCTTCATCGATGCTGATGACCGCTGGACCCCTGATAAACTAGAACAGCAATGGCAGGCCCTAGAAACTCACCCCGATGCTGCTGTCGCCTATAGTTGGACCAACTATATTGATGAAGCCGGTGACCTCATCAGAACCGGGAGTCATCTCGATGTTACCTCAGACGCCAATGGACAGCCTCAAGCCGCTGATGTCTTAGCCTATCTGCTTTTAGGAGACTTCCTGGAAAATGGGTCTAACGTCCTACTACGACGTGAAACCTTTGAACGAGTCCAAGGCTTTGACCCCAGTTTAACCGTTGCCCATGACTGGGATTTATTTCTCCGATTAGCGGCTCGCTACTTTTTTATCTGCGTTCCCCAAGCCCAGATTCAATATCGTCTCAGCAAAACCTCTATTTCCTCACAAATTGAGCGACAAGAGACCTACTGTAAACTCGCCTTAGAGCGAGCCTATGCGAGCTGTCCAGAAGCATTAAAATACCTTGAAAATCAGAGTTTCATAAATTTACACTATTACCTTATATGCAAGGCTCTTCAAGCCCCAATTGAAGTTAAAAATTGTCGCCTCGTCCTCTCCTTTATCCAGAAACTCGAACAACGACAACCGTGCTATTACACTCGCGATATTCCTCAACTTCAAGCCTATCAATCCCTCCTCAATCGGATTAAACTCATTTGTAAAATTTTCAGTAATCACCCAGCTGAGCAAGCCACAAAACTCTGTCAGCAAGTTGGCTTGTCGTTAGACATCAGCGAGTTACTCACCTATACGAAATCTAAGCCCTACCCCACAATTTCTGTCATTATTCCCGCCTATAATGCCCAATCAACCATTACCGAAACCCTAGAATCCGTCTTTGCCCAAACCTTTACAGACTTTGAGGTCATTGTCATTGATGATGGCTCAACTGATGACACCGTCGCCGTTGTGAAGCAGCTCCAGGATGACCGTTTGAAGGTTTTTTGCTATCCCAATGCCGGTCAAGGTGAAAGTCGTAATCGTGGAGCATGTCATGCAACGGGTGAGTTTTTTGCCTTTCTTGACTCTGATGATCTCTGGAGAGTGGATAAACTCGAAGCTCAATATCAAGCGATTATCAATTGGACTCCCCCAGCCGAAGCAGAAGCGGTCTATCAAACCCGTCAACCGGCGGTGTCTTATAGTTGGGTGGATTGGGTAGATATCTCCGGTAAATTTATTCAACGAGGCTGTGACTATACCACCAATGGCTATGTGTATCCCCAACTGTTATTAAGTGACTTCATTGCGGGAGGATCGAATGCTATGATTTGGCGCGGGGCCTTCTATCAATTGCGTGGTTTTAACCCCAAGTTTCCACCGGCTGAAGATCGCGATATGTGGTTGCGATTGGCAGAGAGATTTCATTTCGTCGCCGTTGAGAAACCCCTATTACGCTATCGCCAGGTTCCCACCTCGCAATCTGCTAATGTTACTCGCATGGAGCGATCGCAGTTACGAGTCTTAGAGGCGGCCTTTGAACGGGCTCCAAATTGTCCCCCCTTTAGTCAGCGGCCTGAACTCCTAACTCCCTACCGGCAACAAACCTATGCCAATTCTTATAAATACTTAACCTTTAAAGCGTTAGATGGCAACATTGACCGCCAGCAGGGCCACTTAGCCATCAAGCTGTTTAAAACCGTACTCGATAATGAACCCGAACTCTGGCAGGAGCGTCGATTTGTGTTTAAACTTTGGCTACGGATTCTTGCCACTGCTTTCTTACCACCGACTTGGACTCAAAAGCTCCTTCAACGTTTCCCAACGTTTCCAACGCTTCACAGCCAGTTGTTAAGCTATACCAAGATGGGGGTCGCGGCTGAGGAGTCAGGAACTTAGAGAGAGTCGAGTTGCATCGTCCACCATCAAGTATCCGCCAGGAACAGGAGCAAAATTGTTGAGAAACGTGCCGATCTCGGAATCGTTAAAAACACTCTTTAAGAAATCACCGCCACCGGATGTAGAGGCGGAACTTGAGTCAGCGGCGGCCTATCAGGCGGCCCAGGATCTAGACGCAGCCGCCCAGGCCTATTTGAGAATCCTCAGCCATTATCCTGACAAAAGTTGGTGGTATAACCAGTCTCTTTGGGACGTTCTTGAGCAAACGGAGCAATTACAGAGGGCGATCGCCATCCTAGATCCCTCTCATCAACAGGCTGGCTCGGTTCAACCCACTATTTCCCTCAATTTGGCTGAAGCCCTCACCCGCCAAGGAGAGTATTCAGCCGCTATCTCTCACTATCAAGCCGTGAGCTATGCCAAATTCTCGAAATCTTATCAGCAATTAGTAGAAACAGCTTGGACGGAAACCCCGTTATCACCCCAATTTATCATTATTGGGGCGGCAAAATCAGGAACCAGCGCCCTTTATAGCTATTTGGCGTCCCATCCGAAGGTGTTACCGGCGGTTGTTAAGGAAATTAACTTTTGGTCTGATCGCTTTCACCATGGCCTACCCTGGTATCAAGCTCATTTTCCAGCCATTTCGGAGGCGATCGCCTTAGAGCAAGGATTCATGACCGGAGAAGCGAGTCCCAGTTACTTTGCCCATCCCCATGCTCCTCAACGACTCAAACAGGCTGATCCCAACCTGCGTCTTATCGTCAGCTTGCGGAACCCGGTAGACCGAACCATCTCTCACTATTATGATCGGGTTCGCCGTCGTCAGGAAACACGCCCTTTAGATCAGGCAATTTATGCGAGTCTGGATGGTAATTATACCACATCTGAAGAAGAAAAACTTGCCCAAAACTATCTTCAGCAGAGTTGCTATAGTGCTAATTTAAAAGGGTGGTATTCTCAGTTTACACCTGAGCAGATCTACGTTTTGAAAAGTGAAGACTTGCTGAAGAACCCCGCCGCCATGAGTCAATCGGTGTTCAACTATCTTGGACTACCAAGCCATCAGCTTCGCCAATATCGCAACTATAATGTCGGCCACTATCCCATCTCCTCTGCGATCAACCCGGATGCTGAGACACAACTCAGGGTGAGACTACAAGACTATTTCCGAGAGGATCGCGAGCAACTTCAGGATATAATCGGACAAGTCTTGACCTGGTAGCTCAATGGTGATCGCCAATTTTATGACTAAAGCACCTTAATTAAAGTCTTAGACGAATCATGAGTATTTTGTTAGTGTCAACCCTTCAAGCCAAACTAGACCGTCTTCAAACAAAAATCAAACAGAAAGGACTCTCGTTCAGGCTATTATTTCGAAAAGCTGGAGTGCGCTTAAATCCTAAAAATCCCTGGTCTCATTATCATCTAGCCAAATGTCTCTTGGAACTAAAACGATGGCAAGGTGCCGAGGTGGTTTACCGAAACACCTTAGAACTCAATCCTGAAATCGCCTTAGCACATCATGAATTGGGAGATATTCTGCAAAAGCGCAAGCAATGGTCTCAGGCCGTTCATTGCTATCAGCAGGCTATTCAACATGATAACCAATTTTCCTGGTCATTCCATAATCTCGGAGATGCTCTCAAGGAACTTGAACAGTGGCATGAGGCCGCTGATGCCTATCATCAAGCCGCCGAACGCAATCCCGATTTTTTTGCAACCCATAGCCATCTTGCCGATGTGCTGATGCGTCTTCAAGATTGGCAGGGGGCCGTTGCTGCCTATCGCCAGGCCCTACGCTTGAATCCTCAACATTTTGAGAGTCTATATAACTTAGCCGCGGCCCTCGAACAGTTGGGCGATCGCCCTGCTGTCGCCGAAACCTATCTTAAACTCATTCCCCTCAAGCCTGACTTTCCCTGGTACTACTACTCATTTTTCTGGAAAACACTCCAAGCCGAAGATCGACTCACAGAAGCTGAGGCAGCCTATAAACAAGCCCTCAGCCTTGACTCAAACAACATCGAAATTTACATTAACCTTGGCGATACCCTCATTCATCAAAAGCGAATTCCTGATTCACTGCCCTACTATGAAAATGCCCTAGACATCAAATTAAGCCGTCACTATCCCTCACTGCTAGAATCCCGACGCAATAATCCCGACTTTAAAGCCAAAGCCAATCGCTTAGACTTTATTATCTTGGGGGCACAGAAAGCCGGGACCAGTTCCTTGTATGCTTATATGGCTCAGCATCCTGACATCGTGCCGGCCTTACGTAAAGAAGTTGAGTTTTGGTCGTGGAAATTCTATCGAGGTCTCGATTGGTATTTCGCCCATTTCCCCCAAATTCCCGAAGGCTCTCACTTACAAACTGGGGAGGCTTGTCCGGGCTATTTAGACTTTTACGAAACCGCTGAACGACTCCGGGAAGCCTTGCCTCATATTAAATTGATTGTTCTCCTTCGCAATCCGGTCGATCGAGCCATTTCCCATTATCATCATTGGGTACGCCGTAATCAAGAACCGTTGCCCCTAGAGGAAGCGATTGAGGCAAAAATCAAAGAAATTGAGAACAAGAAACGAGTGTGGCGCATTCACAGTAACTATATGGCTCGAGGTGTTTATGTTGAGTTTCTCAAGCATTGGTTCTCAGTCTTTCCTCGGGAACAGTTCCTGATTCTTAAGAGTGAAGAGTTTTATGATAATCCAGGACAATCCCTAGAAAAGGTGTATGAGTTTATTGGGCTTCCCAATTATCAACTCAGCAGCTACAAAACATATAACTCTGGGCAGTATTCTCCAGCCGAGGTCTCAATCCGCAAAAAAATTGCTGAGTTCTATCAGCCCTATAATCAGGAGTTAAGCCAACTCTTGAATGCTGATTTCACCTGGGAACCTTAGAATGATTGCTACAAAAATCAAGAAAAACTTAACCCAATCAAGCCGCCATCTTAAGCTTAAGTTTGGTGACCAAGCCAAGGAACCCGCTCGGTGGCTTTTACAGGTTTATCAGAAGCCGGATGACCTAGGAGGATTTTTAAGAGTCTATGAACCGGCGATCGCCCTAAATTCTGAACATGAAAAGCTGTTGCTCTAAGCTACCGAGTTTTTACATCAGCGATAAGAAGACAACCGATAAATTGTGGTATACCAACGGATCATTAACCTCAAGCCTTCTAATTTTTTAGCCCATCGAGATTTAGGTGATCTCTTGCTGAAGCAGTAGCTGGCTCGAAGCAGAACACGTATGACAACAGACTCTTCAATTAGTCAAGGCTCTATCTCTATTTTTCTTAGGAGTGATTATATTGCACGGAGTTGCTATGTTGAATTGTTAGCCCATTGGCTCAAACACTTTCTTCGTCAAAAAATCTTGTGATTAGTAGTGATCCTTTTTTATCCTGGCCATCGCAGGTTTTGCAAGACGTTCACAGCTTCCTGGGAGTTCCTCGGCACCCTTTAGAAAATATGGAATACTATAATATCGGAGAATATAAATTTTCAAATCCAAGCTTCCAAAGAGATCTCGAAGACTTGGATCAACCTTATAAACAACAACCAGAACAGCTCTCAGACCAATCTTGTCTCTGGACTTGACCCGCAGCAACATTTTAAAAGCGAATCTTACCAAATCGCCATCTTACTTACTCTAACCTCCTAGATCTCCCCCACTTCCCACTATGCGCACCCGTCACCTCTTAGACTTTGAATCTGAACGTGTCATTCACCTCGGACGGGCGATCCGAATTGTCTGGAATAGCGGCCCCTGGTGGACTGTAGCCCGTAGCAGTATCACCATCATCAAAAGCTGCATTCCCATCACGCGGCTTTACATCATGAAGCTGCTTCTCGACAATATCACCATGGGGTTTGATGCCGACAACCCAGAAGATGCCTTTCGTCGCATCGCTCCCCTCGTTATTGCGATGGGTTTGGTGAACCTGGCCGCCGCCTTCCTGACCTCCGTTGGCCGCCTCGTCAACCAATATCAGCAACAAGTCGTCTCCGATCGCCTCTACGAGATTATTCACGATAAAGCCATCAGCGTCGATCTCGAACATTACGAAAATCCCACCTACTATGACATTCTCGAACGGGCTCGCAACGAAGCCAACAGCGTCCCCATGCGGCTGCTCAATCGCCTAGAGCAAATTGGGGGTAACCTCGTACAACTGGCCACCATGGGCGGGACTCTCCTCAGTTTTAACTGGCTCATTGGTGGCGTTTTGATTATTCCCGTCATTCCTCGAATTCTAGTTCGCTTAGCCTTCGTACGCGAGATTCACGCCTGGTTGCAACGACGGACGGCCACTCAACGAGAAGCCTCCTATTACAACAGCTTAATTGTTAGTGATAATTACGCCAAAGAAATCCGCCTCTTTCAACTGGGGGAACTCTTCTCTCGCCGGTTCCGGAAGTTGCGTTGGCGACTGCGGGAAGAACGGCTACAAATCGCCCTCCGTCGCGCCTCAGCGGACTTTTTTACGACCCTAATTTCTGTGGTGGCGACCTGGGGGATTTATGCCTATATTGCCTATCAAACGGTTCAGGGTAATATCACCGTTGGGGACTTGGTGTTGTATAACCAAGCCTTTCGTAAAGCCTATGATGCGCTTTGGCAAGTCCTCCAGGGGGTTGCTGGCCTCTATGAAGATAACCGTTATTTGGCGTATCTCTTTGAATTTCTCAATATCAAACCGAGAATTGTTGATCCCGTCTCTCCAGAGCCGATCCCGTCTCCCATGAAAGAAGGAATTTCGTTTAAAAATGTTGATTTCAATTACCCGAACAGTCAACGGGAAGCGATTAAAAATGCCTCATTTCATCTCAAGCCCGGAGAAGTGATTGCATTGGTGGGAGAAAATGGCTCGGGTAAAACGACTCTCATTAAACTTCTCTGTCGTTTGTATGACCCCACGGAAGGTCAAATCCTCATGGATGGTGTGGATTTGCGAGACTTAAAGGTTCGTGAACTTCGCCAGCAAATTAGTGTCATCTTTCAAGATTATGCTAAATATCACCTGACGGCTCGTGAAAATATCTGGTTGGGGAACCTGGAATGTCCCTCCGATGATGAACGCATTATTAAAGCTGCACAACGGTCTGGGGCGGATGAAGTGATCGAAACTCTACCTCTCGGCTATGATAATTTGCTGGGTAAACGCTTTGCAACGGGGGAAGAACTCAGTATTGGTCAATGGCAAAAGGTGTCTATTGCGCGGGCGTTTCTCCGTAATTCTCAGGTCATTGTTCTGGATGAACCCACGTCAGCTCTCGATCCGAAAGCGGAATATGAAGTTTTTAAGAAGTTCCGGGAATTGTTAGAAGGACAATCGGCGGTTTTGATTACTCATCGCCTATCGACGGTTAAAATGGCGGATCGGATTTATGTTTTAGATAAGGGGTGTATTGTTGAATCGGGGTCTCATGATGAGTTGATTGAGAAGCAGGGTCTTTATGCGACTTTATTTGAGACACAGGCTCGTAACTATCGTTGATTTTTTGGGTTGTTGAGCGAGACCAAGATGAGAATTTACATCAAAACATAATAGGTTCAGAGTCAATCGATTAAAATCGTCAACTGTGATTAAGAGTAATATTATTTAGAAAATCCATGAGAAAACCAATGAGGAAACTAATGAAAAAACTAAGACATTGGCAATCGTTAAAAACACTGTTTAAGACGCTGCGATCGCCATCTTCAGATCCTCGAGCTAGTCATCAAGATCCCCTAGAAGATGCACTGGAATCTGCGAAAACCTATCAGGCCGCGAACCAGCTAGAGGCGGCGGCTCAAACCTATCTGACTATCCTCAGGGATTATCCCAACAAAAGTTGGTGGTACACCCGATCGCTGTGGGAGGTGTTGGAAAAGACGAATTCTTTGCAGAGTGCGATCGCCATCCTAGCCCAAGCTAACCAACAATCTGGCTCCGTTCAACCCGCGATCGCCCTCAATCTTGCCGAAGCCCTCACCCGCCAGGGCAACGAACACGCTGCGATCCAACACTACCAATCTGTGAGTTACACCAAGTTCTCAAAATCCTATCAACACCTCGTCGAAACAGCTTGGACTGACACCTCTTTATCTCCACAATTTATCATTATCGGTGCAGCAAAATCGGGTACAAGCGCCCTTTATAGCTATCTCGCCTCCCATCCTAACGTCTTACCGGCGGTGGTCAAAGAAATTAACTTTTGGTCTCATCGCTTTCAATATGGTTTACCTTGGTATCAGTCCCATTTTCCAGCCATCTCACGAGACATTGCCAAACAGCAAGGATTGATAACCGGAGAAGCCAGTCCCAGTTATTTTGCCCATCCTGAAGCACCTCAACGAATTAAACAAGCCTATCCCGATATTCGCTTAATTGTGAGTCTGCGCAATCCCGTGGATCGAACCATCTCTCACTATTATGATCGAGTGCGTCGGGGTCAAGAAAAGCGCCCCTTAGATGTCGCGATTTATGAAAGTTTGACTGGAAAACCTAGCCAGTCCACGTCAGTTGAGTTTGTCCCTGAGTATTTGCAGGAAAGTTGTTATAGTGCCAATCTTAAGGCTTGGTATTCCCAGTTTGAACCCGAGCAAATCTATGTCCTCAAAAGTGAAGATTTACTCAATCAACCCGCCGCTACCAGCCAGTCAGTGTTTGAGTATCTTGGCTTGCCTCATCATGAACTTCGTCAATATCGAAAATACAATGTTGGGAACTACCAATCTTCAATGTCCAGGATAGACGATGACTCGGATGCTAAACTGAGGACTGCCCTACAAGACTATTTTAAAGAGGATATGGAGCAATTAACAGAGATTACAGGAAAAGTTCTGAATTGGTGGTCGTGATTGAGTTGCAAGATCGACTAAACAACAAGCTAAATCATGCAAAATAGTCATGAAAAATAGTTATGCAAATTAACAATAAACTAACTGTATTAGGCTGTTATCTCAAACTCAAGCTGGGATATCAAGCCAAAGAAGCGGCTCGCTGGCTGTTACAGTTTTATCAACAGCAAGACGACCTAGAAGCTGTTTTAGGGTTCTATGAGGAGGCATTCACTCTCAATCCTGAAGATGAAACACTCTTACTTGAATGCGCTGATTTTTTATGCCAGCGGCAACAAGATAACCAGGCACTATCTCTCTATCAACAAATTATTGCCATCAATCCTTCCATTTTTTTAGCTCATCGAAATTTAGGCGATCTTTTTGTTAAACAGCTGCGTTGGCAAGAGGCAGAACAAGCCTATCAAAAAGGAATTAAACTCCTCAATACTCCCTCAGTTTTTCTCTATCGAAAATTAGCAAAAACTCTAGCCCAACAGCAGCGATGGCTAGATGCCCTCTCGGAATATGAAAAAGCGTGGGATTCTCAACATCAAATTCATCAGGTATTACAGACTTGTAAATCCCAGATTGAGCAAGGTTGTGAGACTTGGGAGACTTATTTTTTATTGTTTCAAACATTAGCAGAGGCAAAACAATGGACGGGTGCGATCGCCGCGTGGTGGCAAGCCATTACACTCGATCCGTACCAAGGATGGTGGTGGCACGAACGGTGCTTAAATCTTTCAAAGACATACCATAAATTGGATGAATTGGAAACCCTGTTTAAACAAAAATTCAAGAACAATCCCGGCGAATTAGATCTCGGTTTAAATTTAAGTGCGATTCTTGAACAGCAAGGTCGCCTCAAAGAGGTTTATACGATCCATCAAGAAATTGCAAATTATAAACTCAAACAACATTGCCCAGATTTATCTCCTCAAACTCCCCTAAAATCGCCCCAAGTTAACTTTACAATTATCGGCGCTCAAAAAAGTGGTACGTCCTCACTTTACTATTACCTAGAAGAACACCCAAATATCTCCGTCTCTATCAAAAAAGAACTTCATTTTTGGTCGCTTCACTATAAAAAAGGTCAAACCTGGTATCGATCGCACTTCTTACCCATTCCAGAAGGTCAAGTGTGGCGAACGGGTGAAGCGAGTCCGACCTATCTTGACTCTCCCGAAACCCCGGAACGGATGTATCAAGAGTATCCCGACATGAAACTCATTGTTTTACTGCGCAATCCAATCTCTCGTGCCATTTCCCACTATTACCACTGGGTTCGACTCAAAAAAGAGTCTCGTCCTCTTGACATTGCCTTTGCCGAACAACTTGCAGAAATTCCCGATTGGGACGATGTCATTTCCATTCGCAATCACTACATCGCTCGGGGCTGCTATGTCAAATTCCTGGAAAAATGGCTCCGCTTTTTTCCTCGTGAACAGATGCTAGTCATCTCCAGTGAACGCTTCCAAGACCATCCTTCAGATATCGTACAAACCGTACATTCCTTTCTCAAGATTCCCCGTAAACCTTTGGAAAACTTAGAGTATTACAATGTAGGCGAGTATCACGTTGAGAACCCGAGCTTAAAATCGCAATTGCAAGACTTTTATGCTCCCTATAGCCAAGACTTAGAGACATTACTCGGGCAATCCTTTCCCTGGACAACACCATGACAACACCATGACAACATCATGACAACACCATCATCATAATCGAGGATTCTATGGTTCAAATTTCTGTCATTCTTCCCGTCTATAACGGAATGGAGACGATCGCCGATACAATCGATTCAGTCTTAGGGCAAACCTTGGCTGACTTTGAACTGATTATCATCGACGATGGCTCAACCGATGATACCCTATCCGTTGTTCAGGCGATCGCCGATGAACGCATCCAAATTCATCAATTTAGCAACGCGGGACAGGGAGAAAGTCGCAATCGTGGCGTCGCCTTAGCTCATGGAGACTATCTCTCCTTTATTGATGCCGATGACTTGTGGACTCCCGATAAACTCCAACAACAATGGCAGGCCTTACAAACCCATCCCCAGGCCGCCGTCGCCTACAGTTGGACCGACCACATTGACGAAAATAACCAGTTTTTCAGATCTGGCCCCCACCTCACCTTTTCCGGCGATGTCTATAAACTGCTCATCATCAGTGATTTTGTCGGCAGTGGCTCCAATGTTCTGATTCGCAAGTCTGCCTTTGAAGCCGTAGGTGGATTTGCCCCCAGTCTCACCCCAGCCGAAGATTGGGACTTATGGGTCCGATTGGCGGCCAACTATGAGTTCGTGGTGGTTCCCCAAGTGCAAATTCTCTATCGAACCGTGACTTCGTCCTCGTCCTTTAATTTAGCCAAGATGGAGGCATCAAGTTTACAGGTCATCGAACGTATTTTTGCCGCCGCTCCCCCCGAGTTACAGCACCTCTGTGGGATTTGTCGCGGTCATCGCTATAAGTATTTAACCTATAAAGCCTTAGATTTAACCCCAGAGCGACGACGGGCCAGAGCCGCCTTTCGCTTTTTAGCCCTGGCCCTCAGGGATGACCCGAGTTTGTGGCGACGACGGGTCATTTGGAAAGTTCTGCTGCGAGCAACAGCCGCATGGCTACTCCCGCAAGCCTGGATGACATCCCTGCTCAAGAAAAGTCCCAAACCCTTTGAGATTGAGGCGTTGCTGTTTCATATTCGCTTTGACCCTTAGGATGACTCTAGGACATGACCGAAAATGTCATAACAGCGTCATTTCTTTGTGATGTGTACTGGTTATCCTGAGACTAGGACGACGTGAAACGCTTGGGGAGACGGCTTTAACAGGTTTGGACGGACTTCCCCGGTGTACTGCTCGGCTCTATCCTAAAGGTTCCGAATAGCCCCACCCAGGAACGGGTGGGGTTTTTTTTGCTCTCACTCCCAGTCAGGACTGAGGCGACGAATGTCAAACTGATCGACTTGGGGATGGCAGCTACGACAACTGTTGAGATCGAGGGGACGAGGTACGTCGATGTTAGGATGTAGGGCGGCAAAGGGGCGGGAGTATTGGAAGCGGAAGGGAACTGACTCGCTGCTGGCACTGTTGGGACGAGAAAAGGTTTGCAGATAGTCCCAGACGATGTGGATTTGGGGGCTAGGTAGGACGTCAATGCGTTGGCCATAGTGATTCTCGTCCAGGAGCAGATCTCGCCAGGTTTCCGTGGGGAAGACGGCCGGAGGAACGCCAATATGGCAGGACGCACAGGCTTCGAGATAGAGGGCTTGTCCGGTTTGGTATCGCTCGGGAATGGGATCGACGGTTCCGATGTGAGGGAGGGAGGAGAGATCCCGGGATTGCGATCGCCCTACCCCGGCTAAGCCCCAGCCTAGCCCCACAGACCAGATCAGCACCAGTAGGCTCAACAGCAATATCGAAGGGCCTCGCCGCTGTCGGCGAGTTGCACTCGAGGGTGTATGTGGACTAAGTCCGGCGGGGTGACGAGAATCCGACATCGCAGTTGATACCTTGGGCGAATTGGGGCGAATTGGGGCGTTAATGGGGCGTTAATGGGCATTTAAAATCAACCCATAACATCAACCCATAATTGTTGACAGGTGATGGCCGTTGAGGGGAAAATAACTAGGGTTTTAAACGAACATTGTATAGGAAATACTGTTTAATTGTCAACACTCCGGATTGGCGAAAAAACTGAGGTATGATGCAGTTTACATCCTGGCGATCGCCTCAATCGGACTTGTTTCACGAGCCTATTTGAATGGATATTCTCATCTACGCTTATAACTATCATCCTGAACCGATTGGCATTGCACCGCTGATGACAGAACTGGCCGAAGGACTGGTTCAACGGGGCCATCATGTCCGCGTCGTCACCGGAATGCCCAATTACCCACAACGGCAAATCTATGAAGGCTATCGGGGCAAACTCTATGTCACCGAAGAGCGTAACGGCGTTAAAATCCAACGCTGTTTTGTCTGGGTTCGCCCCAAGCCGGGACTCGTCGATCGCATCCTCCTCGAAACCAGTTTTGTCGGCACCAGTTTTATCCAAGCTCTCAATGGGAAACGCCCCGATGTGATCCTGCTGACGGTTCCCCCCTTGCCCGCTTCCGTCCCCGCGACGGTGTTTAAATGGATGCAACGGGCGCCAGTGGTGTTGAATTTACAAGATGTTCTGCCTGAAGCGGCGGTGGTCGCCGGATTACTGACCAATAAATCCCTAATTCGGGTCTTTGAATCCCTCGAACGATTTTCCTATCGCTATGCCAATCAAATCGCGGCCATTTCCGATGGATTTGTGGATAATTTGATTAACAAAGGGGTGAATCCTGACAAAATCACCTTAATTCCCAATTGGGTTGATACCGACTTTATTCGTCCTCTGGATAAACAGGATAATTCCTTTCGCCGAGAGCAGGGTCTCGACGGAAAATTTGTTGTTTTGTATTCCGGAAATATTGCTCTAACTCAAGGACTTGAAACCCTGATTCAAGCGGCGGCACTGGTGTTAGATCAGCCCGATATTGCCATCGTTATTGTCGGTGAAGAACGGGCGTTAGGGGCATTACGCGATCGCCGCGACCAACTTGGCGCGACCAATGTTAAACTTTTACCCTTTCAACCTCGTGAACGATTACCGGAGATGCTATCAGCAGCCAATGTGGGTATGGTGATGCAGAAAAAGACGGTCATTGCTATCAATATGCCCTCAAAAATTCAGGTGTTACTGGCTAGTGGTCTGCCGATTTTAGCCTCCGTTCCCGATGCGGGAACCGCCGCTAAAGCGGTTAAAACCAGTGGCGGCGGTTGGGTCGTTCCTCCCGAAGATCCCCAAGCGATCGCCCAAGCCATTCGTCAGCTTAAAGCCGCCCCAGATACCCTCGAACAACTCAGCCAACAAGGACGACAGTACGCCCTCGATAATTATTCCTTCGGTGAAGCCCTCGATCGCTATGAAGCCCTCTTCGAGTCCGTCATCAATGACGCTTAACCCCCTTGGACGGCGATCAAACTCATCCAATTGAGTCACTGTAAAAATATCACCATAAAAACACCGAGATCGGGGTAAAGTCAACCCATCACTCGACCTAACGAATTTCAATTTCGGTCTCATATTCAAAACCTTGGAAATTGGAATTATATTCGAGAATGTACTCACCACTGCTCGGGAGTTCTCCCCTCCAGGTGCTACGTCCGCGCATCGACGCCGCCTCGGTAATTTCTCGACCATTCGGAGCGCGCACAAACGGGAGAGGACTATCACCCATCGCCGTGAGCGTCATCGTTTGTTGCGCCCTCGCCTCCAGGCGATACTCATGGAACCCTGTCCCCACAAGGCGATCGCTCAGACGAACCGCCGTCGCCCCAGCCGGGAACTGCAATTGAGCCACCAGTTCATTACAACTACTGTCCGTCAAGCTTTTGGCAATCCAACCCTGTTCAGGATCAGAAATCCGCCACCAACCTGAGTCTTCCCCAGCGATCGTGACCCAAGCCCGATCACTGAGTTGTCCAACCACATTCCCCTGGGTTACTTCCGGCTGCGATCGCACATTCAAAGGTGCATTGGGATCATCGACCCGAGCCATCGTCGTCTCACAACGAAGAACCTCCACCTCAGCCGGTTGTACCGCAGCAGGAGCCGGGGTTGGAGTTGGTGTCGCAGTTGGTGTCGGAGTCGCAGTTGGTGTAGGGGTAGGAGTTGGCGTCGGAGTCGCAGTCGGTGTAGGAGTCGGAGTTGGTGTAGGGGTTGGAGTTGGTGTCGGTGTCGGAGTTGGTGTCGCAGTTGGTGTCGGAGTGGCGTTCAGGCCCACCGACGGAGTAGCGGGAGTTTCCTGTGGTTGAGCCGTTGGCGTATCGGTTTGAGATTGATCAAAGTCCGGAGAAGTCGGCGACTCAGGCTGACAGCTCGCAAGCAAGCCCAGTAGGACGACCCCGAGCAATGATGGCAATTTAGGGAAAAATTTCATGATCTAACTAAGCCCGAATCTGTGAGAACGACTCTGATCGACATCGGTCTCCCTTTATTATAGGCTTCCAGACCACCCGACAGGCGTGAACTACCGATAGACAGAGTGAACACCAACCCCTAGCAAAATGACATGAAATCTGTTAGGAGCGAATCATCTCCGTCTCTCAATCTTGTCCAAACAACTCCAGTCCGAATTATAGCAGCCGCCAAAGCAGTTAGGACGTAAGATAGAAGAGAGTCGAAAGAGGGAGGGGTCTATCGGTCATGTCAAATTCTTACAGCTACGATTTACGTCGCAAGGTCATCGAAGCCATCGAACTCGATGGGATGAAGAAGAGCGAAGCCAGCGAGGTGTTTCGCATCAGTCGTAACACGATTAACCTTTGGCTCAAGCGAAAAGCGGAGACGGGGGATTTCCGAGCCAAGTCTTATAGTCCTCCCGGTCACGGCCACAAAATCACCGACTGGGAAAAGTTTCGAGCCTTTGCCCAAGAGCATGCCGATCAGACTCAGGAACAGATGGCTCAGTTGTGGGACGGTGACATCAGTGCCAGAAGCATCTCGAGAGCCTTGAAGAAAATCGGATTCACTCGTAAAAAAAAACTTACGGCTATCGGGAACGAGACGAGAAAAAACGGACAGAATTCAAAAAACAGTTAGCCTCTCTCAAGCCCGAAGAGATTGTCTATGCCGATGAAGCGGGCATGGATAGCCGAGATGATTATGGTTATGGCTATGCTCCCAAAGGAGAACGCCTTCATGCCCTCAAGTCAGGTCGCCGGCAAGGTCGAGTCAATATGATAGCGGCTTGGTGTGCCGGAGAATTGTTGGCTCCCTTTACCCTCGAAGGAGCCTGCAATCGTTCGGTCTTTGAAATCTGGCTCGAAACCTGCCTCATCCCGACGTTAAAGCCAGGACAGAAGCTGGTGATTGACAATGCCACCTTTCATAAAGGAGGACGTATCGAACAACTGGTTCAAGAGTCCGGGTGTGAAGTTTGGTACTTACCTCCCTATTCTCCTGACTTCAACAAAATTGAACACTGTTGGTCTTGGCTTAAAAGTCGTATCCGCCATCAAATTCAACATTTTGCTACCTTACGAGAGGCCATGGAACACGTCCTTCGCTTTGCTTGCGCATAGTGTTCTAACTGGAGTGGCGACTGCTATAAGATTGAAGAACATCGGGATCAGACCCGACGAGTTTATTTATAATGGCCAATAGTCTTAAATTTATAACCTCGATAAAACTCCTTGGCCTAGCCCCATCCGTTGCGTCATCTACCCAGCGTCTCAAACGCAAACTTTAGCATCATTGTTCAGTTGGCTTGCCAGTGTTGATGAGAGGAACTGCCCCGTTCAATCCTATGAATTCAGAAAAGATAACCGAAGATCTCAAACAGCGTCTGAATCGTGAAGTCTTGTTGCAGCGGATGACACAGCGAATCCGTCACTCTCTCGACTTGCAAGAGATCCTCGATGCAACAGCCGTAGAAACCCGACAGTTTCTAGGAGTCGATCGGGTCAAAATTTATCGCTTCAACGCCGATGGTAGCGGAACGGTCATTGCCGAGGCTGTTCAAGAGAATCGCCTCCCCCGCCTGTTAGGACTAACCTTTCCCGCCGATGATATCCCCCCCGAAGCCCGCGATCGCTTTGTACGGCAACGAGTCCGCAGTATCGTCAACGTTCAAGAGCGTTCCATCGGCATGAGTCCCGCTGACGATGCCTTCTTACCTCGGGACTATAAAAAACTCGATCCCTGTCATGTCGAGTATCTCACCGCTATGGGCGTCGCCTCATCCCTGTGTTTGCCCATCATCCATAATGACCAACTCTGGGGACTTCTCGCCTCCCATCATGGCGACCCACGACAGTACGACCTGCCCACCTTACAACTGATTCAAGCCGTCGTCGATCAAGTCTCGATTGCCATCTCTCAATCAGCCCTACTGGCCGAAGCCCGTCAGCAACAAAAACGGGAAGCCGCCGTTAATCAAATTGTCAGTCTCCTGCACGCCCAGCCAACCATTGAGTTTAGCAGCGCCATCGATGCCGCCATCGAGTCCCTAGGCGGCCAAGGCGGTCAACTCTATATTGAGCGAGACTCACCGCTGCGTTTATGTCGGGGGCAACAACCGAGTTTTAGGGACTCCGCCTCTGAGATTGCCCTCGAAGACGCTGTGGAGTCTTGGTGGCACGCCAGCTTCCCTGAACGAGATCTTCCCCTCTATCCCATTTTAGAGACCACCAACCTGGACAACGTACCTCAATTACGTCCCCTAGCCGACTCCTTTGCCCAAGCCAAACTCAAAGGCCTCTTGGTGCTACCACTCCATCATCGGCAACAGTTTTTAGGCTACCTGATGGTGTTTCGCCAAGAAATTGACCTAGAGATCTGGTGGGCCGGGCGATTTGACACCAATCGGCGGCAAGAACGCCCCCGTCAATCCTTTGAGGCTTGGAAACAACTCAATCGTGGTCAAGCACAGCCCTGGAGTGACAATGATCGACAACTGGCCCGGGAGTTGAGTGAACGGTTCGCCTCCGCTGTGCAGCAATATCGGCTGTATCGGGAAGTGAACACCCTCAATGCCACCCTCGAACGGCAAGTTCAACAGCGAACCCTCCAACTTCAGCAGTCTTTGCATCTGAGTCAGGCTATGGCTGAGTTGGCGGATCAGATTCGCAGTAGTTTGGACTTAGATGAGATTTTGCAAACCGTCGTCGAGGAAGTGCGGAGTCTCCTGAAAGCCGATCGCGCCGTGGTCTATCAAGTCTTTGACGGGGGAGAAGGACGGATTACCGTCGAGGATATTCAGGGGAATTGGCGCTCTGCATGGGGCATCGAGACCCCACCGGGTTGTTTTCCCGAACATCTCGAACAGAAGTACCTCAGTAGCGGCCAGGCTCGGGCAATGGACAACATTAAGACAGCGGACCTCACCCCCTGTCACCGAGAATTTCTGGAGAGTTTACAAATTCAGGCCAATCTGATCGTACCGGTTCACTGCGATCGCAAACTCTGGGGTCTGATTATCGCCCACCAATGTAGCCGCCCTCGTCAGTGGAGCGATCGCGAAATTGAACAGGTTGAACAACTGGCCCGTCACGCCTCCATCGCCATCTCCCAAGCCGAACTCTTTGCCAAAAGTCAACGGGCCACTCGCAGCGCCAACGCCAAAGCTGAACAACTCAAACGGGCTCTCGAAGAACTCACCCAAACCCAAACCCAGCTCATTCAAAGCGAGAAAATGTCGAGCTTGGGACAATTGGTGGCTGGGGTTGCCCATGAAATCAACAATCCTGTTAACTTTATCTACGGGAATCTCGTCCATACCAGCGAGTACACCCAAGATCTCTTGGATCTCTTACATCTGTATCAAGACCATTATCCTCAACCCATTGAAGAAATTTGCGATCGCATCGAAGAGATTGACCTCGAATTTCTCCTAGAGGATTTACCTCGAATGCTGGGTTCGATGAAACTCGGGGCCGAGCGAATTCGCCAAATCGTCCTTTCCCTGCGCAACTTCTCCCGTTTAGATCAGTCGGAACTCAAACCCGTTAACCTGCACGACGGTATCGAAGGAACCCTAACCATCCTGCACCATCGCCTCAAAGCCAAAGCCGATCGCGCCGCCATCAACATCGTCAAAGACTACGGAGACTTGCCTCCCGTCGAATGTTATGCCGGTCAACTCAATCAGGTCTTTATGAATCTGATTAGCAACGCCATCGATGCCCTACATCCCTTTGACAAGGAGAAAGCCGAACGGACCATTCGTATTCACACCCAACACGTGGCTGAGAACCGAGTGGCCGTGACCATCGCCGATAATGGCTGTGGTATCCCTGAAACCCTGCGATCGCAGGTGTTCGATCCCTTCTTTACCACCAAACCCGTCGGAATTGGCACCGGATTGGGCCTGTCGATTAGTTACCAGATCGTTACCGAAAAACATCATGGCGCCTTTGAATGCGTCTCACAACCCGGGGTCGGGACCGAGTTTCGCCTAGAAATTCCCATTCATCAATCCTCCACCCCTTCTCAGCCACCTAACGAAAATTCCACAGCGACGGCTAACATAGACAGCTAAGATATAAGCGAGTCTACGCAAGTCGAATTGAGTCACCCCCAGGCGATGATGTCCCACACTCGGGGCCGGCTGCGCTTGCCCTGTAAGCGACCCCAAACGTTCCATGTTGAATCTCGATCAATGGGATGAAGTGCGATCGTGTTGCCAAGATGACGCAGCATTTGAGCGCCTCAAACAACTTTTAACGAAAGCCTCTACCAGCCCGCCGTCGGATGACTCCCAGGCCCTGGTAGAAGCTCGTTTGCAGATTGAACGGCAAAACGCCCTCGCCAACGCCATTGCTCGTATTCGAGAATCCCTTGAACTGCAAGAAATTTTTGACAGCACCACCCAAGAACTGCGCCAGTTACTCGGCGCTCACCGTATCGCCATTTATCGCTTCTATCCCGACTTTAGCGGTGAATTTGTCGCCGAATCCGTCGAACCGGGCCACCTCCCGATTATCAAGCCCTCGACTCATACCTCTGAGACTCGCTCTCAACAGATTCTGCTCGATAATACTCCCAGCCCTCAACGCTCCCAAACCTATACGGTCCAATCGGCCAGCAATGGACATCGATCAACGACCCTGGCCTACCAAGATATTTTAGATAATCCCGGAACGATCCCCCTCTCGGGGCGGGGGAAGTCTCCGGCTCAGGTGTTAGAGGAGCATGGCTCCCCTGACTCGGCGATCGTACCGATTTTACAGGGACAAGTTCTCTGGGGCCTACTCTGTGCCTGCCATAGCCAGGAGCCACCCTCTTGGAAGATTGACGATATTGAACTGCTTGAGCGCGTCAGCATCAACCTCAGCGTCGCTTTAAAACAAGCTGAGTTATTCCAACGTACTCAGCAACAGGCCCGCAAACTGGCCAAAGCCACCCGACGGGAGAAAACCTTGGCCGTCACCGTCGAAAAAATTCGGCGATCGCTCGACATTGATACCATCTTTAGTACCACCACCCACGAAGTTCGCCAACTCCTCGATGTCGATCGCGTGGCGGTCTATTACTTTAACCCGGACTGGACGGGCCAGTTTGTCGCTGAATCCGTTAGCCCCGGCTGGGTGCATTTATTGGAGTTACAAACGACAACCCCTGAACTGCAAACGAACCTGGCCCTATGTTCCCATATGCAGCAACTGATTGAGGGGCAAAAACACGGCAAACATCAAACTCAGTCTGGTAAACTTCCCCAGCGGCGAGTCTTTACTGTTGAAAACGTCGATCGCAGCCACTTCGCCCCCGCCTATCAAGAGGTGTTACAGCTCTATCAATGCCAAGCCTACGCCATTGTTCCCATCTATCAAAATCATCAACTCTGGGGACTCCTCGCTGCCTATCATAATGCTCACCCTCGGGCTTGGGATGCCTCAGATCTAGATTTGTTAGGGCAAATTAGTGAACATCTCGGAGTTGCTCTACAACAAGCTGAACTCCTCGAACAAACGCGAATGCAAGCCCGTCGCTTGGCTCAAACTTTACAGGATTTACAGAAAACTCAAACCCAATTAATTCACAGTGAAAAGATGGCTGGATTAGGGCAATTGGTGGCGGGTGTTGCCCATGAAATTAACAATCCTGTTAATTTCATTTATGGCAATCTCAGCTATGTTCGTGACTATACTCAGGATTTAATTGGCTTAATTGAACTGTATCAAGAGGAAGAGGATCCCAACTCTGAGGCGATCGCCGAATGCATTGAGGAGATTGATTTGCCCTTTATTCTCGAAGATCTCCCCAATCTCATTAACTCGATGAAAACGGGAACCGATCGCATCCGTAAAATTGTTCAATCCTTACGGATTTTTTCCCGCCTCGATGAAGCTCAGCAAAAAACAGTTGATATTCATGAAGGACTCGAAAGTGTTCTTTGGCTTCTCAAACATCGTTTCAAAACTGGAAATAGCGATGAAATTAAGGTTATCAAAAAATTCCAAAAACTACCGAAAGTTACTTGTTATCCCGCAGAGCTTAATCAGGTCTTTATGAACCTCATCAACAATTCTTTGGATGCGTTAAATGATGAGAATAAATCACATAAATCTCCACAAAACTCTTCCCAAAAAAACGACAATAAAAAACCGGCGATCGCCATCCTGACTCAGCAACTTAATGATGAATTTATTATGATCCGAATTGCCGACAATGGTGTCGGTATTCCTGAACCAATCCGCCGCCGCATTTTTGACCCCTTCTTTACGACAAAGTCTCCCGGAAAAGGAACCGGCTTAGGACTATCCGTCAGTTATCAAATTGTGGTTGAAAATCATGGCGGCGACTTAAATGTTAAATCCAAACCCGGTGTCGGGACCGAATTTGTGATCGAAATTCCCATTCACGGCGACGATGAAGATCTCATCAAAGCCTAATCTAAACGCGATTATTTTCCTCCTCAAGACCTGAAACACATCGCCCCTGACCTCTGAAGGGCTAGTGACCTGAACCGCCTCAGAGACCAAGACACCAGACCACTCCACCGAACCAACATACCAGACTCAATTGTCTTTAACTCGCATCTCTGTTAAAATCAAAACTCAAATCTAAAGAAAATATAAAACTTAAGCAAAAACGAAGCGTGTTCTGCGTAAGTTAACGTAAATTTACGCAAAGTTACGCAACCTTACGTAACTTTGCGTAGGTTGGCATGAGTTTACAGAACCGCGATCGCCCGTCACCCCACGTCACCCCCGAGACTTGAACCTTAAACTCTGAAATAATGGGGCGTTCGGAATCCGTAGCATCGCCGTTGAGGTTAGCCCTAATCGATAAGAGCCACCCTCTCATCGAGACAGATCTCGTTCATTCCTTTACGCAGAACCTAATGACCTGGCCACTCCCATCCGACCCCCTTCTTATGGATTATCTACAACCCCAAAAACTCTGGCGACGTTGGCGACAACGACACCAATCCGGATGGCGGCCTCGTAACCTCTTAGTGTATGGATTGTTCGGAACCCTAGCCATCAGCGTCAGTCTCACCGCCTGGATTAGTTACACACTCGTACGAGAACTCTTACTGAAAAATATCAGCCAGGGAGCCATCAGCGAAGTCCGCGAAGGCGGACAAGAACTCAAAGACTGGTTTCAAACCCAGACCTTTTACCTCGAAGCGTTAGCCAACAGCCCGACCCTCCGTTCCCGAGACTGGGAGCAGATCCAACCCTATCTAGCCCAAGAAGTCGATCGCCTCGATAGTTTTATTAGCTTGGCGATCGCCAACAGCGAAGGAGAATTTCGCAACCATCAACAGCAAACCGGAGAAATCGCCGATCGCCAGCACTTCCAGACCGCCATGGAACAGGGGCAAATCACCTTTAGCAACCCCATCATTGGCCGGGCCATTGGTGAACCACTGATTGGCTTTGCTCTCCCCCTCAGCCCAAATCCCGACCCCACTGACGGCGTTCCTCAACCGTCTCCCACCCAGGCCCTCATCGGTGGAATTAGTATCGAGCAGTTCATCCTCACCCTCAATCAAATCCAATACGGAGACAATAGCTACGCCCTAGCCTTCGACTCGGATAACGCCCCCATCACCAACGTCGTCTTTCAAAATCAGCTCCCCGAATCCCTCAGCCTGAGATCAGCTGACCTGAGATCGGCCGATCTCAGCCAAGACTTCGCCTCCCTCCTCCTTGGCGATCTCAACCCGGACATCTTGCAACAGGGAACCCTCAACGGTGAGACCATCTATTTCGCCCATCACCCCATTGAATCTCCCAACTGGACAGTTATCCTCGTTATTCCCCAAGAGAACATCGAAAAACAACTCGAATCTCTCAACCTCCTCGCCGGCGTTCTCAGTTTGATCCTCGCCCTGGCGACCATTCTCGCCGGACGACAAATTAACGACGCCGAACAGGCCCGCGCCCGGGCCGAACGAGAAGCCCTCCTCAATGGCCTCACCAGTCGCCTACATACCTCCCTCGATCTCGACAAAACCCTACCGCCGACTCTCGAAGAACTCACCGATCTTCTCGTCTTCGATGCGATCGCCTTCGCCTGGTACGATCGCCGCCAGCAATCATTGATCCTCGCCTACCACCATCCTCAAACCAGCCGACTCTTCGCCGAAACTCGCCAGTTCAACGCCGCCGATCCTCAAAAAGACCTCGACAGCCAACTCCGCAACGGCGAAACCGTCACCCTCATCCGTCAGCCTCAAGGGGAGTCAATTACCCTACAACGTGGCCATTACTCGGCCTTTCCCGTCATAAACCGCCTGGGAACCCCTGGGTATCTCCTCTGTCATCACGGTCTCCCTATCCCCATCAATGACAATGAAGAAGACCTAATGCGGCGCGTCGTGGCTCAACTGTCCATCGCCCTCACCCAAGCCCATCTTCATGCCGAAACCCAACGGGCCGTCATCTCCCTCGAACGAGAACAACAACAATTACGCCAAGTCGTCACCAACGCCCCCGTGGCCATGGCCATGTTTGACTGCCAAATGCGCTACCTCGCCTATAGCGAAAAGTGGGTTAGCGATTACCAGCTACAAGACCAAGATCTCTTAGGACAATCTCTCGACCACGTCTTCCCCGATCTCCCCGACGATCGCCACCAAGCCTACCAAGACGCCTTACAAGGACAAGTCATCACCGAGCCTGAACTCACCTGGCAGCGTCAGGACGGCGATCTCCTCTATCTACGCTCCGCCATTCACCCCTGGTACAACCCAGAAGGGGAGATTGGCGGCATTATCGCCGTGACCGATCGCATTGATGATTTGGTCAAAGCCCGACTCGAAGCCGAACGGGCCGCCCAATTCAAAGCCGAGTTTCTGGCCAACATGAGTCATGAAATTCGCACCCCCATGAATGGTGTCATGGGAATGACCAGTCTTCTGAGTCGTACCCAACTCAGCCGACAACAGCGCGATTATGTCACCACCATTTCTCGCAGCGCCCAACATCTGCTGACCCTCATTAACGATATCCTCGACTTCTCCAAACTCGAAGCCGGGGAAATGGAACTCGATGCGATCGATTTTGACCTCGATCGCTGTATCGAAGATATTGTCGATGTCATGGCCACTCAAGTCGAGGATAAAGTGGGCCTAGAACTGGCCACCCTTATTGATCCCGATGTTCCCCGCCATCTACGAGGTGATCCCGCGCGCTTACGTCAGGTGCTGCTGAATTTAGTCAGTAATGCCATTAAGTTCACTGAACGAGGCGAAGTGGTGATTCAAGCAGCCCTACAATCAGAACGCCACAACTCGGCTACGATTCGCTTTGCGGTACGAGACACCGGTGTCGGTATCCCGAAAAGCGCCCAAACGAAGCTGTTTCAGTCCTTTTCCCAGGTGGATGCTTCAACCACCCGTCAGTATGGTGGAACTGGGTTGGGATTAGCCATTTCTCAGCAATTGGTTCATCTGATGGAGGGCGAAATTGGCGTCGAAAGTGTCGAAGGGATTGGTTCAATCTTTTGGTTTACCGTACCTCTGGAGTTGGCTGATTCAACCCCCTCCTCAGCCTTACCGCAAATGCCTTTAAATATCAGTCGGCTCCGGTTATTAGTCGCGGCTGAAAATGCTACCACTCGCCAATCGGTGCGCTATTTGGTGCAGTCTTGGGGAATTAGCCACATCACGGAGGTGGGAACCGGTAGCAATGCCTTGGAAAGCCTGAAAGAGTCGGCTGAGCGATCGCAACCCTATAATGTGCTGATTTTAGATCTGCAATTGTCTGACATTGATCGAGACAAGTTTCTGACAGAAATTCGCGCCTATCCCCTGTTGCGAACCACTAAAATTGTGGTCATGAGTAACTTCAAGGATCGCCCGACGGCTGAAGCATTTTTAGAAGCCGGAGCAGCCGCCAGCTATTTTCTTAAACCTGTACGAGCTTCACGGCTCTTTGATGCTTTGATTACGGCTGTTGCGCCGCAACTTCACTTAGAGCGAGATCCCGACAGTGATACGGAGTTCTTTGATCCAGACTTGCCTCTGCCCTCGAAACGCTTTTCGCATATTAAGTTGTTGGTGGTCGAAGATCATCCCACTAATCAACAGGTGATTATGTCTCAATTACAAGAACTCGGTGCGGTTCAGATTGATTGTGCCAGTAATGGCAAGGAAGCGTTAACGTTGTGTGATCAAACTCACTATGATTTAGTCTTGATGGACTGTCAAATGCCGATTCTCGACGGCTATGAAGCCACCCGAGAATTGCGCCGTCGAGAAGCCGACGGCGATCGCCATACCATTGTTATTGCCCTCACCGCCCATGCGATGCCCACTGATCGAGAACAATGTCTTGAGGCGGGAATGGATGATTATATCCCCAAACCGGTCGATTGGGATGTCTTACTAGAGACCTTAGAACGCTGGACGACTCACCCGGCCGCTGAAGGCGATCGCTCGTCAAACGATACAAAATTTGCTACGATGAGCCAAAATAGTGCGGCTCCAAATCACCAGCTCCATCTTCACTCTCAATCCTCATTACCAGTTCACGAACCATTACCCCAGTCTCTAGCCGATGCTTCGGGAAATCTTTCTAGCTCAAACCCAAACTCAAGCCAAGACTCCAATGAGTCTAACTCATGTGTGGAGACAAGCCAGATGAGTCAGGATACTGCCAATTCACAACCTCCTTTAGATTTAGAACGCTTAGCACGAGTATCTCGGGGAAAAACATCCCTACAAAAACGACTTTTGCAAGCCTTTGTGGATGCGACGGAAGAGGATTTGAAAGCCTTGAAAGCGGCGTTGCAGGAGCAGGATGGCGATCGCCTCGCTGAAATTGCTCACCGCCTGAAAGGAGCTGCGGCCAATGTTGGGGCCACCCTCATGTCAGATCAGTCCGCAGACTTAGAACAAGCCGCTCAGGAGCCACACTTTGAAAAAGTTGCATCTCAGCTAACAGTCCTGCTCAAGCAATGGCAAGAGATTCAACACTTTATGGAAACTCTGGAGTTATCATAATCCCAAGCCAAGCCGGTGCGATCGTCCTTGATAGATTGTATCTCAACGGCTTCTCCAACCCGTTCAAGGAGCGCTTTAATGATTGATATGTCCCAAATTTTATTGAAAATCTCTCGAACAGGTCACTTAAACCCTTAACGATTATGGCAAAGATTTTAGTTATTGATGACGAAATTACCACGCAAATGGTCTTACAAGACCTCCTTGAAAGTGAAGAACATCAGGTCATCATTGCCAACAACGGACAACAGGGCTGGGAAAAAGCTAAGCAAGAACAACCCAACCTGATTATTTGCGATTGGATGATGCCAGAAATGAATGGCGTCGATCTCTGTCGTAAAATTAAAGAAAGACCCGAACTAACCGCGACCTTTTTTATTCTTCTGACGGCCCGAGAACAGATCGATGACCGGGTTTGTGGCCTCAATGCTGGCGCTGATGACTTTATTTCTAAACCGATTGAAACCGAGGAACTTCTAGCGCGGGTTCGCTCAGGCCTGCGATTGAATCATCTCAATCAACAGTTAACCCAGTCTCTCCAAGACCTTAAGAATACCCAAGTCCAACTGGTTCAAAGTGAAAAAATGTCTAGTTTGGGGCGCTTGGTGGCAGGTGTTGCCCATGAAATCAATAATCCCATTAGTTTTATCTATGGCAATCTCAGCCATGTGAAAGACTATACCCATGACCTGTCAGAACTGATTCAAACGATTCGGGATGACGAGAACTTCTCTCGTCAAAACCTTCTCGATGCCCTCGAAGAGATGGACTTTGACTTTGTCGCCGCTGACCTAGACAAAATGCTGGGTTCAATGAAGGAAGGCTCCGAGCGCATTCGAGAAATTGTCATTGCCCTACGGGAGTTTTCCAGTCAAGAGCGCAGTGGAATCCATGACATTGACCTGCATCATGCCTTAGATTTAGCCTTATCGATGTTAGGGCCTCGGGTTCATCAAGCCGCTGGCCGGGCCTCACGGTTGACCCCCGACAAACAGTATGGTCAACTGCCCAAGATTAAAGGGGATATTGGTTTGATTAACCAAGCACTCTTCAATCTCTTGGAAAATGCCCTTGATGCGATCGTGGCCAAAGCTCAAGTTCACCCAGACGAGGACTGGACACCGCAAATTTCTATCACCACTCGCACCCTCGACCCCTGCTGGGCAGAAATCGAGATTACTGACAACGGCGTGGGGATTGACTCAGCCTTAGACGGCAAAATCTTCGATCCGTTCTTTACCACTAAACCCGTTGGCCAAGGCAAGGGTTTGGGCCTCGCCGTCGCCTATCAAATTGTGGTGCAACAACATGAGGGACAACTCAGCTACGAGTCTCAAGTCAATCAGGGAACTCGTTTTTGGGTTCATCTACCCATTAACCAAGAGGCCGTCCAATGCCAAATTTCCCCAACGACTTACACCGTGGCTCAATCGCGATCGCCACAGCACGCCGTCCCAGCACCAATGACTCGCTAGACCATTTCTAGCTTCGTGGACAACAGGCTAATCCAGCTCAAAATCAGGCATCTCCTGTTGAGGGGCCGGGAGTGGTTCGGCAATGAGTTCTTCGATCGCCTCTTCCTCTTGTCGTTCGATGGGTTCTTCGATGGGTTCTTCGATTTCGACGGGGACTTTCTCCAAGGCCGGCAACGCGATCGGTCTTGTCGCGCTCAGGGTCGTTCGGCGGTTGAGTTTTTCGAGCAGGCGCTTGCGCTTGGTGTTCGAGGACGCTCTCACGAGCTGTCTTTGATTCCCAAGCCTGATTAAGCTGGGGGTTTTGTCAACCCCCTACACCTGAATGCTTACCTTCCAGCCGCCAATTCCCTACTTAGATGTGTCAGTGCTAGGGGCGATCGTCGTCTCCGATCGCAGTCAAGCGCAGCTCCAGCTCGCCTATCCCACGCTGCCGATTTTTCGCGTGACGTGCAGCATTGACGAGCGACGCTTTCAGTATCGAACGCTGGCGCAGAAGAAGCCTGTTATTGTTGCCAACCCGACGAAGAACGAGAAGGAAATTCGCATGGCATATCAAATTCTGCGATCGCGCGCCCTTCAGGGACTCAACCCCCTATCCAACTGGACGTGGACGTGGATTGAAAACAAGTCCGAAGCCGCCGTGGCGCAGCATCTCAGTGAGGCGCAGCTTTTCCTGTCGTTGAGCCTGCACGAGGGGTTTGGCTTGCTGCCCCTAGAGGCAATGGCGAGCGGGTGTCTGGTGGTGGCGTATGGCTGCGAGCCGATGACGGAATACCTGCCAGCGGCGATGCAGGTTCCCACGGGGGACATGGCGGCGGTGGTGCGTCGCGTCGAGGCGTGGGCACAAAACCCGTATCCCCAGCAGGCGTTGGCGGAGCGGGGACGGGACGTTGCTCGGCGGTATTCCCGCGATCGCGAAGCGAACAGCGTTCTCGCCGCCTGGGCGCAGTTGTTACCCCGTGCGGTGTCCTGGTTTTAGCAGGCGATCGTCCGGCTCGACCGCGCAACTGGCTAAGATTAATGCAGTCAAACCTCTACCGCATAGGACTCGTTTTGCGATGGTTGCCGCTAACGACACGCCGTCCCCGCTCACCCCAGACGAATACTTCGCCTGGGAAGAACAGCAACGCGAGAAACACGAATATATTGACGGTCGCGTCTATGCGATGAGCGGCGGCAGCGTCAATCACGGTCGCATTGCCATCCGCCTAACTGCGATGTTTGACGCGCATGTAGGCGATCTCACCTGCATTCCCGGCAACTCCGATATCAAAATTCACATCGCCGGAACTCAAGACTACACCTATCCCGATGCCAGCGTCACCTGCGACGATCGCGACAAAAGTACGCCAAATTACTTTACGTATCCTTGCTTAATCGTTGAAGTCTTATCCAAAAGTACGGAAGCCTACGATCGCGGTCGAAAATTCAGACTCTATCGCCAAAATCCAGTTTTACAAGATTACCTCCTTGTCAGTTCCACGCACGTCGAGATCGATCTGTATCGCAAAACCCCAGCGGGACAGTGGATGGTGCTGAACTACCGACCCGGCGACACCATCGAACTGCAAAGCATTAACCTGAGTTTCCCCATCGAGGAAATCTATCGCGGGTTGACCCTCAATCCCGAAGCGAACGAGATAACGAGTTGATTGGATGTTTTCATCCATCGCGGCGTTCTTGAAAAATGGAACGAGAATCTGCCGCAATCCCCTTGGTTCAACAAATCGGCTCAGTCCTTGATGCCCCTCAAGGCGTAACGCGCCAAATTTTGAGGGTGTCGTCAAAACTGCCACTGACGAG
>FSSI02000025.1:0-67627 GCA_900149785.2 Phormidium lacuna HE10JO | reverse complement strand
TTCAAAAACCGAGCCGGCCGATATCGGGTCTTACGATTGCGCCGGCCACGTCGTAATTGGCGGCGAGACAGCAAAGCCTCTTTGATTTGTTCTCCTCGGTGTTGAAGCTCAGCCCCAAAGATAATATGATTCCCTTGCTTCAAGGCAATTCCAGTGACTTTAGAGCCTGGGTCTAATTTGAGTTCGAGGGGTTCAGGATTAGCGTCAACCTCCTTGTTGAGAATAATCGTGAATGGGTAGCGTCGAAATACCGAGGCTTTCTCCGCTTTGAGCAGTGACCTTGCTACCCCGGGCTTGCAGGGTGTCAGCGGTTTGCGGTTGGTATCTAAAACGAACACATGGTTAGACATTGTTGCGTCTCTTCTGATGGCTCGTCACGTTAGCTTCGCTAATGTTCAGAGTCGGTACTTTCCCAATCGCACTGTCTTAACCCCTTAAAACTGTTTAACGATTCGGTTCTAGTGCCGGGAACTAGCACGCATTCCCGGGTAGGAACTTTAACTCTTGCTCTGAACGTAGCCCGTTAAGGCTTAAGCTGGTCAGCTACCTGAAGGGGAGGCACGAAGCCCTCGTGCTTCAGTCGGGGGTGCTGACAGCCGCCGAGAGATAGGGCGATCGCCAGTAAACTCAGCGTGATAGTCTTGTGAGGGTTCATAATTAAGCCAGTTAAGGACGGCGACGGGTTAATAGCACAGCAAACCAATTCTGTGGATCACTCCAGCAATGAACCGTCTCTAACTTGACCTGGTTCAGAGATTCGACAATATCAGGATACTTAAATTTACGAGAAATCTCCGTTTGAATCGTCTCTCCTTGGGCTAACTCTAGGGTCAGATCCAACTGACGTAGGGTGACTGATTGAGAGACCTGAGAGCGTAAGTGCATTTCAATTTGGGAGTCTTTTTCGTTGAAAAACGCCCAATGTTCAAATTGATCAACCTTAAAGTTACCCTCAAAGCGTCGATTGAGATGGGCCAACATATTCAAGTTAAAGGCAGCCGTCACCCCTTGAGCGTCGTTGTACGCCGCCTCTAGGATCGATTTCGGCTTCGCGAGATCAATCCCTAACAGAAAATACTCCCCAGGATGCAGGGCCTGGCTAACCCGTTGCAAAAATTGCTGACAAGCCTCGGGTTTGAGGTTACCGAGGGTGCTACCGAGAAACAGCAACAGACGGCTATCGGCTTCCGTGGGGGGAAGATGATCTAAGGCTTGTTCATAGGTTCCGACTAATCCTTGCACGTGTAGCGGAGGATAGTCGTTGAGGAGGGTTTGGGCGCTCTGTTGCAGCATTCCCCCACTAACATCAATGGCACGATAGATCAGCGCAGAGCGCTCGGGGGTGAGGGATTGGCAATACGCATCGAGAAGAAGCCGAGTTTTGGTCGAACTTCCACTCCCGAGTTCCACCAGTTCGCTGTTTCCGGTGAGGCTTGCGATTTCCGGGGCGGCGGTTTGCAGGATACTGGCTTCAGTGCGGGTGGGGTAGTATTCGGGGAGATCGCAGATTTGCTCAAAGAGTTGGGAACCGCGATCGTCGTAGAAGTATTGAGCTGGCAGGGTTTTAGGAATCTGTTGCAAGCCTTCACGGACATCAGCCCCCGCTGGGGATGGGTTAGGGCTAGTTTGACTGAGGTGAGTTACCGTGAGGCGATCGCCATCCTGACAGGATGAAGTCTGGGGAAGATTAGAGGGTGACATAAACAATGGCAACAGCTATGGAAGGATTCTCGATCCATTGTGCCATCTGGGCTGGAGATCTTAGCTAGCTCGTAGAAACTCCAAGCGAGGTAAGAGGGGATCGCGCACGAGGGCAAATCCGACATATCCCCAACGCTGAAGTAGGGGTTTTAGGCTGGGAGTGGCGAGGGATTCGACCGAAATTTGCGCTTTATAGTCTTCCGCAAAGCGGTTGACATAGCTGAGGGCATCAAAATGCTCTGTGAATAGCAACAAATAGCGATCGCCCTCAACCTCGGGACGCGCGGCTAGATATTGGCCATCTTGCTGCGATCGCAACACATAATAGGTTTCAGAAAACATCATTATCCAAGATATCTACAGGAAAATCCTCGAACCATCCCCCGCTAGTTATTCGTTAATTCAATGCGAGGATCAACCGCTTTTAAGAGCAAGTCAGCCAACAAATTACCGACAATCAACATGGTTGCTCCCATCATTAACCCGGCCATCACCACAAAGGGATCTTGAGAGCGAAGTGCCTCAAGAATCAGTTTCCCCAATCCCGGCCAACTAAAGAAAAACTCAGCAATAAACGAGCCACTTAGCAGAGCGGCAAACTCAAACCCCAACAACGTAATCATAGGGTTGATGGCATTGCGCAACGCATGAACATAAATCACTTTTTTCTCTGACAATCCTTTGGCGCGAGCTGTGCGAATATAATCCTGTCGTAACACATCGAGTAGTTGTCCGCGCATCAAACGTTGTAACCCAGCAAAACTGGTAATACTCAACGCCAACGTCGGAAGTAAGGCGTGCCAAAGAATGTCTAACCCTTTACCCACCGTTGATAAATCATCATGAAAAACACTGGTCATATTTCCCACGGGAACTAAAGGAGTAAGATTTTGCGCCAAAATGAGTAACAACAGAGCCGTAATAAAACTCGGAAATCCTTGTCCTCCATAACTCAAAATTCTCAACACTCGGTCGATTGTGCTATTTTGACGAACGGCGGCAACAATTCCCAAGGGAATGGCAATTGTCCAAGTCATAATCAGAGAAAAAATTGACAAAATTAACGTATTAAACACCCGATTGCCAATCAAAGTGGTCACCGGTTGCTGATACATTAAACTCCAGCCAAAATCGCCCTGAGTCACAATTGAAGTTAACCAGAGGCGATATTGGGTGATCGCCGGTTTATCCAAGCCATACCGCTGCGTTAAGTCATCTAAGAGTTCTTGAGACACCGTTGGATTTTGACTATAGGTGTCTAAAAAGTCCCCAGGAGCTAACTTCATGACCGCGAAGCACAACATTGAGGCGATCAATAAGGTTAACAGTCCTTGTCCAAGTCGTTGAATGACATAAATTGTGGTGTCATTCTCGAACAACTCCGTCAGACGTTGACCGAGAGGACGTTTGGGTTTAGGACTTGAGGAGGAAGGAGAAGTCATCGACAGTGTCAATCATGGGGAACGGTGAGCGTGGTCCAAAGGCGTGAGTTAGTATTGAACGAGACTCACAATGGGAACGTCAGGCAACTGTTGGCGGCCAGCCAAAGCGTTGAGTTCGATAACAAAGGCAAAACCAACTAGATCACCCTGGGAGTGTTCAACCAGTTGCGCCGTAGCTTTGGCGGTTCCCCCAGTGGCGATGAGATCATCAACGATGACCACCCGAGCTCCCGCCTGAATGGCATCTTGATGGATTTCTAGGCGATCGCGGCCATATTCCAACTCATACTCAACATGATGGACCGCCCGAGGCAGTTTTTTCGGTTTACGGACGGGAACAAAGCCGGCCCCGAGACGGTAGGCTAGATGCACGCCAAACAGAAAGCCACGGGACTCCATGCCAATGATAATATCGGGGCGCAGTGGACGGCATTGCTCCACAAGGCGATCGAGGGTGCAGCGGAGTCCTTCGGGATCTGCCAGCAGGGTGGTAATGTCTCGGAAGACAATTCCGGGTTTGGGGAAGTCGGGAACGTCGCGGATGAGGGATTTTAGATCCATGATAATGGTATGTTTCTCGCGCTTTCGATGAACTCGTCGGACTGGGGACATGGGCATCAGTCTCCACAAATCCTATCAGGAAACTTCCAGGGCTAAAGCGTTCAACTTGGCTCGGGGGAAACGGGCCGGGAATGCTAGCGATCGCCGAGAATGTAATAATCTAGCTTTGAGCGGTTGATCGACCAACCGAGTCATGGCCCCATTACACCGCCCACCGCCGGGTTGCATCGGCCACTAACCACGTTCACCTGTCAGCTTCGCGCCTCATGGTCTCCAATCCTCCGCAAACACACGATTCGACCCTAACGCCACTACAACAGCAATTGCCGGATATGCCGGTGACTCATCACGGCTGTTCCCGGCGAACTCGTGTCCAACTCGATTTGATGTTGTTGGCGATTGAGGCTCTCGATCTCAGTGGATCTGAAAAAATCCTGAGTCTGGCCCATCAATTAGAACTCAACTCGGTGTTGAGCGATCGCGTCACGGTTTGGCGTATCCGCAACACCAATCCCCTACGGCGAGCCAGTCGCCGCCGTCCCCTCTCACAAGAGGAAGCGAAAGTCCTAACCATTATTACCTGTCAGCTCGCGCGATCGATGATGCTGCGGCTACGGCAACTCAACAAAGAGGCCCAGCAGTTACGGGAGCAAAACCTGCCCTTAGAGAAACATCCTCAGTTAGCCGTTTATCTCTCCCGTTTTCGCACCCACTTCCGCAGCCGCATGAATCCCCGTCGTTCCGGGGTGATGGTTTACGACACGGACGAAAAGCTCGATAATCTGGCAGTTGAGTTACTAGAAAAGTTACTATTTTGTACCGGAACCGCAGGTTTAACTCGGTTTTGGGTGAGTTTGTTTGATGGAGAGGTCTGATGGTTGTACGGCGCAAGTATAGTTTACCGGGATGTACCCTGATTGTAGAAGGGTTAGATGAGCCAAATGGCGACTCACAATCGCAGCAGTCGACGCGATCGCGCCTCTGCGTTCTCGTCAGTGCTGAATGTCATGTTTTAGGCAAACCCAATGCCCTCAGCGGGGGGCTGGACTTCCTCGATGAGTTAGTGGCCGCCACCAGCGACTATACCCAGAGTTTCCTGGGAATGGGCAAGGTAGCCGTCCAATCGCCTCAGTCTTGGGTCACCCTTACACCGCTAGAGGGAGGGTTACATCGCCTCAATCTGCGATCGCCCCAAGACGCAAGCACCTCTGAACCCCTGCAAATTGATCTGACCACCCTACAACTATTTGACTTAGTCGACGTAGTCGATCAACTCTTGAGCGATCGCCGCACCCTTCCCGATCGCCAACTCAAGCTACTCCCGAGAAACCGCCGCCAAGCGAAAAACGAAGAACCCGTCAGCCAACGGGCCGCCCCCTTCGCCATCGGCCTATCGAGTCTAGTGGTGGCCGCGATCGCCTTGTCTCCCCTACCGGTTCCCGAAGTCGAACAACCTCGGGAGAATGTCCTCGAAGACACCGAAGAACTCAGCGAGGCCATCACCACCCCAACAGCTAACGACTCGCCCCCGGAACCCTCGGCCAATCCCGACCGTGAGGATCTCGCCCAGTTAGCCGATACCGTCACCCCCATCGAGGATCCCGACTTACTGGCCGCATTGCGCTATAAGCTCTATCACGAGATTGACGACGCTTGGACGACCACCCCAACCTTTGATGAGGATTTAGTCTATCGTGTCAGTGTTGGGGAGGATGGCGCCATCTTAGGCTATCGTCCAGAGAGCGATCGCGCCCGCGAGTTTGACGGAGAAACCCCCCTGTCGAGCTTGTTGTATCTCCCCGTAGACGGCGGAACCGCCTCTGTAGAGTCGTTGGCTGAGTATAAAGTCGTCTTTCGCCCCAATGGCGTCTTACAAGTGAGTCCCTGGGATGGCATTTCTCGCTCCAGCCGCACCCCTCGCATTACCGATGTCGCCACCATTGATCGGCTCATCTTCGAGGTGCGTGATGCGCTTTATGAGGAATGGGAGACAACACCGGTCTTCGATCGCAATTTAGACTATCGTCTGGCCGTCACCGAGGACGGGGAGATCACTCAATATGAACCCCTTTCTGATGTCGCATCCGTCTATTTTGGCGAACTTCCCATTGAACCTCTATACAATCCGGCCGCAGGAGTCGAAATTCAAGACGATCGCGTTACCCTAGTTCCCATTGCTGAGTTTCGAGTGGTCTTTACACCTCGGGGGACGATCCAAATTGGCCCCTGGGATGGACGACGTTAAGCCCCTATGAGCCAATCTCCTCCCCCAGATCCCAACACCGCTCGCTCCCGCCGCGATCGCCGTCGTGCTGGGCGCTCAGCCTCATCGTCTGCGTCCTCCTCGTCGGGATCGTTCCTCGGGGCGATCGCCATCTTTATCGTTCGCCTGTTGACCCTAGGTGTGAGTCTCAGCCTAGGGGTAATTGGTGGCCTCGTTTGGGCGCAAAGGTCCCCACAAGCCAACCCCGAAAAACCCCTCAGCGAACGCTGGCGAGTGCAAATTCGCCAAATCACGAACCCAACCCCATCATCACCAACCCCGGATCCCCCTCCCGCCGACCTCGATCGCCAGCAAGTTCAAGACACCATTGTTCAGTTACAAGAGCAGGTAACGCAACTGAATCGACAACTGGCCGCTCTGACCCCTGAAGAGGCTCCCGCAGATGCCCCAGAAGACGCGACAGAAGACGCGACAGAGGAGGAAAACACCTTCGAGGCCCAAAAGACCGATATTCAGTCCCAAGTGACCCTGATTGCCACTCAGTTAAACGAACTTCAGGCGATCGTTGACCCTCCCGAGGCGATCGCCCCTCCCCGACTCAGCCCCGGAATGCCCCTACGGCTGACCCTTCCCAGTGATATTCTCTTCTCCGACAGTGGCGAAGTCCTCGATCCCACCCGAGCCAGCATCCTCGATCGCCTCCTCGACGAACTACAAACCCTCGAAGGGGCAACGGTTTACATCGGCGGCTACCTTGACGCAACCGACGACAACGATGCCAGCCTAGAGAAAACCTTCGAGCAAGCCAAACAAGTCGAACAATATCTCACCAGCAACACCGACACCCCTCTACGCTGGGTCAGCATCGGTTACGGGTCCAGTCGCTTCGCCGCCAGCAACAACAGTCCCGCCAACCGCCAACGCAACCGCCGCATCGAAATCCGAGTCAGACCCTAATCCCCCCTGTTCCCTGTTCCCTGTTCCCTGTTCCCTTCTCATGAACCTCATCTTCCTAGGAACCCCCCAATTTGCCGTCCCCAGCCTAAAAACCCTCATCGAGCATCCCGAGTTTGAGGTGTCAGCCGTCGTCACCCAGCCCGAAAAACGCCGAGGCCGGGGCAAAACCTTAATTCCCTCCCCCATCAAAACCGTTGCCGTAGAAGCCGGGATTCCCGTTTGGCAACCGCAAAAGATTAAGAAAGATGTCGAAACCCTTGACAAATTGCGAAACAGTCAAGCAGATGTCTTTGTTGTTGTGGCATATGGACAAATTCTCTCCCAAGAGATTTTAGACATGCCCCGACTCGGCTGTATTAACGGCCATGGTTCCCTGTTACCGAAATATCGGGGGGCCGCCCCGATTCAATGGTGTCTGTACCACGGAGACCCCCAAACAGGAATGACCACCATGCAGATGGATGTAGGGATGGATACGGGGGCGATGTTACTGAAGTCCTCTCTGGATATTCACCTACTCGATAACGCCTGGGATGTCGCCGCGCGTTTAGCTCAAGACTGTGGTTCTCTACTGGTGGAGACCTTGCAAGGATTAGAGGCCCGAACCCTGCAAGCCACCCCCCAAGATGACGAGGCGGCGACCTATGCACGACTGATCGAGAAATCTGACTATCAACTCGATTGGACGCGGCCGGCGATCGCCCTCCATAATCAGGTGCGTGGCTTCTATCCCAATGCCGTCACCCAGTTTCGAGAGCAGTCCCTGAAAGTTAAGGCCACGGTTCCCGTCGCTGAGCAGTATTATAAGCAACTTCCTCAGGAGTGGGTCAGACAATTACAGTCCTGGGGCGATCGCCTCAACCCAGACTCAGGAGAACCCGGAGAGGTGGTACAGATTATCAAGAATTTGGGGCCAGTGCTGCAAACAGGATCTGGACTCCTGTTACTCGATGAAGTACAACTAGCAGGCAAGAAAACCCAGTCCGGCTGGGACTTTGCCAATGGAACCCGCCTAGAAATTGGCGAGCATCTGGGCTGATCAGCTTCTGTCACAGTCTCGCCGCTAGAGAGGGGCATCTTCGGTCAAAATCAAGGCCATTGATTCCTATTACGGAGAATGTTCATGAATCGTCTATCTCAAGGCTTACTCACCCCCCTAGCCGCCCTCATGCTCGCCTCTGGAACCATCACCCTTATCGGCCAACCCCCCGTTATGGCCCAAGAACAATCCCTGCGAACCCTCACCGTTCAAGGACAAGGATCGGTCTTTATCCCCGCCACCATCGCTCAGGTGAGTTTAGGCGTTGAAGTCGATGCGGAGACCGCTGAAGCGGCGCAACAACAAGCTGCTCGTCAATCCTCGGCGGTGGTTGAACTGCTGCGATCGCGCAATGTGGACAAACTGCAAACCACCGGCGTTCGTCTCAACCCCATCTATACCCGTCGTAATGACCAACAGGTGATTAGCGGCTATCGGGCCTCCAATACCGTCAGCTTCCAAATTTCGACTGACGCCGCCGGAGAACTTCTCGATACCGCCGTCTCACGAGGTGCAACCCGCATTAACGGGGTTAGCTTTGTCGCCAGTGACGCAGCCATCGCCCAGGCCCGCGATCGCGCCCTCCAAGAAGCCACCCTAGACGCTCGCTCTCAAGCCGATGTCGTTCTCGCCAGCCTCAACCTGCAACGGCGGGAGGTCGTCAGCATCAACATCAGTGGTAGCCAGTACGGCTCCCCCCCAGTGAGGTATCAACGGACCGAAGCCCTGGCCGCCGACGCCTCAACCCCCATCGAAGGAGGAGAACAACAAATCACCGCCTCCGTCACCCTAGAAGTTAGCTACTAATCTCCGTAGACTAGAAGTGAACAGACTAGAACTCAACCTCAGTACGGGAGAAATTTGCTTGTGAAGGGTCAAACTGTCTTACTCACCGGAGGAACCGGAGGCTTAGGGATGGGTGTCACCCCCAAAATTGTCGCCCAGGGGGCCAGCGTCACCATTCCCTACCGCAACACCGCCGAGGTCGATCGCCTCAAACAACAGATGTCCCCGGAGGACTTCTCGAAAATCCAGTTTGTCCTCCTTGACTTACTCGATGAAAGTGCCGTCCGCCAACTGATTGAGGATATGGGGCGAGTTGATGTCTTGATTCACCTCGTCGGTGGCTTCTCTATGGGAGCGACTCATGAGTACGACTATAGCGATTGGCGCAAAGACCTCGATCTCAACCTCAACACCACCTTCTTAGCCTGTAAGTACAGTTTGGCTCAAATGCAGCAACAGGGCTACGGCCGTATCGTCACCGTAGGCTCACGGGGGGCCGTCGAACCGGGGGCGCAATTAGCGGCCTATTGTGCCGCCAAAGCAGCCGTCGTCGCCCTCACCAAGTCCATCGCTGCCGAAACCCAAAACACCGGCATTACCGCCAATTGCGTCCTTCCCAGCGTCATCGATACTCCCAGTAACCGGGCCGCAATGGGAGATGACAACGCCGACAGTTGGGTTAAACCGAGTTCCCTGGCTGACGTGATTTGTTTCCTCGCCTCCGAGGCCGCCCGAGATGTACGTGGGGCCGCCGTTCCCGTGTACGGAGATATCTAGGGAAAACGACTCAGGAAAACTACTTAAGTGGAAACTGTGAGTCAGATCACCGTTAAGTCCGCAATTGCATCACCAAGAGAACCCAGAGTGCGTCACCTCAAATCTACGGCAGTATCACGGAGACTCGGGATGCGTATCACTGCGTCTATCGGGCGATCGCTGTCATACTCAAGTCATCGGGTTAAGTTAAGTGCGGAACTTCAGTTCCTCGATTCTGCTAAACGTAAAGATTTGACCTGGGTGCGATGCCCTGAATCCGCATAAGGCCCTCGATGCAATTTCCTCGCTCGATGCGACAGTTCCTCTTGATTCCTCCTGGTGATGCGGGAGGAATTTTTTTTGTCCTCGTTCCCTCCTGTTCCCCGTTCCCTATTTCCTGTTCCCCGTTCCCCGTTCCCCGTTCCCCGTTCCCTGTTCCCTGTTCCCTGTTCCCCGTTCCCTGTTCCCCGTTCCCTATTCCCTGTTCCCTTCTTTTTGCCTCTTGCCCTCATCTGCTATAACAGACGAGAACGGCAAGCCTATCGGCCGTTCCCCGAGTCACTGGCCTTTGAGGATTTCATGTCCGATCTAAACATCTCTGCAATTATCTGTACTCACAACCGAGATACCTATCTCGGGGCCGCGATTGACAGTCTCCTGAACCAGTCAGAGTGCCAGAACTATGACGTCATCGTCGTTGACAATGGTTCAACAGACAACACCAAGGCCGTCGTTGACGCGCGATCGCCTCATCCTCGTCTCCGGTATATCTGGGAACCCACCCTCGGGCTATCCGTTGCCCGCAACACCGGGGCCAACGCCACCGAAGCGCCGCTGATTGCCTATCTCGATGACGATGCCGTGGCCACCCCCACCTGGCTAAGTTGCCTCTGTCGCGCCTTCGAGGATAATGATAAATTGGCGATCGCCGGTGGCAAAGTCACCCTCATCTGGGCCGAGGGAATGTCTCAACCGCCCTGGCTCTCCGATGAGATGTCCGGCTGTCTGGGGCGTTATGATTTAGGAGACGAGCTGCGGTTGATTGAAAACCCAGGACTCACCCCCCGAGGCTTAAACTACTGTATTCGCCGAGACTTCCTCAATCAGATTGGCGGTTTTGACCCCAATTTGGGGCGAGTGGGTAAAAAACTACTCTCCAATGAAGAACTCTACATGACCGAAAAGGCCTTAAATCTCGGTTGGCAAGTTGCCTATCTTCCCAACGCCTTAGTGGCCCATAATGTGGCCCCAGAACGAGTTAACCGCAGTTGGTTTCTGCAACGAGGCTGGTGGCAAGGGGTCAGTGAGTGTTATCGGGAACAACTTGCCGGAAATGCCGGGTCTAAACAATTGTTACGAGGAGGAGAACGAATCGCCCGAGGACTTTATAAATCCCTTAAATTTGTGCGCGATCCTGCACAACGCTTTGAGAATTTGGTGTATGCTTACGGTCAGATTGGCTATCTAGGGTCTGCCATTGAGGGGATGCTCTTTCCGCCCAAAGACCTCCCAGGCGATCGCCCGGAAACCCCCGCGTAAGTCTCGTTGAGTCCATCCGTTCCCCTCATCTCTACTCAATCCCCGTTCCCTTAAACTGCGTAGGTTAGCTTGTATGTCTTCGACTGATCATAAGATTCCCGTGTCCGTCCTCATTCCCGCCAAAAATGAGGAATCTAATCTCCCCGCCTGTCTCGAAAGTGTCTCCCGGGCCGCCGAAGTCTTTGTGGTAGACTCCCAAAGTAGCGATCGCTCCTGTGAAATCTCCGAACAGTACGGCGCTAACGTCGTTCAATTTCACTTTAATGGACGTTGGCCCAAAAAGAAAAATTGGTCTTTAGATAACTTACCCTTCAGCCATGACTGGGTGTTAATTGTCGATTGCGACGAACGCATCACCCCAGAACTTTGGGATGAAATTGCCCAAGTCGTTGAACAAAATGAAAAAGACGGCTACTATCTCAACCGCCGCGTCTTTTTCCTAGGAAAATGGATTCGTCACGGCGGTAAATACCCCGATTGGAACTTGCGCCTGTTCAAGCACAAACTCGGTCGCTATGAAAACCTAAGTACCGAGGCTGTTCCCAACACCGGCGACAACGAAGTTCACGAACACGTGGTTCTTCCCAGCCAAGCCGGTTATCTCAAAGAAGATATGCTACATATCGACTTCCGAGATATTTATCACTGGCTCGCTCGTCACAATCGTTATTCTAACTGGGAAGCTCGGGTCTATTATAACCTCCTTTCGGGTCAAGCCGAAGACGGAACCATTGGCGCTAATTTATTCGGAGATTCCGTACAACGCAAACGTTTTCTCAAGAAAATTTGGGTGCGTCTTCCCTTCAAACCATTATTGCGGTTTATCCTCTTTTATATCTTACAATTGGGCTTTTTAGACGGCCGCGCCGGCTATATTTATGGTCGTCTGTTGAGTCAGTATGAATATCAAATTGGGGTGAAACTCTACGAACTACAAAAGTTCGGCGGACAACTCAATCAAAATACAAAAGAACCCACCTCAGAGAAAACCCCGCAATCGGTGGGTTAGGGAAGAAAAAGGCAAGAGGCAAAAGGGCGGAACAAGGGAACGGGGAATCCTCGAACTGGGAACTATCATCACCACCGCTATCTCTTGCCTACTGCCTACTGCCTACTGCCTACTGTCTACTGCCTACTGCCTCTTGCCTCTTGCCTCTTGCCTATTTCTTACCTATTGCCTTAAACCGCTAGAAATGGCGCGATTCCCCCGAGATAGGTTGGCGCATCTTCTAACATTGGGAAATGGGCTGTCTCGGCGATTTCGAGATACTGAACCATCCCCTTTTGGTTCTGTTCCACGGCTTTACGGCCCATCTCAGCAGGAATAATAATATCTCGTTCCCCCGCCACCAAGAGCGTGGGAACCCTAATTTTGGCGAACTCACTCGGCATGGTTTCCGCCGCTTGCTTGCTAACCGACGTCAACACGGTACCCAACGCCGCCTCGAAATCAGCCATCAAAAAATCTGCGAGAAAGGCTTGACTTTCGTAACTCGGTATGGTCTTGTTCAGAAAGCGAGCCATAAACAAACGATCAACCCAGGGAACGGAAGCCAGCCATTGGGGGCGAAACTGAACCACCCAGCGACTAATCGTGTGGAAGGCGGTAAAACTGCGTTCGTCGTAGTCAAAAATGCCGCTACAGGTGAGGATGGCCCGCTTGACTCGTTCAGGATAACGGTTGATAAATAGGGTCGCGATGGAGGCTCCCATCGAGTGGGCATTGAGATAAACTTGGGAGGACTGGCGATCGCCCACCAAGGCATCCAGCAACGCCGCCAAGTCATCAGCGTAGGTTTCGAGTTCATAATCCAGGGCCGCCTCAAGTTGGCTTTTCTCCGGCAGCCGCGATCGCCCGAAGCCCCTCATATCGTACAGTAAACAATCGAAGCGATCGCTCAACGCCCGGGCCGTACTCCGCCAATAGCGTCCCGACCCCCCCCAGCCATGCAGAAACACCATGACTGGCTTCTCTGTGTCGGTAGACTCCCCCGTAATCCATTCATAGTAATGGTCAACACCCCGCAGGTTTAGGTACGCCATCTCCAGCCACTGACCTCGACATCTAACACATCTCAACCTATCATATTTAGTCTCCCATTCCCCCCTCTTGCCTCTTGCTTCTTGCCATCCCCTCGGTGGGAGGGGTTAGGGGTGGGTTATGCCTCTTGCCTCTTGCCTCTTGCCTCTTGCCTCTTGCCCTTTTTAAACCATGCCCCCTCGTAAACGATTCGCTCAACATTGGCTTCGCAGTGATGCAGTCCTTGATAAAATTGTCGCCGCTGCAAAACTTTCACCGAGCGATCGCGTCCTAGAAATTGGTCCCGGACAAGGCGTATTAACCCGCCGATTATTTCCCCTTACAGAATCATTGGTTGCCGTCGAACTTGACCGCGACTTATGTCAAAAACTCGCCAAAAAATTTGCTGGGATTGAAAATTTCTTGCTACTTCAAGGTGATTTCTTGTCCCTAGATGTATCCAAGACTCTAGCCCAGTCTCCCGCCATTTTTCAGAATCAAAACAAAGTCGTTGCCAACATTCCCTATAATATCACTGCCCCAATTTTAGAAAAACTCCTTGGAGACGTGGACTCGCCCAATCCTAACCCCTATAATTCTATTGTATTACTTTTGCAAAAAGAAGTGGGCGATCGCCTCTGCGCCAAACCCGGTTCCAAAACCTTCGGGGCCTTATCCGTGCGAGTTCAATACCTAGCCGATTGCGAATCCATCTGTCACGTTCCCCCCAAAGCCTTCTACCCGCCGCCGAAGGTGGATTCTGTTGTCGTTCGTCTCACCCCTCGTACAATTCCAGTTCCCGCCGAAAATCCCAAGAAAATGGCAACTTTGATTAAGTTGGGATTTTCCAGTCGTCGCAAGATGCTACGTAACAACCTCAAAGGACAAGTTGATACGGATGAGTTACAAACACTCCTAGAACAACGAAATCTGCCCCCAGAGAGTCGCGCCGAACGTCTAGCTGTTGAGGATTGGGTCGCCTTAGCCAATGGTCTAACCCTGAATGTTTAAGGAATTGTAAAAATATACCAGAGTTCCATGCAAATTTGCCGTTTGCTACTTGCAGTTTGCCGATTTTATGTTATACTGAAGTCGAGCGCCCCAGAGGATAAGGCAAATCAGGGGCTGAAGTCTTGTCTAGGACGCAAGATTAAACATCTAGCCTGCGACAAAATATTTTCGCAACAAAAATCAACACAAAAAGAGTTGACAAAATCAAATAAAATGTTAATGAGTTCAGCAAATATAATTGTCCTGTTCCCCGTTCCCTGTTCCCTGTTCCCTGTTCCCTGTTCCCCGTTCCCCGTTCCGGTGTTCCCCGTTCCCTTCTTCCCCCTCTTGCCCCTTGCCATCCCCTCGGTGGGAGGGGTTAGGGGTGGGTTATGCCTTTTGCCTTCTCCTCAGCGATACGGCATAATGGGGAAGTTTTCCAGATTTGAACTGCACGTTACTCCTTAACCCTGCCACCATGCGAACCCACTATTGCGGCACTGTCCGAAAAGAAGATATCGGTAACACCGTCACCCTCTGCGGCTGGGTGGACCGTCGTCGGGATCACGGTGGCGTGATTTTCGTGGATTTGCGCGATCGCAGCGGAGTCGTGCAAATCGTCGGCGATCCTGAACGAACCCCCGACGCCTTCCAAGACGCGGACGCACTGCGTAACGAATATGTCGTGCGCGTTACCGGAACCGTCTATCAACGGCCCGACGACTCCCTGAACCCAAAACTCCCCACCGGCGAAATCGAAGTCTACGCCGATCGCATCGAAGTTCTCAACGAAGTTCACAAACAACTCCCCTTCCAAGTCGGAACCTCAGAAATCGAAGCCGTCCGGGAAGAATTGCGCCTCAAATATCGCTACCTCGACTTACGGCGCGATCGCATGGCCCAAAACCTCAAACTGCGCCATGAGACCATCAAAGCCATGCGTCGCTTCCTCGAAGATCAGCAAAACTTCGTCGAAGTCGAAACCCCCGTCCTAACCCGTTCCACCCCCGAAGGCGCGCGGGATTACCTCGTCCCCAGTCGCGTCAACCCCGGCGAATGGTTCGCCCTTCCCCAATCCCCGCAACTGTTCAAACAGTTATTGATGGTGTCGGGGATGGATCGCTACTATCAAATCGCCCGCTGTTTCCGCGACGAAGACTTACGGGCCGATCGCCAACCCGAATTTACCCAACTGGACATGGAAATGAGTTTCATGTCCTTCGACGAAATCATCGACCTCAACGAGGCCCTCATCGCCCACATCTTCAAAACCGTCAAAGGAATTGACATTCCCCGGCCCTTCCCCCGACTCACCTATCAAGAGTCCATGGACCGCTACGGCTGCGATCGCCCCGACACCCGCTATGGCTTAGAACTCGTCGACGTCTCCGACCTCATGCAAGACTCCGGCTTCAAAGTCTTCTCCGGGGCCATCAAAGCCGGCGGAATCGTCAAAGTCCTCCCCATTCCCAACGGAAACGCCGCCATCTCCAACGTCCGTATCAAACCCGGCGGCGACCTCTTCAAAGAAGCCAGCGAAGCCGGGGCCAAAGGACTCGCGTACATTCGCGTCAAAGACAACGGCGAGATTGATACCATTGGCGCCATCAAAGACAACCTCAGCGACGACCAAAAAGCCGAACTCCTCAGCCGAACCAACGCCGAATCCGGTCATCTGTTGCTATTCGGCGCCGGAGACCGCGAAACCGTCAACAAAACCCTCGATCGCCTGCGTCAAGTCATCGCCCGCCAGATGGATCTCATCGACGAGAATCAACTCAACCTCCTCTGGATTACCGACTTCCCCATGTTCGAGTGGAACGCCGACGAAAAACGCCTCGAAGCCCTCCACCACCCCTTTACCGCCCCCAACCCCGAGGATTTAGCCGACCTCAAAACCGCCCGCGCCTTAGCCTACGACCTCGTCTTAAATGGCAACGAAATCGGCGGGGGTAGCCTACGGATTTACCAACGGGAGATTCAAGAACAAGTCTTCGAGGCCATTGGCTTATCCGACGAAGAAGCCAACGAGAAATTCGGCTTTCTCCTCAACGCCTTCGACTACGGAACCCCACCCCACGGTGGAATCGCCTACGGCTTAGATCGTTTGGTCATGTTATTAGCCCAGGAAGACTCCATCCGGGATGTCATCGCCTTCCCGAAAACTCAACAAGCCCGCTGTCTCCTCACCGACGCCCCCGCCAATGTGGACAAGAAACAGTTAAAAGAACTCTATGTTTCCTCCACCTTTAAACCGAAAACGAAGGAATAGGGAAGTAGAGGTAAAAGGCATAACCCACCCCTGCCCCTCCCACCGAGGGGATGGCAAGAGGCAAAAGGGGGTAGGGTGCGTTCCGGCATCACCGAATTTTGGGCTTTGACCACTCGGTTAAAACTTGCCGGAACGCACCGGTTCGGCAAGAGGCATAACCCCTAATTTTCCCTATCTTCCCTGAATTTGGAGTTCTCCGCCTCCATGCGTCCTCGCCAGGCGATGGGATGACTGGGGGGCATTTCCACCTCCCGATTTCCCTTGCTATAACGACGACCTTCTGCATCCAAAATATCCACCACCCTCTGATAAATCTCATCCGCCTCCTGACGGGAATTACCAATACTGGTTAACCCCAACTTGCCGAATTGCGACAAACAGCCCATGAGATGAAAAATCGTCCCGGTTTCCGTGCTGCTATCAAAATGAAGTTGATGATAGGCGATAATTTCCATCAAATCATTGGGCAACAAACCGCGATACCCTGGCTTCTGTAAATTGTCACTAGCGCGATAGAACTTTGCCCGTCCTTGTTGGCTGTAAAATAAACCGCTGTCTAGGTCGTAGCGCCCTTTGGTTAATAGTTTTAACTCCATAAAGGGGTGAGTGGTTCCCCCTTTTCTGAGGTTAATTTCAATGGCGTGTAACTGCCAATCTCCGTCTTGGTGAACCGCAATAAAATCCACTCCAAAGCGTTCTAAACAGCCTTTCTCAGCCAAAGCCGCCCCCACTCGTAAGCCCAACTCTTGTAGACGAAGTCGATAATCCGTATCAGCGGGGAAGACACAACCGAGATAGACTTGTCCATCAGGGCCACCGAGAATTTGGTCATGGCTTGAGAGGACTTCGACCCTTCCTTCGGGAGTGATGCGACATTGGACACTCGGCGATCGCTTTTCCTGGCCCTCAATATACAATTCCACGATCGCCCCGAGTTCCGGGATGCGGCTAGCGAAACTGGGCCACTGTTCCCCGTCGGCTTGGAAGCGCATCTGGGAGAAGCGATCGCGCAATCGGTCCAATCGTTGTGTAGCGGGACGGTCCCGGAGTCCCGTCACATCTAAAAGGGCGTTTCCTTCCCCCGAAAAGCCTTCATTGAGTTTGACCACAAATCGCTGGGCCTGGGGTTGGCGATCGCATAACTCGCACACCGCCTCCGTCAAGTCCTCCACAGAATGGACTAACGCACTTCCGGGGGGATGGGGAATCCCGCAATCGCTGAAAATCTGCCGCGAACCGGCTTTCGTTCCCCAATAGAGGAGGTCAGGATCCAACGCTAGCAGAGGAATCCCGAGACGTACCGATAACTCCCGTTCCAAGGCCGTGGCGTTGAAACAGACCATATAGGATTGGTGGGGTCGTAACGCCCGCCAGATGCGTTCAATTAAGCGGGGGCGATCGAGGATTTTTTGGGTGAGGGGTTGGGGAGACGAGTCGTAGGTGGAGAATAAGAGGAGGCGATCGCGGGCGTGAGAGAAGGGAATCCCCGGTAGAAGTTGTAGATAGTAGTCAATGGTACTGGGGTGGAGGGCTTGCGAGGTGACGTAAATGAGGCGAGTTCGGGGGTTGCGTAGGCGAATCAGGGAATAGAGGTTGCGTTCCTCATAATGGTGAACCCCAGCGATTTTTCGCAGTTCCCGTTGATCCAGGCTAATGGAGGGGATGACGAGGATATCATTATCATCTTGGTCGAACTGGTCAATGGTTTGCCAGCGATCGCGCAGTTGTTTCTGAAGGGACTTAAATCGTTCCTGGAGTTCGGACTCGGGAATGGATGCACTAAACATAAGGGTTTTTGTAGTAATTCTTAATAATTCTTTTATGAGTCGCACCTTGTTATTTTAAGGCAAATTCTGGCAAATTCTGGAGTTGGCAAGGGTGTTGAAGTGGGAGGGAAACAGGGCGATCGTCCCCTCCAGTCGTTCTCACCCTGAACTGGGATTCTGATGCACCCCGACTGAGTTATCATTCATAATAGTGTCTTTAATATCGTCCTTAATCATCAATAACTTATATACAAGGGGTGGGTTAGGCCCCTACGGCAACGGATATAATCTGTTTTTTTTGAAAAAATCTATTGACCGGAGAACTCTAATGCAAATCAAAATTGATTTACCACCAGATCTTGAACAAGACTTAATCCGTCAAGCCGAGCAATCTAAGGTTCCATTGCAAACCATAATTTTGCAAGCTTTACGTCAAACAACACAACGTTCTACACCTCATTGGTCAGAGATAATCTTGTCCTACGAAGCAAATCCTGACTTTCCAGCATTTGAATCTTACCGAGATGAACTGCGTCCGCCTCGTGACCCGGAGCTATTTTGATGCGTTACCTCCTTGACACTTGCGTCATCAGTGATTTCATCAAAGGTGAGGCTGGAACCACAGCCAGGTTCAAACAAACCTTACCCGCTGATATTGCCATTTCGTCAGTTACAGTGATGGAGTTACGCTATGGATTGGCACTCAATCTGCAACGTGCTCAGAAGATTGAACCTGCAATTACTAGCATTTTATCTTCTGTAACCATTTTGCCTTTCGGCGTTGTAGAAGCGGAACAAACTGCTCACATCCGTTCCGCCCTCAAATCCCAGGGGCAACCGATTGGTGCTTACGATGTCTTAATCGCAGCTACGGCACTTCAACATAACTTGATTATGGTGACAGCAAACCAGCGAGAATTTGAGCGAGTTACAGGTTTACAGACCGAAAATTGGCGACAAATTTAGATGTACGATCAATGCCAATCAACATAGTCCCAAATCATCAAGAACCAAAATTGGAGGAATTATGAGTCTTGTCATTCCAGATTATATCCTCAAGTCAGCCCAACTCTCTCGGTCAGAGATGTTACAAGAAATTGCCATTCTTTTATTTCAGCAAGAGCGGTTAACCCTGGAACAAGCCAGTCATCTTGCAGGACTTGATCAGCTTCAATTTCAACGAGTCCTATCATCTCGACAAATTCTTCTGCACTATGATATTGAAGGGCTAACGGAGGATTTTAGGAGTTTAGACACCAATGACTGGCGATGATTGTGGTTAGCCATACTTCTGCCCCCTCCCAGAACCATCAAGCTTTTAGCAAACTCTTGCTATAGACTTTGCCAACCCGGACGCCAAAAATGCTACATATAGTTGCTGTTTAATAAAATGTTCGGTAATCCACACCAAAAATGCCACCTCACTATTAGCTGATCTCTTAGTAAAAGCGCTAGCATGGCAAAAATTGAACCCTATAGTGAGGACAAGGCTTATGTCAAAAGATCAGGATCGCATGGTTTACCGTAACTCTGATGGAAATTGGGCCAACAAGAAAAATTCCGCTTCAAAAGCGGCTGGATTGCATTCGACTCAGAAAGAAGCTGAGAATGAAGCCCGAGAAATGCTACGTAAGTCAGGTGGGGGAGAACTTACGACGAAAGGGAAGGACGGAAAAATTCGTAGTAAGGACACCATAGCTCCAGGTAATGATCCCAACCCACCACGTGATACTGAACACTAATTATTCAGGTTGGCTTTAGATGAAGATGATTTCCGTTCGTTCCTCAGCCATAACTGCTGTCGGTTATGATTCAAGTAACCGACGAATGCAGATCCAATTCAAAGATAGTGGTACTTATATCTTTTGCCGAGTACCGCAGAACATTTTTCTTGGGCTTCTTGATGCTAGCTCTCATGGAAAATATTACGCTCACCATATTCGAGAACGCTACCATTGTTAAACAATTGTCTGTAGAGTATAACCCTTAGCTGCACCGGATGTGCGAGCGATCTTTATTTCGAACAAAGTGAGGTGGGCTAAGTGAAACAGCCGACAACTCAAGGCGAACGATGGGGCAAAGTCCAGGATATCATCACGGCCCCAGCGGTGATGGTATCGGAGTTGTCTGGCGGGGGTAACTTGTAGTATCCTGGTGGCAGTTTTATAGGAGATCGCACCACGGGGACGCAGTTAAGGTGCGAGATGTGAATCGACTGTGGGCATTCGGCGTTGGCTGGGTTGATTCAGTTTGAGCCAAGTCGAAATCAGATATTTGGGGTTTTTACGGATAAAAGATAAGGGCATCCAATGCTGAAACTGACCGACCAGGAAAAACAGGAGATCATCCGCTATCTCGAAGCAGATAAGGAACTGCCAGAGAAGTATCGCTTCTGGTTGTTTGAGGACAAGCGAGAGGTGGAGTTGGTCTGGAATGGCAAAACGAATGAGGTCTGCAATCTCGTGCTACCGTTTCAGACTATTGAGCAGGTGGATGAGCCACGGGCCGAGAAGCCGTCAGATACGGCGATGCAGATGAGCCTGTTTGATGTGGATGCGCGCGGGCGGCAGCTCAAGGGCTGGACGAACAAGCTGATCTGGGGCGATAACAAGCTGGTTTTGTCATCACTTAAGAATGGGCCACTGCGGGAAGCGATCGAGGCCCAGGGCGGGCTGAAGTTGATCTACATTGACCCGCCGTTCGATGTAGGCGCGGATTTCTCCATGGATATCGAGATCGGGGGCGATACCTTCACCAAGAAGCCCAACATTCTCGAAGAAATCGCCTACCGTGACACTTGGGGGAAGGGGGCGGATTCGTTTATCAGCATGATCTATGAGCGGCTGATTCTTATGCGGGATCTGCTGGCAGAGGATGGAAGTATTTACGTGCATTGCGATTGGCATGTTAGCCATCTTATGCGATCTGTACTGGATGAAATCTTTGGTGCAGATAGGTTTTGCAATGAAGTGGTTTGGTATTACTATAATAAGATGCAAGGAAACATCAATCGGTTTGCCTCGAACCATGACACTATTTTGTGGTATTCAAAATCAGAAAAGAAAGTGTTTGAAAGACAATATGAACAACGGGGCGAAACAGTACGTCAAATAAAACGTGTATGGGATAAAAACACCCAGAAACTGGTGAATGCAAAGGATAAAAATGGAAAAGTTGTGTACATAGAAACAGATCGACGATCTGTTGATGATGTTTGGCGACTTTCAATGTTACAGCCAGCAGACCGGACAGAAAATCTAGGCTATACAACTCAAAAACCAGAAACTTTAGTTGATCGCATCATCAAAGCATCCTCCAACGAAGGCGACCTCGTCGCTGACTTTTTCTGCGGCTCTGGCACCACAGCAGCGGTGGCGGAGAAGCTGGGCCGCAAATGGATTTGTACTGATCTCGGCAAATTCGCTATCCACACTACCCGCAAGCGCATGATTGGCGTGCAGCGACAGCTTAAAGCCAACGGCAAGAACTACCGCGCCTTTGAAATCCTCAACCTCGGTAAATACGAGCGTCAGCACTTTGTAGGTATCAACCCCAACCTGCGCGAAGATGAACAACGACAGCAGTTAGCGCAGAAAGAAGCCGCATTTCTCGACCTGATTTTGAATGCTTACCGGGCAGAAAAAGTCGAACAGTTCGCGCAGTTTCACGGCAAGAAGGCCGGGCGACTGGTAGCGGTGGGGCCGGTGAACCTGCCAGTGACGCGGCTGTTCGTCGAAGAGATTATCCTGGAATGCCGCAAAAAGCACATCACCAAGGTAGATATCCTTGGCTTCGAGTTCGAGATGGGACTGTTTCCCAACGTGCTTGACGAAGCACGGGGCAAAGGTATCGACATCGCGCCCAAATACATCCCTGCCGAGGTTTTCGACAAACGAGCAGTAGAGAAAAATCAGGTGGTTTTCCACGATGTCAGCTACATCGAGGTCAAGCCTCATGTGAAGAAGAGGAAGAAAGGCCAGCCGCCCACAGTTGCAGTCGAGTTGACCGACTTTTCTGTTTTCTACTCCCAAGACAGTATCGCCCAGGCCGAAGAAGCCCTGAGCAAGAAAAAGTCGGGGAGCCAGATTGTGGTCGAGAAGGGGCAAATTGTGAAGCTGATCAAGGACAAGAAAGGCATGATCCAGCGCGAACCGCTTACCCAACATTGGACAGACTGGATCGATTATTGGAGCGTCGATTTCGACTTTGAAAGCAAACGCGAAATCATCCGGGTGAAAGACCCCGCAAGCGGCGAAATTCGTGAGGAATGGACTGGCGATTTTATCTTTGAAAACGAGTGGCAGAGCTTCCGCACCAAGAAAGATCGCTCACTGGAGCTGAAAAGCGTGGCCCATGAGGTGATCTCAGGGCGGCACAAGATTGCAGTCAAGGTGGTGGATATTTTTGGTAACGACACCATGACCATTGTGGAGGTTACGGTATGAGTGCGCCTATCTGCACTATCGTCGCCGGACCGAACGGGGCCGGTAAAACCACGTTCGCCATGAATTGGCTGCCTGAGGTAGCAAATTGCCGGAATTTCGTCAATGCCGATCTGATTGCTGCTGGGCTATCACCCCTATCGCCGGAACGTGAGTGGCTAGCCGCAAGTCGGCTATTTCTGCGTGAAATTAACCGATACATCGAGCGTCGCGAAGATTTCGCCTTCGAGACAACCCTATCCGGAAAAACCTATTTGCAATTGATACGGCAGTTGCTAGCTGACCGTTGGCAGGTCTATCTTTACTATTTGTGGCTGCCAAGCATTGAGATGTCCATCGCGCGCGTTGCTGAACGAGTCGCCCATGGTGGTCATGATATTCCGCGTGAGTCCATCGCCCGCCGTTATCCACGTAGTATCGCCAATCTCCTGAAACACTATGCGCCCTTGTGCAGTTTGACTGTTTGTCTCGATAACTCTGGAGAAACCCCCACCGTGATCTTTTATCAGGATGTCGCTGGTCGGCAAGTGGAAGACCAAACACGTTACGATGCCATGTTAAAAGAGATGCCACATGAATGAAACACAACGCCTGTCACAACAAGCAAAAGAAGTCTTGCAGCGTGCAGTTGTCAAGGCACTGGAACAAAAACAACGACTCGGTCAATACGCCGTCATCTACCAAAACGGGCAGCTAGTGCGACTCGAACCCGGTGAAACTATAGAGAAAGATAAAGGTTGACGATGGCACTACACCCCGACTTCCCCGACTCCCCGCACGCGATCCTCGACCCGGAGGTTCGCTGGTTCCCGGCAGACGAGGCTTTGCGCGAGAACACCATGGACAAGCTCATGCCGCCCCTAGTTGCGCAGCTGCGCCGCAAGGTGAAGGAGTTTCGCGACAGCGGCTATGAGGACGCGAGCGATACCAGCAAGAGCCTGCTCAACTGGTGGTTCGAGGAGCCGCACCTGCTGCTCAAAGCCGACGGCAGTACGTTCAACTTTCGTTACTACTTCGCCCAGCGCGAGGCCATTGAAACCATTGTCTATCTCTACGACGTGGTGAAGGCAAAGGATAAATATGACCTGATGCGCTTCGATTCCAGCGGCGCGGTGTCAGCGGGGATGTTTGACGAGAGCTGGCGGCGCTATGTCATCAAAATGGCCACCGGCAGCGGCAAAACCAAGGTGATGAGCTTGGCCCTGGCGTGGAGCTTCTACCACAAGCTCTATGAACCTGCTTCGGAATTGTCGCGCAATTTTCTGGTCATCGCACCCAACATCATCGTGCTAGACCGGATTTATCACGACTTCCAGGGCCTGCGGATTTTCTTCGACGATCCGGTGCTACCGGACAATGGCTATGACGGACGCAACTGGCGCGACGACTTTCAGCTTACCCTGCATAAGCAAGATGAGGTGAACGTGACCCGTGCCACGGGTAATATCTTCCTGACTAATATCCATCGGGTCTATTCTGGCGAGGAGGTCATGCCCTCACCCGACGACGAGAACACCATGGACTATTTCTTCGGGAAACGGCCGACAGGCAAGACCACCGATTCTAATGTGGATCTGGGCATGATTGTGCGGGACATCGACGAACTGATGATTCTTAACGACGAGGCGCACCATATCCACGATGCGAAGCTGGCATGGTTCAAGTCGATTGAGGATATTCATAACCGGCTGTTACAGAAGGATAGCGCCTTAAGCCTGCAAGTAGATGTAACGGCAACGCCCAAGCATAACAACGGCGCAATCTTCGTGCAAACCGTGGCCGATTATGCCTTGGTCGAGGCGATTTCGCAGAATGTAGTCAAGCACCCGGTTCTGCCGGACGCAGCCAGCCGGGCAAAGCTGGCCGAGAAGCAAAGCGCGAAGTTCACCGAAAAGTATGCTGATTATCTCGACCTTGGGGTGATCGAATGGCGCAAGGCTTACGACGAACACCAGAAGCTGGGCAAGAAGGTGATCCTCTTCATCATGACCGATGACACGCGCAACTGTGACGAGGTGGCTGAGTATCTGGAGAACCGCTACTCTGATTTTGCCGGGGCAGTGCTAACCATCCACACCAAGAAAAACGGAGAAATTTCCGAGGCGCAATCCGGCAAAAAGAAAGAAGAGCTGGAACGGCTGCGCCAACAGGCCAACGAGATCGACTCCTACGACAGCCCCTACAAGGCGATTGTTTCGGTACTGATGCTCAAAGAAGGCTGGGATGTCAAGAATGTGACCACCATTGTCGGCTTGCGCGCCTATTCAGCCAAGAGCAACATTCTGCCGGAGCAGACCCTAGGGCGGGGTTTGCGCAAAATGTATCCGGGCAATACGGAAGAGTATGTGAGCGTCGTGGGTACGGATGCCTTTATGGATTTTGTGGAGTCGATTCAGGCCGAGGGCGTTGAACTCGAACGCAAGGCCATGGGCCAAGGTACGAAGCCGAAAACGCCGCTCATCGTGGAGGTAGACAATGATAACCCCCAAAAGGACATTGATGATCTCGATATCGAGATCCCGGTATTGACGCCGAGGGTGTATCGGGAATACAAGAACCTAGCGGATCTCGACCCTAGTGATTTTTCCTTTCAGACAGTCGCCTATAAGTCATTTAGCGAGGAAGAACAGCGCGAGATCGTCTTCAAGGATATCACCACGGGTGAAGTAAGCCACACGACGGTGTTGAATAGTGCCGGTGTTGCGGACTACCGGAGTGTGATCGCATATTTCACCCAGACAATCATGAAGGAACTGCGGCTAGTCAGCGGTTATGACATACTCTATGGCAAAGTGAAGGGTTTTGTGCGCGACGCCCTGTTTGGCAGAACGGTGGATCTCGAATCCGCCAATACCTTGCGCAACCTCTCGGAAGTAGCCGCCACAAAAACGGTGATCGAGACCTTCAAACGGGCGATTAACGCGCTGACCGTTCGCGACAAAGGCGATGCCGAAATCCGGGACACCATCGGGCTACGCAAGACCCGGCCGTTTGTGGTGAAAGATCAAGGCTACATGATTTCCCAAAAATCGGTGTTCAACCGGGTAATTGGTGACAGCCAGTTTGAGCTAAAGTTCGCCACTTTCCTAGAACAATGCCCAGACGTGGCCGCTTATGCCAAGAACTATCTCGCGGTGCATTTCAAGCTGGATTATGTCAACGCCGCTGGCGACATTTCAAACTACTATCCCGATTTTATTGTGCGATTGAACGATGGGCGTGTAGTGATTGTTGAAACCAAGGGTCAGGAAGACCTAGACGTGCGCCCAAAAATCGAGCGTTTGCGGCAGTGGTGCGAGGACGTAAACCGGTTGCAGCAGCAGGTCAAGTATGACTTTGCTTTTGTAGACGATGTGGGTTTTGAAAAGTATGGCCCCAAGACGTTCGCCGATATTTTGGACGGCTTCCGCAAATACCAAAAAAACTAATATAATTTTTCGCCCCCACAACTAATCAATCACATCCGGAGCCACGATCGCCTCCCGGAATAACTCCGCCAACCCCGCCTCACGCTGCACCGGAGACTCCTCCGACCAATCCCAGAGACTCTGATAGAAGAAAAACGACATCCCCGCAAACCCCTGATTACGAATCGTCCGCACCTTCTCCTCAATTAACGGCATTTCCGTCGGACGATTGCGTAACCCCGCCAAAACCGCGATCCCCACCGGAATATGACGCCGGGCCGCCTCCACCTCCGGGCGGTTCAACTCACCAATAAACACCTCAATATCACTGCGATACACCTGCAACACCAACTCCTCGATATACCCTAACTCCTGCCAACGTTGCCAATCCTGTAAATAGCGTGCATAGGCAAAATGCTGCGGATTCGGAGATACCGAAATCACCACATCCGGCTTCACCGCCTTCACCGCCTCAAAGGTTCGCCCCACAAACTCGGTAATTTTGTCTGCCCGCCAACGCACCCAGTCCGGGTCATTGAAGTCCTCTGGTGGGTCATTTCCATCATGCTCACGGCGATACAACTCCACCGTATAGGCATCATAACCAAACTCCACCGGCAACCCTAAATGGTCGTCAAATTGAATTCCGTCCACATCGTAATTCTCGACGACTTCTAACACCAAATCGAGAATAAACTCCTGAACCTCCGGGCGAAACGGATTCAACCAAACCCGCTCATGTTCCCCTTCCATAATCGTCTGAGTTCCGTCGGCCCGTTGCGTCAACCACTCTGGATTCCGTCGCGCCAGTTCTGAATAGGAGGGAGTTTGAAACCCAAACTCAAACCAGGGAATCACCCGTAACCCCAACTCCTGACCATACTCGACGGCCTCGGCCAACATATCACGCTCCTGCAACCCCGGTTCCGGGTCTACAGCGCGACCAATCACCGGTTCCGCCACTTGACTGGGATAGAGGGTATAGCCCCAATTCCAAACCACCGGATACACCGTATTAAAATTAAGACGATGCAAACGTTCAAACCCCTCCCGTAGATTCTGAGAGGAAAACAAGACTTCACTGTCCACATTCGTCAGCCAAACCCCCCGCAACTCGGGAACCTCAATCGGGGCCACAAACTGCGAGGGAATTAACCCCATAAATTCAGGCTGGTCCAACGCCAACACTTGACAAAGACTCGCCGCCACATCGGCCCGCGTCGCTAACCGATGAGGATACAGCCAATCAGACCCCGAGGGATTGACCACTAACCCTCGTTCCGCCGCCGCTGCGATCGCCTCTAACGCCCCATCATCCCGTACTAAAATCCCATCTCGATAATACTGGTTCAAGGTCTCCTGAGCCGGCCCAGCCGCCTGATAGCCCAACTCCTCCGTTAACATCTGCCAGAGTTGTCCCCGAGAGACATATTGACCTGGGTTCACCGTCTCGACTTCTATCCCATTCCCCTCGTTTAAGTAGGGGAGACCTTCTTCAGAAGGCGTTTGTCCAACACGAATCGGGGTCAGCATCTCCGCCAACTCGCCGCGAGTCACCGGACGACTGAGTTCCCCAGGAGGGACTGAGAGCGTCGTCTGCTGCTGCAAAGTTTCTAAACAGGGAGTCACCCAGTTTTGACTGGCTTGGCCCATCGCTGGACTGGCTAGAGTCAGGCTAACGAGTCCGACGAACCAAGGGGATAATTTGCCTAAGACCCGATGGCCCGGCCCGTAACAGGAAACAACAGCATCATTCATGGGCATTTATGGGCATTGACTGCGGCGATCGAGGAGTAAATACGTTGTCATTCTACCTTTTCCTTTGACATCAATCACCCCTCGACGTTCAAAATTAAAGCAATCTTTTAAACGTTCATAGGTGGCTTCAGTGACTTGAATCGTATTGGCAATACCATGAGACTCCATACGGCTGGCAGTATTGACCGTATCGCCCCAAAGATCATAAATAAACTTATTCGTGCCAATCACTCCCGCCACCACCGGACCCGTGTTAATGCCAATGCGAATACTAAAGGGTTCATGATCCCCGCGATTAAACTGGGCCATACGGGTTTGCATATCTAACGCCATCTGGGCGATCGCCTCGGCATGATCCGGCCGAGGAATCGGCAAGCCTCCCACCACCATATAGGCATCACCAATGGTTTTTATTTTTTCTAAGCCATTTTTCTCCGCCAACTTATCAAACCCCGAAAAAATCTCATTGAGTAATTCCACTAACTCCGTCGGAGAAATCCGCGACCATAACTTCGTAAACCCAACAATATCAGCAAACAACACACTAACATCATCAAAACTATCGGCGATGGTTCTGGGATTTTGCTTGAGTCGTTCTGCGATCGGCTTCGGCAAAATACTCAGTAATAGCTTTTCTGATTTTGTTTGCTCAATCGTGAGTTTTTCGAGGTACGCCTTTTCTTGGTCTCTTAGGCGCTTTTTTTCCAGGCACGCCCCCAATCTCGCTTTTAGCAAAATCGGATTAAAGGGTTTGGGTAAATAGTCCTCTGCCCCTAATTCAATACATTTTACAACACTTTCAATGTCGTCAAGGGCTGAAATTACTAAGACCGGAATATCTCGCAGTTCCGGATCTGCTTTAATTTTTTCGAGGACTTGATAGCCATTCATCCCCGGCATCATGATATCGAGTAACACCAAATCAAACGGATGTTCCGCCATCAACTCCAGAGCGCGAAAGCCATCTTCTGCCACCATCGCCTCATAACCTTGGCGTTTTAACCGTCGTCTAAGTAAATCTCGGTTAGCCTCATTATCATCAACAACTAAGACTCTAGCAGTTTCCGGCGATGTCATGAACGAACTCCTCTAGTCAGCAAAAAATCGAGCCAAAAATTGAGCTCAGAATTGAACCCAGAATTGAACCAAGACTCCAGACAACCTCCCAGTCAGCCCCCAGTTAACACTCAGTTAACACTCGGAAACGTGAGGCGATCGCCCATCGCGAACCGTTATCCCAGTTTAGCCGATGCCGCCAGCCTCAATCGGAGGAGTCCGAAGACTTCAGGGCGATCGCCAAGCGATTAACCATCAAGGGTAACTCAACCAAAAAGGTCGAACCATGATTCAATTCACTCTCTACTGTAATCTCCCCACCCATCATCTGGCAGTAGCGGCGACTAATCGTTAACCCCAATCCCGTCCCGCCATATTGGCGCGTCGTCGAGACATCCCCCTGAGTAAAGGGTTCAAACAACTGACGAACTTGCTCCTCACTCATCCCAATTCCCGTATCCACCACCCGAAAGCGAATCGTCTGCGCCTGTCGTGTCACCTCCAGGGTAATCTGTCCCGCCTCAGTGAACTTGGCCGCATTACTGAGCAAATTCAAGAGAACCTGTCGCACCTTCGTCAAATCCGCCTGCATTTGTCCCAACTCAGCATCCCCCTCAATCGTCAGGGTATTCTGATTCTTCGCCACCAACGGCTCCACCGTCACACAAACTTCCTCAAGTAACATCCCGACATCAAAGGATTCGAGATAAAGCTCCATTTTCCCCGCTTCAATCTTCGAGATATCGAGGATATCGTTAATCAACGCCAACAGATAATTTCCCGCCGTGCGAATCTTCTGCACATCTTCGACGGCCTCCTCATTCCCCTCCTCAGCAGCTTCCTCCTGCAAAATTTCGCTATAGCCAATAATGGCATTAAGGGGAGTCCGCAATTCATGGCTCATATTGGCCAAAAAAGCACTTTTGGAGCGGTTCGCCGCTTCCGCCGCCTCTTTCGCTCGATACAGTTCTTCCTCAGCCTGTTTCGCCAGAGTAATATCCTTCACCGCACCGAGTAAGCGTAACGGAGTCTCTCCCAGCGAACCATTCCCCAGTTCATCACCATCAGGACGAGCATAATCGCGCAACCAACGAATCTCGCCGCTGCGAGCCACAATACGATATTCCCGCATTCCATCCCAATCCTGACTATTATTGCTCGGAACCCGACGGGCTTGGGGTCGATCCTCGGGGTAAATGATCTCAGACCATCCTCCCAGCTCTTGGATGTCTTTGATGCTGTACCCCGTAATCTCCTCAAAGGCCTGGGTGGCCCATTGCACCATCAGAACCCCCTCGGTACTAACTTCAGCAGCATAGATATAGTCCGACGCCAGTTCAGAAATAGCTCGATAACGAGCTTCACTCTGCCGTAGAGCCACTTCAGCGGCTTTGCGTTCACTGATATCCCGCACCGCCGTCACCCGCACTTTATTACCGTAATAGGGAAGAGAGCGTCCTTGAATCTCTACCGAAAAGAGACTGCCATCTCGCCGCAGTCCCGTCAATTCCGAGGTTTTCTCCGACCCCGATCGCAGCGGCTCTCGGGCCGCGGCCCGACAGTCAGGGGCGAACAGTTGCAGCGGGTTCATCGCCAGCAGTTCTGTATCCGAATAGCCAAATAGGGTTCCCAGAGCCTGGTTCGTATCGAGAATGGCATCATCAGCATGAATGATAATACCCTCAAAGGTAGCCTCCGAGAGCCAGCGGAACCGTTCTTCACTTTCCCAGCGAGCCACTTCAGCGGAGGTGCGATCGCCCGTTTGCAGAGCCAAGGCCACAAAGTCCCCAATCGAAGCCACAAACGTCCGTTCCTCCACCGTCCACCGTCGAGGACTATGGGCCTGTTCACAACACACCACCCCCACCATTTTGCGCCCTAAACGCACGGGAGCGCAGAGAACGGCTACAACTTGGTTAGGGGTGAAATAAGCAGCCGCCAGGGCTTGACTACGGGGGTCTGCGTTAACATCCGAGATGGCGAGACAGCGATCGCTCTCCAGGGCGCGGGTATAATTGGGAATCTCACGAATCGCCAAACTCGTTCCTTTACGATGACTGTCCGTTTGACGACAATAGACCTCCAAACACACCAGGCGATCGCCATCGAACTGCCACAAACTCACCCGAGCCACATTGAGAATTTGGGCCGCCGTCTGAGCAATCCCTTTCAGAGTGGCCGAAATGCTACCGGTTTCAAACTGTTGATTACGAGCCAAATCCACCAAGGCCCGACTTTGGTTTTTCAAGGTTTGGCGTTGTTGCTGTTGTTCTAAATCTCGGCGAGCAATTTGTTGGCCAAAGCGACGGGCCACCAGTCCACTCAGGAGCGGTATCGTATCAACCAGCCACAAGACGGGGTTCTGAAAATGGCGTTGCAACAGCGAGAGTCCCTGGGAACTGGGATTGGCCCAGAGATCCAAAAACCAGGCGATCGCCACAAACCCAAAACCAGCAACAATCCCCAGTTGAGTCAGCCGCGTCAGGCGTTGAGAATTGGCATCATCAATCATGGTAAAAAACAAACCTTGGCAGAATAACAGCGGCTTACACAGCGGCTTACACAGCGGCTTACACAACGGAGCAATCGACTTAAGATGACGGAGACGACAACAGGCTTTCGATTTTTGCCAGTAAACGGGGAAACTCCACCGGTTTCGTATCATAGTCATCACAGCCAGCCGCGAGACATTTTTCACGATCGCCGGCGATCGCATGAGCCGTCAAGGCAATAATCGGGATCTGCTGGGTTTTCGCCGCCGCTTTGATCGTCCGAGTCGCCTCCCAACCATCCATCACCGGTAACCCCATATCCATCAAAATCAGATCAGGGGTTTCACGGACAGACAGATCAACCCCCTCCGCGCCATCGGTGGCCACAACCACCTCATGGCCCTTACGTCTGAGACGCCGCGACAGCATATCCCGATTCATTTCGTTATCTTCAACCAGTAAAATTTTAGCCATAGATTTTAACCATCATCGGCAAGTCTCCAGCGGCGATCTCATTCCTTGAGTCAAGAACGACCCACAGCCTGGACCGATTTCATTAGACGGATTTCATTAGACGGATTTCAGGTGTACGGTGGTGATTCTCTCAATACAGCTCATTCATTCTCCCATTGTCGTGACGATTCTGTGGAGGACATGTTGAGACTAGACAACAAGCGCTCCCGCACCTCATACAACAGTTCCTCGCGAGTGGCGGTTCCTTTTTCGAGGATATGAACCACACAGCCATCAAGTCGTTGGCGATCGCTGGCCGTCAACTCCATCGCCGTCACCACCACCACGGGAACTCCTCGCCATTGAGGATTTTCCCGGAATTTAGCCAAGAAGCCAAACCCGTCCATTTCCGGCATCATCAGATCCAACAGCACCAACTGGGGAACCTCAGCCGCCACCGCATCGAGGGCCGCGCGTCCATTGTTGGCTTCGACGACATTACAGCCACATTTCTCTAACGTCCGCCGCATCATCTCCCGTGTCATATCATCGTCTTCGACCACCAAAATGCGATCGCGGCGGGGAGGATATTGGTTTCCCGAACGCCGTTGGTATTTTTCCAACAACCGCGTCAGTTGCTGGTTATCCACCGGTTTCACCAGATAGTCTGAGGCCCCCAGAGTAAACCCAATATTACGGTCATCGAGAATCGTAGCCACAATCGTCGGAACATCCACCAGAGTTTGATCAGCCTTGAGTTCCGAGAGAACATTCCAGCCACTCATCCCTTCCATGAGAATGTCGAGAATAATCGCATCGGGATGAAGTTGACGGGCCTTAGCCAGACCCTCCTCACCATTGTTGGCGGTCTCTACATAAAACCCGTCTTTTGTCAAGCGCCGAGAGATTAAATCCAACGTATCAGGATCATCATCAATCACCAAAATGACCCCAGTTGACCGGCCACTGTTCTCCCGTTTCTTGCCCTCTTCGACGGGATCATCGAGAATATCAATCGGTTCAGCGGGCAGATTCACAATAAAACTCGATCCGACATCCGGTTCACTGCTGGCCTGAAGATCCCCCCCCATCATCTGACAGAAATGGCGGGCAATGGCCAACCCTAGCCCCGTTCCGCCATATTTCCGAGTCGTCGAGGCATCGGCTTGGCTAAAGGCCGTAAAGACATTATCGAGTTGTTCATCCGTCATGCCAATCCCCGTATCCCTGACCTCAAACGCAATCCAGGGGCGATCGCCGATCTGTTCTCGTCGCACCGCGAAGGTGATTTCCCCCTCCTCAGTAAACTTAGCGGCGTTACTGATGAGGTTAAACAACACTTGCCGCACTTTGGTTAAATCGGCGTACATATTGCCCAATTCCGCGTCCCCATTGAGAATCAAGCGATTATTTTTCTCCTCAATCAGTGGCGTGGCGGTGGCCTCAATCTCCAGCATTAGGGTATTTAAGTCAAAGGCCTCAATATAGAGATCCATGCGTCCCGCCTCGATTTTGGAGATATCGAGAATATCGTTAATCAGGGACAGCAGATGTTTCCCCGCACCGCGAATTTTGCTTAAATCTGAGGCAATCTCCTCATAGCCGTCTTCTTGGGCCTCCTCACTGAGCATTTCGCTGTAACCAATAATGGCATTGAGCGGCGTACGCAATTCATGGCTCATATTCGCCAAAAAGGTGCTTTTGGAGCGATTGGCCGCCTCAGCCGCTTCCTTGGCTTCATAGAGTTCATCGCGGACGGTTTTGGTGTGGGTAATGTTGTCCGTCCACAGGAGAATCCCGCCAATCTCTCCCGTCTCGGTTTTCCAGGGCCGCATCTCCCAACGGTACCAATCTAAACTCCCGTCAGCATGACAAACGGGTTCATCATCGCCGGTTTCAATGTTCCCCGCCAAACAGGACTGTTGACGACGTTGCCAACGTTGCATCGCCTCGGGATCTTGCTCAAATAAGGGGAAGGTTTCATAATGCGATCGCCCCAAAAGGGACTGTCGTTGCAGATGAAACTCGCTCAACCAACGACGGGTTACCCGTAGATAGGTCATTTGGCGATCGAACATGGCAATGGCGGTAGGAGCGTCCTCAACGAACCGCTGTAACAGCGTCACATCATGAACCGGTCGGGGTTCGGGGACAGCCGGCGCACAGGTAATCACCCCAATCTCCGCGCCTTGAAGCACCTCAACCTGACAGGAAAACCGATGACCATCAGCGTGCTGTCCGAGGTTGGGGTCATCCGTCTTGCCCCAGTTGGGGAATAATAGAGTCAGCGATCGCCCCTGTACCGCTTCCGTCGAATACCCAAACAGCATCTGCGCCTCGGCATTGAGAACATCAATCTGTTCTGCGTCTCGGTAAAATGTCACAATGCTGTTCATGATCAGATGAGGTTAAAACAGGGAGGGTCACAGAGGCGGCCAAGCGGCGGCCAAGTGGCGGTAACAGATGAAGGGCAAATCGGCGTTTCTTAGCTGAGAGACCCGCGACGCGATCGCCTAAGATGGGAGACAAATCCGTGACAGTTCATCAACCTAACCACAGGCTAGGGGCGAGCATCCGGGAACTCTTAGCATAAGTGCAACGTCTTCCCAGTAATAGGTAGATTCGAGATCGCCCCGATATGCCCATGACACATTCTATTTCATTATCTTGGTCTGCGGTTGAGGCGACCATTCCCCAAACACCCGTGGTTCCTCCGGCTCAGCTTTCAAATTTAGACTTAGTTCGTCGTTGCCAGCTTGGCGCTCGCCCAGATCGGGCCGCGTTCGCTGAGCTATTACGTCGCTATCAATCCTACGTTGATAAGGTTCTTTATCATCTAGCTCCCGATTGGCAAGATCGTTCTGATTTAGCACAAGAGGTTTGGATTCGCGTTTATCGCAATGTCCGCCGACTCCAAGATCCCGTGAAGTTCAAAGGTTGGCTCAGTCGTATTACGACCAACCTGTTTTACGATGAACTGCGCAAACGCAAGCGGGTTCGTCCTCCCCTCTCTCTCGATGCCACCTTCAGAACCCATGATGGGGAACGAGAGTGGGAAATTGCCGCCGATGAACCCGGCCCCGATGATGCCCTAGCCACTGATGAGTTTTATAGTAAACTGCGGCTGGCGATCGCCGACCTCCCTGAAGCCTTCCGCACCACGATTGTGTTGCGAGAAATCGAAGGGATGGCCTATGAAGAGATTGCCGAAATTACAGGCGTCTCCCTCGGAACCGTCAAGTCCCGTATTGCTCGCGCTCGCCATCGTTTACAATCGGAATTAAAGAACTACATCGACAGTTAAGCCGAATCAGGAACTTTAGACCCAGGGTTATACGTCAAGCCCAGTATGAACCGTATTCATACTGTCTGTCCCAGGACCATTAGGGCTTACATCATCCCTAACCCTTGACCAACTTTAATCGATTACAGGCAGTTAGCTGTTGTTAGTCAAACGTTAGTCAAACGTCAGTAGAACTTCAGTAGAACTACGGAAGTGGCGGATTGTACCCTAAAATACGTCGCTGTTACCTTTGAACAGCTAGGTGGTGAATTGCATCATGACCCTCAACCATTTCGACGACCAATTTGGAGGCTCCCCCGAAGCTCACGATGCTGAACGAACAGAAGATTTGTTTGTTTTGCTCAGTTGCTATCTCGATGGAGAAGTCACCCCAGAAGAACGAAAACAGGCAGAGCGTTTGCTAGCCTGTGATTCCGAAGCGCGGCAGATTTATCAACAGTTATCCTGTATCAGTTCAGGCGTACAATTGATGCCTGTGGCTGACAATCCAGTGTCGGCGGAGGAAACCACCGCTAAAGTGTTTGCTCGGATGCGGCAACAGCGACAACGACGACTGGCTTGGGGTGGAACGGCGATCGCCGCGATGTTCGTGGCCGCCGTCTCAGGACTCTCGCCTCATGTTGGACTCAATAACCAACAATTTGCCCACACCCCTGCACCCGTCAGCGAGGACTTCGGAACCTTAGTTCCCCCAGAAACTGAACCTCGCTCTGAGCAGCCCTTAAATCGAGAGGATATCACCTCACGGGCTTTGTTTATCGAATAAGGCCAGAATTAAGGTCAGAATAACGCCAGGATTAACACCGGCAATACGGCTGGGATTGGGCCGTCATGGCCCCGGTTCTCACCGAATGGTGGTCTTAATCATCTCAATCACCACAGACACCGCCTCATAGCCAAAGATCAAAATTGAGGTGGTTAGGATCAATCCCATCAAGCAAATCGTTAATCCCCCTAGGGTGACGACACCGTCATCTCCAAATAGTCCCAAGCCGGTGACAAACACACCAATCGCCGGCAGGGTATTGGTGAGTGGGATGGGGATCATCATTGAGATTGCCATCAAACACAGCGCAATGCCAATCAGCACTCGTCCCCACAACTGGGTACAGATGAAACTCAGGCGGGGACGAGAGAGAACTTCAAGCCGTCGTAGCCAGGGAAGTCCTTTGTGCAAGATTCCCCGAACCGTCTCTAGGGCAACATCTTTAGCCAGCCATCGTTTCAGCAAATAGGGTCGTTTTCGTCCTAAAGCCAACTGAGCCGAAAGCCAAAAAATGACAATTCCAAACGGAATCGAATAGCCGGGCGCGGGAATGGGTAACGCCGAAGGAATGGATAATAGTACTAATAGGAAGCCGAAGGCCCGTTCCCCGGCGATCGCCACCATATCGGTCAAACTGACGCGATCGCAGCGATCTTCGGCAAAAAAATAGCCCTCAAGCTCTGTCGATAGTTTCTTAGGCACAGGAGTAAGGGAACGGGGAACGGGGAACGGGGAACAGGGGAAGAGAAGGCAAGAGGCAAGAGGCAAGAGGCAAGGGTATTTCGGTATTGTAGGGGCGAAAAACTTTTCGCCCCCGTCTTACTTTTCGCCCCCGTCTTACCGTTGCCTCACCAGCCGAGATGATCTTAACCCCTCCGAAGAGGGGAGGGCGATCGACCCGATCTAGGTTCCCGACTGCCAAGAGTTGATGTACTCATGTTGCTCAGGAGTGAGACTATCGAGGTCAATTCCCATCGCCACAAGTTTGAGACGGGCAATTTCCCGGTCAATCTCTTCAGGAATCGAATGAAGACCGGGTTCAAGTTTACCCTTGTTTTTCACCAGATACTCACAAGCTAGGGCCTGGTTCGCAAAACTCATGTCCATAACGGCGCTAGGATGCCCTTCAGCCGCTGCCAAATTGACTAAACGACCCTCACCTAAGACCACCACAGATTTACCGCTGTTGAGGCGATATTCTTCGGTAAAGGGGCGAACGGCTTTCACGTCACTGGCCATCTCTTTGAGGGATTTCAGGTCAATCTCGATATCAAAGTGACCGGAGTTGGCGACAATAGCGCCATCGCGCATCACCTCAAAATGCTCCCGACGAATGACGTGCTTGTTACCCGTCACGGTGATGAACAAATCACCGAGGGGAGCCGCTTCGGCCATCGGCATCACCCGGAAGCCATCCATCACGGCTTCAATGGCGCGAACGGGATCGATTTCCGTGACAACGACGTTGGCTCCCATACCGCGTCCCCGTAGGGCGACACCTTTACCGCMCCAGCCATACCCAGCTACCACCAGGGTTTTACCGGCTAGCAGCATATTCGTGGCTCGAATGACCCCGTCGAGGGTCGATTGGCCGGTTCCATAGCGGTTGTCGAAGAAATGCTTCGTATCCGCATCATTGACGTTCATGGCAGGGAAGGTTAACACCCCGTCGTTGAACATCGCCCGCAGACGGACAATACCGGTAGTGGTTTCTTCGTTGGTGCCGATGAGTTCCGAGAGCTGATCCTGACGCTCTTTGACCATTGTGGCCACCACGTCGGAGCCATCATCGATAATGATGTTGGGATGATGATCGAGGGCGATTTGGACGTGACGCTCGTAGGTTTCGGCGTCTTCGCCTTTGATGGCATAGACGGGAATCCCATGATCGACCACGAGACTCGCGGCTACGTCATCTTGCGTCGAGAGGGGGTTGCTGGCGATGAGAAGGGCATCAGCACCACCGGCTTTGAGGGCGATCGCCAAATGGGCTGTTTCTGTCGTCACGTGACAGCAGGCAACGAGTTTAATGCCCGCTAGGGGTTTTTCAGCCTCGAAGCGATCGCGGATTTGAGCCAAAACGGGCATTTCTCGCCCGGCCCAGTCAATCCGTTGCTTGCCGAGGGTGGCAAGAGACGGATCTTTGATTTCATGCTTGATTTGTACGGATGTTGCGGTCATAAACTCTGTTGGCTGTGCTTATTTTTCGATTTTCACGGACTTGATTTTGTCGCCCTGACGGATGGCGTTGACAATGTCCATGTCTTGGGTTTGGCCGAAGACGGTATGAACTCCGTCGAGGTGCGGTTGCGGCTCATGGCAGATGAAGAACTGACTACCGCCGGTGTCACGACCAGCATGGGCCATGGACAGGGTTCCAGCAACGTGCTTGTTTTTGTTAATCTCGCACTTGATGGTGTAGCCGGGGCCGCCGGTTCCGGTTCCATTGGGGCATCCCCCCTGGATCATGAAGTTGGGGATGACACGGTGGAAGTTGAGTCCGTCGTAAAACCCTTTTTCAGAGAGTTCGACGAAATTTTTAACCGTGTTGGGGGCATCTTCATCAAAAAAGTCGATGTTGATGACGCCTTTATCGGTTTCTAGGATAGCTCGGGTCATAGAGATTTTGTGTTCCGCGATGCAAACCCAACTATGTTAACGTAAGCTGGGTTTTGGTTCTTGGGAAAGTTCTTGGGAAAATAGACGTGGAACGGTATTTTGCAACGGTAGCACCAGGGTTAGAGGCGATCGCCGCTGAAGAACTGACTCAGTTGGGAGCTAAATCAGTACAGGCCAGCTTTTCAGGTGTCGCCTTTGCAGGCGATCGCGCCCTCCTCTATCGAGCCAACCTCTGGGGGCGGACGCTGTTTCGTGTGTTAATGCCCCTGACTGAGTTCTCTTGTACGTCGGCGAAGGAACTCTATCAGGAAGTGCGATCGCTCCCCTGGGAAACGTATCTTACTCCCGAAGACACCCTAGCGGTCGACTGTACTGGCAAGAATCGCGCCCTCAATCATAGCCATTTCAGCGCCCTGCAAGTCAAAAATGCCATCGTGGATCAACAGCGACAACAGTTTGGCGCTCGTTCTAATGTCGATCTCGAGGATCCCGATTTACGGCTGAATCTCCATATCCACCGCGATCGCGCCACCCTCAGTTTAGACAGTTCCGGCAGCAGTCTCCATCGTCGCGGCTACCGCGCCGCCGTCGGAACCGCCCCCCTCAAGGAAACACTGGCCGCCGCTATCCTCAAGTTAGCCCGCTATTCCCCAGAACTCCCCTTTCTCGATCCTCTTTGTGGTTCAGGAACCCTAGCCCTCGAAGCGGCGTTACAGGCGGCCAATATCGCGCCGGGGCTATTTCGGGAACGCTTCGGCTTTGAGTGTTGGCCTGACTTCGATGCTGAACTCTGGCAATCGTTAAAAGATGAAGCCCAGTCCGCCCGTCGAGATACCTGTCCGGCCTATATTGGTGGCAGTGATGTGGATGATGAGGTGTTAGAACAGGCCCGCCAGAATGCCGCCGCTGCTGGGGTTCAGGATCTCATTGAGTTTCGCGCCCAGGATATCCGGGAGATTGAAGCCCCGAGCGATCGCGGTTTATTGATTTGTAATCCTCCCTATGGGGAACGCCTCGGAGATGTTCAAGAACTACGAAGTTTCTATCGTCTCCTTGGCGATATTTTTAAGCAACGCTTCAAAGGGTGGACGGCGTATGTCTTTACTGGAAATCGAGAACTTGCAAAAGAAGTAGGATTACGGCCCGCTCGTCGGATTCCTTTATCCAGTGGGGGTTTAGATTGTCGTTTGTTGGAGTTTGAGTTGTATTAGGGAAGAGGGAACAGGGAACAGGGAACAGGGAACAGGGAAGAAGAGGGAATAGGGAATAGGGAATAGGGAATAGGGAATAGGGAACAGGGAACAGGGAAGAAGAGGGAATAGGGAATAGGGAATAGGGAATAGGGAACAGGGAACAGGGAACAGGGAAGAAACCAGCCCTAATCCTTCCCTGGGGGATCATTCTATCCACTCGCGATGAATTTACGGTTGTCCTGAATCGTTTTTTAGGGGAAGTTCGATCGCAAACGTGCTTCCTTCTCCTGGCGTTGAGTCACAGGTGAGGGTTCCTTGATGGCGTTCAACGATAATTTGATAGCTGATGGATAAACCCAGGCCCGTTCCTTTGCCGACTGGCTTGGTGGTGTAGAAGGGATCGAAAATGCGATCGCGGACTGCTTCGGGAATCCCACTGCCGTTATCACGAATTTTAATGACAACACTGCTATCATGCACAGCGGTTTCTAGGGTTAACACTCCCTGGGTTTGGCCCGAATCATCAATCGCATCGACGGCATTGTTAATCAAATTCATAAAGACTTGATTTAAGGCGCCGGCGTAACAACTCACCTCGGGGAGTTCACCATAGTCACAGACTAACTCGATGTCAGGGCGAGTCTCATTACCCCGCAGACGACTGGCGAGAATCATCAGGGTACTGTCGAGACTCTCGTTGAGGTTAATGGTTTTCAATTCGGCTTCATCGAGACGGGAGAACGTTCGCAGCGATCGCACGATTTTCTGAATCCGTAAGGCCCCAGTTTCAATGGAACTAAATAGATCAGGCATATCCTCGATGAGATAGTCGAGATCAATCTCTTCGATAAACTGGCTAATCTCAGGATGGGGTTCGAGGCAATGCTGTTGATATAAGCCGATCAGTTCAAGTAAGTCTTGACTATATTCTTTGGCGTGAACGAGGTTTCCAAAGATGAAACTCACGGGATTATTGATTTCATGGGCAACTCCCGCCACCAATTGCCCTAAACCGGACATTTTCTCAGCTTGAATCAGTTGAGTTTGAGTTTGTTGCAGTTGTTTTAGAGTATGTTCGAGTTCGCTGGTTTTGGCGATCGCCCGTTGTTCGGATTGTCGTGATTGTTGGTAAAGTACGGCTTGTTGAATGGCGATGGCTAGGCGATCGCAGACGGCTTGAAGCAGTTCGACATCGCGATCGCTCCAGGGTTTGGCGGCGATTTCGCGGCTACAGGCTAGGGTGCCGATGTTCCCGTCACCACTGTTGATGGGAAACAGCAATAGGGATTGATAACCGAGTTGATTCATCTGTTGCCGTAATCTACCATCTTCGAGATTGCTGGGCTGATCGACTCGAATTGAATGGCGTTGCTGAAGCAGATGATTCAACAGTTCAAAGAAACTGGAATGATACTCTTCCAAACGACTCGGAAGATCCTCTCGTTTGGCTTCTGTGGCGAGTTCTAAATCTGGGATTTGGGAATTTTCATTGTAGAGCAGTAGGTAGCAGCGATCGACATCTAAGATTTCGTAAATAGCCTGAACGGTGCTATCGAGCAAGGTTTTGAGATCCAGGGATTTACGAATTTGCTGAGAAATACTATTGACAAGTTTTTCTTGTTGTGCTAAGCGGCGATAACGAGTTTTCGAGGCGTTTAAGGCCAGTTCAACGTCCTTACGTTCTGTGATATCAGTGGCATTGCCAACGATGCGTGTAATCTCCCCTTGAGCGTCAAACAGAGGCGTCAGATGGGCTTGAAAATAGAGAGTGCGATCGCCATCGGGGAAGGTTTGTTGCACCGTCACCGTCTCTCGCGCTGCTAGACAGCGCAAATAGCCATCGAGGAAATCTTGGCCAATAGTCGGGCCAAACACCTCCAATGGCGTTTTACCCCGAATCTCCTCGCGGCGGATTCCGGCAACTTTTTCAGTACTTGCGTTCCAATCGGCATAACGCCATTCCCCATCGTCAGCTTGATCGAGAACAAATACTAAGTTCCCCTGACTATCATAAATACTGCGTAAAAACTCTTCTTGTTGCCGTAAACATTCTTGAATCGCTTGGCTTTCCGTCACATCGCGGGCGATCGTCGAGAGATAGCCCTCGTGATCGTCGGTGGCCGGATGATGGAGAATGATTTGAGATACCGGAAAGTAGCTTCCATCAGCACGTTTGAGTTTAGCGGTTCCCCTCCAAACGCCATCCTGCAACGCTTTAGGAATGGCTTGGGTTTCAAAAAAATTTATCATCGTCTCGGGGATGAAGTTGCCGACATGATAGTGACTGGCGGATTCATCCGCATCTAAGCCAACAATATCTCGTCCCCCCTGATTGATATAGGTGATATTTCCGGTGAGATCGGCACTACTAATAAAATCCGGTGAGGCTTCGAGAATGGTAATCAGCCGTTCTCGTTCGGCTTCGATGCGTTTCTCTTCGGTAATATCGCGGGCGCTGGCATACATCAACCCTTCCTCGGGAAAACTAACGGTTCGCCAAGCCAGCCAGCGATAGTCACCATCGCGAGTTCGATAGCGATTTTCAAACCAAAGTGTGTTGTCGCCGTTGCTGATTTTCTCAACTTCGGCTTGGGTGCGTTTGAGATCATCGGGATGGATAAAGTTGGAAAACGGTTGCGCTTTCAACTCGTCGATGGAGAAGCCTAGGGTTTTCTCCCAGGCGGGATTCAGACGCTTAAAGTAACCGTCAAAGCCGACAATGCCGAATAAGTCCAAGGCGCAGTCGAAGAAGCGATCGCGATCGACTTCGGCCTGTTTCTGTGGGCTGATATCGATCATCATCCCATCCCAGACGATATCTCCATTGGCCCGCTGTTCAGGTTGGGCGGTGGCGGAAAACCACTTGAGAATCCCGCAATGGGTATAGTTGCGCCATTGGTGGTTCCAGGTGGTTAGGGTTTTTGCCGATTCTGCAACACTGGCATTAAAGCGATCGACATCGTCGGGGTGAATCAAACTCCAGGCTAAATCGGGTTCTCCGGCCAAGGCGATCGCGTCTAATCCATAGAGATCTCGACAGCGGGGACTCATATAAGAAAAATAAGACGATCCATCGGGGCGCAAGACATATTGATAGATGACACCGGGGACATTGGAAGCCAGTTTCTCGAATTGCAGTTTTTGGTCGTAGAGTTCCCGTTGGTTGGTTAAATCTAGGGTTAACCCTTGCAGTTGGAGTCCTGAGGGTCCAGCATATTGCCAAATACGGCTGCGAACCCAACGAAGCCGGCCATCGGGGCGAATGAGGGCATAGTCGAGGTTGAGATCGGCTTGGTTGGGATTGGTTTGACGCTGGTGTAGGTAGTGATCAATCTGTTGACAGACAAAGTCTCGATTTTCTGGGGCGATGGTATCCTGCCAGCGAGGTGGAGTGCAGACGGGGCTGGCTTGCCGTCCGTAGAGGGTTTCGGCGGCTGGGTTCAGTGAAAGAAATTTACCGCTGGGCCAATCTACTAACCAACCGGCTTCACTCATACGATTAAAGAGGGAGTCCAGGATCACAGGAGTCGTATGAGACGGGTTCGGGTTCGGGTTCGCAGGAGAAGAGGGTGATTTTTTGCGAGGGGAGGTTAAAAAATAGGTCATGAGGAGAAATATAGCGCGAATAGAATTCAAGTCAGGAGAGCGATTGAACTGCACACCGGGCTGTTTGGCTTCCCGCATACACCGCTTGACTCGGTTTAAGATTTGATAGATGACTGGTTCTTAATGAACCCAACACCCGTTAAATTGTTGGGCGATAGAGTAAACGCAGACCGTATCTTTTTGAAGATGATGGATTGGAGATGACCATCAGATCTAATAATTTGGGGTTGTTGCTGTACTCCTCCTCGTCTGTGTAGATTTACACAAGCTTACGGTTATCAAATTGTTCTTGTTCGCCTCTCAACCCCTCGCTGTTAGATAGCTTGGGGACAATGAAGCTGCAAAATAATCTCCCTGGCCGACTGACTAGAAATTGCAACTAATTTGGGTCAATGGGTGGAATAGCTTGTACAACTGGGTCGGGCTGAACGGTGATTATTAAAATAATATTAACATTTTCTACAGAATTGTCATCGAGATTTTGGTCAGATTGGCTACAAACTGAAAAATGTGGCGATCGCCGAGGGGTGTCTTTAACAAAAAATATCGGGAACTTCCCCTATCTTGAGATAGAGATAGATTGAGAAACTCTAATCTTGAGAACCAGAAAAGACTGGGCGAATTGGGGCAATGGCGGTATTTTGCCGATTGAGAGGCTAGCTGGGTAGATAAGCCGGCAAGACGATTTCCACGTCTGTCCCTTGATCGAGGCAACTGTCTAGGGCGAGATGGCCGCCATGACGTTGGACAATGGTTTGGGCGATCGCCAACCCCAAGCCAGATCCCGAGAGATGCCCTAAGTCTTGGCGACGAGCGGGATCAACCCGATAGAAACGCTCAAACACATGGGGTAAGGCATCCGGGGGGATACCAATTCCCGTATCGCGAATGGTGACGACAACGGTTCCTGAGGCTTTCGCCGACGCGGGCGGACGACTGGGGGGACAATAGCCCAGTGTCACCTGAACGTCGCCCCCCTCAGGGGTATATCGCAACGCATTGCCCAACACATTGAGGAACAGACGAAACAGTTGATCCCAATCCCCCAAAACAGCAAAGGGATCGTCATCGGATAACGACGTCTCCGGTTCGATGTCCAAAATCTGGAACTGAAGCTGAATCGCTTTCGAGGTGGCGATCGCCGTTTGTTCTTCAACCACATCTAACAACAAGGCATCGACAGACAGCGGTTGTGGGTGCCAAGCCACCATGCCACTATCTTGACGGGTGAGAAACAATAAATCATCTACCAAACGGCCCAATCGTCGGGTGAGGCGTTCGATATTATCTAAGGTTGGCTTCCCGGAACTGGCGGCGATCTCAGGATCAGCTAGGGCCACTTGTACTTGAGTTTGAATACTGGCGATGGGGCTGCGTAACTCGTGGGAGGCATCGGCGGTAAACTGTTTGAGATATTGATACGACTCTCCCACCGGCTTCATGGCTAATCCTGACAGCCACCAGCCCGTGGCGGCGACTGAGGCAATCATGACGATCAGGCCAAAGCTGAGATCGATGGCTAAATCGCGACTGGGGCGGGCAATTTCAAACCAGGGATGGCTGACTCGTAAATAACCGATGATTTGGCGATCGCGGCTGATGCGTTCGGCGATTTGTCGCAAAATAGGCTGACTCTCGGGGGAGTCTCCCTCCTGCAAGTACACTGTTTGCGGGGCGCGATTGGCGGTAATGGGAACGTTGAGGGGTTCGCTTAGGGTGGACCACAGCAGTTCCCCCGTGGGGCTAAACCATTCGATATCGATGCGATCTTCTTCGAGGCTATTGGCGTTGTCGCCAAAACTGGCGTCAAGGTTGAGATGCAGTTTGGGAAAGCCGTTGGCCTGGGGCTGTTCTTCGATCGCCAGCGATCGCTCGACCACTTCTAAGGAATGTTTCAGGGTATCATCGACGCGATCGATCAAGGTACTACGCACATACAAGTAGACCGTCGTGGCAAACAGCAGCAACAACAGGGCGGTAATGCTGGTGTACCACAATACCAGTCGCCGGCGAGTGGCCTGAAACATGGGATCTCTATGGCTACGATTCGGGCTTACCGAAATGATAACTACTATAAGCGCCGTTGGGATAGAGGAAGGTACAAACTACTGAAATGTCGGGGTTATAACGAATAATCATGTCTTGCAGTTTCGTTTGTTTCCAATCCGACAGCATATCGTCGAGGCGACTCATGGGACGATATTTGAATTGCCAATCTTCTAAGGTGGGGCTGTTGTCGTCGAGTTGACGCAGCAGAACAACGGTTCCTTTTTCGCCGCTATCTTGATAGCCGCGATCGGCCACCTCGGCAATTTGAACGACGTTGGCTTCAATGACGGCAATTTGTTCTTCGGGGGTTTCGAGGATGTCGGGCATGGTGGGGAATAGGGAACGGGGAACAGGGAACAGGGGAAGAAAAGGCAAGAGGCATAACCCACCCCTAACCCCTCCCAAGAGGGGATGGCAAGAGGCAAGAGGCAAGAGGCAAGATAAGGGAATAGGGAACGGGGAACGGGGAACGGGGGAAGAAAAATTTTTTGCCTCTGCGTTCTCTATTGGCCGTCGAGTAGGGGGGGATTCCAGGTTAGACTAACCAGTTCGGTGAGGTTGGTTTGGCGGGTGCGATCGAGATTGTCCATATGCTGCTTTTCGGCATAGAGTTGGTCTTGGTAGTGACGGGCTTGTTGGGGATTCTCCTGGGAGTCGGTGTTTTGCCATAATTCCAGGATACGACGATAGCGTTTATGACAAATGGTGCGCTCGATCGCCGCTGTCGCGGATCGGATGGCCAGGGCAGTTCGTTGCATTTCCAATTCTGCCAGTTCGCTGGGCTGAAACAGACCATTGACTTGTTGCAACATGGCCAAATCGTCGGGATAGGTTTGTTGTAGCTTTTGGAATAATACCCCAGCATCGTCGTGGGGGCCAGGGGCGATCGCCTCTAAACTTTGCCATAACCAGCGATGGTGAGAGAGGCTGAAATAGATGTCTCGGGCTTCGAGTTCACCGATGGCGGCGATGATGTGCGATCGCTCGTCGGGATAATGGACGTAGGCTTGTAACAGTAGGGCTTCGGCCCGTTCGAGGAGGGCGCGATCGCTATCGATGGGAAGTTGTAAGTCGGCGTCGTCATCCTCATCATCAATCACCTCGGCTTCCCTCTCGGTGTCAGTATGACTGGCATCCGTATTGACGGCATTTGAGGGGGTGGAGGACTCCGAGTGAGGCGGAACCTTGGGGGCTTGACGGCGTTTCTCTCGCGCCTTGGTACGCCGTAAGCGGGCGATGAGGTTTTCTTCTAACAGAGGAACCCGCCGGGAGTCTCCTTGACAGAGTTTTTGGGCGCAATGGTGGATATAGTGACTGCGAGTGGTGGAGTTTTGCAGTTGTGTTAGCAAGGTGACGAGTTGGCGGACGACTTGCTGGTAGATGTCGGCTTGGGCGAGATCGCGATCGCCGATAATTTGTTCAATTTGCCAATCAATCCAAAGGGGGGCCTGTTCGATGAGGTTGATATAGTCAGCAGCGGATGACGCTTTGAGAAATTCATCGGCATCTTTCCCCCCTGGAACTTGCAAAATCCGTAGTTGTACCATTCCCCGATAGGCGAGATTAGCCACTTCGCCGATGGCCCGTTCGGCGGCCCGGGTTCCGGCTGCATCGGCGTCGAAGTTAAAGAGAATCTGTTTGGATTCGCTATAGCGGAGTAGTTGTTTGACTTGGGCTTCACTGAGGGCGGTTCCGAGGGACGCGACAGCTTCGCTGATTCCCGCATGATGGAGGGCGATGGCGTCGAAATAGCCTTCAACCACCACGGCGCGATCGACTTTAGCGATGGTTTGACGGGCTTTGTCGAGGGCGAAGAGGGTGTGGCCTTTATCAAACAGTTCGGTTTCGGGGGAGTTGAGATATTTGGGCTGTTCGTCCCCGAGACTACGCCCTCCGAAGCCAATGACACGGCCACGACTATCATTGATGGGAATCATGACCCGATTACGGAAGCGATCGTAATGGCCACTGCCTTTTTGACGGGGAATGATTAAGCCGGCGGCTTCGACGAGTTCAACGGGATAGTCTTTTTGGCTGACGAGATAGCCATAGAGGGTTTCCCAACCGTCGGGGGCGTACCCCAGTTGAAACGATTGTAGAGTTTCGTCAGTCAATCCCCGTGTTTGTTTTAAGTAGTTGAGGGCGGTTTCGCCCTGGGGTTGGTGGAGGGCGTGTTGGAAGAAACGGGCGGCCAGGGCGAGAATTTCGTAGAGTTGATCTCGCCGGGATAGGGTTCGTTGAACGTCGTCTTGTTGGTCGCGATCGAGCGTACGAATGGGAACGTTATAACGTTGGGCGAGATCGAGAACCACGTCACTAAAGGAGGCTTGTCCAATTTCCATGAGAAAGGTAATGGCGTTGCCCCCTTTTCCACAGCCGAAGCAGTAAAACATCTGTTTACTGGGGCTAACGGTGAAACTCGGGGTTTTTTCTTCATGGAAAGGACACAGTCCAGCAAAGTCTTTCCCCTGTTTTTTTAAGACGACTTGTTCGGAGACGACATCATAAATGTCCATCTGTTGTTTAACGTCGTCAATCATGTCAGGGTGAAACATAGTCAGTTGCTGTTAATTAGGGTTGATTATTATTCGTGAACCAGTGCGTTTAAGCCGTTCCGGTAGTCCCTTCTCTTGCCTCTTGCCTCTTGCCTCTTGCCTCTTGCCTCTTGCCTCTTGCCTCTTGCCTCTTCTTCCCCTGTTCCCTGTTCCCTGTTCCCTGTTCCCTTCTTTTGCCTCTTGCCTCTTGCCTTCTCCAACTAAAAATAGCGCAGACACAATGTCCACGCCATACCGAGTAGCAAAACTTTAATCGCTATCTGTTAATTATTCGAGATTTTCTTAAAGGGGTTATTGTTAACAGTTAACCGGCGAAAACCACCAATCAACGGTTAACGACGAACCGTTTTAGTAACGACCGCCGCCTCCACCCCGGCCAGAATATCCTTGACGTGAACGATTGTTTTCACGAGGCTTAGCTTTATTAACTCGCAGTTGGCGACCCATCCATTCTGCACCGTTTAGAGCTTCGATCGCTCGATCTTCTTCTTCATCTGAAGACATTTCGACAAACCCAAAACCACGTGAGCGACCTGTTTCACGATCAACAGGGATTTGAGTCCGTTTGACTGTGCCATACTCACGGAAGACCTCTTCGAGATCTTCTTGAACCGCGTCGTAGGACAAATTACCGATATAAATTGACATGGAGCAACTCCAGGAACCGAGAAAAGGAAAAGACAAGGGTTCACAAACATGGGCTGATGCCTGTCGCGACAATTGATGTCTCCACCAGGTTGCCACGGCGATACAACGCCGCCGTCGAACGGATGTCTAGGCACACTTTAGCATAGGTTTTCAGAATCTGGTAAGGTTATTTATTTTTTGTCATTCTTTGGATGGATGAACTCGCTCAAAAGCTGATGCTATAAAGGTTTTCCGGGTTATATGTTGCCTTAAACGAGAAATCGATGTAATACAATGATCGCAATTCGGCGCCAAATCAAGGGCGGAAATCGATCCAGCCAATGGGTTGACCCGGATGAGGTGACACCCGCTCAACTGTCAACTGTTCATGGTCAAGTGAGAACGATGCAAAGCTCTGCTGCTCCTTCAACGCCTCAACGAAGCATTCCTTCTCGTCGAGGTGCTGTACCTCCCCGGCCAACGGGAATGACCCGAATGGGGGCAACCCCGCACTCAGCGTCTGGGTTCGATCGCCCGTCGTTGACGTTAGCCTTAGTCACCCTGAGTGCAGGAGTGCTGGCCCTACTCGGAGCCAGTTGGGCGTTGACTCGGCCCTGTGTCTTGGGGTCCTGTGAACGGTTGCAACGGGTTGAGCAGATCAGCAGTGAAACCGTACAGGAGTTAACGGAATCTCCCTCAACGGATGCCTTAACCGAGGCTCAGCAGCAGCTCGAAGCGGCGAGAAGCCAGTTAGAGGGGATCCCCCCCTGGTCTCGTCATCATCGCCGTACCCGTCGCTTGCTCGATCGCCTAGAGGGGCGATCGCAACAGTTACAGGCGGCGCGATCGCCGCTAGGATTGGCCTACCAAGCGGCGTTACTCAGCCAAAATCCGCCCCATCGTATTGAAGAATGGCAAGAGATGGAACGCCTCTGGCTCGAAGCCATTGCTGAGTTAGAAACCATTGATCCAGAAAACCCGGCCTATCCCCTGGCCCGAGCCAAGTTAAGCGAGTACCGTGATAACTTAAGGGCGGTGCAGCAACGAGCCATCCTAGAGCGTCGGGGTCAAGAACAGGTTGAAGCGGCTCAGCTTGCAGCGGAGGTGGCTCGAACTCAGGAACGTCAGGCCCGGGATCTCGAAACCTGGCAACAGACCTATGCCAGTTGGCGTAATGCGGTTGGGGCCTTGATGCGCGTTCCCCCTCAAACCACGGCCCAACGGGAGGCGCGGCAGTTGTTTCAAAGTTATGGCCCTGAACTGATCAGTGCCGAAGAACGGCATCGTCAGGAACAGGCGGCTCAGACGTTACATCAGCAAGGGTTACGGGTGGCGGATGAAGCACGAGTGGCTCAGGATGCACAACAATGGGAGACGGCCATCGCCAAGTGGCAACAAGCGATCGCCTATATGCAGCAAATCCCAGAGAATACAGCCTATAGTGATCAACGTCGTCCCTTAATCCAAGGCTATACCAATGCGCTGGTGCAAGCGATCGCCCAACAACAAATCTCCGAAGCGATGAACCGCGCCCAGTCCGACTTACAGCGGCTTTGTAATGGCGCACCTAAGATTTGTGAGTATCAAGTTAGCCGCGATCGCCTCGAGGTTAAACTGCTACCGGAATACGTCTCCCGCGTTCAGGAACTGGACCGCCAAGCTAACCGCCAAAACAACGAGGCGGCCCAACAGCAACTCAACCAACATGTCCGCCGCTTGATTGACGGTTTGGAATTGGTGAGTCTCAATACCGGCATCCGTCTAACCGTCTTAAACCCGGACGGGGAAGAAGTGGCCCGTTTTGCCGGGAACTAGCCGCGTCTCTAGGTTCCAATGACCCCACCATCGAGTTTGGTAATGACCACTGTGGCTGAGCGGGGGTAGCGATGAGCCGGTAGATGGGGCCACCCCGAGGTGAGCCGGCCCGCTGCAAACTCATCAGCCGTGGTTGTTGAGCCAGGATGCTGGACATTCACAAATAACGTTCGTTGATCTGGGGTCATGGTGACTCCGGTAATTTCTTGGCCAATGGGACCCGTTAAAAAGCGGCGAATCTCTCCCGTTTCCGGGTCCGCGACGACCATTTGATTATTGCCAAATTGGGCGTATTCTCCCCGATTCAAGACCCCTTCACTGATATCGGTCTGAATCCAAAGGCGACTGTCGCGGTCAAACCAGAGTCCGTCGGGGGCTGCAAAGAGATTCGCGTCGGTTAACGGGGTTCCATCGGGTTGACGGCTATTGCGAGGGGAACCGGCCAGAACAAACAGATCCCACTCAAACTCCGTCGCCGTGGGATTGTTGCCCGACTCACGCCAACGGATGATATGGCCCCAAGTGTTGCGCGATCGCGGATTAGCTGCGTCCACCTGCTCCTCGCTGCGATCGGTGTTATTGGTCAGGGTAAAATAGACCTGGCGGCTATTGGGATCGACCGCGCCCCATTCTGGACGGTCCATCGGCGTTGCCCCCACTGCATCGGCCGCTGTACGAGCGTTCACCAACACATCCGCCTGACTGGCAAAGCCATTCTCGGGAGTGAGGGTCCCTTCACCAAACACCAGGGGTAGCCAGACTCCCGTTCCATCCTCATTAAAGCGAGCCACATAAAGACGACCGCGATCGAGTAAATCCCCCGAAGCCGTGGCTGGGTCGTAGGGGTCTGTGGAAACATACTTATAGATGTACTCAAACCGGGCATCATCCCCCGAATAGCAAACGACAGGCTGACCGGGAATGGCCGGCTGAAAAATTACCCCTTCATGGGCAAAACGACCCAAAGCCGTACGCTTTTTGGGGACATCATTGGGGTCAAAGGGATTAACCTCAACCACCCAACCAAAGCCATTGGCCTCATTACGATAATCCTCTTCAGGGCCGTCTCCCCGGCTGGAGACATCGAAGCGACGATACAGGTCATCGTCCGAGGTGGCCTGGTCCCAGCTATAGCGAGACCGTTCGGTTCGCACCCCGTAGCGGGTTTGTTCTCGGGGATGGCTGCTGTCGGGGTCTCCGTTACGGAAATAGGCGGCCCAGTTTTCCTCGCAAAAGAGATAGGTATTCCAGGGAGTTACGCCATTAGAACAGTTGTTTAATGTGCCTCGGGTTCGGGTTCCGTCGGGACTGTAACGGGTTTTCAGGAAGGCTGACCCCCGTACGGGACCGCTTAGTTCCATAGGGGTGACAGCCGTCAGGCGACGATTGCGAGGGTCAATCACAACGCTCCAGCGTCCGTCGGCCAAGGTGCTGATACGGACAATACTGATACCATGAGCGTTCATCTCTTTGAGAACCTGGTCGGGGTCACGGCGGCCAGCGGCGTTGACGGGAACATCTCCAGCCCCGAGAGGTTGTCCCACGGCGGCTGAGTGCAGAAACCGAGGTTCGATATATTCATGGTTGACGACTAACAATCCATCCTGGGAACTACCCGCATCGGGGGAGTGACCCTCGATGGGGAAGAAGTGCATTCCGTCGTGGTGTTGTCCGATTTGCATTCCCTGGTCTTCGCCGCTATTGTCCAGGTCATAGACGGGATAGGTGCCGCTGATGGGTTCTCCCCAGGGAATCAGCGGCTGGGCGCGGTAGCCGTCGGGGACGATGAGGGTATCGGCGTCGCTGACGGGAATGGGATTGAAGCCGAGTTTGGCGGGGGGGTCGCTGAGTAAGGATTTGAGGACGGGTCGGCTGAACAGGACTGCAACGGCCGCCGAGAGTCCGCCGATGAGGACATGACGCCGTTTCAGGCGACGGTTGAGGATGTGGCTAAAGGGTGGGGTTTTGGACGGGTTTGAGATGGGTTCGTCGCCGGAGTCGGCTGGGCGTTGGGGGGGGATCGATGGTGTCACCGGGAAGTCTCCTCTGAGTCTCTTAATCGCTTGGTTTTAATGGTGTTCGCTCATGTGTTTATGGTAGGTGAGCTTGGAGGGGGTTGGGTTATGGGGAGACTAAGAGAGTTTAAAGTGGGTTCAATGACGTTGATTGATGTGGAATGCTACAAAAAGTAAATTTTTATTGACGTTGTTCTTGTTTGCAGTTTAAAAAAACCGGTTGTCATGTCAAAAACAAAGCAAAAGTCTAGCGGTTGTGGCTGTGGATGTGCCAGTATTCCGTTCTCGGTGATGATTTTGATCGCAATTGGCGGAGTTTGGTTATTTAATCAGCGCGATCGCGTAGATTTAAGTGATATCTTACCCCGCGATTTCGCTGTAGAAATTCCAGTAATTGGCAGGTTCCCCCGTCAGGACTCCTCTGCGACTCCGACGCCAGCTCCTTCCGTTACATCCCCTAATCTTTCATCTGAGCAAACATCATCTGAACAACCTTCCCTACAACCTTCCCCACAACCCTCCCCAACGGAACCCCCTCCATCGCCAACGACGACGGAACCCCCGAAATCACCAGCAACTTGGGAAGGTAAGTCAATTCGGGGTATTTATTTAAGTCGCTATCAGGTGACAAATAATGCCAGTGAGGAGATGATTCGCGAGCGAGTACGATATTACCGCGATCGCGGTATCAATACAATCATTCATGGAGTCTGGGGAAACGGTTGCACCATGTATCGCAGCGGGGTCATGCAAACCAAACTCGGCTATGATAGTTGTCCCAATGAATTTGAAGACCAATGGCTAAATTGGTTGATTGATGAAGCACATCAACATGATATGGAAGTTCACGCTTATTTTGAAAAAGGGATTAAGCTTGATGAAGATAGTCCAATTTTTGATCGAGCCGTTGAGCAAGGCTGGATTGTTCCGGGAATTGATCGCACCCATCCGGGAGTTGACCATTATGTCCTTAATGTAGAAATTCCTGAAGTAGCCCAGTTTTTCACCGATATCACGGTAGAATTTGTCGAAATGTACCCCAAGATTGATGCCGTACAATGGGATGATTATCTAGGGTATCATGCTGAGTTGCCAGGACAAGTTGATCGCACGGCTGAACTCACGAATTTTGTGCAGACCATGATTCGGGAGATGAAAGACGCCAATCCGAATGTCAGTTTTGATATTTGCCATCATAATCCCTATTGGGCGAAACAGTATTTTGCAGCAGATTGGGAAACTTGGAATATTGACCGAGCCTTTATTCAGGTCTATAACGAGGAAAATTTTGAGGATGAAATGGGCTATGTGATAGCCAATGATGGAATTTCAATTACCGAACGGCAATTAGACCGCTTAGAGGAGTTGGTAAATAATCCCGAGATTCCCAATTTGTTGTTTTTTCCCCTATCAGGACAACCGCAGAACATGGCGGATGAGATTCACGAGTTAGTCGAGGAATTTTAGGGGATGATACCTAATACAACTACCGGTCCCAAGTCCAGCTATAACTCTCGTTAGAACCAGTACAGGAAAACATGAAGAAAATACATCTTGCAATCTCATCGCATGATATTGAAGAAACGGTTAAAGATTACACAAAAAGACTCAACTGTGAACCTTGTTTAAGTGTCAAGGGAGAGTATGCTTTGTGGAGAACCGAGACGGTCAATTTTTCGGTACGTCGGGATAGCACCAGCGAGCCTGGGAGTTTGAGACATTTGGGCTGGGAAGATTCAGATGCACAAGAGTTTACTGAAGAAACAGACGTTAATGGAATAGTTTGGGAACGATTCAGTGCAGAAACACAAGCAGAGGAAATCAAAGAACTTTGGCCAAATACAGATTATTGGCCGAGTTAGTTCTAATACAGAAGAGGCAGGATAGCCATGAAAGTTATTCTTCTTGGAAACGCTGGAGCAGGCAAAAGCACCCTAGCCAGGACACTCATTGCCAAGCAACCCGCCGCACACTTATCTCTGGATGAAGTGGCATTTCACGGCGGCACAGAGCGGCGCCCTCTACAGGACAGCTTGGCCGATGTGAAGGGGTTTATTGCCCATCATGAAAGCTGGATTATCTCCCTTGCCAGACTTCACTGACTTCGAGTTGTGCTGAGTGAACCCGTCCCTCACGATAGGTTCCGACCCAGATGTCATACTGTCCTGAACGGGGGGGACTAAACAAGACCCGAGGATTCACAGAGCCATCGAAGTCATCGTTGCAATACCATTGTCCGTCGGGACCGTTAATGATGAGGGTGGTGTCAACATTGGAGGTGACATGGAAGCTGAGGGTATCATATCTCCCTGCTTCATAGCGAATCCGTACATCGGGTTGTGAGGTGGCGATATAGCCGACACACCCAGATCCTAGGTTTAAGGGTCTGGCGTTTGTTGAACCTCCGGCCTGGACATCGACTCGCTGGGGATCTGGGGTAAACCCGGCATCGAGGTTTAACGTCCCGTAGAGGGGAGTGGCATTGTAGTCTTGGGCTAGACTCACGGCTCCGGGGAATGCGAGTAGGCCCACACCCACGGCTGCTCCTAGGGAGAGAACACCTTGCAGGGTCCGAGATGGGTTGAATGTCATGATTCCTCCTTCGATTGATTGCTCAATCGCTGGGAATAATAATTGGCTTGATATTTGCTTGAGTATATATGCTCAGCCTAGCCTTCCAATCCGAAGAACCGCTGCTGATTTCGTAACTCTTAACGTTTTTGATAGCAAGCAATACGCGATTATTAAGAATCAAGTATTACGGTCAGATCCTTCCTCGTATCTAACCCCGTTACGACACCGCAAACTCCCCATAGGGACGTAACTCGGGAGGATGATAGGCGATGACAATTTCCTGCTTGGGGATTCCCCGGTCAACCAATTCATTGGCAACTCCCACCTCGGTTCCATCATATTGAATCCAAATTTTATCATTGAGGATATCAATATGAATTAGAGGCCCAAATATCCGGTCAGAGCGATTCCACCCGGCGTGAAAGACCTGATAATGGTCATGAACGGGGTCGGCAAAATAGTACACTTCAATATCACCAAAACTGGGTTTATCTAGGCTGTGGCGTTGGAGAAGGTCGGCAACAATTTGGCGATATTGGTCTAGTTTTGGGCGGCGGCTATCCATTGAACAATTACCTCTTGGCTGGGGTCAAACACTAACAAGGAAATTTTTGCTTCGTTCAGGACAGATTGGGCAAAGGGACGACGAAAGAAGTCCCGATAGGCAAAATCAGGAATCGCTAGATACAAGTCCCGTCCTGGGTCTTGGTCTCGTAAGGCTAGGCGGTAACTTAAACATTGACCTAATGCTAAATGAAAGGCATACACGAGAGACGGACTCATAAAGCTTTTGACTTCAACAGCAATCTTTTGCAGTCCTCGCTCAGCAGCAATCAGTTTTTCTCCCGCTAAGTCAACTTGAATCTTGCTATTGTCAAAGTCCAGAAAAAGCGGGTCATGGGTAATTGACCAATCATCTTTAATTAGGGCAATTTTAACTATGTCATGAAAGTAGTCTTTTGCAGTCATCGGTGAGTCATAGTTATATTCGTTATTATGCCATAGAAAATCCCGGTCATTCTACCCATCCTGGAGGGTTGCCATGCAATCATCCGTTTGTTGTGGGTTGAACGGGAAGATTCCCAACGCTGCCACAACGCACCAGTTGGGCGGTAGAAACATCATCAAAACCCCCCGATTTCTCCACGAAATCAGGGGGTTTAAGGCTCTAATGGGAATATCTACCCTAACCTGAAACAATCCACCTCAGAGACTCATCTGGTGCTGATTGGAGGACGGGTTCAATTAGCCTCGTAATTGTTGAGACCAAACTCGGTTGGGAAGTCCCCACACATAAATAAACCCTTCAGCGGCTTTGTGATCAAACTTATCGTCAGATCCATAGGTCGAGAGTTCATCGGTGTAGAGGCTATTACCCGATTGACGACCGACAATGTGGGCGTTCCCCTTAAACAGCTTGATGCGAACGGTTCCCGTCACCCGTTTTTGCGTTTCGGCGATGAACGCATCTAAGGCCCCTTTGAGGGGGCTAAACCATAAGCCGTTATACACCAGTTGGCTGTAGGTGTCTTCAATTCCCCGTTTGTACTGGGTGACATCTTTGGGAAGGGTCAGACTTTCGAGGTCCCGGTGGGCCAAAATTAGGGCCAGGAGGGCGGGGGCTTCGTAGATTTCGCGGGATTTAATCCCCACCAGGCGGTTCTCGATCATGTCGATACGCCCAAAGCCATGACGGCCCGTGATGGCGTTGAGGGTTTCGATGAGTTTCACTGGGGCCAGGGCCTGGCCGTTGATGCTGACGGGGAATCCTTCCTCGAAGCCGATTTCTGCATATTCGGGTTCGTCGGGGGTTTTGGCGATCGCCTCGGTCATCAAAAACACCTCCTCCTCGATGGGTTCATTCCAAGGATCTTCGAGGGGACCGGCTTCGATACTGCGACCGAGGAGGTTGCGATCGATACTATAGGGGGAAGATTTCTTAACTGGGGAGGGGATGCCGAATTTTTCCCCATAGGCGATGGTTTCTTGACGACTCATCCCCCATTCGCGAGCGGGGGCGAGAACCTTGATATCGGGGTTGAGGCCGGCGATCGCCACATCAAAACGAACTTGGTCGTTTCCCTTACCCGTACAGCCGTGAGCCACCGCATCAGCCCCATACTCAGCCGCCACTTCCACCAGTTTCTTCGCAATCAAAGGACGTGCAAGAGCCGTAGACAGGGGATAACGATTTTCGTAGAGAGCATTGGCCCGAATGGCGGGGAAGGCGTAATCGCGGATAAATTCCTCTTGTAAGTTGGCCACGAGAGACTCACTGGCCCCTGAGGTGAGGGCTTTTTCGCGGATGGGTTCGAGTTCATCTCCCTGGCCCAAATCAGCGGCGAGGGTGATGACCTCTTCAACGCCCCATTCTTTCTTCATGTAGGGGATGCAGACTGAAGTATCCACTCCGCCTGAGTACGCCAGTACGGCTTTGGTAGCACGACCCATAGACCTTTCGTTCTCCGTCACAAAACAATCAGTGTCCTATTATGGGGCAATTTGTCCATTTGAGGGGGAGTTGGAGGGGGCTTTTTTGCTGACTCTGGGGCGAAACCGAGGCGATCGCCGGCTTATGTAAGGGTTTGCTGACACAGCCGCCTCCATCAAACCTCGCCCCCAACCTCCCACCTCAACCTTAAGTCACACGAGTAACGGGAATCTCCATCGCAAACTCAGTTCCCTCACCCAACCGCGAATAACAATCAATTTTGCCAGCATGACGCTCAACGATAATCTGATAGGTAATCGATAAGCCCAACCCCGTGCCTTTGCCCACGGGTTTTGTGGTAAAAAAGGGATTAAAGATCGTCTCTCGCAAGCGATCAGGAATGCCATTGCCATTATCGCGAATAGAAATCAGGACGCGATCGCCTTGCGGTTGAGTACGAATCCAGATACAACTGGGCTGTTCTCGCATCTCCTCGGGGCTGCGATCGCCATCCCGTTCATCCAAGGCATCAATGGCGTTGGCTAAAATGTTCATAAACACCTGATTCAACTGGCCCGGATAACAATCAATCACCGGAATCTCTCCATACTCACGAATCACCTCAATCGCCGGGCGATGAGATGTTTCCTTCAACCGACTCCGCAAAATCATCAGGGAATTATCAATCCCCTCATGGAGATTCGCCTGCTTCGACTCCGCCTCATCCAAACGGGAGAAATTCCGCAACGACGCAACAATTTCCCGAATACGTCTGGCCCCCTCTCGCATCGAATTGAGCAACTGGGGGAAGTCTTCGACGAGAAATTCCACATCCGAGGCCTCTAACTCCTCTTGCACCGGCTCAACGGGTTCGGGATAATGCTCTCGATAACTGGCAATGACCGCCAATAAATCCTCCACATACTCCTCCGCGTGAGTTAAATTGCCATAAATGAAGTTCACCGGATTGTTAATCTCGTGAGCCACCCCAGCCACCAACTGTCCTAAACTGGACATCTTCTCACTTTGCACTAACTGACTTTGAGTATGTTGCAACTCCCGTAAGGTGTTCTCGAGTTCTTCAGCTTTCTGGCGTAACTGAGCTTCCGACTGACGCAGTTCCAATTCTGAGCGTTTACGAGCGGTAATCCCCAACGCCGCTCCACGAAACCCAACCAGATGGCCTTGATTATCAAAATGAGGAACGCCATTCACCTCTTCCCAGACAATTTCGCCGTCGGGAGTTACGTTACGATGTTCGATTTTAAAGGTTGACTGCTCAGCGGTGGCCTGTGTGAGAATGGCTTCTACCCGAGTGCGATCCTCGTTGTGCATAATATCAAACGGCGATCGCCCCAACAAATCCCGCACCCCATACCCTTTCACCTCCCGAACCCGCTCCGACACATAGGTATAACAGCCATCGAGATCAATCTCCCAAAGATATTCTCCCGCCGCTTCTGATACATCGCGAAATCGCTGTTCACTCTCCCGTAACTCCGCCTCAGCCCGCTGCTGTTCCGTGATATCCTGACTCATGGAGGCAATGCCAATACACTCTCCCGCTGGATTAATCAGAGGGGTGTTGTACCACTGACAGATAATCCGCCGTCCATCTTTGTGGATATTCTCATTGGTGCTAAGAGTTTCCCCTTTCTGCTCAATTAAATCATCCATCACCCGCTGAACATAATCCACACACTCCGGTGGCACAATGAGGTCAACAATCCGATTTCCGATTGCTTCTTCTGCCCGATAGCCAAAAATCTCTTCAGCAGCAGGATTCCAACTTACTACCTCAAAGTTCATATTCCATTCCATCACCGCCAAAGGTGTTTGTTCAACCATCAACGCCAGCCGTTGTTGAGATTTGCGGATTTCTGCTTCAATACGTTGTCGTTCCTGAATTTCGGCGGCTAAGGTTTGATTGATTTCAGCTAAGCGTTGGGTTCGCTCAATAACCCGTTGTTCGAGTTGTTCATTGGTTTGTTTGATTTCCTTAAACTTATCCCGCAACGCATTAGCCATCACCTCAAAGTTCATTGAGAGGACGGTTAATTCTAAAATGTTGGTATCGGGTAACGTCCAGGGTTCTTCGCTACTGACTTTGTCAGGAAGATTACCGCTGACCTTTGTTAGTTGCGCTAGAGGCTGAATCAAACGGTGACTGAAGGCATTGGCACAGAAAATACCACCCCCCATAATTCCTAATAAAACCGCCAAATTGCGAATATAAAATTGTTGTACTTGACTCACAATAGGCCCAGCCGGTAAGGCAATCAGGATTTGCCAAGGTAAGCCAAGTTTATTGACAATGGTATAGTAATAGGAATTTTGCCATTGCGCCATGATGGCCATAGAATCACCTGGTTTCCATTGATAAACATGATTTCCTTTGTTCTCCATCACACCCGAACCCAGGTCAAATATCTCTGCGGTTTCTGGATACCGTTTGACCACATAAGAATCATTTAGTAAAAAAACATTAATTGGGTAAGGACTGCGTTTTGCTTCAATTAAGGCTTGAAAAAGATTCAAGTCTCCCCAGCGATATTCGCGAGTAATTCTTAGGTTCTCTGAAAACTCTTCGGATAAGGTTGAAACAGTTCTAATGGCTTGATTTTGTAAACTTTCAAATTGAAATCGACTTCCCACAATAATTAAAAGCAATACGGGGATAATCGTAAAGGCTAGTAATCCATTAAATATTGCTTGTCGAAATGGATAATTCCGCTGGTATTCTTTATCTAAAACCACCAAAAAAGCTGTATTAAAAATAATCAGATTAGCAATTAGTGCATTCAAAATGCCGTTCACAAAAAGTTTTAAGACAACTAAGATGATGAGATGAGCTGGGAGTTGGAGGATAAAGATATAAATAATCAGCCCTAGAGGAGCACCGCAAAACAGCCAATACAAACAAGTCAGAGGAACAAGATTTAGGGACGATCGCCGCAAACCGAGTCCAATCCACAGAACCTCAAGATCTAAGAGGATCATGCTATAGGGATGTCCCCAAAGAATAATCGTATAAAGATTAACAATAACCGCTGCTAACGTTGCCCATCTGGCTCCAAAACAATAGGCAATCAATAAGGTCGCAACACTGCCAAATAATAAGTCAACGCCAAAAAAGAGAGGAAGACTAAAATAGTTGCCCAAAAATCCCGCTAGGGTCAGTCCCAAAAAAACAAAGAGATTTCTCCCTTGAAGTTTAAATCGAGGTGGTTTGAAATAGAGTTGTCTGTCATCGATAGCCTTATTCATCACGTTAATTACAGGTTCGCGAACCTTCCAAGCCTATCCTTAAACTCATCCCCGTGATCAGTCAGTGTCATCGGTTAGTTGTGTCTCTCGGTCAACTCAGGTTTAGGGTCGGAGTCATCCGTTCAATCTAGAACAGACTGAACCTCTCCAAGTTAATCCTGTTCTAGCGCAAATTTGCCGCCACAGCTCGGAAACCGTGACGCAACTTGAGGGATTTAGGAAAATCTTAATGTTGGTTTGGGTTCGGGTTTAGCTTCAAGAATTGGGTCAATCCCCTGGCGATACAGCAGTTTAGCCGAGCCAGGAGATCGTCTGAATCCCTTACGTCAGGCGATCGCCGGACTCGACATCAAACCAATGTAAGCGTTCAGGGGACACGGCTAGTTCAATACTATCCCCTCCCCAATCCACATCGGCCGGAAGGAGCGATCGCACCTCCGTCTCATCAGCCTGATTTTCCGGCGAAGACAAACGCACACTGAGGAGATTTTGCATTCCCAGATTTTCCACCAAAAACACCTGGCCCGGGAAGCGAAGGGAATCCCCCTCGGTGGCCAAGCGTAGATCTTCGGGCCGAACCCCTAACACCACCTGACGGGGAGGATTCGCTAACCCCGAGGGAAGGGGGAGTTTTCCCTGGCCCAAACGAGCCATCTTTCCCTCACATTGCAGCGTTAGCAGATTCATCTGTGGACTTCCCACAAACCCGGCCACAAACTGGTTCGCCGGTTTAGAATACAACTCACTCGGCGGGGCCAACTGCTGAACATTTCCCTCATACAAGACCGCCACTTTCGTCGAGAGGGTCATGGCTTCGACTTGGTCATGAGTCACATAGACGACTGGGGTATTCTGTTTTTCAAACAGTTGCTTAATTTCCGCTCGAACTCGCTCCCGCAGCAACGCATCGAGGTTACTGAGAGGTTCATCCAAGAGAAAGACATCCGGTTGACGCACTAAGGCCCGTCCCAAGGCCACCCGCTGACGTTGTCCCCCAGACAACTGTCCCGGTTTGCGATTCATCAAATCTTCCCGCAAATCGAGAAACCGCGACGCCTCACTCACCCGCTGCTTAATCTCACTATCGCTCATCTTGCGCAATCGCAAGGCTGAAGCCATATTTTCATAGACGGTCATGTGAGGATAGAGGGCGTAACTTTGGAACACCATCGAGATATTGCGATCGCCAGGCTTGAGGCCCGTCACATCGCGATCGCCAATGATAATCCTCCCCCGCGTCGGTTCTTCGAGTCCCGCAATCAAGCGTAGCGTGGTGGACTTCCCACAACCCGAGGGTCCCAGGAGCGTCAGAAACTCATTGTCCTCCACCGTCAAACTAATATCCTTAACCGGAATCGTCTTCGGGTTATAGGTTTTATTCAAATTCTTCAGTTGAACTGTTGCCATTGTGAATACCTTTTTAAGTCACGTCAATCGGCTTTAGCCTTCTGCGACACTCGTCGCCGCCGGTAAATCCAAAGCGTCTTCCGGGGTCTGGCGTTTCACTCCAGACTCCTGAACCCGCAGCACCAGTAACGCCGCAATAATCATCGCGACGCCACCACTGACGAGAGCTAACATCCGATTTTCATTAAACCAATATCGCATCACCCAACCAAACCCCAAGGACGCGAGAATCTCGGGTAAGACAATAAAGGCGTTGAAAATTCCCATATAAACTCCCGTCCGTTCATCCGGTAATGACCCCACCAGAATCGCGTAGGGCATCGCCAGCAAACTGGACCAAGCAATTCCTAATCCCACCATCGCCAGTAAAATGAGATAGGGATTTTCAATAAACCACAAACTAATCAAGCCAATGCCACCACAAATTAGACAAAGACAATGGGTGATTTGGCGACTCGTAAACCGCGATAACTTCGGTAGAATAAACGAAAATACTAAACAGACAGCATTGTAAGCCGCAATGCAAATTCCAGCCCATTCAATCCCCTCAGAATAGAGTTCAGAACTTTGGCTGGTTGCCCCAAACACATTGCGGGCCACGGCTGGAGGAAAGTACAGAAAGACACAGTACATTCCCAACCAAGAAAACGACTGAACCCAAGCCAGTTGGCGCATGGTGTCCGGCATCTCCCGAATCGCCGACCAAATTTCAGCCACGCCTCCCCCAAAACCGCCTTGTTCAGCTTGTTGCTGTTCAAAGGCTTCTAAATCCTCAGGGGGATATTCTTCGGTACTTAAAACAGTCCAAAGAACGGTTCCTAAAAAGGCGGCTGCACCGACATAAAAGGAGATTTCAATCGTTGGCGGAATTGAATGTTCGCCGCCAGTATTGGTAACGTTGAATAGATGATTCAACAACCATGGAAATGCCGCCGCTAAGACCGAACCGGCCCCAATAAAAAAGCTTTGCATTGCAAAGCCTTGAGTACGTCGTTCCGGTGGCAGTAAATCCCCAACAAAGGCACGAAACGGCTCCATACTGACATTATTAGAGGTGTCTAAAATCCATAACCCCCCAGCTGCCATCCAGAGACTGGAGGAATGGGGCATAAAGATTAACGCGGTGGAACTGAGGATAGCACCAAAGAGGAAGTAGGGCCGTCGCCGGCCTAGGGGTCCCCAGGTGTTGTCACTCATATGTCCCACCATGGGTTGCACAATCAACCCGGTCAGGGGCGCTGCTAACCACAGGATGGGGATTTCGTCGGCTTGTGCGCCGAGATGCTCGAATATGGCACTCATATTCGTCATTTGCAGCGCCCAGCCAAATTGAATGCCGAAAAATCCCACACTCATATTGATGATTTGCAGGAAATTCAGCCTTTTTTTAGGGCGATCGCTCATAGAGTTTTTTAGAGTCTTAACGTCAACAGAGGCATCGATGGGGCGTTCAGCCTCTAGTTTCATGGTATCAGACCTCTCTGAAGCGACGACTACCCCATTGGTTAGGTTCTGCGACTCAGACAGCGATCGCAGATACCACAGGCCTTCGCACTCCCTCCAAAGCCAAAGGCTTCTAAGATGACTTGCCAACGACAGCGGCGATCGCGTAAATACTGTTGCATCTGTTGAGTGGCCTGCTGATTGGTGGGATTGGGGCGAGGCTTACTGGTGTGGATTTGGTAATGAAAGGGATCGAGCCAGGTTAACTGGCCGCTACTGTGAAGCAACGACAGGGCGATGGCCGCCTCAGGCGACACCGCTAAAGCCCCCTCAAGACTCCCGGAACGGGGCAATTGACGGGTTAAACGAAAGGCTTTGTTTTGTAAAGACTGCTCTCGCTGCTCAAAAAACTGTCGTCGTTGCTTATCGGTCGGATCGAGCCATCCCGTGGGTTCACTGACGAGGGTGATGGCTTTGGCCGCTTTTCCATCCCGTCCCGCTCGTCCAATTTCTTGCACATATTCGGACAATAACAAAGGTGCATGAAAATGTAGCACCCAACGGACATCGGGTTTATCAATCCCCATCCCGAACGCCGAAGTACAGACCACCACCGGAACCTGAGCGGTTAACCATTGACGCTCAATCTCCCGCCGTTGTCCAGGACTCAAACCGGCGTGATAGGCCGCGATCGCAAACCCCCGATCTTGCAGGAGTTGGGCCAGTTCCTCGCTATCTTTGCGCGTCCGCACATACACCAGGCCCGATTGATTGGGATGGTCTTTGAGACAATTGAGCAGTTGCTGTTTGCGTTGGCCAGGGGTATAGGTGGCAATAACCGATAAGGCTAAATGAGGGCGATAGGGGTTTTGGAGAAACAGTTTCGGCGATCGCAACTGCAACACATCCCGAATCGTATATTGAGCCGTGGGATCGGCGGTGGCGGTAAAGGCCGCAATGGGAATCGAGGTTCCTGGAGGACGAGTTTGCAACAGGGCCGGACGCACCGCCCCCAAACGACGATAGGCGGGCCGGAAGGTATCTCCCCATTGCACTAAACAATGCGCTTCATCGAGCATCAAGCCGTTAATCTCAAGCGTCGGCTGACGCAGAATCTGCCAAATTTTGGGACTCAGGAGGGTTTCGGGAGAGAGGTACAGCAAGCGCAATTGTTGCGTTTGTAGGGCGTTGATGATGGTGCGTTGCTGCGATCGCGGGAGTTCACTGTGAAGGGCCGCCGCCGGCAAATGACGCTGACGCAAGGCCTGAACCTGATTTTCCATCAGTGCCACTAAGGGTGAGATGACGAGAGTCACCCCCCGCTGCAATAACGCCGGTAACTGAAAACAAATGGATTTTCCGCCTCCGGTGGGTAACACCACCAGTGCGTCATGGTCTTGCAGCAGGGTTTGCACCACTTCACCTTGGGGATAACGGAAATCCGCATAGCCCCAAGTTTGACGAAAGGTGTTGCGAACCACTGTCCAGTCAGGAGAAGAGGTCATAGTGGCGGCAGAAGAAAAACAGCAGTAAGCAGCTCAAGGTTACGGTAGATACGCTTGGCCCGACGTAGAACCCGACAAGATGGGTTAGCGAGACAAGAGTTAGGAGGGGTTGGGGGTTGAGTCCAGTTGTCGCCGCTGGATTTCATCGCGAATCGCCTCTAAATTGTCCGTCAGAGACTGGCGAAATACCGTGTGAAAGACACGATCAGGAGTCCCTGGAGGGGGCGCGACGGCCACGGTTTGGGTTAGGCGTAGAGTCTGTTCATCTTCGGTGGTTTCAATGATCCAAGACCCTTCGAGTTGATTGAGATCTCCTTCTAAAAGACGAAAGTCAATACGCTGGTTTTCCGTTTCTAGGTTTTCTGTGCGTATGCGAGATCTGATGTTTAAGAATAACACTTGTTGCTCACTGACTTGTTCGACAACATGGCGGTTCCCTTCAACCTCTAGGATTTCACTTGAGATGATGTTGGGCAAAAAATGGCTGAAACTGCCATAATCGGCAATCACAGACCAAATTTCTTCGGCTGAGGCCTCTAGGGTCACTGCCAAGTTATAGGTATTCTCGCCATCCCGGCTAATCTGGATCTCCGACTCTCCCCCAGGCGTGTTGCGGGCGATCGCCGGAAGCCTCTCTAGGGCGATCGCCCCAGGAACTAAACCCGGAAGTAGCGTCAGAGACAGGGTCATCAGCCCCGCCAACAACCGTGGAGATTTGGCCATACGATGCAGATTGACCCGAGTGGTGTTGTTCATAAGAGTCTTGCCCATTTCATTGATGGCGATCTTGACATCCTCCCACGCTAATTCAAAGAATATAGCGTGGGATTCCCACCATTACTGATGAGATTTCCTCTTTCCACGACTCGACTTACCTTGAGGAGTTTCCCCACCAAGGCAGAGGTCGATATCTCCAGAGGCGTTAATTCCCGTATGCCCTACGGTACACAATCCTAATTCAAGGATGTTAATAGCTGCGTTATGGTCTCTGTCAGCAACAAATCCACAATGGGGACAGCGGTGGGTTCTCGTTGACAGAGATTTCTTGACCTTCTCCCCACAGTTAGAGCAATTCTGGCTCGTGTACTGGGGAGCCACAGCAACCGTTGCCACCCCGAACACCTTACCGAAATACTCCACCCATTGACGGAACGTTGACCAGGCCGCATCGGAGATCGATTTAGCGAGATTATGGTTTTTTACCAAATTTCGCACCCTCAAGTCTTCATAGGCGACCAAGTCGTTAGACTGGACTACGCACAATGCCGTCTTCACAGCAAAGTCTTTACGTTGCCGACTTACCTTGAGGTGCTTTCTCGCGAATCGATTTCTAGCTTTCTGTCGATTCTTAGACCCTTTCTGAGTCTTAGCCAATCGACGTTGGAGACGCTTGAGAGCTTTCTCAGACCTTCTTAGGTGTCTGGGATTTTCCACGGTCTGACCGTCTGAGTCAGTGTAGAAATGATTTAATCCGACATCTAAGCCAATAACTGTTCCAGTGGGTTCTCGTTTCTCCAACCTTTCTTGGTCAATACAGAACTGAACGTAGTATCCATCAGCGCGACGGACCACTCTCACCCGCTTAATCTGCTTTAACTGGTAGAAATGCAAGTCACGAGTCCCCCACATTTTGAAGCTGCCCGCCTGGAATCCGTCGGTGAAGGTAATCGTCCTTCTATCCTCTGATAGCTTCCAACCTGAGGTTTTGTACTCGACTGAATCGCGAGTTTTGTGCTTCTTGAATTTAGGGAACCCTTTTTTGCCGGGAATCTTTTTCTTGCAGTTCTCGTAGAAGCGAGCTATAGCTGACCAGGCTCGTTCTGCCGAGGCTTGACGAGCCATTGAGTTCAGCTGTTTTGCCCAAGGAAACTCTTTGGCAAGAACCGCACAATAGGCGCTTAGTTCATACCGTCCAACTCCCTTGTTGTCCATCCAGTATCTCAGGCAACTGTTACGAACAAACCGAGCCGTCCGAATGGCCTCATCTAGCCGTTCGTACTGCTCTTTGGTTCCTTCTAGCTTGGCCTCAAATACCAGCATGACACTATTTAGTCACTTTTATTGTACTACGGTTGTTGCCGCGATTGATCTCAGCGTTGAATCAGAGATTACAACGTGAGTCTTCTCGCGGGAGTAGATAAACTCAGAAAACCTGGGATAGTCTAAGGGGTTAACGGTCTTACATGGTGATTATAGACAGACTTGATAGGACGAATTTAATCCCCAAACCCAATATAGAAATGGCTTTCCCAGGAAAATAATGTACATTGTTAAGTGTCTATTTTAGTTAAACACGGCGAGTCTTTTTATGATCAGCACCCAACTCGAACAAATTGCCCATCGTGGCTTCAGTGCGATCGCCCCCGAAAACACCCTAATCGCCTTTGAAGCCGCACGACAAGCCGGGGCCGATTCCCTAGAATTTGACCTACGCTTAAGTCTCGATGGCGTTCCCGTCGTCATTCATGATGAAACCCTCGATCGCACCACCGCAACCCCAGGCCGCGTCAGCCAGACCCCCTGGAAACACCTGCAACATCTCGACGCGGGGACTTGGTTTAATGACACCTTTCAGGGGGCGGGTATCCCGAGTTTAGAGCAAACCTTAGCAGAAGTGGCAAAATTTCCTCAATTTGCCTATCTCGACCTTAAAGTAGATGCCATGACATCAGCATCGAATTGGACGAGCGATCGCCTCGATCGCATCCTAGAGATGATCCAATCGTACCAGTTGAGTGATCGGTGTTTTCTCTGTTCCTTTGATTCGGAATTACTGGCCGCCTTCCGAGA